>CALRLF020000021.1:0-52409 GCA_943368475.1 Allobosea thiooxidans
TTGCCTGGTGCATAAATTGCATAATTATTGCCAATATTTATATTATCAGCTACTAATGTGCTGAAACTTATTTGGCTTGGGTATGGATTCCCTATGAATACATAGCTGTTTGTGCCAGTATTTGGATAATCGATTGTAAATGAACCCAAGTTTTTTTGTGCATTGCTTATTATACCTGTACTACTTAATGTTACTGCTGCTGGGGCTAAGCTGCTTCCATCTAATAATGCACAACCTGCACTTCTTGGACCTCGTATGTTTAAACGATAGCCTGTTCCTGGTGTTAACATAAAGCCTGTTGTTCCAGTAGTATTGGCAATCCAACGGCTGCCACTGCCTAAACTTGCATCATAGCTATACATACTTGGAGCATTGGTTAAAGTTGCATCAAAACCATTGCTATGTGGAGCAGGGCTACCTGAACAATCTGTGCCACCAGTTCCTGCTCCTGTGATATGTATTTGTTGCTGCCAACCTGCACTTAAACTTTGACTTACTGGGCTGCTGATTAAACTCCAAGCTCTGGAAGATTTTAGAGGAATGTAGCGTTCTTGGGTTACTGTTCCACTTAAATACGTTCCAGCACCTTCAGCAATTCTTGCAGTACCAGTAAAACTTGATTTTAATACCAACAAACCACCTGTAGCTAAAACACCTGCAGTTGGTGTAAATGTTCCAGTAATATTTAGTTTTCCAGAACCATTTAATGTTGCACCACTAGCATTGTTTAAAACAAAATCTTTTAAAGTAATACTTGCAGAAGCACCATCTAATAATACATTTTGTTTAGTTGTACCATTCAAACTTATTGAAGCATCACTTCCAGTTATTGTTCCCCCATTAATAACTTGGCTAGAAACATTTAAAGTTATTGCACCAGTAACTGAAAGTGTACCATAATTATTTATACGACTAACAGTTGCATTTGTGGCAGTTGAAATTATTGGCATTGGAGATGCAGAAGAAGGTATAACTACTACTGAAGATGGAGTTGGTAATGCATCGCCAACCCAATTGGTAGGTACATCCCAATCGTTAGAGCCTGCTGCCAATTTCCAACTACCAGTAATTGGTGCTTCATAAGCCCCTATTGTTGCTGGAGATAAACGATTAGCACCTGTAATATCTTTTGGTACTGTAGCTAAAGCAACACCAGCTAAACCAGTAGTAGGCAAGAGATTAGTTGTACTAGTATAATTTGGATTTGTATTATAACTGTTTAAATCTTGAGAAGAAGCTGTTTGCCATGCTGAAAACGTTGCATAATCTGTAGCATTAAAATAGCCCACATTTCCTGCAGCATTGCCACTGTTTACATAAAGTATATTGTTATCAGAGGTAAAAGTACCACCAGTGCTCACCCTGCGAATAACCCATACTTTCATAGAAGATTCATCAATAAAAAATGAATTATTTTTTATTGTAAAAGCCCCCGTTGGTGAACTTTCAGTTGTTGAAGCATAGTTTATTAACGAAATATATGAAGAGCCAAAGGCTGTCATGTTGGTAAGCTCCGGCAAATAAAAGCTATTGTTATAAACATTCGTAGTACTAGAAGATGTTTTTCTAATGCCATAAATTTTAGAATTTGAAGTTGCAGCAGTAATCTGAAAACCTCTAATTACATTATTATAAATATTCACAATTTTAGGAGTTGCCAATTGATCGTCAATACCAATAATACCATTACTATTACCTGCAGCATTATTTTGAGTGGCAATTTTAGTAAAGACATTATTGTATATATTAAACGTACCAGATGAACTTGTACCAGTAGATAAATAAATGGCTGTACCTGCTCCTGTACCAAGTTGATTATCTACACTAATAGTGTTTCCTGAAATTATAGCGTCACTCACATAATTGCAATATACGGCTCCTCTTAAAGCTCTTGCCGAAATAATATTATCTTGAATTACAAGACTAGAAATTCCTGTAGTTGGTGTTCCGCTATTGCTTAACTGAATACCAGAACCACCATTAGATGTGGTACATGTCATTGTAGTATTTTGTACAACTAAATTATCTGGAGTAAAATTTGAAACGTTGTTATAATTAGTGACATTAATAGCAGAAGATGTATTACCACTAATTGTAGTATTAATCATAATACAATTTTTGATAGTGATATTATCGCTATTCCCAAAAATTCGAAAAATTGATTTTTGGGTTGTAATACCGGAATTTTGAATAGTTAAATCCTTGGTTGTTCCTCCTGCAGAATTAGATCCATCAATTGTGATATAATTTGTAGCAATTAATGACCCTGGGAGAGTCGCAGCTGCATCTGCTGCTCCTATAACAAAATGTCCATCTATAGTTCTAGTCAAATTGTTGGTGAAACTGACAACACAAACAACCCCGGTATAAGGCTTAAAAGTAATTGTATTGGTAGCACTTGTACCAGCACAGCCTAATGCAACATCAGCTGCCTCTGTATAAGTTTTGCTTTCTGAAAAATAAAAAGTACATGGTCCATTAACACCATTTGTATTTAATGCGGTTATCGCTGCACTCAAAGTAGCATAGTTGCCAGTTTCCCCTGGCACAATGCCTGATGCTCCTATAGAATATGTACCACTTAATTGCCCCATTACATTTTGTACCATAGCCATAAGCACAATTAACGGCAGCATTTTAAAAAATTTTGTCATACAGTTTTGATTTTGGTTTATAGATGTTACTTTAAATTATTATTGATGAATTGCCTGCAAAATGATGGTCTCAGCTTTATTTTGTTTGCTTTGTAAACGAATGAAAAATACGCCTTGAGGTAGAGATGCATTTCTTAGTTGAATATTACTATTACCTATTGCTACATTCATTTCTTTACTATAGAAAACTTTTCCTGTAGCAGTATAAGCTGTAATTAGAAGAGTCTTAGTTTCGGAAGTAAATAAGTTTATTTCAACTTCATCTTTTACAGGATTAGCAACTAAGCTTGCAGTAAAACTGTTTTTCAAGTTGCTGACGCTTACGATGCTAGAATAGTGAAATGCTCCATCTTTATCCTGCTGTTTCAATCGGTAAAAACTTTTACCTGAAAGTATTTTAGCATCTTCAAAAGTGTAATCGTTTTTATTCGTTGCATTTCCACTAAGCGATTTCGAAGCAACAAATCCTATAGATGAAAACTGAGTTCCGTCTTGAGAACGTTCTACTTCAAAACCCTTATTATTAATTTCGGTTGAGGTAGTCCATTTTAGCGAAACTGAGTTATTGATCAGCTTCCCGGTAAAGGCCGAAAAATTAACAGGCACTAAATTATTCGTTTGTACCGCCATTACACCATTATTGGTAATTACATAAAACAAAGTAAAAGTTCCATCGCCATTATCTTTTATTGCAACATCTCCAATACCACTTGTATTGGTACTATATGTACTTGATAATTCGGCTGTTCCTACATCGGTTATTGCAGCTTCGTTGGTAACATTTAGTACCCTTAGTTTTCTTCCTCCAGTTGCGTCTGAACTAGTACCCATTAATGCTAAAAACTTACCTCCACTTGATGATGTAAAGTATCTTGCATTAGAAAAATTGCTTGGTACCTGATTGGCACCTGCTCCATCGGTACTTGTAAACAAAACAGTTCCTGTAGAACTTATTCTTCTTGTATTGGTATTTTGAGAACGAATCCATAGCTCGGATGCAGTACCTGTAGAAATTGGATCTACACTACGACCAGCCCATGCATTGGTACCAGTAATAGGAATATTAATTGTATTTGAAAGTGCAAAATCTAACCCATTTGCTGTAGTAAGCACATAAATATTAACAGCAGATGACGTAATGCCATTTCCACTTACATACAATACTGTATTATTACCACTGCCACTTAAGCCAAATGCATCGCCACATCTTTCTGTAGCATTAAAAGATGCACAAAGCGTTGGTGAAGCTGTTTGATTATCCCAACGGTAAATTTTGCATAAAAATGGGGATGATGTAGTTAAAGACACTCCATAAATCACTCCATCAGATGTAATCCTGATTTTATTCCACTTAAAAGATTCAGTTCCTACAAAAGGTGTTGTTGTTAAAGTACCTTCAGAAGCCCCTGTTGTTACATTAATGATAGCAATTAAATTATTTCTATCAGCTAATAATAGCTTATTGGTTACAGGGTTATATGCACATCCTGTGGTATTACCACTTGATGTAGTAAACCAAGTATAAGAACTACCTGCACTTTTTTCCCAAAGTGTAGTTAATTGTGATTGTGATTTAACACAAATAAAAGTAAATAGAATAACGGGTAATAAATTCTTCATAAACGTAAGGTTCTATATTGTTTTTATAAATAGTAAAATGTATCCTTCTATAAACAATATTAGGGGAATATTGCATATAGCATAAATGCGTTTGTTATTCGTTTTTTTGTTAACAAAAAGCAACTATTTGCCAATAATGCTTTATCAAGTAATTTATTTTTTGCTACTTTTTTTAATTATTGAATGATTACTTTTTCCATTTGGTACTGTTTATTTGTAACCATTTGCACATTGTACATTCCTTTAGAAAAATATTGAACAGGAATTGACAAAACTGAGCCTACAGTGCCACTGAAATTTTCTTTGTAAACAATTTGACCTAACGAATTTAGAATAACAAGCTTTATTGGATCTCCAGTTGAAACAGCAATTCTCAAATCAGTTAAGGCAGGATTTGTTAGAAGTGTAAATAAGCTACTATTTTTTTGCGTTTTAATAAAAATGGTGTTAGAGAAAGACACTTTACCATCTACATCAATTACCTTAATTCTGTAATATCCTGAAGCTAAAATTGAAACGTCTTTATAAATATAACTGGCTCCTGCATTCCAGCTTCCCTTAGAACTAAATGAAGGGCTGATATCATCGAACAGTATCCCAGTTGTACTTCTTTGTACAATCATTTCTTTAATATTCAACTCAGCTTTAGTAATCCATTCAATCGTATTATAAGTTCCATTATTCTTACCCGACAAATTAAGGCCGGTTGCTGGTAAAACACTTGGTGTTAAATAAGCTACAGCATTGCACATTAAATTATTACGAATAATAGCAGATGTAATCGCTTCAAAAGGAAAAGAAAAATACAATATGTTGAATGTGCCTTTATAACCAACAGCTGCACCATCTGCAGTTCCACCAGTATAATTTAAAGCAACTGAACTTCCTCCATTGGCTGCAACCCTATCAGGAAAATCTACATCATAATAACCTGCTGTGCTATTGTCGAATGTTCCATTTTGGCTATTGAATAAAGTTGGTGTTCCTGTAAAAGTGTAAGTACCAGCATCGTCGCCAATAAAACTTGCTTTTAAATAATTGTTGTAAAAATCCAAATCGGCATTTGTACTTGCTGCTCTACCTACATCCCAACCAATTTCAGAACCAGAAATCAATAAATTGCCTCCCCCATCTAAATACGCTTTTATTAATGTTCTTTCTGTAGCATCAACTGATTTATCAGTTGTAGACTCTTCGCCTGTAAACCAATCAACTGCCTGATAAAATGACAATAAAACAGTACCAGCAATTACTGCTTCATTTTGGCAACCATCAAAAGCCATATTGTTACAACTACTTAATGCTTGTGCATGCTCAATCATATAATCATAACGGTTCATTCTTTCTAAAAAAATTCTTTTAACAGTACCCAATGCTGCACTTTCAACCTTTGGAATTAAAGCCCCTGCATCAATTCTATCAAAAGCATCTACAATCAAATAAGGAACACTGGTAACACCTGACGCAGGTGTTCTTGCAGCAACCACACTACTTGCAAAAGATTCTCCACCTGCATTGGTAGCTGAAATTTTAAAGTAATAGGTCGTTTGTGCATTCCCTGTGAAAGTGAAGGATGTGCCACTATTTACTGAAATACCATCTTTAAAACTTTTACCATTGGTACTTACATAAACTTTATAACCTGTTGCAGCATCCCCATTAATACCTCCAGTAACTGGAGCAATCCAACTGAGTTGAATATTATTGTTTCCAATATTTTTTGCAATTACATTAGTAGGTTGTTCTGGTAAAAAAACTAAAGGAATACCATCTCTGTTATTAAAAAATTTCAGAATACCCTTATAAATAGATCTTGCTGCAAGTCTTCTAAACTCTGGATGTTTCAATTCAGTTGCATCTGCAGCTAAATCGTGAAAAGCAAGCTCTATCAGTGTTCCAGGAATGGTGTTCAATTCTCTCAACTCACCGAAATTGGCCGTTTTCACGCCCCTGTCTGTCCAGGTCGACTTCCAGCCTGCTCTGATATCGGCAATCAACTGATTGTGTATATAATTTCTTAAATCGGCACTACCAGCAGTAACATTTGGTCGACCACTTCCTGTACCATCATAAATATAAGATTCAGTTCCTGTACCACCACCTGCATTGGTATGCCATGCAATATAAACAGCGTTTGTAATTTCTGTTGGAGCTCCTTTACTAAGTTCGTATTCAGTGTACTTTGGCCTAACTGTTACATCTTCTGTACATGTAGGATATTTTTGAAATTGAGCATACTGTCTGGCAGATTCGTCATATCTGGCTTTTCCACTTACACCTTGACTACTGTTAATACAGTCAGGTTTATCTCCAACTCCACCTCCTAATCTAACAGCATCTGCTATTATAGCCTGACCAGCTTCTAAAGATTTATTGGAAATGGTTATTTTATTTATACTTCCGCTGGTAAAATAAAATTGTCCAACATAAACCCAAGTATCACTATGTATTTCCTGATTAACTTTTACAACAGATGTATCGCCTGAATGTATAATGGTAAATGTTACATCAGTAGCTCTATTAGCACCAGCAATACAACGAACAGATACCCAATACAAACCACTTTGTGTTACATTAGGAACATAAATAGCTGTCGCAGTTTCAGCAGCATTAGCAGTTGCAACCCTATACGTTCCTCCATAACCAGCTATTGAACCAGTGCTCCAACTACCAGTTTCTGAATAACCAGATGACGGAACATCGTTGTCAACAATAATTTCATTACTATTTACATCTCGTTCTCTAACAGACCAAACATTTGCTCCTGCATTGTACAAGTAATTGATGAGGTAATTATCGATGCTTTCTATCGTTGTAAAATCTTCAACAATTTCATTGGTAGTTCCCCTTTGTGTAACATAACCAGAGCCTGTGTTGTGCCATCCATGCCCCGGACTCAACCAAACAGTTTTACCAGCCAATGCACCTGTTGGTAAAGGAGAAGCACTTCCGCCAGGAAAAACTTTTGTAACCAGTGATTGGTTTATACCTGTTCTTGCTTCAAATGGATCATTATTTGTAACAGGTGTATAAACAGGTGGTGTTGGATGATTGCTAAAATAATCAAGCGTTTTATACAAATTGGTATGCTGTTCTTTCGCTAACAATACAACAGACTTGCTTTGTGTTTTGGCTGCAAACTGCATCAGTAGTTCTGGCAGCATTTCTAAATAATCGGCAGGTAAAGAACCTTTAGTATAAACCTTTGAAATATTGAAATATGCTTTCAAAATGCCTTGCTCGGTAGCAACACTATCCACCTTAAAATCGAAAGTTAATTTTGGCAAATGTTCTTTTTCAGTTATCAGTAAAATATTCATTTCATTTACCAAAGCAGCATTATTTTGCTGAGCAGTAGCCAACAAAGAGAAACAAAACAGAACAACCAATAGATGCGTAAACTTTTTGTACATAGACAATTAATTTGCGTTTATTTGCGGAAATTAAGTAACAATTTCGGATTTTTGCAGCATTTTTTAAAAAATAAGTAGAAAATCTCTTTTATTTCGCCATTTAAAATCATTTGATTCTTAAACAATGGTTGCTAAAACCTCTTTTTTAGTTTAATAACCAACAATTGAAGCAATTGTTAGTATGTTTACCCAAAACCAAACTTTAGGTGAACTTTTTTGCATTTTGAACGATATAACTAATATTGCATCCATTTAGATTCAGTTATACGTAACATTTTAAGTGCAGATACACAAAAAACAGAGGTTACTGTTTCTGATACATATATATTATGGCAAAGAATTTATTAATAGTAGAGTCTCCGGCAAAAGCTAAAACCATTGAAAAAATCCTTGGCAGCGATTTTGAAGTTAAAAGCTGTTTTGGACATATTCGTGATTTAGAAAAAGACGATATGGGAATTGATGTAAATAATCATTATTTGCCACGTTACAAAGTGCCTGATGAAAAATTAAAAGTCGTAAACGATTTAAAGAAATTATCTAAAAATAGAGAAGTTTGGTTGGCATCCGATGAGGATCGTGAAGGAGAAAGCATTAGTTGGCATTTGGCAGAAGTACTTGGTTTAGACCCTAACACAACCAAGCGAATTGTTTTTCATGAAATTACTGCTCCAGCAATAAAAAAAGCAGTTGCCAATCCACGTTTAATTAATATGGATTTGGTAAATGCACAACAAGCAAGAAGGGTTTTAGACAGATTGGTGGGATTTGAATTAAGCCCTGTTTTATGGCGTAAAATTGGTATGCAACGTAGCTTGAGTGCTGGTCGTGTACAAAGTGTGGCTGTACGATTAATTGTAGAAAGAGAAAGAGAAATTAACCATTTTACAAGCGAAAGCAGTTATAAAATTGAAGCTAAATTTCAGTCTAACGATATTACCAATAAACCAGTAATTTTTAAAGCAGAAGGTGCCGATAAAATAAGAGAACAAAAGGATGCTCACGCATTTTTAGAAAGTTGCAAGGGAGCCAATTATAAGGTTGTTGATATTCAGGTAAAACCTGGTAAACGTACACCAGCTGCACCTTTCACTACATCTACATTACAACAAGAAGCATCTAGAAAATTGGGTTATGGTGTAAGTAAAACCATGTTGCTTGCACAAAAATTATATGAAAGTGGTAAAATTACTTATATGCGTACCGACAGCATCAGTTTAAGTGATACTGCCATGGAAGACATTAGTAAAGAAGTTACCAGTGCCTATGGAGCAAAATATTATCAGCCCCGTAAGTTTAAAAATAAAAACGAATCGGCACAAGAAGCCCATGAAGCAATTCGGCCTACTTACATGAACAATCATACGATTGCCGATGAAGAAACAAGGCGTTTGTATGAGTTAATTTGGAAGCGTACAATCGCCAGCCAAATGAGTGATGCTGAATTTGAAAAAACAATTGCAAAAATAAATATCAGCACCAACCAAGAACAACTTAGTGCAACTGGTGAAGTAATGAAATTTGATGGTTTCTTAAAAGTGTATTTAGAAGGCAAAGACGATGAAGAGGATGAAAACAATGAAGGCATGTTGCCTCCATTAACTGTTGGTCAATCTTTAGATTTCAAAGGCATGACTGCTGCTGAAAAATTCACTCGTCCTGCTGCAAGATATACAGAAGCTAGTTTGGTAAAGAAGCTGGAAGAGTTGGGTATTGGTCGCCCAAGTACCTACGCTCCTACTATTTCTACCATTATTAAAAGAAACTATGTTGAGAAGCGTGATAAAGATGCTGTAAAACGTACGGTAAATATTTTAACGCTTACACCAACCAACAATATTGAAAAAGAAATTACCCAAGAAAATACAGGTGCCGAAAAAAGTAAACTATTTCCAACCGATTTAGGCATGGTGGTTACCGATTTTTTAAAGCAGTATTTCGATAAAGTAATGGACTATGGTTTTACTGCAAAAATTGAACGAGAGTTTGATGAAATTGCTGAAGGCAAAACCAAGTGGAGCAGCATGATTGATGGTTTTTACAAACCATTTCATGTAAACATTGAGCATACTTTAGAAAATGCCGAACGTGCAAAAGGTGAACGTGAATTGGGCATAGATGCAACAACAGGTAAGAAAATAATTGCACGAATGGGTCGTTATGGAGCAATGGTGCAAATAGGTGATGCTAACGATGAAGAAAAACCTCGTTTTGCCAAACTGAAAAGTACACAAAGTATTGAAACCATTACCTTAGAAGAAGCCCATGAATTGTTTGCTTTACCAAAAGTAATTGGTGAATTAAATGGTGAAGAATTGAGTGTGAATGTGGGGCGTTTTGGACCCTATATTAAAATGGGGGAACAGTTTATTTCTATCCCTAAAGGAGAAGATTTATTTGAAATAGATGTAGAACGTGCCAAACAATTGATTGAAGAAAAAAATCAGGCTGATGCACCTGTTGGTTATTTTCAGGAAATGCCTGTAACCAAGGGCAAAGGACGTTTTGGACCATTTATTAAATGGAATGGCATTTATATCAACGTTCCTCGCAGATATAATTTTGATAATTTAAGTCAGGCTGAAATTAATGAGCTAGTTGAAACCAAAGTTGAAAAAGAAGCCAATCGTTATATACAAAATTGGCCTTCCGAAAAAATTTCTATTGAGAATGGACGTTGGGGTCCTTACATTAAGTTTGGTAAAAAAATGTTGAAGGTTACCAAAAAACAAGATGATACCAAATACACAGCAGAAGAGCTTGCTGTTGTGCCAATTGAAGATGTAAAGAAAATGATTGAAACCCAAGTGCCTGATGCATTTGCCAAAAAAGTAAAAACAGCAGCAAAAAAATCAGCTACCAAAAAAGCTGCACCTAAAAAAGCAGCAAAGAAGAAAGCATAAATTAAAAGTTATTTTATAAGATAACCTGTCGCATTGAATATATTGAAATGCTGACAGGTTATTTTTTTATACTATAAATCTTCAGTTTACTAATAAAAAATATAAAACACCTAGTTATTCTTGCATGCCCTTAATTTCCCTTATTTATATGTGTTTATTTTTTTGCAATAAAACAAAGCATTAAAAAGCATTCTTCGAGTCGTTCAGAATAAACTAATCAGCAACACTTTTTTGAAACAGTAAGGTTGGTAACAGCAAATATTTTGCAACTTAAAAAAGATAGCCATTACAATAAATATCATATAACCAATAAAAGCTACAATATATCGTTGTAACTTAGCTATTAAACAAATACCCATTAAAGGGTACTTAATTATCAATTTTTATTTATAAAATTGCTGTATGCTTTCCAAAAAAACGCAATATGCTTTAAAGGCTTTAATATATCTCACAGAAAAAAGAGACACTGGTCCGGTTTTAATTTCTGAGATTTCGAAGAAGAAAAAAATACCCCTAAAGTTTTTAGAGAGTATTTTATTGGAATTGAGAAAAGCTGAAATTTTAGAAAGCAAAAAAGGAAAAGGCGGAGGCTATTTTTTGGCAAAAGACCCAAAGAAAATTCCACTTGCTCAAGTAATGCGTTTAATAGAAGGTCCAATTGCTTTACTATCTTGTGTAAGTTTAAATTTTTATGAACGTTGTAAAAACTGCGATGAAAAACATTGTGGTTTAAATACAGCTATGAAAGAAGTAAGAGATGCCACATTAAATATATTAGAAAATAAAACCGTTGCCGATATTGCAAATATTTAATACTTAACCCATAAACTCAAATTATGAAAAAAATAATCCTTCTTTTTGCATTGCTGCCAGTTTTAGGTAAATCACAATCGCTAATTGGCGGAAAAAATATTGTAAAAGCCAATTTAAGTTCGTTGGCATTTGGCAATTATCATGCAACATTCGAAAGATCGATTCTTAAAAAAATGTCACTCTCTGTTTCTTATAGATATGGAGCTAAAAAAGCATTGCCCATACAGGAAACTGTAAGTAAATATTTCGATGATCCTAATTTAAATTTAGGTCGTTTCGAGTTGGGAAACTCTGCTATAACGCCTGAACTACGTTTGTATTTAGGTTTAGGCAAAATGAAAGGTTTTTACATTGCACCTTATGCAAGATTTGCAACTTTTGATTTTACAATGCCTATTAAATACAATACACCTTTAGGTGTTAAGGATGCCGACTTCGTTGGTAAAATAAAATCTACAAGTGGTGGATTAATGTTTGGTACACAATACCAAATTTTAAAGAAATTGGTTTTAGATATTTGGATTGTAGGTGGTCATTATGGAACAAGTACAGGAGAACTAGTTGCTGACATTTCTAAAAATCCTGCTCCTATTGGTTCTAGTGAAAGAACAAGCCTACAGAGTGCAATAAACGGATTAGATTTATCTCCTTTTAAAGTAACAGGTACCATTGCAGCTGATGGCAGAAGTGCTACCTTACTTTCAGATGGTCCTTGGGCTGGTGTAAGGGCATTGGGCTTTAGTTTAGGTTTAAGATTTTAATAAATTAAAATCGTCGCTATAAAAAATCCTGCTTATTGCTAAGCAGGATTTTTTATTTGTTCACTTATAACTCTTCCAATATTTTTTCAGCAATTACCAAATCAACTGGTCGGGTAACTTTTATATTATTGTAATCTCCTTCTATTAAAAAAATAGAGGTACCAAAGGCTTCTACAACAGTTGCTTCATCGGTAAATGCATCGTTGTAAGTTTGATTAAAAGCTGGCACTATGATTTCACTCTTAAATGTTTGTGGGGTTTGAATAATTCTCACTTTTGTTCTATCGGCCACTATGCTGTTATTTTCATCAGTTGCAATTCGAATACTGTCTGTTGCAGCAACAGCAGGTATTGCAGAACCCTTAACAACAGCTTGTTCATAACAACGCTGAATCAAGTCTTTGCTAACCAAACAACGAACTCCGTCATGTACAAATACAATACTATTTTCAGCAATTAATTTTAATCCATTTTGTACACTATGGTAACGCGTTGCTCCTCCTTTTGTAATAGTTACTCTACCTGATTTTTCTAACTCATTTACAATGGCTTCCCCCCTTTCTATATGCTCTTCAGGCAAAACCAATATTACCTGCATATCATCGTAAGCATTTAAAAACGTATTCAAAGTATGCCACAACAAAGGTTTTCCTTTAAGCAACAAAAATTGTTTTGGAATAAAAGCTCCCATTCTTAATCCATTGCCACCTGCAACAACTACAGCTATTTTGTTCATAAAGAAATAAAGGTTTAATCTAAAAAAAGCATCTAATAATAAAACTGTAAATCAAGTACCTATATATTTGCAGCAATTTATGACATATCAGTCATGTTTAAACAAATAGCAGCAGCAATATTACTTATGGCCATTGTGGTGCAAACTTTTAACAAAGCTGTTATTGTTACAAGTTACTATGCCAATACTGGTGCTTATGCCAAAGACTGTATTAACAAAGCAAAACCCAAATTACATTGTAATGGTAAATGTCAGATGCTAAAAAAAATGAACCAGGAAGAAAAAAAAGATGAAGGCAATGGTTTAACCAAAGCATCTCAAGAAGAAGTCATTTCTTCTAAATGTTTTTTTGCAAGCATTCATTCAACAGAAAAAAATATATTCACTTCATTCCCTTTATACATTGCTGGCTCACCAATAGATAGAGCTTCTGATTTCTTTCATCCGCCAGGGGTATAAGTTATATACTACAATCTTCTTCAGCAAAAATGGCTTACAATGTAAATTGTAGATTACTGTTGTTGCATAAGCTTTAGTGTAAAAATTTTATTTGCATTAACTGCATCAACACAAACTACAAGCATTTACCAACTGCTTTTTTTTAGCTGTAAACACATATTTACTACAAAAATTATTGCACATGGCTAATCAGGAAAACTGGTACAAGCCTGATGTGATTAAACGTGTACGCATAAGTATAACCATCATTTTATTCTTAATTTTTATGGTGATGCTATACCTTAATCATGCATGGCTAATTAAACTATTTAAACAAATTATTTCAGGTATTTAATACCACAAAAAACTTATTATGAAAAGAATTATATCGCTAGTTACATTATCTCTTATTCTATTTTCTTCTTGCAAAAAAGACAGTGCAAATCCTGAATATGATAATTCATTAAAAGGAGAATTGTCTGTTGAGTTTGACAACATTGTTGGTTCACAAGATTTGCAAATTGGCACAGGAAGCTATACCAACAGTTCAAACCAAGTTTATAAAGTAACCAAGTTAAAATACTTTGTAAGTAATTTCAAATTCACCAAGTCTGATGGGAGTATTTATATAGTTCCACAAGACAGTAGTTATTTTTTAATTGATGAAAGTGATGTAAATCGTCGTGATGCTACTTTCAGATTACCTGAAGGGGAATACACTGCCGTTTCATACACTTTAGGTGTAGACAGCCTGCGTAATACAATGGATATTACTAAAAGAACTGGAGACCTTGACGTAACTGCTGGTGCAAGTGATATGTATTGGGGTTGGAATAGTGGCTATATCTTTTTCAAACTTGATGGCACTTCAACAGCTGTAACAACAATGGGTGGTGTATTTAACTATCATCTTGGAGGTTTTGGTGGTTATTCATCGGCTACAGCCAATAATTTAAAAACAATTAGTCTTGATTTAACAGCAAGAGGTTCTGCAAAAGTAAAAGCAAGCAAAACAGCAGGTGTGAACATTCATTTATTGGTAGATATAAATAAAATATTCACTGGCGTTAATACCATCAGCTTGGCTACAACCAATATGGTTCATTCAATTGCACTAGGAACACCAATAGCTGCAAATTGTATCAATCTTTTTTCACATGACCATACTGAAAACTAAGCAAAATGCATAAAAAACATTGTGTAGTTATATTCATCTTTATTGCAGGTATTATTGCCTGCAATAAAGATGTTATTGATGAAGTAATCACTTTTGTAAATCCATCTTACTTTCCACAACCTACTTATAACTTATCGAACAACGAAATAAGTAAAGCTAAATTCGAGTTGGGAAGAAAGCTTTTTTATGAAACTTTATTATCAGCTAATAATACCATTAGTTGTGGTAGTTGTCACATCCAAACATCTGCATTTACACATCATGGTCATAGTTTAAGTCATGGAATTTTTGATTTACAAGGTACAAGAAACAGCCCCCCCATTATGAACTTGGCTTGGGCAAGCAGTTACATGTGGGATGGAGGTATTGTAGATTTAGATTTACAACCCATTGCTCCTATCACCAATCATGTAGAAATGGGTGACAGTTTGCCCAATGTTTTAGCAAAACTTCGTAACCATCCACAATATCCAACACTATTTAAAAACGCATTTGGCAATAGTGAGATTACAGGTGCACAGTTTTTAAAAGCATTATCTCAGTTTATGGTTATGTGCATTAGCAATAACGCTAAATACGATAGTGTAAAAAGAAATGAAGCAAAGTTTACAATCGTTGAACAACAGGGTTACCAGGTATTTCAACAAATGTGTGGTACTTGCCATAAAGAACCACTATTTACGGATTACAGTTTTAGAAACAACGGATTAAGCATTAGCCTGCAAAATGATGAAGGCAAATTTTTGCTTACTGGTAATGTGAACGATAAATACAAGTTCAAAGTGCCAAGCCTTAGAAACCTTTCTTATACTGCTCCTTATATGCATGACGGAAGACTGTTAACATTAGAGGCTGTTTTAGAGCATTACACAAGTAATGTACAGCAAACACTCAATCTAGATCCTTTACTGCAACAAAATAGCCAGTTGGGTATTTCATTAACTACAAATGAAAAATTGAATTTACTTGCATTTTTAAAAACATTAGACGATAAACCTTTTTTGGTAGACAAACGTTTTTCTGAACAATAAAATCATCCAATGAAAAAATTGCTTTTACTAATATTCTTTTCTTCACTATTAAATAATGTTAGCATTGCTTGTGACATTTGTGGTTGTGGTGTTGGCAATACTTATGTTGGCATACTACCTGAATTTCGCAAACATATTTTTGGCTTACGTTATCGCTATAACTCACTTATTACACATGTTGGTACTGGGGGTTCAGTAACTTATTTAACCACAAACGAGTACTATAAAAATCTAGAACTATGGGGTGCTTTCAGCGTTCATAAAAAAATAAAAATACAGGCATCAATTCCCTTCACCTTTAACCAAAAAACTAATCAAGGCATTAGCCACTATAAAAATGGAATTGGCGATGCATCGATAATTGCCTTTTATGAACTACTCAATAAAAGGAACTCTTTACAAAACAAAATACTTATACATAATCTATGGATAGGTGGAGGTTTTAAATTACCAACAGGAAAGTATAATCCAATTGATAAAGGTACTTCAAGCAATACCAATTTATTTCAATCTGGCACTGGCAGTTTTGATTTCTCCTTAAATGGCATGTACGACTTACGTTATCAGGATGTAGGTATTAACATTGCTGCTAACATAAAAATGAATACACAAAACCAATATCAGTACCAATATGGAAATAAGTTTACGCTAAGCAGTCAGTTGTATTACAAGCTTAAAATTGCTAATTCTCTTTCTTTAGTTCCAAATGTGGGTTTGGTTTATGAAACTGCTCAAAAAGATATAGATAACAATATCATTGCCGACATCTCAGGAGGCAACTTAACTATGGGAAGCATAGGCATTGAAACTGCTTACAAAAAAATGGCACTAGGCATAAACTGGCAAACACCTGTACAACAAAATTTGGCAAATGGTATTATAAAAGCCAATAACCGATCGATGTTGCATATTTCTTTTTTATTATAAATTATTAACAATTAAATTTAAAAACAAACAATTATGAAAAGTAAAATTTTGTATTTCCTTGCTGTCATCATGTTATTTATTGCCACCAATGTTTCAGCCCAAGAAAAGAAAGATTGGAAAGAAATGCACAACTTTCATGCAGTTATGGGTAAAACATTTCATCCTGCCGAGGAAGGTAAATTACAGCCATTAAAAGACAGTGCAGCTGCATTAGTTACTAAAGCCAAAGCATGGCAAAAGTCAAAAGTTCCAACTGGTTATAATGCAGCAGTAACTGAACCAATTTTAAAGCAACTTGTTGCAAAATGTATAGAAGTACAAAAAGCGGTTGTAGCCAAAAAAGATGATAAAATACTTACTAAATTGATTACAGAAGCTCATGAGATTTTTCATGAAATCATGGAAAAATGTAGAAAAGAAGAAAATCACCACTAATTTTACAACATGAAAAAAATATTTTTTGCAATCATTACACTTGCCACAATTGTTGCCTGCAATAATGCAGCTACCGAAAACAATAAACCTGCTGATAAAGACAGCAGCACAATGCAAGCTAAACAAACAGAAGGAATAGACATCAGCAAATTAAATTTTGCTTCAAAGATTGATACTACTTGTGGAATGCCAATTACAGCTGGTGTAGAAGATACTGTAACCGTAGATGGAAAGTTATATGGCTTTTGTGCTAAAGAATGTAAAGAGAGTTTCTTAAAAACTTTATCTGCAAAAAAATAAAAATGTAAAGCCCCTTTATGGGGCTTTTACTTTTATCATCATTTTACGTTCTACACATTGACAAATAAAACTGCACCACTTATTGTTACCATAACATTAGAACAAGCTACACAAAGCTATTTTAATGTATTACGACAAAAGTATTTCCCTGCACATTGTAATTATTTAGATGCCCATGTAAGTTTGTTTCATAGGCTTCCTTCTAATGAACCCATCATTCAAGAAACGCTGCATAACTTACAAAATAGAAAACCAATAAATATCGATGTAACTGGTATTAAAAACATGGCAACAGGTGTTGCTTTCAATTTACAGTCTGTAGAATTACAACAACTGCATAAGCAATTACAGCAAACATTTAAGCCATACCTAACTTTAAAAGACAAGAAAAAGATTTGGCCACACATTACCATTCAAAATAAAGTAACCGCATTTAAAGCCACGCAAACAGCCCATTTACTTTCACAGGATTTCAAACCATTCTCTTTTAGTGGAATCGGATTTTCAACTTGGTTCTTTCACAAAAATAAATGGCTGCACCAAGAAGATATTTTATTCACTGAATTATAAAAAACTCTTCTACTTATAAATAGATACAGCATTTAATCCTGCATTGTTTTTTATCCCCCTGTACATACCTGCACTATTAAACAACATCGCATAATTACCTTTTGCATCTACACCAATCATACCTCCTTCTCCATTAATCTTTACAAGCTTATCATTCACCACAATATCCATTGCAGCTTGTAAACTCAATCCTTTGTACTCCATTAAACAACTAACATCATAAGCAGCAACAGCTCTTATAAACAATTCTCCATGTCCAGTACAGCTTATTGCACAAGTATTGTTATTGGCATAAGTACCACTTCCAATAACAGGTGTATCTCCAATGCGATTGTATTTTTTATTGGTCATTCCACCCGTACTTGTAGCAGCTGCAATATTGCCCAAAACATCACATGCAGCAGCACCTACAGTACCAAACTTTTTATCTTTCATTAATGCATCGACCTTTGTGTTATGATCCAAACTGTAGCTGTTACTATCTCTTACAGCCTTCCATTGATCGTATCTGAACTGAGTATAAAAATATTCATCCCCAGCCAATTCCATTCCTCTTTGTAGTGCAAAATCAGCAGCTCCGCTACCACTTAAAAATACATGATCACTATGCAACATTATTTCAGTTGCCAATTTTATAGGATTTACAATATGCTGAACACCTGCCACTGCACCAGCCATTAAATTGCTCCCATCCATAATAGATGCATCCATTTCATGTTCGCCTTTTTTAGTGAAAACCGACCCACGTCCTGCATTAAACAATACATTATTTTCCAACCAAACTACAGCAGTATTTACAGCAGTAACAGCAGTTCCACCTTTCTCTAAAATTGCATAGCCTGCATCCAATGCTTCCTGCAAAGCAATTTGATAAGCTTTTTCTAATTCAGGTGTCATATCTTCTTTCAAAATAGTTCCTGCACCGCCATGAATGGTAATTGTAAATGGATTCATATTTTTTTATTTTGGTAACCAGCTGAAGAATAAGTTTCAACTGCAGTTGCGTCGCACCCTTCAGCTGTAAAACAATATTCAGCAATAAATACCTGCAATAAGGTATTTCAACATCAGTCGAAATTAAATACTTTACACTCAATAAGATAATTTCATGAAAAACTTATTAAAACAACAGTTAACCTTTGGAGATTGGATAATGATTGTTACCAACTTAATCCCTTTATGGGGCGTATGGTTTAAAGGTTGGGATGCAAAAATGATATTTATTGTTTACTGTTTTGAAACCATTATTGCTGGTATTTATACTGCTTTGCAACTTTGGTTAACAACCCTTATTAAAAAGAAAGATGCGTGGACTAATGGTGGAGAAACAACAATGGTTTCGGGATATTTTTTTATTATTTTCTTTATTATACACTATGGCTTTTTTGTACTTATACAAATGCATATTTTTTTAGGTATCTTACATATTAAACCTGCTAGTGTAAATTTGTTTTATTACATAACCCATATTTATAGATACCTACCACAATATGCTTTATGGGTATTGGCATTGTTTACTGTAAGTTATGGATTGGTTGTTCTAAAAGAGTTCATATTAACAGGTGTTTATAAAACAATAGATATGGGCAATTTAATGTTTGCTCCTTATGGTAGAATATTTATTCAGCAATTTGTTGTAATTATCGGCTCTTTTGTTTTGTTATTTAATAAAGGAGATGAAATTTTCATTTTGGTATTTGTGATTGTAAAAATCTTCTTTGGTTTTTTACTCGACTTTGAAAAAATAATTACCAACGCTGTAAAAAAGAAAGAATGATGTAAATACAATTACTGTTCCTTTTTCTTTACACTGATAATATCTTGCCCTGTACTGTCTCCATATTCTTGCAGCTTACCAAATGCAGCAGCAGTAGCATAATCTAATATTTCTTGCGATGGGTTTTGGTTATACAAACCATATATTAAACCTGCCATAAAACAATCTCCACTACCACTTCTATCTACAACGCCTTTACAGGTAAAATCAGATGACTGATAGTGTTTTCCTTCATTAAACAAATGAGTATAGTATAAAATATTGTTGGCTTCTCCATCGAATCTAAAAGTATTGGCAATGGTTTTTACTTTAGGAAATCGTTGTATAATTTCTTTTGCAGTTGCCTGAGCATGAGCAATATAACTTTCTTTAGTTTTTTTGTCATGTATTTGTTCATCAAGACTAGCTCCTAACAAGCTATTGGCACTCCAAATATTGCCCATTACAACATCACAATATTCAACTAGTTTAGGCATAATTTCAATAGGCTGTTTACCATATTTCCAAAGTCTTGCCCTATAATTTAAGTCAACAGAAATGGTAATTTTTTTATGAGCTGCTGCTTCCAATGCTTCTAAACAAACATCAGCTACATTCTCATTTAATGCAGGGCTGATTGCAGTAAAATTAAACCAATCTACATCACGTAAAACCTTGTCCCAGTCTATCATGCCACGTTTCAGCTGGGAGAAAGAAGAGTTGTCTCTATCATATACCATACTTCCCTTTAAATCAGCTCCACGTTCTAAATAATACAGGCCAATTCTATTTCCTGCAAACACAACTGATGAAGTAAAAATGCCTTTATATTCTAAATAATCCAATACATGATGACTCATAAAATTATCGGGCAATACTGTGCAATATTTTACAGGCACGTTCCAGCCAGCCAATGCTGTTGCAACATTTGCTTCTGCCCCACCCATATATAACAACATGGGGTGTTTATCTAACCCTTCATCATTTGGTGCAGGAGAAATTCTTAATAACAATTCACCAAAACAAAGTACTTTTTTCTTTAGCATATCAATAAATTAAAGACGTAATCAATCAACTAAAAAAGCCTGCATCGTTTACATACAGTAACAGGTGCAGGCTTTGTTGATAAGAACGCTAAGTTACTACAAATCGGTAATTACTTTATACTTTGGTACAAGGGTTTTCATGATAAACCAACCAATTAAATAAGCAACAGAACAAATAGAGAATATAATAAAGTAACCAGCTTCAATACCTTCAAATCCCATAAATTTCATTTTTGTTTCAGTAGTATAATCGAATAATACACCTGAGCCTTTGTTAATTAAAAATGAACCAATACCACCTGCCATACCACCAATACCTGTAATAGTTGCAATGGCTGATTTAGGAAACATATCTCCCACTGTAGAAAAAATATTGGCACTCCAAGCTTGGTGTGCTGCACCTGCAATACCTATAATCACAACAGGAATCCAAACTGAAATGTAGCCCAATGGCTGAGCTAGTAAAGCTAATAATGGAAAGAATGCAAAAATGAGCATTGCCCTCATTCTGCCTGCATAAGGATTCATTCCTTTCTTCTCAACAAAATAAGTAGGCAACCATCCACCAATAATGGATAATAGTGTAATTGTGTACAATACAAAAATTTGTGGTGCACTTTGTGCCGATGTAAGTTTATAAACTGAACTTAAGTAAGCTGGAGTCCAAAATAAGAAAAACCACCAAACACCATCTGTCATAAACTTACCAGCTGCAAATGCCCATGTTTGACGGTATTTAAAAGCTTGTGTAAAAGTAATTTTTTTTGCTGGAGTTGTTTTTAAAAACTCTATTGCTTCTTTAGTATCATCTTGTTGAATATAGGCTAACTCTTCTTTAGAAACTTTGGGATGTACTTCGGGTTTCTTATAAACAAACACCCAAAAACCCATCCATACAAACCCCAATAAACCAATTAATATAAAAGACATTTCCCAACCATATGCTTTGGCTATAAAAGGAATGGTTAGTGGGGCTGCCAATGCACCAACTGTAGCTCCAGCATTAAATACACTTGTTGCCAAACCTCTATCTTTTTTAGGAAAATACTCTGCAGTTGCTTTAATAGCAGCAGGAAAATTACCAGCCTCACCAATTGCTAAAACAATCCTTGCAAAAATGAAGAGGTTTACACTTACTGAAATTATCTTAGATATATCTTGTATAGTTGCAATAGATTCTTTAGCACCTTCAAATCCAACAAACCAAGTACCTGTAAGAATGCCAGATGTTGCGATACCACAAAATGCATGTACACAAGCACCTACAGACCAAACACCAATTGCCCACAAAAATCCTTTCTTAGTATCTAACTTATCTACAAAACGACCTGCAAACAACATCGATACTGCATAAACAATTGAAAAAATAGCAGTGATGTTTCCATAATCATTATTCTTCCAATGAAATTCTGGAACAATAAAATCTTTCCATGTTAATGAGAGTACTTGTCTGTCTAAATAATTGATTGTAGTTGCAAAAAATAATAGGCCACAAATCGTCCATCGATACTTACCAATTTTTTCATTCATCTTTTTAGCATTAATCTGTTAGAAATTTTTAATCGAATACACACTTTTATACCCGTACAAAGTAATAAAATTCAGTCATAGCATTGAGCATTCATTTGTTTTTTACGCAAACGATTTCGGTTCTATCCCACATTGCCTTTCATATGGTCAATTTGAGCCCTTGTTCCAAGTACAATTACCTTCATTCCTTGGGTAATTACAATATCTGGTTCTGGGTTTATAACAAACCTTCCATACTCATCTTTTATACCAATACAGTTTACGCCTGTCTTTTTCCAATCCATTATATTTTTTAAACTGGTATCTCTAATTTCAATTGGCAACTTTTCATAGTTCACACTTTCGATGTTAATACTTTCTCCTTCTTCTCCACTTAGATAATCAATAAATTCAATTACATCAGGCTTGCTTACTAAATTGGCCATATGTGTACCACCAATTTTATCTGGCATAATCACACTATCGGCGCCTGCCTTTTTCAATTTATGAATAGAAGTAGCATTAGATGCACGGCTGATAATACGCAACTTTTCATTCAATGACCTAGCTGATAACACAATAAATACATTATCTGCATCGGTAGGCAAGGCACAAATTAAACTGCTGGCTCTTTCTACACCTGCCATCATTAGTACTTTATCTTCTGTAGCATCCCCTTTTATGTATAACAAGTTTGGATCGTCTTTCAAGTAGTTATCAATATTATCATGACGGTGGTCGATTGCCACAAAATTAATTTTGTGCCCACGTAAAGTTTTTGCTGCTTGTTGACCATTACGACCAAATCCGCAAACAATTACATGTCCTGAATACTTATCTAACGCATTCATAATTTGTCGGTTTTTAAGATAAAGTTGCATTTCGCCACTGGCAACAAATTGAGTTAATTTAGCCAATGCATACGTAAATGTAGAGAATGAAGTAATGATTAAAATAATAGAGAAAATTCTTCCACTATCACTTAAAGGATGTACTTCCATATAACCAATAGTGGTAATGGTAATGATGGTCATGTACAAAGCATCTAAAAAACGATAACCTTCTACCAACATAAAACCAATTACACCCGAAAACGTGATGGTAAGAATAATCGAAAACCAAGTAATTAAAGGTGATAACTTTCTCAAAAGCTAATTATTATGAAGGCATGAAATTAACCAATGAAAATTTAAAGAAAAAAGATTATAAAAATTATTTTGCTGATACCTATCAAGTTTTAAAAAATTAAATACTGTATTATTACCGCTTAATTTTGTTTATGAGTACACATGTCAACAGCTTACTTTGTTTGGGTGATTCTTACACTATTGGAGAAGGTGTTGCTTTACACCAAAGTTTTCCTTACCAAGCAGTACAATTGTTAAGAAGCGAAGGAGCTCATTTCAATGCTCCTGAAATTGTGGCAAAAACCGGTTGGACGAGCTTTGAACTGGCAGAACATATTTTGCACACAAAACTGAATGAGCATTACGATTTTGTAACCTTATTAATTGGCGTAAATAACCAATATAGAGGTTTGAGTATTGATGAATTTAAAAACGATTTTGAATTTTTACTCAAAAAAGCCATTCACTTAGCTAATAACAATACCAATAGGGTAATTGTACTTTCTATACCCGATTGGGGCGTTACACCATTTGCTAAAAACCTTGATGCAACGGCAATTTCTAAAGAAATTGATACCTATAATTTGGTTTGTGAACAAATTACCGAAGCCCACAACATTTGCTTTATAAACATTACACCAAGTACTCGCCAAGCAAAAGACGACGCAAGTATTATTACAAACGACGGTTTACATTATACAGGAAAAGAAATGAGGGATTGGGCCGAAATTGTGGCAACTATTATTTTAGAAGAATTGAAATAAATTAAGTAATTATGAAAGCTGCACAACACTTAAATCATTACTTTTTCTTTAAGCAATCTATATTTCTGTGGAGAAACACCAATTACTTTTCTAAATCGTTTAGAAAAATAGTAAGGGTCATCGAATCCCATTGTTAATGCAATATCTTTTATAGATCTATCAGAAAAGTCAAGTTGTTGTGTGGCTTTCTGCATCTTCATTTGAATAAAATAATCAATTGGTGCATAGCCTGTTTTTTGCTTAAACAAGCTTGAAAAACGAGATGTAGAATAGTTGCAATGTTTGCACAAATCATCCAATGTAATATTAGAGTTTATATGTTCTTGCATATAAGCAACTGCATTATCAATCCAATCGGTTTTTGCACTTTTATTAACTGGATAATGTTTTGAATTATAAATAAACAGTGAAATAAAATGATACAAACTCATGTTAATAAAACTTAAATTATCGATACTATAACCAGCCTCTAATGTTTGGTACATTTTAATAAATAATGCAACTATATCTCCATTGTCTTTTATATAAAACGGTTTAAAATGTTTTTTAACCGTATCAGTAGCATTCATTGTTGGCAAAGATTCTCCACCAAAATGAATCCAGTAAATACTCCATGGATGATTTTCAGAACTTCCATAAGAATGTTCTACATTTTGAGGTAAAATAAAAAATTCGTTTGGTCCAACTTCATGTTGTTCTCCATTAATTTTATACCAACCATGCCCATCAACACAATAAAATAAGAAGTTTTCTGGCAATCCATTTTTTCGATAGGTAAAATGTCCTTTAGCTTTGGGATAATAGCCTAAACTACTTAGATACAAACCTTTTAACAAAGGATTATTGAATATTTTACTTTTCAAAACGCTCTTAGGAATTTCGATTCTTTGGCGACCTAAGCCATACCAAATATTTTTATGAGAGCCTTGTTTATCTTTTTCAGCCATATGGTTAAAAATTACAAAAAGAAATAATCGTTCGAATACCTAAATTATACAAGTAGGTTTATTACTTTACAGGCATCTAAATTACAATTATACCATGAAGCATTTAAAAGTAATTATACTCAACTTATGTATTGCCATTTTTTGTTCACAAACTGTTACAGCAACTGTTACCCTGCCCTATTTTATAGCAGACAATATGGTTTTACAACAACAAGCTAACCCTTTAATTTGGGGCTGGACGAATTCGAACAAAAAAGTAAACATCACAACTTCTTGGAACAAGAAAAAATACACTGCGACTGCCAACGAAAAGGGCAAATGGACAATAAACATTGAAACGCCTGTTGCTGGAGGTCCTTATGAAATAACTATTTCAGATGGAGAAATCATTACACTAAAAAATATTTTGATTGGAGAAGTTTGGCTATGTAGCGGACAAAGTAATATGGAAATGCCGATGAAAGGTTTTAGAGACCAACCCATTGCAGGCTCTAACGATGCTATTTTCAATTCGACCAATAATAATATCCGATTATTTATTGTGCCACGTTCGGTACAACGCTTGCCGCAAGACACTTGCAAAAAGCAATCTTGGAAAATTGCAGAGCCTGACGCTGTAAGCAACTTTAGTGCAACTGCCTATTATTTTGGTAAAGTTTTACATGATAAATTAAAAGTGCCTGTGGGCTTAATCAGCATTAGTTATGGAGGTTCTCCAGTAGAAGCTTTTATGGATGAAGCGTCGTTAGCTGCTTTTGCTGATATTAAACTTCCATCAAAAACCGATACCACAAAAAAAATAAATAATGGCACTCCAACTACTTTATACAACGGTATGTTGCACCCTTTTTTAGGTTATACTGTAAAGGGTTGTATTTGGTACCAGGGAGAAACCAACAATAGCCGGGCAAAACAATATGAAACCTTATTTCCTGCATTTGTACAAATGCTCAGAGCTAAAAGCAACAACGATAGTTTGCCATTTTATTATGCACAAATTGCTCCTTACAATTACACCAATAACTCAACAGATTCTGCCCCAAAATTCAATAGTGCTTACTTAAGAGATGCCCAACGAAAAGCGTTGGCAAAAATCCCTAACAGTGGCATGGTTGTGCTAATGGATATTGGCGAAGAGTTTAACATTCATCCAGCCAATAAAGAAATTGGCAGCAAACGTTTTGCTTATATGGCTTTGGCTAAAACCTATCAGCACAAAGGGTTTGGTTATGCTAGTCCACTTTTTGATTCTCTTTTAATTAATGGCAATGTTGCTACAATTAAGTTTAGTAATGCTGTAAACGGACTTACATCATACGGAAAAACATTAACCAATTTCGAAATTGCTGGAGAGAATAAAGTGTATCGACCTGCAAGGGCTGTAATTTATCAAGGCAAGGTATTGGTATCCTCACCAGAAGTTGATAAACCTGTTGCTGTACGTTATGCTTTTAAAGATTTTGTGGTAGGAGAATTATTTAATACCGAAGGCTTTCCTGCAAGCAGTTTTAGAACTGATAACTGGTAAGAAAACAATAAAAAAATTATGTTACCAGCTATAGGAACAAATATTAAACTGCTGTTGCGTCGCATACTTGTGCTTTTGAATTTATATTCAACAGAATGCTTTGTGTACATTGTAACCTTTGCTGCTTTGTGTGCAACTTCTTTTGCCCAAAATAATATCGACCAATACAATGTTGTATGGACCACTCAAAGCAAAAATGCTTCTGAATCTATGCCTTGTGGTGGTGGAGATATTGGCACCAATGTTTGGGTGGAGAATGGAAGTATTTATTTATACCTGCAACAAAGTGGTTGGTTCGATGAAAATAATACTGCATTAAAAGCAGGAAGAATAAAAATAGACTTAAGCCCTAATCCTTTTGCAGGAAAGACTTTCAAACAAGAATTGAAATTGCAAGATGGCTACATCAACATAGAAGGAAGCAATGGAAAATTAAAAACAACTGTAAAGGTTTGGGTCGATGTTTTTAATCCTGTTGTACATATCGATGTACAAAGTAACCAAAAAATTGCTGCAACAGCAGCTTATGAAACCTGGCGTTTTAAAGACAGAGAACTTGCAGGTAAAGCCAATAATACCAACAGCTGGAAATGGGCTAAGCATATAAAGGTTATTGCACCAAAAGACAGTATATCATTTCATAAAAACGCAGTTGTATTTTATCATCAAAATAAAGACAGTTCAGTTTTTGATTATGCAGTAAGACAACAGGGATTAATAGCTGAAAAAGAAAAATTATACAACCCTTTAAAAGGGGCAGTATTTATTGGATTTCTTTGGGGCAGTAATATGAAAGCATCAAAAGTTATTTCAGGCCAATATCAATCTACTGATTTCAAAAGCTATCAGCTTACATCAACCAGTAATCAATCAAATTATATGATTGATATATTTCTCACAAAAGGCAAAAAGTTGGCAATTAATGAAACCAAACATATCAGCTCCCAATATTCACGTACACAAAAATTCAGAAATTATCAATTTGAAAAAACAAAAAGCTGGTGGCACAACTATTGGAGCAAAAGTTTCATTCACATAACTGATACAAAAGTTTACGATACAACTTGGCGACCGGTAGAAGAAGCTTCTAGAAACTACCAACTCTTTCGTTATATGCTTGGCTGCAATGCAACAGGCAATTATCCAACAAAATTTAATGGTGGTTTATTTACTGTAGATCCTTTTTTTACAGATACCTCCATTCATGCAACTCCTGACCATCGCAATTGGGGTGGTGGCACTTTTACTGCCCAAAACCAGCGATTGGTTTATTGGCCAATGCTTAAAAGTGGTGATGCAGACTTAATGAAACCCCAGTTCGACTTTTACAAAAACTTACTGCACAATGCTGAACTAAGAAGTAAAATTTACTGGAATCATGACGGAGCCTGCTTTACAGAACAATTGGAAAATTTTGGTTTGCCTAACCCTGCTGAATATGGTTATAAACGCCCTGACAGTGTAAACAAAGGTGTTGAATACAACAAATGGTTAGAATACGAATGGGATACTGTTTTAGAATTTTGCTATATGATTTTACAAGCAGAAAAATACAATGGCATGAACATTAGAGAATACATGCCACTCATAAAAAGCTGCTTGATTTTCTTTGATAAACATTACCAATACGAAGCTAAAAAAAGAGGTTTACCTGCTTTAGATGAAAATGGACATTTAAGAATTTTCCCAGGCTCAGCAGGAGAAACTTTTAAATTAGCAGAAAATCCAACTAGTACCATTGCTGCTTTGCAAACAGTAACTAAGGCCTTGTTACAATCTGCTTATTTCGATAATGAAAGCAAAGCATATTTTACAAATTTTCTGAAACAAATTCCTCCAATTAGTTTTAGAAATTTTGATAATCATGTAACTATTGCTCCTGCAAAGTCCTGGGCTAGAGTAAACAATACTGAACCAATGCAATTGTATCCTGTTTCTCCCTGGGGAATTTTTGGCATTGGAAAAGCAGGTTTAGATACTGCCATCAACACTTATTTATACGACACTTTAGCCATAAAATTTAGAAGCCATATTGGTTGGAAACAGGATAATATTTTTGCGGCCAGATTGGGTTTAACAGAAGAAGCCAAAAGGCTTACTTTATTAAAACTACAAAATGGCAAACATCGTTTTCCTGCATTTTGGGGGCCAGGTTTCGATTGGACACCAGACCATAATTGGGGTGGCACTGCAATGATTGGTTTACAAGAAATGTTGTTACAAACCGACGATAAAAAGATTATGCTATTCCCTGCATGGCCTAAGGATTGGAATGTACATTTTAAGTTACATGCACCTTACCAAACTACCATTGAGGTCGTTTATAAAAATGGTAAAATAGAAAAACTAGAAGTGTTTCCAAAAGATAGAAAGAAAGATATAATCAGTTTGCTGTAATTAATTATTGGGCATCTAAAGTTTACTTATTCTAAAAGTTTTTTTTCTTTAACACTGCAACGGTTAATCTGCTTATACAAACAAGTTTTTCTTTCTCATCAAAAATTTTTATTTCCCAAACATGGGTACTTGCCCCTATGTGTAGAGGAGTTGCAATACCAGTAACCAATCCACTTTTTACACCACGAATATGGTTGGCATTAATGTCTAAACCTACACACATCCAATTACTATTGTCAATTACTAAAGCACTGCCCACACTACCTAACGTTTCTGCCAATGCAACACTAGCACCACCATGTAACAACCCATAAGGCTGATGGGTTCTCGCATCTACAGGCATAGTTGCTTTTAAGTAGTTGTTACCAATTTCTGTGAATTGCATACCTAAATGATTTCCTAAAGTGTTTTCACCCCAATGAGCAAAATCAGCAAGTGCAATATTTTTATTAAACCAAATAGATGACATAGAAGCAAAGTATAAAGAGATAAACTTATTTGTGTAAAGACCTAATAACAGCTTGTGGTAAAAACGGAGAAGCATCTCCACCATTTTTTAAAATATCTCTTACAATTGTTGATGCAACTGAAGTGTATAATGGTTCACCTGTTAAAAACACAGTTTCAATATCACGGTGCATGGTTCTATTTGCATCGGCAATTGACTTTTCATATTCAAAATCACTTACGAAACGAATTCCTCGAAGTATAAATTTTGCACCAATGGCTTTACAAAAATCAACTGTTAATCCTTCGAAAGTTGTACTTTCTACCTTAGATTCATCTTTATAAATTTCATTAAACCAAGCCATTCTTTGTGCTGCCGAAAACATAGGATTTTTGGCTGAATTAACCCCAATGCCAACAACAATTTTATCAAACAAAGGCAAAGCCCTGTTGATAATATCTACATGTCCTAATGTAACAGGATCAAAGGTTCCAGGGAAAAGGCAAATTCGTTGAGGCATGATTAAAGTTTAAGGTTTGAGGTTTAAGGTTTAGTGTTTAAGGAGAATAAAACTGATTTGTTTTTCTACTTAAACCATTTTCCTGTAACCAGTAACTTGTAACTATCGATTTTTAATTTTCTCTATTCGCTAGTAAATATAATACAGCCATTCTAGTTGCCACACCATTTTCTACCTGATTCAAAATAATGGAATAAGGGCCATCGGCAACATCACTATCCAATTCAACACCTCTATTTATTGGACCAGGATGCATTATGGTAATCTCTTTTCCCAAACTTTCTAATAATTTTCTGCTTACGCCATAAGCCAAATTGTATTCTCTTAAAGAAGAAAACAAAGGCTGATTTTGGCGTTCTAACTGAATTCGCAACACATTGGCAACATCGCACCATTGTAATGCATTTTTAAGGTTGTATTCTACTGGTATACCCAATGCTTCAGTTATATACTTTGGAATTAAAGTTGGAGGTCCAACAACTTTAATTTCGGCTCCCATTTTTTTCAATAAATAAATATTGCTAAGGGCAACTCTACTATGCATGATATCCCCAACAATAGCCACTTTTAAGCCTTCTAAATTCCCAAATTTTTCCTGCATACTAAATGCATCTAATAAAGCCTGTGTTGGATGTTCGTTGATACCATCTCCAGCATTTACAATGGCAGCAGGAATATGTTTTGCCAAAAAATGTGGTGCTCCACTTGCACTGTGTCTCATTACCACCATATCTACCTTCATGCTTAGGATATTATTTACTGTATCGAGTAAAGTTTCTCCTTTCGCAGCACTGCTTCCGCTAGCTGTAAAATTGATGGTATCGGCACTTAATCTTTTTTCGGCAAGCTCAAAAGAAATTCTTGTTCGTGTACTGTTTTCGTAAAACAAGTTTACAATCGTTACATCTCTTAACGATGGAACTTTTTTTACAGGTCGTTGTAAAACGTCTTTAAAATTGGCAGCTGTTGAAAGAATAAGTTGTATATCCTCTTTGGTGAGGTTTTTAATACCAAGTAAGTGTTTGGTAGATAGTTTCATTAAAAAGCGAAGTTAATAGATATAGAGAAGTTTTGAAAAAAATATGTAGTTGGTCTTCTACAATGGAATTGAAAACATTATTCTAACTCCACACATTCTTTAAAGCCATTCTCTTTCCAAAAAACTTTTACTTTTTGTGAAACAATGGTGTCAATAGCTCTTCCAGTATAATCTGGTTGAATTGGTAATTCTCTATTAAATCTTCTATCAATTAAAACGCAGAGTTCCACTTTTTTTGGGCGACCAAAATCCAACAATGCATCTAATGCAGCTCTAATGGTTCTGCCTGTCCACAACACATCATCTACCAATACAACTTGTTTATTTTCTATGCTGAAAGGAATATCAGTTTTATTGGCAACATGTAATTCTTTGCGAACATCATCTCTGTAAAAAGTAATGTCTAAAATTCCATAGTTAACAGTTTGCTGTGGCAATAACTCTTTTAAGGTATTGGCAATGCGATCACTTAAATAAACGCCTCTTGGTTGAATGCCAATAATTACAGTATCCTTTAACTGTAAGTGATTTTCTAAAATTTGATGAGCCAAACGCTTTACCGTTAATGCAACCTGAGGTTCAGAAAGAATTGTTTTCAAGCAGAAAAATTTTGATAAAAATAATTCCTTTAACTGAATTGATGATGGATTTTATTCTTTACAGCCTTGCCTTCTTCTTGTGTCAATGATATATTGAATTTTCCAACCATTATCTTGTTTAACCAACACAAAATTATTTACACCACAATGGCTAAATTTTCCATTAAAATAAAAGTTATAGGGTGTCCATACGGTAGCCATTGGGCCATCAATTTTAATTCCATCAAAAACAATTCTTTCATCAGCCGCATTTGCAGGCATTGATGCAACTTGTTTTACGAAACCTTCAATCGATTCATTTCGTACAATCGTTTTCCCTTCTTTATTTCTGCTGATGGTTTGTAATACAGCACTATCTGCAAAGCAAGCTTGTAAAGCAGCTCCATTACTACTTTTCATAGCAGTAAACATATTGTTGATAGTGGCTTTAACGGAATCTTCAGTTGTTTGAGCATTAATAGTAATTACAGTTGTAACTAAAATAAGGAAGGCAATAATTTTTTTCATTTCGATAAATTGAAAAACTAAAATAATTAATCATTACTCACTACAACTTAAACTTTGATAAAAGGCATATTTACACTATTTACCTTTACTAAATTAGGATAAGATAGAATACACCTCCTCTACTCTCATTGTCTCTTCCACTCTTTCAACTCTTAGCTAAAACAAAAAAGGAGCAAAAGAATTACTTCCTTTACTCCTCTTTCTAAAACTATTCAAATCAATTATTGCTTCACTTTCACATCTACCAATTCTACTTCAAAAATTAATGCTGCTCCACCAGGAATATCTTGTCCAGCACCTCTATCGCCATAACCTAATTCACTTGGTATATACAATTTCCATTTGCTTCCTTTAGGCATTAATTGTACAGCTTCTGTCCAGCCTTTAATTACACCAGTTACAGGAAAACTAATTGGCTCACCACGTTTGTAGCTATTGTCAAACTCTTTACCATTAATTAGTGTACCAGCATAATGACAAACTACCGTATCTTCTGTAGTGGGTTTAATGCCAGTACCCATCGTAATTACTTCATACTGCAACCCACTTGCTGTAGTAGTAACGCCAGCTTTCTTTTTATTTTCTGCTAAAAATTTTGCACTAGCTTCTTTTTCTTTAGCCGAACCTTTAGAAGCCATTTCCTGCAATTTGGTATTGATGATGTTATTACATGCGTTATCATCAAATTTTAATGTCTTTTTCTTTAGTACATCTTTAATACCATCTACAAAAGCTGCATAACTTAACGTATCGATGTTATTGGCATTTAAGTTTAATGCAATTCTTGTTCCCAATGCATAACTTAAAGAATCTAAACTACTTTTCAAAGCTCCTTTTGCAGGCACGATTGTTTTTTTGGCTGTTGGTGATACTACTACTTTGGGTTTTGCAGGTGTTGCTGGTTTGGTTGTTTTTTGAGCAATTGCAAATACTGGTAATGCAGCAGCTAATACTAAAATCTTCTTCATCGATTTAATTTAAAAATTGAAATATAATTTAACGTAAGTATCCTAAAATTTTTAACATGCTGGCAGCTGTTTGTTCTTTAGCATAAACCCAATCTTCCAGTTTGCCATTTTTATCATATTCAATGATAACATGTTTGGGGGAAGGAATTAAACAATGCTTAATACCACCATAACCACTAATCTGATCTTGATAAGCTCCAGTATGAAAAAAGCCAACATATAATGGTTCTGTATTCTCTTTATCCTCAGCTTTATTACTTTTTATTTTAGGTAAGAATACTTCATTAATATGTTCTTCGCTATCATAGTAATCATGGCTATCACAAGTAATACCGCCTAACACGACTCGATGGTATTCATTATCCCATTTATTAATAGGTAACATCAAGAATTTTTCGCCAATGCCCCAAGTATCGGGCAAAGTGGTAATGAAAGATGAATCAATCATGTACCAAGTTTCTCTATCATTCTGCTGTTTTTCTGCGATAACACTGTATATATGTGCCATGCTTTCGCCAACCGTATAACTGCCAAACTCAGTAAAAATATGAGGCATAGGAACTTTAGCTTTCTTACAAGCTTTCTTAATATTACTAACAATTTCATTAATCATGAATTGATAGTCGTACTCAAAACCCAAAGAATGTTTAATTGGAAAACCTCCGCCAATATTGATTGAATCCAACTCAGGACAAATCTTTTTAAGTTGACAATATAAGTTGATGATTTTATTCAACTCACTCCAATAATAAATATCATCTTTAATGCCCTTGTTCAAAAAGATATGCAGCATTTTAAGTTGAAATTTATCTTCATTGCCTTCAATTTCATCTACATAAAATTCCAAAATATCTTTTTGTCGTATACCCAATCTGCTGGTATAAAAAGGAAAATTAGGTTCTTCTTCAGCAGCTACACGAATGCCCAATTTAAATGGCTGCTTAACGCTTCTTTTATAGGCTTTTAATTCCTCTACATTATCCAAAACAGGAATTACATTTTTAAAGCCACTATTAATCAACTTAGCAATTCTACTGGTATAACTCTTTTGCTTAAAACCATTACAAACAATGAAAATATCTTTGGTAATTTTTCTACGTTTATACAGTTGATTGATGATTTCAATATCATAAGCAAAAGAAGTTTCTAAGTTAATATTGTGCTTCAATGCTTCTTCTACCACAAAAGAAAAATGAGAACTTTTTGTACAGTAGCAATAATTATAAGTGCCTTCGTATTTGTGCTTCTTAAAAGCTGTATCAAACATTTTTTTTGCCTTATTAATTTGCATACCAATTTTGGGCAAATAGGTTAATTTAAGTGGCGTACCATATTTTTCTATGATGGGCTTTAAATCGATACCATTAAAAGATAAGTAATCGTTATCGTTTACATCAAATCCCTCTTGTGGAAAGTGGAAGGTTTGATTCACCAGTGAGGTGTAGCTGTTTGTCATTCTTTTTAAGACTGATTAAAAAGTGGAAATTAAAATTTTAGGTAGCAAAAGTAACAGTTTGCTGCATGTGTAGAACAAAAAAAACAATATGCTGATTTTTTTACCAATTTTTTCCAAATTATCCAATAAAAAAGGCTGCAGTAAATCAATACTACAGCCTCTCTTTAAATAGGTTATATGGCTTACTGTTTACTAGCAGCAGCTTCAGCAATTAATTTTTTCCTAGCTTCTACGTAGGTCATCCATTTGTCTCCCATTGCATTCTGTAACTTCCAGTCTTTTTCAGCATTTGCGGCTTTCAACTTTTCTTTTTTAGCCTCGGGTGTTAAACTTGCATCAGCATTTATTTCATCTTGCTTTTTGTATAAATTCTCTATTATGGTTTTAACCTTAGTAACTTCTTTCTCGTTTAATCCAGCATTTTTAGCGGCTGTAACAATTTGGGTAAGATTTTTAGCCCTAACAGTTGCAATATCTTCTTTAGCAACTGGAGCATTTTGAGCAAAATTGGCAGTAACAAAACCTACCATGCAAACAATCATTAAAACAACTTTTTTCATACAGTAATTTATTTAAATTTATAAAAAATAAATGTACTTACTGATAAGCATTGAAATCATTGCTCTTGCACGTTTGAATTGTTTATCCCCCTTATTAGAAACATTATTACTAACAAGCTAGCTGCAATAAAAAAGCTGTAGATAAATCTACAGCTCTCAAATATCGATACAGTGTTTAACTATTTAACAGAATCAACCAAAGTTTTAAAACTTTCAGGGTTGTTCATTGCTAAATCAGCCAATACTTTTCTATCTAATTCAATACCTTTTACAGCTAATTTATTAATAAATACACTGTAAGTTAATCCTTGCTCTCTTACAGCTGCATTAATACGTGCAATCCATAATTGACGGTATTCTCTTTTCTTTAACTTACGACCAACATAGGCATAAGTTTGACCTTTTTCTACGATGTTTTTGGCAACGGTATATACGTTTTTACGTTTACCATAAAAGCCTTTGGCTTGTTTTAAAATCCTTTTTCTGCGAGCTCTAGAAGCTACTGCATTTTTTGAACGTGGCATATCTTAACTAGTTTAAGAGTATTATTAAATGTTTTTTCTAAGCTATCAGCTAATGGCTTTTAGCTATTTGCTGGTTATTTTAAACCCAACAATCTTTGTACAAAATCTTTGTTTGTAGAACCAACAATACCTGGTTTTCTCATACCACGTTTGCGTTTCTTACTTTTCTTAGTTAAGATGTGACGTTTAAAAGGCTTTTGAAAGGTAATTTCGCCTGTTCCAGTTACTTTGAAGCGTTTTTTAGCACTGGAGTTTGTTTTTACTTTTGGCATAAAATAATCTTTATTAAAGATTACACCCTACTGGCGTTACTCACAGGAGTAAACTTGTTGAGCCATGTGGGAAATGTCCGAAACTTTCATTTCGGGTCGCAAAAGTAGGGAAAACAGCTTAAATAGCAAATCTTTTAAAGAGATATTATAGAAATGGGCAGTAGAATAAGTATTTAGCTGTGGTTGCGTCGCACCCTTGTACGCCTTACTCTTAACTCAACAAAAAAGTTCAATCGCATTCCCACAGCCCAAAACCTAGCCCCGATTGCAATGGAAAGACCCGAGGTACGAGGGCTTGCAATGAAAAGCGGGTTTGCAGCACATTAAAGTATCGTTTGTTGAGCTTCTAAAATCCATAATTTATACATTCATCAAAAAACAATTCACTCAAAATACTTCATCTGTATATTTGGTTTAAACCAAATTCAGAATGAGAAAATTACTATTGATTGCTGCATTATCCTCTACAGCATTGGTGCATGCCCAGGATAAAAAAAGCTTTAAGTACATTGATAAAGCCAACATGGATTTATCGGTAAAACCTGGCGATAATTTTTACCAATACGCCAATGGTAACTGGATTAAAAACAATCCTGTTCCAAATTCAAAAACCCGTTGGGGAAGTTTTGATGTGTTGCGTGAAGAAAGCAGTAAACGCTTGCAATCGTTATTGGAAGAAGCGGTGAAAAATACTGGCAAAGACCGCAAGACACAAATGATTGGCGACATGTACTTTAGTGGAATGGATAGCATTGCCATTGAAGAAAAAAGCTACTATCCTATTCAGGCAGATTTAGAAAGAGTGAACACCATTAAAGATGTTCAAGGCATTTTAAATGAAGCTGCCTATTTAAGAACTACAGGCAGTGGAGGAGCTTTATTTGGAATGTTTATTGGACCAGATAGAAAAAATGTTTCTAAATACATTCCCTCAATTGGTCAAGGTGGCACCAGTTTACCAGACAGGGATTATTATTTAAAAGACGATGCCCGCAGCTCAAAAATTAAGGAAGCCTATAAAATGCATTTGAAAAAAATGTTTATGCTGGCTGGAGAAGATGATGCAAGTGCAACTGCAAGTGCTGCTGCTGTATTAAAAATTGAAACTGAATTTGCAAGGGCACAATATAGCCGTGTTGAAATGCGTGACCCATATAAAACTTACAACAAATTTGCTTTAGCACAACTAAATGAATTAACACCAAGCATTAACTGGGCGAACCAAATGCTGTTGATGAAAGTGCAAGGTGCCGATTCAGTATTGGTGGGCAATCCATCTTTTATAAAACGTGTAGAAGCCTTATTAAAAGAATACCCCTTAACCGATTGGAAAAGTTATTTACGTTGGAACATTATTAAATCGGCTGCCCCCTATTTAAGCAGTGCATTTGTAAAAGCCGATTTTGAATTTAACAGGGTACAAACAGGACAAAAAGAACAAACGCCACGTTGGCAAAGAATGAGCAGTTTAATAGACAGAAGTTTGGGCGATTTAATTGGGCAATTGTATGTAGAAAAATACTTTAAACCAAAAGCCAAAGTTCGTATGCTGGAACTGGTGAATAACTTACAAGCAACTTTTGGTGATAGAATAAATCGTTTAGATTGGATGAGTGATGAAACCAAACCAAAAGCTTTAGAAAAATTAAATGCTTTTGCTAAAAAAATTGCTTACCCCGATAAATGGAAAACATACGAGGGTGTTGAAATTAATAAAAACGATTTCTTAGGTAATGTACGCCGTGTAAGCATTTGGAGCTACAACTACATGGTGAACAGAATGGGTAAACCAGTTGACAGAACTGAAATGGGCATGACTCCGCCCACCATCAATGCATCTTACAGTCCATCTAACAATGATCTTACTTTTCCTGCTGGTATTTTACAATTTCCATTCTTCGATTTTGGTGCAGATGATGCTGTAAACTATGGTGGCATTGGTGCAGTAATTGGACATGAAATGACACATGGTTTCGATGACCAAGGTCGCCAATTTGATGCTGTGGGTAATTTAAAAGATTGGTGGGCTAAACAAGATGGCGATAAGTTTAAAAACAAAGCCAATGAAGTGGTAGAGCAATACAATGCATTTACTGTATTAGATACCATACATGTAAATGGTAAACTTACTTTAGGCGAAAATCTGGCCGACCTTGGTGGTTTAAATATTGCTTATGAAGCATTCACCAAAACCAAACAATTTAAAGACAATAAAAAAATTGATGGCTTAACACCTACCCAACGTTTCTTTTTAAGCTGGGCACAGGTTTGGCGTAATAATATTTTACCCGATAATGCAGCTCAATTAATTTTAACTGATCCACATAGTCCTGGTGTACATCGTGGTAATGGACCAGTGGTAAATATGGATGCATGGTACGAAGCATTTGGAATTAAAGAAGGCGATAAAATGTATAAAAAACCAGAAGCCAGAACAAGAATTTGGTAAGCAATGGAAAGGATTCTTTTAAAGTGGTCTTCTCTAGCAAAGAAGACCACTTTAATTAATGACCATTTAGAATGCTGATTTTTTTGGGGCTTTTAACTTCAGTAAATAACCATACTTTAGTTCGGGCTTTCGCAAGTAGTGCTGGCAAAAAGCAGCAGCTACTTTGTTCAATCCCGCAGCCCATATGCATTACAACAACTATCGGCTAAAATGCAGTAAACAGTTTTTTATCATTCAATTACATCAACTACTTTTACCAAATGGGAGAATATTCTATTGGCGAAGCAATGAAAGGCTTTATTAGAAAAAGTAATTTAAAGAATGGTATTAGGGCTGTTCAAATAGAAGAAGTGTGGGAGCAACTCATGGGCAAGACCATTGCCAAATACACAGAAAAAATTGAAATCATTAACTACACTTTATTTATAAGAACACATGTTGGTCCACTTAAAAATGAATTAATGTTTCAGAAACAACAAATCATTGACCGAGTGAATGAAGTGTTTGGCGAAAAAGTAATTAGCAATGTAGTGATACAATAAATGGTGAATTGAGAATGGTTATTGGAAAGTGGTTATTGGTAAGTAGGCAAAAAAATTAAACCTTTCAACTTCTACCTTTTACCTTCTACCTTTTACCTTTTACCTTCTACCTTTTACCTTCTACCTCCCTACTTCATCCTCACTCTTGGGTCTACAACGCCATATAATAAGTCTGCAAGAATATTGATGATGATAAAAAATGTAGCAGTAATTAATACACTGCCCATAACCACTGGAAAATCTAATTTTTCTAAAGCATCAACCGTGATTTTTCCAATACCGTTCCAACCAAAAATATATTCTACAAAAAATGCACCTGCCAACAGCTCAGCAAACCAACCTGTAATGGCTGTAATAACAGGGTTTAAAGCATTACGCAAAGCATGTTTAAAGATCACAGCTTTTTTACTTAATCCTTTGGCATAAGCTGTACGAATATAGTCTTGGTCTAACACATCCAACATGGCACTACGAGTAAGTTGTGTAATAATGGCCAATGGACGAATACCCAATGTAATAGCAGGTAAAATAAGATTTTTTAATTGCAATTGTTGTCCACCAAAAGCATCAATATCATATAAACTTCCTGTTAATTGTAAACCAGTGTATTTGCTCAATACAAAACCAAATAAATACGCCAATACAATCCCCATAAAAAATGATGGAGCCGAAATGCCCAATACACTTGCAAAAATGCTACCTGTATCCATCCAAGTATTTTGTTTTACAGCTGCCAATATGCCCAATAAAATACCCACAATTACTGCAATAAACATGGCTGCAAATGCCAGTAACATGGTTCTTGGTAAAGCATCAAACAATACTTCACTTACATTTTTTTTGGTTTGATAACTTCTACGTAAGTAAGGAACTTTTACACCCACATTGCCAATAAAAAATCCACTCAATTGCTTTTGTTCTCTATCTGCCTTGGAATGTATTGCAATAGGACTAACGTCATTCGCATACAACAAAAACTGTTTCCATTTAGGTTGATCCAATGCCAATTCTTTGCGAATATTTTTAATAGTTGTGCTATCGCCGGATTGACCTAATACCAATCTTGCAGGATCTCCAAAACCTTGAAATAAAAAAAATACCACTACCACCACCCCTGCTAAAACGAGCAAGCCATAGAATAGTTTTTTGGTAATGAAGTTGAGCAAGGGAATTAGTTATTTAGTTAAGAGTTTGGAGTTATAGTTTAAAAGTGAAAGCGTATGAATTTAACCAGTAATCTATTTTTTTATTATTTGCATAACTGACCTTATCAATTATATAACCATAAGGACCCATAAATAAATAAGTAGGTTTAACCCTTGCAGCAGTTTTAATAACAGTTGCATCGCAAGATAAAACAATCAGCTTTTCAACTGCAAATAATGCTCTTGCTTTTTCAGGCATAGCTGTTACAACAAAAACAGGAATATTTTTTGCATTTGCCAATGCTACATTTTTTCTAAACCCACTTTCCCAATCAGCAATATTGTCAAAATCTTTTGCAAACAACATGATGTATTTGCTTTGTGCAAATATTGCTTTTGTAGTATCATTACCACTTTCAGTAGTTAAAGCAAAATCAGTAATTTTTGGCAATCCTGTTCCTTTGCGTACTACTTTATCGTAACGACTGATAAATTCATAAGTGCTATCCAAATCATCTGGAAAATGATCTTGATCAAACTCAATTTCTTTCCCGTTCTTCTTGTATTTAAAAGTAATAACTGTGCTATCAGGAATTGCACCTACAGGCAATTGCATGCCTTCCATTATATTTTTGCCTTTGGCATAAGGCAAACAATCCAATACAGGCAAATATTTTTGAACATACCATTGCAAACCCAATACGAAAACAAAAGAAAAAGCAACTACTGCAATAGATGCTGTTTTATTAAACATTGGACTTACGTCAGCCGATTTAAAAAACAACATCAAAATCAGCAGCAATAAAATAATATCTTTTACAAAAGTTTGTATAGGTGTAAGTGGAACACAATCGCCAAAACAGCCACAAGCATGTATTTTACCAGAAAACAACACATAACTGGTTAAAAAAGTAAAGAACACAATCAGCACCAACAACAGCCAACTGAAACGTTTCATTTGCCAGCCTACAATAACTGCAACACCAGCCACCACTTCCAATAAATTCATTAATACCGATGCTGCCAATGTATAATCATGTAATCCTTTCAGTTGCCAAGCTTCAAAAAATTCTTGCATTTTATAACTTAATCCCAACGGATCATTGGCTTTTATCAATCCGGAGAAGATAAACAGCAAACCAACTACCCAACGAATGATTAAGAGATATTTTTTCATAACATGAATTAAAAAAACTAAAATCGAAAAAAATAAAGACTAAAAGTTTAAACACTAAAACATAATCTCCAAACAATTTACCTTACACCTTTTACCTTACACCTTTTACCTTACGCCTTTTACCTTACACTATTTAACCTTCTGCCTCTAATGAATCCCTTCCCCTATCAAAATCAACCCAAATACACTGTAGTTTAAAATGTCTACATAGTTGGCATCAATACCTTCACTTATAATGGTTTTACCATCATTCGCCAGTATTTGTTTAATGCGTTGCAACTTCATAATAATTAAATCAGCAAAACTTTCCTGACTCATATCTCTCCAAGCCTCACCATAATCGTGGTTTTTATTCAGCATAGTATCTTTCGAAAACTTCACCCATTTTGCATACCATTCATTCACCTGTTCAACTGGCATTTCTTCAATCTTTGCCTCACCCAATTCAAGTTGAATCATTCCAATCACTGCATAGTTAATAATGCCTTTAAACTCATCTACAATATTATCACCCACCAATTGCAGTTTTTTATCTTGTATGGTACGAATACGCAAAGCCTTAATAAAAATTTGATCTACCACACTAATAGGTCTTAACACACGCCAAGCTGTGCCATAATCAATTGTTTTTTTAAGGAAAATGTCTTTGCAACTTTTAATTGCTTCATCGTATTGAACATTCGTATTACTCATTTCTTTTATTTTTATAAAACGAACAGTAGTAACTTTATTCAGCTTTACTGGCGTCGCACCCTTCAGGGTTTTGTACTTTAATGGGCTTTTTTAGAACTGCAATATAAAATAGGAAATTATGAAAAAAGTATTTTATACCCTTTTATTAATAACAGGTTGTGCAACAATTAAGAATCAACAAAAAGGTGAACCTATTTTAACAAAATCTAGACCAATTCAATTTAGCATTCGTTCAAACTTTCAACAAGATAGTTTAGAAACAGTATTTATTGGTTGGTTTAAAAATTTAGGATACAAACACTTGACCGATGATGAGCTTACTGCTTTAATACCAAGTAAATCAAAACTTATGGGTGATAGAATAAATGAAATTAGAAAAACTGCTAGAGATAAAAACGATTTTGAACAAAAACTCAAAAGACTAAACAAAAATGAAACCAATTCATATTACTCAACAGTACATGTAAACTTGGTTATAAAAATTGACTCTTCATCTAATAAAATCATTATTGATAGTGCCAATATTAAAATATTTCCAATGCCTTTTATGGACTATGAGAACTATAAAAAATATCCAAAATACAAAATCAACCAAAATGATCTTCAAACAAAAAACTTTCAAAATGTTTTAACGATGCTGGTAGATTCTATTACTTTACCAAGAAATAGGCAGGGGTTAATTTTACCACGATACGAATAAATTTTGATTTTAACATGTTTACTCTTAACTGCAAAGGCAAACTCTTAACCATTACACAGCCCATTGTAATGGGCATTATCAATACCACACCAGATTCTTTTTACAGCAATAGTCAACAACAAACAACAGATGCTGCTGTAGCCAAAGCCACACAAATGTTAGCCGAAGGTGCTACCATTTTAGATATTGGTGGACAAACCACCAAACCAGGTAGCGAATCCATTGGGGCTGAAGAAGAAATCAAACGTGTTATACCTGCCATAGAAAAAATCATTCAACAATTTCCTGATGCCATCATTTCTATTGACACTTATCATTCAACAGTTGCACAGGCTGCTGTGCAAGCAGGTGCAAGTATGGTAAACGATGTAAGTGGTGGTTTAATGGATGCAGCAATGCTGGCAACTGTTGCACAACTTAAAGTGCCGTACATATGCATGCACATGAAGGGCACGCCACAAACCATGCAGCAAAACCCTGTGTACGATAATGTAACCAAAGAATTGCTGGAATTTTTTATAGAACGTATTGAAACTTGCCGACTTGCAGGCATTAACGACATTATTCTAGACCCAGGTATTGGCTTTGGTAAATCCATTGCACACAATTTTCAGCTCATAAAAGATTTGTCGATTTTTAATATGCTACAAAAGCCTGTTCTATTAGGCGTTTCCCGAAAATCGACCATTTACAAAACCTTAGGCATCACAGCCAATGAAGCATTAAATGGCACCACCGTTTTAAATACCATTGGCTTACAAAATGGTGCAAGCATTTTACGTGTACACGATGTGAGAGAAGCTGTTGAATGTGTGAAGTTGGTAGAGGCTGTAGGGTAGTTAATTTTCCTCTATCAATTGGTGAGTACGACAACCAATAGAGAAAAAATATTTGTTCATCAATAAGATTCATCTAATCCTTGTCATCCCTGTGCTTGCATTAAACAGCCCCATAAACTTTCCACAGCCCGATTCCTACACCTGATTGCAGTGTAAACCACGCTGAAGGCTTGTGTGTTGGCGTTGTGGTGTAGTTGTAACGAAAAGCCCACCTGAATGGAACGGGCAGGCAGAACCACCGCATGGCTTTTTACAAATGCTGATGTACAATAAAACAATTAAAATAAACTCCTGCTTCACTATCCCCAAAAAACACATTTTGTGGGCAACTTTAACCATTTATAAACTTTAGGTTGGGGTACTTTGCACCGCTATGAAATATGGTGTATTGTTTTTTTTATTGGTAGGCTTTACTGCACAAACAAGTGTTGCACAAAATGTAAGTGGACAATGGTATGGCGTTGGCAAAGTTGATATGCAAGGCAGTAGCAATAGCTATTTAACGGAGCTGGTATTGGTGCAAAAAGGCAAATCGATTACTGGCGAATTGAACTATTATTTTAGAGACAGTTTATTTAGCAATAAAATTACTGGCAGCTTTGATGCTGCCACAAGAACATTGGTGGTTAATGCTACCAAACTAATTTATTATAAAGCCACCAATACCGTTACTGGTGTTGATTGCCCTATGAGTGGACAATTTATTTTACGTATTGCCAAAGCAGAATCGGTTTTAAGTGGAACTATGTTTGCAGGCAAAGATTTTCGTTTTACTTGTCCCGATATAAATTTTAAACTGAAAAAACAAACTGACAAAGAAGACGATGAACTAACTGTTCCAATTACAAAAAATGATATCAAAGCAGAAGACACTGTTGTTGCAAAACCTGCCATTGTAATTGCACCTGAAAAACCACTTACTACAGAAGAAAAAAGTGCTACCGACGAATTTGTAAAACGTGAAAAAATATTTGCCAGAGAAATTGAAATTACTAACAACGAATTACAATTAGAGTTTTACGACAATGGTGCCATTGACGGAGATTCGATATCAGTTTTTTTCAACAACAAACTGGTATTACCAAAAGCGTTGTTGAACCACAGAGCCATTCGTTTTAGTGTTGCCTATAACGACAACTTACCTTACAACGAACTGAGCATGTTTGCCGAAAGTTTGGGTTTTATTCCACCAAATACCGCTGCACTGATTATTCATGATGGCACCAAACGATACGAAATTTTAATGACCAGTGATTTCAGTAAAAACAGCACCATTAAACTGGTGAGGAAGAAGTAGTTTTTTAGTTATCTAGTTTGGGGTTATTTAGTTTGGAGTTATTTAGTTTGGAGTTCAAAGTTGTATATAAGGTAGAAATGTATATAAGGTTTATAAAAGAAAGAGAGGAATCATAAATGATTCCTCTCTTTCTTCATACTATATAAACTCTGTAAACTTTATCAAATTCTCTCTTACTCTATTCAACCTCTTCAACCCTTTCAACTTCTTCAACTCCTAAGCATACATCTCAGCCCTTAATTCCAACACACGTTTATCTTCAATGTATTCATCAAAAGTCATTAATCTGTCGATAATTCCTTTAGGTGTCAATTCAATAATACGATTGGCAACTGTTTGCATAAACGTATGGTCATGCGATGTCATTAATACAATACCAGGAAAAGTTTGACACCCTTCGTTAAAGCTTTGAATGCTCTCCAAATCTAAGTGATTGGTTGGTTGGTCAAGTATAATTGAATTAGGATTTTGCAACATCATACGGCTAACCATACAACGTACTTTTTCTCCCCCACTCAACACGTTTGTTTTCTTGGCAATATCATCACCACTAAACAACATTTTACCCAAGAAACCACGTAAAAAAGGTTCATCAGCATCTGTAATATGTGGTGGCACGTACTGACGTAACCAGTCCATCAGCCCTAAACCTTCTTTAAAAAATTCATTGTTCTCCAATGGCAAATAAGCTTTGGTAATGGTAGTTCCCCATTCAAATTTTCCACCATCGGCATTCATATTGCCATTAATAATTTCGAAGAAATTGGTTACCGCCAATGGATCACGACTTAAGAAAGCAATCTTCTCTCCTTTGTTTACACTAAACGAAACCTTATCAAATAATTTTCTACCATCAACCGCTTTGCTTAAATTTTCAACATTCAAAATTTGGTTACCCACTTCACGTAATGGCTGAAAAATAATACCAGGATATTTACGGTTACTTGGTTCAATTTCTTCAATCGTTAATTTCTCCAACGCTTTTTTACGAGAAGTTGCTTGCTTACTTTTAGATGCATTTGCGGAGAAACGGGCAATGAAATCCAACAAAGCCTGACGCTTCTCTTCATTCTTTTTGTTCTTGTCGTTTATCTGACGAGCCATCAACTGACTACTCTCGTACCAGAAAGTATAGTTACCAGTAAACACTTTAATTTTTGCTCTATCTACATCGGCCACATGCGTACAAACCGTATCTAAAAAGTGACGATCATGACTCACCACCAAAACAATGTTTTCATAATCGGCCAAAAAGTTTTCCAACCAGCCAATCGTTTCAATATCCAATCCATTGGTAGGTTCATCCAGCAACAAAATATCTGGGTTACCAAATAAAGCCTGAGCCAACAACACCCTCAATTTCATCGTACCTGGTAAATCCTTCATTAAAGTTTGGTGGTATTCTTCCTTCACACCCAAACTGCCCAATAAACTAGCAGCATCACTTTCAGCTGTATAGCCACCCATTTCACCAAATTCACCTTCCAGTTCACTGGCTTTCATATAATCATCTTCAGTAGCATCCGGATTCATGTAAATGGCATCTTTTGCCTGCATTACTTCCATCATGTGTTTGTGCCCCATCAAAACAGTAGCCAACACTGTATGCTCATCAAACTCAAACTGATTTTGTTTCAAGAAGCTCATACGCTCACCCTTACCAATCTCAACATTGCCTTTATTCGGTTCAATTTCACCACTTAAAATCTTCAAAAAGGTAGATTTTCCTGCACCATTTGCACCAATAACACCATAACAGTTTCCTTTAATGAAGTTGATGTTTACTTCATCAAACAATACACGTTTGCCATACGCCAACGTAATATTTCTTGCACTTAACATACTTGCTCTTTTAAAATTTGCGGCAAAAGTAAGGGTTACCGCCCGTATTTAGGTTTATGAATGCAGGAAGAAAGCAATTATGTTACCAGCTGAGGGATAAGCATGATGCTTTACTGGCGTCGTTGTAAATCCTGCTGAATAGCAGGGCACTTTTCAGGGTTCTGTTCTTTGGTGAACTTTTGTGGAAGCGTCGATTAAAGTGGTTTAATGGAAAAGATTAACTTGTAAATTGGATTGCAATGCAAAGATTCATCTATTTGATAGATCAATCTGTTAAAATAATTTATATTGCATCTAACACTATTTAGCTATTTGAATGAAGTTTAAATAAAATTATATGGAGGAAGAAATAAAACAGTTCTTAGAAAAGTCATCTTCACTTTTTGATGATAGAAAATATTCTGAAATCTTAGCACTGTTGTCAGATGAAATGTTAAAAAAATACAACAATGCAATTTTATATTCTTGGAAAGCAAGAGCCCACATTGGTTTGAAAGAATATGAAATTGCAAAAAAATATGCAAACACCGCTATCTTGATAAACCCCAATAGTGCTGTTTGTAATCGGATTATTGGCTATTTATTTTTTAAACTAAAGAATTTTGATAAAGCTTTAGTTTATCTTAACAGATCTATAGAACTAGATAAAGATGACAAAATTGCCTACCTGCATAGAGGACTTTTAAGGCATGAAAAAAAAGAATACCATAAAGCAGTTGCTGATTTTGATAAAGCTATTGAAATAGACAAAGAATATGATAGTGCATATTTTAATAGAGGATTACTTTATTCGGAATTGAAGGAATATGACAAAGCATTGGATAACTATAACAGAGTTTTAGAATTAGATGAAACTAATGCTTATGCATACAATAATAGAGGGATTATTTGGCAGGAAAAAAAAGAATACTCTAAAGCTTTATTAGATCTCAATCATGCTTTAGCATTAAAGCATGATGTAATCTGGCGACCTTTCATGAATAGAGGTAAGCTTTACAAATTATTGGCAGATTTTTCAAGAGAAAATAATGAATTTATTAAGGCACTAGAGTATGTAGAAATGGCACTCTCTGATATCGAAGAAGCACTTAACAACGACCCTCCAAAAAGTGCAAATTTAGAAGATGACAGAAAAAATCTTATAGAATTACGTAAACTCATTAATGAAAAGATGGCTTCTCAAGCCACTATTAAGCAAGTTAATGAAATGAAGATGGATGTTGAAGCTGCAAAAAGGAAAATAGATGAACAAGCTAGGGAAACTACAAATGCCCTAAATGAAGTAGACGGTTTAAGAAACAGAATGAGAGAACAAGCCAATCAATTTGATTTGCTTGCAAGAAATGTAAAGGATGTGGAGTCAAAATTTGCTCAAGAACAAATAGAAGTAAAAGCATTAGAAACTTTTTTTAATACCACACTTACAAATTTTGAAACAAAAACAAAAAATGCAAATATTAGGGTTCTTTGGCTAAATATTTTTTTAGCTATTTTTAGCATTGCTTGTGTAAGTACCATTGCTCTAGTTCTTAAAAACAATAATGAGTTAATTAAAAATTATTCAATCATGATTTATATGGTTTCTTTAACTGCGATTGTACTTACACCTTTTATTTGGATGTTACGCTTAGCGATAAAAAAAAGAAATGAAATATTGTTACTCGAAACTGAATATAGGCATAAAACAGCTTTAGCAAGTAGCCTATATTCATTCAAACTTACTTTGGGTGAATTATACACTAAAGAAACAACGCAAATGGTTTTTCAAACAATTTATGGCAATAACCCAACAGATTTACTGGCGGACGGCAATAGTATAAGATTAAAGAATAAAAAGGAAGAAGATTATCCACACGTGTCGCTAGAAGCCTTACAAAAGGCATTACCTGAAACAATTGAAAAAGTTGTCAAAAGCGTATTGAGTAAGAAAGCTGATTAATAATTATTCATACCCTTTCGCTAATCATAATTATGAAAAATACGGCATAGTTTTCAACTATGCCGTATTTTTTTGTAGTATTTGCTACACCTACCAATCAGCAATTCATGCATTAACCCCCCCCCTAGCCCCTCCGAAGGAGGGGAATTTGAACGATACGTATTTTAACAGGTCAATAATATTTTGCTTGTTGGGTTTTGTACTGAAATACAAATGATTTGCTGCTGCTGAATAATGTGCTGCTGCTATTCCCCTCCACTGGAGGGGTCTCGGGGGTGGTTCATTTAAATATCATTAGCGTTGTAGCAAAAATTCCGTAGCAACTATTTTTGCTACAAATAAAATGCTACAAAACTGTAGCATTTGAAAGACTGTTTAAAATTTTGCTACAGAAACTAAGTAAATAACAAACTGCTCAGCCTCGGTTCGTAAAGACAGGAATCAAGACATACACTTTGGAGAGGCGTTGGCAGGACAAACAGGCAGAGAGTCCTGAGCAAAGTCGAAGGATGGGTTGTCCTTGACTTTTTTTGTTACTTTTTTGTGTCAAGACAAAAAAGTAAAATAAGGTTTTAGATAAAAAGACCAGATCTTCCCCCTATCGGTTGATGTCACACCCACCAAAATATTCAATCATCAATTTTCTTTCAAAACAAATCTCCCTTCCATCGAACTCCTTGCTTAGATTATTGTTACCATTGTACATTTACACATAAATAGCAGCATGAACAAAATAGCTTTAGCCATTACAGGAGCCAGTGGAAGTATTTACGCAAAAGTGTTACTCGATAAATTAATGGAATTAAAATCGCAATATGCCGAGCTAGGGATTGTAATGAGCAAGAATGCCAAAGAAGTTTGGGAAACAGAGCTAGGCAACGATAATTATAAAAATTACGCTGCCAATTATTACGAAAAATACGATTTCTCAGCTCCATTTGCATCAGGTTCAGCCAAATACAATATTATGATTGTGGCTCCATGCAGTATGGGTACATTGGGACGAATAGCCAGTGGTATCAGCGACGATTTGGTTACACGTGCAGCCGATGTTGTGTTAAAAGAAAGAAGAAAACTGATTTTAATGGTTAGGGAAACTCCCTACAATCTTATTCACATTAAAAATATGGAGACTGTTACCTTGGCTGGTGGAATTATTTGTCCTGCAACCCCTTCATTTTATTCTGTACCAACAACTATAGAAGAAGTAGCTGCCACCGTAGTTGATAGAGTGCTTGATTTAGCTGGTTTAGATATTAGCAGTTATCGATGGGGTAATTAGTAAATCAAATTATAAAAAATCCTGTCCACAATCTTTCAATCATGAACAGGATTCAAAAAAATAAAACCGTTTATAATCCCCAGGTTCTGCCTTTCATGGTTGCTGGCACACCTTCACTTAACCAAGGTGCTGGTTTTTCTCCTTTTAACAACCAATCAAAAAATTGTTGCTCTCTTATTTGAATGTCTTTTCTGTTTTTACGTTCTACCAAGTTGTGTAACTCATCGTTGTAATTCAGCATCCACACTTTTTTATTGAGACGACGTAACCCAGTAAACAACTCAATTCCTTGATACCAAGGCACTGCATCATCTTTATCGTTGTGCATAATTACCAATGGAGTTTTCACTTTTGGTAAATGAAATAAAGGTGAGTTTTCAATATATAAATCTTGCCTTTCCCAAAGTGTTGCACCAATACGACTTTGTGTTTTTTCGTACTGAAATTGTCTATTCATACCACTACCCCATCTTATACCACCATAAGCACTGGTCATATTTGCAACAGGAGCACCAGCCCATGCAGCTGCATACAAATTGGTACGTGTAATTAAATGTGCAATTTGATAACCGCCCCAGCTTTGTCCTTGTAATCCAATCTTTGTACTATCTACAAACCCAAGCTTTACAACAGCCCTAGTACCACTAACAATATAATCGTAAGCACTTTGTCCGGGCTTACCTGTTTTATACCAAATATCTGGCACAAAAACAATGTATCCACGGCTTACAAAGAAAGAAATGTTTAATCTTGAGGGCGTTGGTGATGGTGCAATATAATTGTGCAATGTGTTGTTACTTCTTTCATAGAAATAAACAATCATTGGATACTTTTTCTTTGCATCAAAATCTTCTGGCTTGTATAATACACCTTCTGTTTCTTTACCAGTGTAGGCTTTCCATTTAATCAATTCTGCTGTGCCCCAATTGTATTTGGCTTGTTGTTCATTAATATTGGTTAATTGTTTGTATGGTCTAATTAAAGTATCTAAAACATTTTCATCATTTGGGCTTTGTATAAAAGTGGTATCCATTCCCCCACCAGTATATAAATTAGGACTTTTGGAAAAGTCTTCCATTGTATAAATAAAATTAACTGCATTTTTTGCTTTTACAAGAGTGGTAAAATTTCCTAAAATATCCCAACTATATAATTTGGGATTTGCATTTTCATATTTTAAGTTTGCAGCAGTACCATAATTTGTTGAACGTTTAGGTTTAATAATTGCTTTACTTTCAGTAGCTGTTAATGATGAAATAACTTTATTGGGCTCTCGGAATACACCAGGCTTCATGAACAAAATATAACTCACTACTTTCATTTTAGTAGAATCTTTTTGGTACTTAATGCTATCTGGTGCATTGTAATACGCATCATCGATCGATTCGAAATTATGTTTGTAAGGCATTTCAATGTTTCTAACCAGTAAACCATTGGTTTTACTTACTTCATGGTACAGTTTAAAATACATAGACTGAAATGGTGCAACAAACTTTTCTTCTGCATCTACTGTAAAATAGCGGTGCTGTACTTTTTCTTTACGACCGTTGGTTAATACAACTGATTTTTGCTTTCCGTCTGGGTCCACTTTCCAAACATCATATCTATCATAAATCAACACATATTTATCACCTTCGATCCATTTGGCTACACCGTAGGCATTGGCATCATCTGGTACATCGTTTTCTTCATCGTACAAAGGATAAGTAATATCTTTTGCAATTAAGGTAGTTTGTTGTGTAGTTGAATTGTACACCCTGTATTGTTTTTGAACTTCATCATACAACAACAAATATTTTCCTGTATAAGAAGGATATATATTACCCTTAAAGTCTTTAGCTATTAGCTGGGCTTTGCCTGTATTGGCATTCATGCTGTACACATCGTTTAAAGAAAATCCCTGCCACTGACGGGCAACCCTTTTTCCAAAATCAGAACTTGTGTAAAATATGTTTCCATCGCCTTCTAAAGTTTGACTGATACGCTCAAATTTTTTGTTACCTAATTGCACCAATGTATTTGCTGTTATATCAAACATGGCGGTGTAACTTCTCTTTAAATCTACATCCAAGTTTTTTAATTGCATGGGTTGTAAATCATCGTCGTTGTAATGCCACACATCTACACTTACTCTTTCAAACTCAGGGAGACTGGTATCTTTTGCAGGCAACTTGGGAGATGTTCCTAAAAACAAACGTTTGCCAGATTTACTGAAATTCAAATTGGCATTTTCGTTAATTCTCCATGCAGTAGGAATACCTTTAAAAGCATTATCAATAACTGTTTTACCTAACGAATTATTGAAGTGATACAAAGCAAAATTCTTTTGTTCAGCTTTAGTAGTATCGTTAGTAACTACAAAAGCCAGTTGTGTACCTGCTTCATCAAATGCAAATGCCTTTGCGTCGGTAAAACCCTTTAACAAAGTATCGGTTTTATGCATTGCTATTGAATGCCAAAGTACAGCTGTAGTAAGGATAGAATCTTTTTTGCCTCTGTTTATTTCAACTGCCAGTTGTTTTCCTGATTTATCGAATAAATAATCAGTCACTTTTATAATACTATCTGTTTTTTGGGTGGCTAAATTGTACAAACAAAACAATGTGCCTTCTTCCTCCTCTTTCTTCTTTTCTGTTTCATGTAACCAAGCAACCATCGAATTTTTTTCAGCCACTTTAACCGATTTTATACGAGCTATTTTTTTTACGATTTTTGCTTTAACATCAAAAATAGCCAAACTATCTTTGGGCATTTCATCG
>CALRLF020000022.1:0-52344 GCA_943368475.1 Allobosea thiooxidans
TCTTCTTGTACAATGCGAAATAAAATGATTTGTTCATCGCTTTTAAAAGGTAAATCCAAAGTGGGATTAAAATGTAACTGCAATCCTTTGGCTGCATTAATGCGTTTTACTTCGGTACTCAGGTTTTCAATAAAATTAAATTGTTGCAACCATTCTTTGCTCAGCGATTTTGATAAAGACCGCAATTCATGTATGGCAGTACCCAATGTTTCATTTGCAATATTTAAGGTATCGGGGTAGTCTTTTAGTGTTCGTTGGGTTACACCAATTAATAGTTTGGTACTGTTTAACAACTGTCCAATATTATCGTGTAGTTCTTTACCAATTGCCGAAAAGGTTTCTTCCTGGGTTTCTATTTGCGATTGTAATAACTGTTGCTGAAAAGCATGCTGCATTTTAAGATTCTCTTCAATATTTCTTTTGTGTCTTTTTCTAAAGTCGGTTACAAACGAAATAATAATTCCACCTAAAAATAAAATCACCAATACAATAATGGTTATACTAATAACAATATGTTGGGTTATTTCTTTTTGCAAAAGAAGGAAATTGAGAGTAAGGTATAAAAAATTACATTCAATACATTACTGAGTATTAAAAATGTTGGAATAAATGCTTTGAAATTATTGGTCTTTAAAAAGTATTCAAAAAAAGCAAATAAGGCAGCTTCTCCCGAAAAAAATAAAAGTACTGCTAAACTAAGCCAGTAATAGGCCGATTTGTATAAATGTATTTCGGCACTGGCATAAATAATTTGTTTAAAATACAGATACGCATAATACACCAACACACAGGATAGCAATATATAGGCATAGGTATTTAAGTAAATAATGCCTTGAATAAACAGCACATCTGCCAACATAAATAAAGCCACAATACCACTTAAAAACACAATACGTTTTTTAATTTTTTCATTTTCAAAAAACAAATAATACACCCTAGCAAAACAAATTAATTCTACTGGGTGAACTACTAAAGTAAATATCCAATTATTCGATTTTTGTATGGTGAAAATTTTAAAATAGTTGCCCCACTCTATCAAACATACAACGGGTAATAATAGCAAAAAAGCCCTGAAGTTTGAACTCCAGAGTTTTCTTGCATTTACCAAAGCTGCCAATAAACAGGCAGCTTCAAAGAATAATAAAATATGTCGACTATTCATTTTAATTATGGTGTTTCTAAATCTATACAATGATCATCTGGTGGACATGGTAAACCTGTATCAAAATCTTCCGTCTTAACTCTGTTGGTTTTAATAAATTTCATAAGAATCATTTTCAATTTTGCCGCTTCACCAACATTTTTATTCTTGTTTTTTGAAAGTGCATTGTACTGTTTAATTGTAGAATCCCAGCTTTTCAATGCAGTTGTTCCAAGTTTTTTTGAATTTCTTTTAATATTTTCATTTGCTTTATTAATATAATCATCATCCGAAAAATGAAACACCAAATTTAGTTGTCTACTCACAAATACCTTTTTACCTAAAACCTTATAGTTTCTTTCATCGGTTTCATTAAAGCTAACAAAATCCATTGTCATTATAGCTTCTGGTTTAAAACATGAATCAACATATTTTTCAAATTGTAAAATTGCATCGCTACTATACCACACACTTCTGGTTTCGATATTTTTTGTATTTCCAACAGGAGGCTTACCTAAATGCTCTTTTAATTTGGTATGTATTTTAAGGTAATTATCTCTCCACGAAATAATTGTTTCTTTAGACAATTGCACAACTTTGTTGTTTTTTGCATCGATATAATAACAAATTGGCACTTTTTGGTCATCTACACAATTCCATGAATTATATACTTCAATTCCTTTTTTTGTGGGCACCCATACAGGTACAACCTGGTTCAACATTCCATTGGTTAAACTAGCATCATTGCTATTAGTAGTTTCAGCTATTGCCACTAAGTACATTCTTAAGCCATTGAATGCTGTAACTCTTTTTGAACGTCGGATTACCTCTAAAATATTTGCAACACTATATTCTAAAGTATCTAAAAAAGTTCTCTTGGAATCGGCTGTTTTTACAAAGCTGTCTAAAATATTAAATTTTGATGTATTGTAAGTATAAGAATTGGGAAACACAGTTTTCAAATTCTGTTTTAAATTTGGGGCGTCACTAATTAGCATGTCTCCCTTGTAATCTCCACAAGTATAAGTTTGTGCATACAATAGATGCGTATTAAATGCCAATACAAAAAGAAAAAGCAATTTTTTCATAACAGTTATTTAGGTGGGTAATTTTATACAATTTTAGATTATCCCAGCACATTAAAAAACCGTCTTTTCCCCATTTTACTTACGGGAAATTTTCCCTGCAATTTTGGTGTAAGCAACCTGTTAATGAAAGTGTATAAACAGATATCTTCTTTATAAAACTCAACCACACAACGGGTATTTTCCCACATAAAATTGGGGAAACCACCCTTTGCAACACAAAAGTCAACTTCTATTTTTACCTCATTAAATAATAATGTTAAATATTATAACATGCAACCACAAACCCGGTTACTTTACTTTTTAGCTATTTTACTTTTAGCAAATGTGGCAATAGCTCAAACAAAGTTTGCACAAGATGGTAAACTCTTAGAGTTAAACTATAACAACAATAAACTAAAGAAAGAAAATATAGATCTACAAAAACTAGATACAGTTGTAAAAAAGGATGCTAGAGAGATACTACAAAAGAAAGTAAAAGAAACAATCAATAATTTAAACAATACAACTACTGGGTTACATAAATTTTATGATTGGCTATGGGGTAAAGAGCATACAGATAAAATTATCAAAGAATTGAATATAATAAGTGAAGCACTAGGTAATACAAGCAACAGTAGCACCAATATTATATTACTAAAACAGTTCAATAATTCAATCGAAAAGAAACTTTACAACAAATCGGATAATGCATATAATGTTGACATTGATAAAGACGCTTTAACACTCTCTCTCAAATTAAACGACCCGTTCAATAATTTTTTAATCCACTTCTACAATAATATTTATGATTCAACAGCGGCTGAGATAACAGCTATGAACTTTGCAACGTGGTATAAATACAATGATTCACTTTCTACTAAAAAATTATTGGTCGATTCGCTTTTAAATACCGTTTATAGCTCATCAAACACAATGGATATTCCACTTTTTCAAAAAATAAGAACCACAAACAGAGAATTGCAACACAATAATTCTTTTTATACAAAGGCGAAATTATTATTGAATAATGCATGGTTTAAAAACTGGATATGGATGCACAATGGGTTGCCACGTTTAAATCCATTAGACTTTACGACAGATGATTTTTTAGCTAAACATCCAGAATACAATATCGAAAAATCTAAAATTTACGAAGAGTATATAGACACGGCCATTAAACGATTTATAAGGCTAGATACCGCAGCAAGGATTGATCAGTTTAAAAAAATACTGGCAGAAAAAGGCACAAGCAAAGATTTGTTTAAGCTTACCAAAAGGCAAGATGCTATTGATAAAAATAATAATAAAATGATGGAACTTCTTATTAGTTCAAAAATATTAAACCAAGTAGCAATACCCAAAACCACAAATCCTTTTTACAACTATTCCTTTTTTCCAAACGATAATTTTAAAGCAATACCCAATTGTATTGAATATCCAACTACCGCAATACGAACTACAGAAACAAAAACAGTTGTAATACACAATATTAAGCAAGGGCAAGATGCATTTCTTAAAGTAAAAACCACTTTAATAGCCGATCGTTCTGCTTTTCAGGAAGGACTCGATACTTTGGCAAGTTTTGCAGGGCAAATTGCCAGTTTGGTTATAAAATTTTCCCCTTATAGCCTTTTAACGCCAGGAGGTTTTATAAAAACAGATAATAATATAATTACTAGAAGTACCATTTATGGGGGTTCTACAAAAGAAAAAAACGATGATGGTTACAACACACAAAGTAACGATAAAGATAATACAGACAATAAAGCGAACAATAATCTAACAACCGAAGCAATAGTTGATGATTTGGAAAAGTATTTGAAAGCACATCCTAATGATTATGATGAAGAAACTTTTATAAATTTAAGAAAAAGCCTTTCGGGAGATAAGAAAGTAAAATTACCTGTTAGTACAGACGTAGATAAATATTTAAAAATAATTAGTGAAAAATATTTCATTATTCTAAAGAATAGTAAGGAGCAGTATTTCACCAACCTCCGTCAAGATAGCCTTAACCTCTCATTTATGCAGGCAGCCTTCTTTAATTCATCTTTGCCACCTGCAAAACTTAAAGCCAAAGCCGATAATACAGCTGCCTATTATTCAAAAATTTTAAATACTGAGCCTGTAGATCAATCGGTAAAAAATGATGTAACTATTTTGGGATTTAAATCGAAAACAGATTCTATAACTGTTGCTAAATTTAGTTATAAGGTTGGCAAAACATATCGCTTTCAATTAGGGGCTGGCATTGCTTATACTTTTGGCAATTTTATACAAACGAGTGCTACCGACGAAAACGGAAAAATAATTATTAAAAATACTGCACAATACTATCGACTAATTGCTGGTTTGCATATTCATTTTGGTGATGGGCTGTTTTTGCAAGACAATCGTTTTTTGGGCAGGTTTAAAGAACGAGTTTCTTTTTATATTGGAGTAGGCATGCCCAAACCATTAGAAAATATTTACACAGGTTTTGCCTACGACTTTGTACCAGGCCTTAAAACAACATTTGGAATTCAGTTATACCGAAACAATCAATACCAAATACAAAATAATGTAATTATAGAAGATAGAAAAAAATACAAATATGCAGGTCCTTTTTTTGCAATACAAATAGATCCTGCATCGCTCCTTAACTTTTTAAACGTTATTAAATAGTTTATATGAAAAATAAAATAACAAGCATACTTTTTTGTGCAATAGCAGCTATTGCATGTACTAAAAAAGAAAGAGAAGAAGATCTATATATCAGGGGAAGATTGTTTTTAACAGATACAATTATTTTGAATAAAACAGATTCTCCATTGGCAGGTAAAAAAGTACTTTTATCAGAAGATAATGGCGATACACTCAATTATTTATACAGCACTACAACCGATACCGATGGCTATTTTATATTCGATTTAATAAATGACGGCAAAAATAATTTTGTCGTACGTTTTGAAGAATCTATTAATGGGAATATATACACTGGAAAAGTAAATACAGCTAAAGGACAAACCAATGTTTTAATGCCTGCACGTTTAAACACTATTAAACAAAATGGTTTTTATGGTAGAACAAAAGATATATTGGGTGGTGGTATGCCTAACACAACGGTTAGTATTTATAACAGCCTTGTATTGGCCAACTTAAACATTAACAGCGGTGCTGTAGAAACACTTACTACCGATAATACAGGTAGGTTTTATAAAACGAGAATAGCACCCGGAACTTATTATTTAAGGGCTAAAAAAACAGTAGGTACAACCAATTTTGAAAGTCTCGTACAACGAATAGATGTTTTTACAACAGATATTAAATTAATCGATCCGCTGGTGCTGCAATAAATTTAATGCCGAATCGAGTAATACCGTTAATTTTTTGAGTGGATATTTTGGTGCTGGGCTAACCTATGATTTACAACACTGGAAAGGTGGCAGATTTTTTATTCAACCTACATTGGGCTTTAATACAAGCAGTGTATTAATTAATAGTGTAATTGAAAACAATAAAATTACTGCTACCAAGCAACCCGAATTAATCAATCGTGTTGAAGGCTTTTATTTAGTCAGGGCATTTTATCAGCATGTAGCTTCTGGTTCTTCAACTTTAATAATAGGTTTAGATATCAGGGGCAGATTACCCATTTACTCACCCAATTATGCTGCCTATGCTGGCATTAATTTAAGCATCGATAAAATAACCGAGTTGTTTAAATAAGATAAGCACCCATATTCTGTATCTCCTCTATTCTATTTATAGATTCTGTATATAGTATTAGGTAATAGAGAACATAAAGCAAGCACTGGTTACAGGCTACCGGATGCTAGATAAAGAATGTAAGAAATTGGGATTAAACAAACGAATACGTCCCTTCTCGAATAGCTATTGGTATATCAACAGCATTGTATATCGCTATTTAATCCCAATTCTTAATCCTCTTTTTCAACTCAATAAACTTTATAAACTCCTTAAACCTTCCTCCCTCCCAACCCTTTTAACTTCTACCTACCTTCCACCCACCCCAATTATAATTGCAGTAACCTTTATCTGCATACTGCCCCTCCAAGGAGGGGAAGAGTCATGCGTTAACTTTTTCAACCTCTTCCCCCAATTCCTAATCCTCTTTTTCAACTCAATAAACTTTATAAACTCTTTAAACCTTCCTCCCTCCCAACCCTTTCAACTTCTACCTACCTTCCACCCACCCCAATTGTAATTGCAGTACCTTTACCTGCATACTGCCCCTCCAAGGAGGGGAAGAGTCTTGAGTTAACTTTTTCAACCTCTTCCCCTAATTCCTAATTTCAAATTCCTTGCTTCCATCTTCAACCTTTTCCCTCCACCTTCCACCTTCCTCATTCCCTACAAACTCAACTGCCCCGTAAACATACTGGTTGCAATTTCTTTGCCATCGGCCGACATAAAGCCAATAAATGTTTGAACCGTTTTACCAGCAAAATTGCTGCAATCTAAACTTTCGCTGCTATCTCCCCTGTTCGATGTGCCTATAGTATAAATAGCCTGATTGGTATCGGCACAGTACACCACCAAAACTGTATTATCGGTGGTTTTAGCTTTGCCTGTACCGCTATTATCCGTCCAGGTAAAAGCTACATTGGTGCCACTCTTGGCTGCTGCTGGACTAATGGCATTGGGTAAATCGCCACGGCTCACTAATATCTTCGTATAGTCAATACTATATGCAGGGTAAGTACCTGCAATGGCATTTTTCAGGTTGTACGATAATGCACTGTTTTGTCCAGTCATTTTAACAGCATAGTTCTTAAAGGTTTCCATCAGTAAACCCGTCATCGAACTAATGAATTTAATCATAATACCAAACTTTGCTTGTTGCTCTAATTGTGCCTGTGAGCTGCTGCCAGTTTTTTTGTTGGGCATACTACGCATGTAGTCGATGCCCTTCCAGTTACCTCCAATTACAGTACCTACTGTACCAGAGAAACCGCCTAAAATACCTTTGGTGATTCGTCCCATAAAAAATAATTTTTTAGTGTGTACAATGTTGTTTAGTAGCCTTGCAGTAAAGACCAACTAGTATTGCCAGTACAACAAGGTTTACCAAACCTACGTAGTAAATAATATTCAACCATCAGCCAACAGGCAACTTGCGTCAAGCTGCATTCAGTTGGTGAATTATGCTTTTAAATTGTATATTTTGCTTTCATATACGTTGTATTACGTTGTAACCATCTTTAACGTAATAATGAAGCCTGAGCGTAGCTACTGTGTTTTAGCAGGCTGTGGCTATCTCTTACTACGTAGCAGTTTTTCTTGTACATCCACCTTCTCATTATGAGTTAACCACGTAGCAGCCAAACACAAACCAACGCTTTGCTGCTCGTTAACACTTTCTTTTTTTTAGTTTTGAGTTCTATTTAATGCTCTTTTGTTTGCTATTGTTACGAAGTGCTGCACACCACCTTTAACGTGATAGCGAAGCCTGAGGAGAGCTACTGTGTTTTAGCAGGCTGTGGCTATCTCTTACTTCGTAGCAGTTTTTCTTGTACAACCACCTTCTCTTCATGAGTTAACCACGCAGCAGCTATGGACAAGCCTATGCTCTGCTACTCGTAAACACGTTTGTGTTGTTATATATTTTTGCTGTTTAGTGGGCACAATCACTCAGGCAAAATAACATCTACCAATTATAATCTTGCAGCATATCCATCAATCAACTTTTGCAAAGCATTTTGTGTTTGATTGAATGCAATAGGTACTTGCTTATTGCCATCTTTTGTTGCAATAGAAAGCATAACATTTTCTATAGATAAAAACTGAATGGGTAACATGCTTAATAAAGGAAGCTTCAATTGTTGAATGCTGGTTGCACCAGTTGCAGGGTCTGTAACAGGTATTGCAAATGAAATTGTTTTGGGAACCAACTTTTTAGTGCCATCACCTGTTTCGGTGTCTTTAAAAAAAGCTTGAAACTGCCGTATATTTTCTGCTTCCAGCAATTGTTCTGCCTGGTGGACAGCTGCTGTGGTACATGCGGTAAGGGTCTCAATATTCATGGTAGTAAGGCTATTTTTTTTCGCCTATTTTGGTTTTTAATTGCTCCAATTTGTCAATAGCATTTTCTACCAAAGGTTTGGAATTATGGGATAAGCCAATAGTTGCGTGGCAATTGGAACAGGTGAACTGTACTCCTTGCAGCAGTAGCTTCACATCAATTGCAATTTTGGTACTGCAAACAGGGCAAGGTATAGCTTGAACTGTATTGTCAGGCATTGGGTAATATTGTAGGTTGAATGGAGTTGGAGAATGCTTCAATGATAATATTCACCCCTTTTGGAAGCGGCAGTTGACCTGCATGAACATCCAATGTACACTGTTTCAGGTACATACTTTCATCAGTAGGGGCTACAGATGCTGGTTCTTCAGCTGCTGCAAATTCATTGGCAAGATTCATGTTTATATTCACTGTATCAATTGCCAAACTGTTTAATGGAACAATGGTAAGCAGGGGCAAATGGAAACTGGTAACCACTGGCTGAGAGCTTGTTTCAGTAGCTGCAACCGCTTCATGGTCATCTGTTTTTGCAATGGCTGGCCTGCCTGGTGTAATTACGCTACGGGTAAGCTCCATGTTAATCATTACAGGAGCATAAACAGGTTCTTCCCCTTCTTTACTGGTATTGGAAAAGCAGGTGTCAAGCATAAACTGCATTTGAGCCATGGCCATTTCTCCATTGGCTTTTACCACTGCCAAAAGTGGTTCGGCAATCAGGCTCTCCATTTTTTGTGTCATACTTTCATTAGGCATAATCAGGTTATTGTTTTTGGTTTATGAAAAGGTTCCCTTTCAAAGATATGGATTTGATATTGCTGGGGGAATATTGTATAAATGACAAATTCCAATATCCATTAGCATGATAACAAAGTGTGAGCGGAGCTACTGTGTTTTAGCAGGCTGTTGCCATCTCTTACTACGTAGTATCAAGTTGTTCCCTTCTTATCATGAGTTAACCACGCAGCTGCTAACGCACAAAGCAAGGCTCTGCTGCTCGTTAACAAGTTTGTTTTTGAGGGTTGAGTTCTTTTTGAATACTCTTTTGTTTGCTCTCATTACGAAGTGCTGCACTCCATCCTCAACGTGATAGTGAAGGGCTTGTTGTCTTTGGGCGTTTGCTTAGCCTTGTAGCTATCTCACATATACGTAGCAATGTCTTTTTAAAACCAATGTTCTTAACTTTTACCGTAAGTTTTTTGTCTTTACAAACCGAAGATGCAAGTAGTCATTTATGCTGGTTAGTGGGGACAGTAACCAAGGCTGAGAGTTTTAAAATACTATTTAAGTAACTGTAAATACAACAATAAACCTCTTGCTGGTGAGTGTGTTCTTGGTACAAAAGGTTTGAAGTTTACGGTAGAAAAATCGTCTAGTTGTTTATATGCTTCATAGAGCTTTTCTAAATTCATACTCCATGGCATTTCTGGTTTCTTGCCATCTAATCTACAAAACTTTAAAATCTTATTATCCAAACCAATTACTTTATATCTTTTACCACCAGTACTGGTAAAGCTTTCAACAGAAGTAATCTTTTTTAAAAAAGCATCTAAACTAATGTCGGGTTGTGTTTTGGTATAACTCATCATAACAGTTTTTATTCTTCTGGAGTTTCAATAGATGCTTCACCCAATAATAAGTTAGCATCAGCTATTGGAAGGTCTTCAAAGTCTTTTAGTTTTCTTTGAATCTGTTTAGTTCTTGTACCCACCAATTTATCTATATCATCATGGGCTGTAAGAATTTTCTTTTGTGCCGAATTTAATACATCACCAAACAATTTAAACTCAGTTTTTACAGCCTGCAATACTTTTTTAATCTCTCCACTTCTTTGCTCCAATGCCATTGTTTTATAGCCAAAAGATATGGTGTTTAAAATAGCTGATAATGTAGTTGGACCAGTTACAATAATTTGATATTGCCTTTGCAATACTTCCATTAATTCTGGTCTTCTTACTGCTTCGGCATATAAACCTTCTATTGGTAAGAATAATAATCCTATTTCTGAAGTATCAGGAACACTAATGTATTTTTCATGAATGTCTTTAGCTGCTGTCTTAATAGCCCTTTCTAAACTTTTACCAGCAGTGTCTATTGCATTTTGATCATTGGCATCATAAGCTGCTATTAATGAATAATAACTCTCAATAGGAAACTTACTGTCAATAGGCATTAACTGCATTTTATTTTCCTTATTGGGCTGTGGAATTTTAATGGCAAACTCTACTCTATTGGCTGTGCCAGGTTTAGTTACTACATTTATTTCATACTGTTCTGGTGCTAAAATTTGCTCAAGAATATTAGACAGTTGAACTTCTCCTAATAAGCCCCTTGTTTTTACATTGCTTAATACCTTTTTTAAGTCACCTACCCCAACAGCCAATTGCTGCATTTCGCCTAAACCTTTTTGAACAGACTCTAAGTTCTTACTTACTATTTCAAACGACTGTGTTAAACGGGTTTCTAAAGTTTTTTGTAATTTTTCATCTACAGTAGCCCTCATTTCTTCCAGCTTCTTTTCATTGCCTTCTTGCATGGATTTAATAGACTTTTCCAGTGCTGTTTTTAACTCCGATTGCTTTTCGCTATTGGCAACATTTTGTATGCGTTGATTTTTTTCAAACTCTGTAAACTGCTCTCTTAATCTTTCTCTGTAATCTTTTAAAGCATCGTTCAACTCGGTTTTAAATGCTTCAAGATTTTCTTTTAATTCTTTTCTGCTTTCTTTATTGTTTGTATCAATATTGATTTGAAATGCCAATAGTTTTTCTTCTATGGTTTTACGAATAGCTTCTAACCTTTCTTCATTGGATTTAGTAAGATTGCCCAATTGCTCAGAAAATGTTTGTGTGAATGTGTTGAGTTGATTGCCAATTTCGGTTCTTAAACTTGTGGAAGTTTCCGCATTTTCTTTACGGTTGGTTACAAATTCTTCTTTTAGGTTTTTCTCAGTGTCTTTTAAATTGGTAGATAGCGTGCCAATGGAATATTTGATTTCAGTTAATTCATTGCTAGATTCCTTCTTACCTGCTTTAAGGGTGAGAAAGATGTTGACGATTAAGAGAGTCGCAAGGAGGATTATTGATATCTGAAGCAGAAGCATGTATTTTATTGTATTACATCCATGTATGATGGCAGAAATTTATAGAGTTTACGATATTTATTTCTATCTGAAATTGGAATAAATAAAATTGCCTCTTCATCAATAAATCCTTCTTCAGTATTGGGTAAATGGCTATTTAAAAGAAAAGATTCTTTTAAAGATATTGTCGGTGGATCTATATTGTAGCGGACATCACCTGTGCTTATAAATTCGAAATCATTTAAGTTGAAACTCTGCAAAGTGAAAGCATTTATTTTTAAATCTAAATAACCACCATAAGATAACATTGGTGCACCATCTCTATATGTGAAAAAGAACAGCTGACGAAAAATTAAATGCTCTTCTTCTGGCAAAGAATAATTCCGCCCTCTTATTACTTCTTCAATTTTATTCATCAACATTTTTCTAATTAATAAGAAATCATTTTCCCCCTTAAAATCGTTTGTTGATGTCCCGTTTGGAACTAACTCTCCAAACTCGGAATCAAACTCTGCAATTGTTGAATATTTTAACTGCTTGTTGCAAGTCATTAAATAAACACTACCATATTTCATATTTGAGAATACCATCTCAACATCGTTGAAAATATCATAGTTTAAATGATCGTCATAATCTAACCAAATAACATCCTTAAAGTTTTCTTGCCAATTTATAAAAGGTAACAAATCCGTTGATTTGCCAATTTTAATATCAATACATCTAAAGGGTTTATTATACTCAACCCTAAGTTTAAGTGATTCCTCTAATTCAAAACTTATCAATTTATCAAAATGAAGTTCCTTATGAAAAAGTTTGAAATCTGTAAAGTATGTTGAGCCAAATCCAATGTATCTGCGTTCAGAATATGCCACACTCTTAAACAGTTCCTTTACAACAGAAAGTATCATACGTCTTTCAACTGACTTGGATGTTCTAATATTATAGTTGATTGAATTACCGCTTGCACTCATAAGTTTTCTGATTCTGATTTAATAAAATATTCAAAAGCATTTTCTCCTACTTGTCCATTTGTAGAAACACCAAAAAATTTCTTGGCTTTGTTTACACTAACTTTTTCTGCTTTAAATGAAACAGATGTATATTTTTCATCTATATCGCCAATTTTCTCAATTGTCGGATAAATGAACTTAGATTGATAAACTTTAGAACTTAATTCTATTACATCAGTTTCTTGGGAAGCAGTAATTACACTATTCCGTTGATCATCGGATTCAAAAGACTTTAAAAATGTTATTACTTGTGACATTGCACCAATCATTTCATGTCTTGCAGCTTTGTAAACCGAAGAATTGGAATCAATTCCTGTTTTTGTTGTGGTCATTGGAAGTGCTTTCGCATCATCAGAGGAAAAGAAAACAATACCTCTAAACATTGCATAAATGTGATGGAACTTTTGAATATTGGATTCACCAATTCTTTTGCCTTCCCATCCTGTAAGGTTTGTCTTGTCCTTTTCTAAAACCAATCTATCATTGCAGTATATATACCAACCAGCTAATTCGGGGCTTGCTTTTCCAATACCAGCATAAATCTTAACCGTAACATTTTTTACTTGTAATTCTTTGTAAAAAGGTTTTAATGCATCGTATTCAAGCAATGCAAGTCCACTTTTATTTAGCTCGACATCATTTAGAAATATTTTAAGATGTTTATCTAAACTAAAGCTTAGAGTTCTTTCAATTTCATCTTTTAAGTTTTTAATAAAAATATCTGAAACAAACTCGTCCAAAACATCATCATTTAGACTTTGAACTTTAATAAATGTGCCTTCGGTATTGCCTAAGTCATCAGTGGAATTTTCAATTAAAGTAAATCCAAAATTCCAATCACCAGCTTGTTTACTCCACTCATCTACATTTACTGCTACTTGAAAATGGTCTTCCCCACACTTTGATTCAACTTCAAATTGTTTCCCGATTTTGAATAATGCTCTTTTCATTCCTACTCCAAATCTTCCAACCGAATGTTTCACCTCGTGACTACTTTCAATTGGTCTACCAAACATGAAAGCATAATTCTTCGCAGTATTTAAGGAGAACCCTCCGCAATTATCTTTAATAGTGAAACTTTGTTCTGAAATATTGATTTTTATCCAAAGACCTGCAAAGTTTTCATTTCCCCTTAAATTCTTTGCCCCATCAATAGAATTATCAATTAAGTCAATTATTGCTCTTTCAAGTTTGATATCCTTGGTGAGCATTTGAATGAAAAAATCCTTTGTAGGATTAGCGTTTACAGTATTAGTCATATTCTTTTATGCTTTAAACAATTCTCCAACCTTATATTCTTTCAAGTTAGAGACTAATTGATATTTTTGAATTTTCTCCATGCTTGTTTTTAGCTTTTGCCCTTCTTTATCACCAATGCCTAAAAATTTCTGCATCATTTTTAAGTTGGTTTTGTCTTTAATGTCGAATAAGAAAGCTGTTTCACACATGCTGCTAAAATCAAATGACGGCTGATTAAATTCTTCAATTCCTTGTGAAAGCAATACCACCGAAACACCTTTTGAACGTATTTCACGTAATATTTTTTCCAGTAAATCCTGACTTTTCTTTTCTTTAAAAATAACATGTGCTTCATCAATCAACAATACATAACGCATACCTTGGTACTGCCCTTCAATAGGTGCATTATCCATATTCATAAATGTATTGTAAATGTAGTTGATGATTAAAAAGACAGAAGTAAAACGAACATTTCTTGGTAAATCGCCAGAGAGGCTGAGGTAATAATTCTTGTTTAAAAAACTATTCTTTAAATCTACTTTTGTTTCAAATAAATCGAGTTCACTTAAGCTTTGTAAGATTTCTTTTAGTGTGCTTGCTTTATCGCCTTCAATATCCAAAACCTTACTATAAATTTCTTTAAAAGAAGGATATTGCCCACCCTTCTTTGAAGCAAATGCTTCACGTGTGGCATCTTTTAAAGTTTGCTGTTGATTTTTACCAATATTGCTATAGCTGGTAATAATGTCAACAAATTTGCTTACCCCCATTATCTTATTTTTCTCATTTACATTATCTATAAATGCCAATGGATTAATAGGGAATGGTTTATAAGGAGCTTTAATGAGTTCGGTTTTGGTGCTTTTAAAGAAATCGCTGTTTCTTTTTTCGTCTTCTTGTGTTATGCCTTTAAAGTCTAAGAATATAAAGTTCACTTCACCTTTACTTTCCTCAACTACCTGCTTCAATAAACTATTGGCAAAGTAAGTTTTACCAGTACCTGAATTTCCTGCTACAGCTATATGTGCATTGTTATGTATTGAAGTGTCGTTAAAGTTGAAATAGATTTTCTCCTCTTCAAAAGAACTGCCTACCAATATTTTAATTGACTTAGCATAATAGCTTTTGTTGGTTACCCTGTTTCTTCTTGTTTGTTCATCAAAAATTATGGCATCGTTAGTAACATCACTTTCTTCTAATTTCTCTATTCCTCTTTCAATATTCTCTAATAAGAAATCCAACCCTGAATAATTCTTGTTGTCTTCAAACAGTTTATTCATGATGGTTAAACCATGGTCAATATGCATTTTTATATACCTACCAATATCTTTATCAGATTTATACAAACCATAATGTTGACAGATTAAAGCAATATAATAGTCACGATAATTGCCAAATAAAATATCGTCTTTATATTCTTTACCCTTGCTGTCTTTTAAATCACTTTCTAAACTAAGTTTTATGCCCTTAGAAATAGAATATGCAAATGCAATTCTTGAAACCACATTTTCGGCTCCTAGATTAAGCCTTTTTGTTAGTTCTTGAACAACTGGCTTATTGGCTTCGGATGTTCTAATATTAATCAGCATTGTTGTACATTCTATTATAAGTTCTTAAAAATTTATCTGGTTCAATTGACAAAAACTCACTCTTATCTTCATGAATATTGTTGATTAGGAATGTTTGAGCAATATTTTTAGATAAAATATTGAATTCCCTCTCTGTTAACTCTTTATTGATTAATGGGAAAATAACCACCTGTTCGGAAATATTAGGATAGAAATACTTCACAATATTTTCAGCATGTTGTTCATCAAACTTCTGCATAGGAGAATCAATGAATACAGGGAATTGAATATCACTTTCTTCTACAAGTCCTCTCAGCAAAGCTGTAGCATACATTTGTTGCTCACCTTTACTTAATGATTCTTTTTTAATATCCTCTCCTCTGGCATTTTTCAAAATGATATCAATATCGTCTCCAATAATTTCAACTTCTACTTTTTTGATAAAGCCTTTTTTGTGTAGTAAAGTATTCAAGCCACTCAAAATTTGTTCTTCTAGTGATTCTTTTTTCTTTGCTTTAAACTTGGTAATAAAGTCTTTTAAGTTTTGAATATTTCTAGTGATAATAGAATCCTTTTCTACATTATTTTCAGAAACTTTCAATTTCTTGGAAAGTGTTTCTATTGATTTACCTTTTTGTGTTTTTTCATTTGTAAACTCTCCAATTTCTCTGTTTAATGAATCTATTGTTTCATCAATTTTAATTATTTCCTTATCTAAATCGTCTTTTGATTTTCTGTAATCAGCAATAATTGGATCTTCTTGATTTGCTTCTGCATCTTTTATACGACGACGAATACCATTCAATTCATTCTTTGTTTGATTAAAGTCGCCATTGATTCTTTTAAATGATTCACGAAATGATAAACGTATATTATTTAATAATGCCAACAACTCATTTCTTTCAGAATCAGAAAATTCATGAATAACTTTAAAGTCTTCTGGTAATGGTTCTGTGTCAGAAAAAAAGTGTTTACGTATTAAAGACTTAAAAGCATTTGCATAATATTCTTGTACTTGATAGTCAATAACAATATTGGCAGGCTTGCTTAGTGTAGTTAAATCTGTAAGAATTTTATTGGTTACATCATTTACATTCTCGTTTTTAAATTGAGCTGCTTTATGATTGGCTTCATTTTCTAATTGGGTGCTTACTTCTAAAAACTTATCTCCTGCTATTGCAAAAGGAATAATGTCGTAAGAGTTTTTTAATTCGTTTTGTAAGTCAGCTTGTCTTTTAGTTAATGTTTCTTCTTGTTCCCTAAATTTTTGAAGTTCTTCAACAGTAATTAAACTACCAGCTTTAATAAGCTTTTCTTGTATATCTCTGGACTCTTTACTTTTTTCATTTCGTTTTTCTCTGAGTTCTCCAATTAGTTTCTGGTTATCGTCAATTCTTAATTGGCTTTTTTCAACTTCTGCTTCTAGTTGTATTAGTTGACTTCTTTCGCTAGCACTTGCTGATTCTTGACGCAACTTTAGTTGCAAATTCTCTAACTCATTTTTAATGTCTTCATATTTTTTAATACCTAATACCTCTGAATATGCTCTGCTTAAATTCTTTCTTTGTTCAGTTGTATTTACTTCTGCCAGACTAACTATTTTTTCAGCATCAAAGAAAAAGAACTTAGCAATTTCGATTGGCATAATAAACTCACGTATGAATATTTCTTGCCCTACTTCTTTTGCCAATTCGCTAGGATATCCATCTATAAGTACTTCAACTTCTTCAGCAGCACTTGTTTTAGCATAGCTACGTTTTATTACTATTTCATTACAAGGCACTTCTGGTATATTAACATCTGTGAAGGTGATGGCAACATGAAAATGATCATCACCTTCTGATTTAGCTAACCTATTTAAAGAGTTTACTATGTATTTGCTGTAACCACCTTGGTCTACAATTTCTTTTTTATATAAATCATCAACCTCCTGCATGTTTTTGCCATACAGACACCAAACCATTGACATTAAAAATGTGGTTTTACCAAAACCATTTCGTCCACTAACAATAAAAATATTCTTCTTACCATCACATGTTAAGTCAATTCTATTTTCGCCTTTGTAAATACGAAAATTATGTAACTCGATTTCTTTAATTGTCATTTCTATTCTTTGCCTGGGTTCTTTAATTCTTCAATAAATTGATTCAACCGATTGTCAATATCCGATTGTAAACCACGTTTACGAATCATCAATGTTTTGGTTTTTTGCAAAGCCAATAAGTCTTGAATTAATGCTACATCTTTTGGTTCTTGCTTACAAGATTTTTTGAGCAATTCAGACTCTTGTTTAAACTTTTCTTCTTGTTTACTCATATCAATTTGAGTTTTAAATATACGATTATATATTTGAGAAACTTTTGTTTTGAAGAAACAGTCTCTAAACCAGTGGTACTGTATTAAAACCATTTCTTGGTGTGTAATTAATTCAATTCCCTCTGTTTCTTGTATCTCTTTTTGGGCTTTCAATAATCGTTTTAAAATTTCAGCTCTTACTTCTAATTTGTAGGGTCCCCACATACCTTCTTTTTCTGTTCCATCACGTCTTCTTTTTTCTCTATAAACTTCTGGGTTATCTCTGGTTTCAATTAAAAAGTCTCTCAATTCTTGCAAGGGTATCATCCATTCTTCGCCATTGTCAATTAAGGCGTCCATACTTTTATCTTTCTTCACAACTGTACATACCCAGCAACCAAATCTACTTTGTCCGCAACTTGGTGTTGTAGTATCTATTACTAAAGGGCAATCGCCACCTGTTGCATTATTATAAAGCGTAATTAAGTTTCTATGAGAGCCGCCCCAAGGTGCAGGATTTTGTAATAGGTATTGCCATAAATCTTCGGTAAGAATATCCTTGATTGGAGCAAAAACAAAAGCGTTAGGCAACACATGTTTACGTAAACGTTGATTTTTTACTTCATGCCTTTTTATGGATGCAGCACGTGAACTACTTTCATCGCTTCTTGTACCAAGTAAAATAATAGCTTCCCCTTTTTCACTTATTTTTTCTAGAATGAATCTGGTAGTAGGGTTAATTTTAAGCCTGTCTGTACACCAGCGATAAAATTTATTTGGTGCAGGGTATCCTTTTCCAATAAGGTTTACCCAAAAGGTATCTTCTAAACGTGGTGTTGTTCTTACTACTTGAATATTTAAGGACTGTTTTACGGCAGCTTTTTGGATTTTTTTCAGGGTTTCTTCAATAAACAAAACAATTTTGGGATTTTCTACCAAAGTATCGTTACACACCACATAAATAGGTCTGGTGAAAACTGCTGTATCTATTTTTTTTAATGCATTCCAAACCAGTTGTAATAATAAGGTTGAATCTTTCCCTCCACTAAAGCCAATAATCCAAGGCCTGTCAGATTCATCGTTAATATATTGGTCAATTATTTCGTTTTCAATATGTTGTATAATTGCTAACATCTAAATGTTTTGTCGTTATATAATGTCTGCAATATAGTACTTGTAGAATTTATGTTAAGAAGCACTTTTTAAAATTTGCTGTTTAATCAAATTTTTATTTATCATACTCGCAATTAATTTCTTTTAACTATTTATTTAGCTGTTAAATATATCAAAATAATTCAATGGCTTTTCATCTTCTACTTAAAAAAATTACACTGGGCTAAAATTAGTGGACAATCGGTGTAATGGATTGCGTAGTACCCGTATAAATCTTACGTAGATCTACGCAATTTTATTCCTTGGTCAACTCTATTTTGCAGGTGTTTGGTTTGGGTTCTATTCGTCTTTTCTTTTGGTCTGCTTCGGTTCTAACCGAAGGTGACCAAAACAAGACCAAAACATGACCAAAACAAGACCCGAACAAAGCAGATTGAAATGCTTTGTATTGCATCGATTTGCGTAGATGCAACCCCAGCAATGGTTTCAGCGATTTATAAAGTCGACAATTTTAACACTTTATTTATTTTATTTATTTAACAAAATGCATTTAATTTGTAATAGATCCCCACACATACTTATTTTTTATTCAACATTCAAATAAACATCGTATGAAAAAAGGTGAATCGAACACACACAATTTAATTGCTGCCAGTGAAGTAAGCTTGGAAAATTTATCGTCTGTTTGGCTCGACAATCAGCAGGTACTCGAAAAGCTGCATATTAGTAAACGTACCTTACAAAACCTGCGTAGTAAAAATGTGATTCCCTATAGTAAAGTGGGTAAAAAATGCTTCTATAACGAAACCCATGTGCAGGAAATGATGTTTAGGCATTTTAGAGGAAGGTGAAAGGTGGAAGGTGTAAGAAGGCAAAAGGTGGAGGGTGGAAGGTTGAAGGGGTTGAGGAAGTTGAAGGAGTTGAGGAGGGGAATTAGGAATTTGGAATTAGGGAAGGAAAGTTGAAGGAGTTGAAAAGGTTAAGGAGGTTGAAAGGGTCGACAGACGACAGACGATGGACGACAGACTGCTTACAATATTCAAATATCCGTTGACTATTGACTGTGGACTACTTTCCATATTCAATCTTCAAATAACTGGTAACCCGTAACTTGTAACCAGTAACCTGCATCCTGCAACCCGTAACTCGTAACCTGCAACTTGTAACCAGTAACTAGCATCTTTTAAATGAGTATAAATATTCAATGTTCAATCATCTGTTGACTGTGGACTATTGACTGTGGACTGCTTTCAATTTACCGTTGACCGTGGACTGTGGACTACTTCCATATTCAATCTTCAAATAACCGGTAACCCGTAACCAGTAACTTGTAACTAATAAACTATAACCAGCATCCTGTAACTCGTAACCTGCAACCAGCATCCTGCTTCTTATTATTTTTTTGATGAATTGATAGTCATTACATTACTTCGCTACATAAAATATTTTCTATGCGTTTATTTAAACAATTATTGGTGTTGGTGTTGGCATGCACCGTTGTATTTGCAAATGCCCAAGATACTAAAATTCCGGTAGATTCGAAAGTGAAGATTGGCAAGTTGGCCAATGGACTTACCTACTACATACGTAGCAATAAAAAGCCTGAGAAAAAAGTGGAGCTGCGTTTGGTAATTAATGCTGGTTCTATTTTAGAAGACGATGATCAGCAAGGTCTTGCACACATGTGTGAGCATATGGCTTTTAATGGTACTACCAATTTTAAAAAGAACGACATTGTTTCTTACTTACAAAGCATTGGTGTAGGTTTTGGTAACGATTTAAATGCCTATACCAGTTTCGATGAAACGGTGTATATGTTGCCTATTCCAACAGATAAGCCGGGTAACTTAGAAAAAGGTTTTCAAATTATTGAAGATTGGGCACACAATGTTACTTACCTGAGTGAGGATATTGATGGCGAAAGAAATATTATTTTAGAAGAAAGCCGTTTGGGTAAGGGTGCAGAAGACAGGATGTTTAAAAAAGTGTATCCTGTTTTGTTTGAAGGCAGTAAATATGCCAACCGTTTACCTATTGGTGTGGATAGCATTATTAAAAACCATAAATACGATGCCATCCGTCGTTTTTATAAAGATTGGTACCGTCCTAATTTAATGGCTGTGGTTGTTGTGGGAGATGTAGATGCTGCTACTGCTGAAGCATTGGTGAAAAAACATTTTGCTGGCTTAACCAATCCTGCTAACGAACGTGCAAGAACATCGGCTGCTGTGCCACCTTATAGCAGCAATAAGGGTTTGGTAGTTACTGATAAAGAAGCTACCATGTACCGTGCTGAATTGGCTTATAGTGCATCCGTATCTAAAGAAGCTACTACCGTTAATGAATACAAAGAAAATATTGTTGAGCAAATATTCACCACCATTTTAAACCAGCGTTTACGTGAGTTAACGCAAAAAGAGAACCCTCCGTTTTTGGGTGCTGGTGTTGGATTTGATTCGTATGCCCGTGGTTATAAATCTTTTCAGGCACAGGCTTATGCTGGTGCTGGAGATATTGCAAAATCGTTAACGGCTGTGGTTGAAGAAATCGAAAAAGTAAAACGTTTTGGTTTTACCAAAGACGAATTGGCAAGGGTTAAAACCAATTTGCTAACGCAAATGGAACGTAGCTTTAAAGAGAATGATAAAACTGAATCGGCTTCTTATGTAGAAGAATACATTCGTAACTTTTTAACCAATGAACCTATTCCTGGTATTGAAGTTGAGTACAATTACTACAAACAATTGTTACCTGCCATTACTTTAGAAGAAGTAAATGCAGTTGCCAATGCCTTAAAAGGCAATACCAATTTTGCAACATTTGTAACTGGTCCGGAAACTGCTGACGTAAAGCTGCCTTCAGGCGATGATTTAGTGGCTTTGGTTACCAATACAGCTGCTAAAAAAGACATTAAAGCCTATGAAGAAAAAGTGGTTACTGCTGCTTTATTTACCAAAGAATTGAAAGCTGGTAGCATTGTAAGCAGTGTGAAGAATGATAAATTGGGTACTACCACTTATACCTTAAGCAATGGTATTAAAGTAACGGTTAAGAAAACCGATTTTAAAAATGACCAGATTGTGATGGGTGCACGTCGTTTTGGTGGCACCAATAACTATGGCGTAGCCGATAAATACAATACCACGTATGCCACACAGGTAATAAGTGCAATGGGTGTGGGAGCATTTTCTCCTACCGATTTGCGTAAGGCATTAACTGGTAAAACAGCCAGTGTAAATACGGTGTTCTCTCCTACTAACGATGGATTTAGTGGCAGCAGTACGGTGAAAGATTTTGAAACCATGTTACAGTTGCTGAACCTGTATGTGTATGAACCACGTAAAGACACTGCTTTGTTTAAAAGCTTTGTACAAAAAGGGAAAAGTCAAACCGTGTTTATGATGGCGAACCCACAAGTATCGTTTATAGATACTTTGTATAAAACCATGTACAACAACAATCCTTTGGCTCCTATTGCTATACCTAAAGCTGCTTATTATGATGCCCTTAATTTAGACAGAATCATGGCTATTTATAAAGAGCGTTTTGGCGATTTAACGGGTATGCATTTTACGTTTGTGGGTAGCTTACCAAAAGATACTACCGAAATACTCATTAAAAAATACATAGCAAGTTTACCAGTTAGTGGTAAGAAATTTGGATTTAAAGACAATGGTCTGCGTCCGGCAAAAGGCATTAAAAACATTAATGTATTTAAGGGTAAAGAAGAGAAAGCTTTAATCTTGGCCATGTACAGTGGTGAAGTACCTTACAGCGAAGATTTAGAATTGAAAGCCAGTGCAATTAGTGAGGTATTGAATATTAAAATCATTGAAGATTTACGTGAAAAAATTCAAGGTATTTATGGTGGTGGCATTTTTGGTGGCGTTGAAAAGTACCCTTATGGTAACTATACTTATTTTGCTCAATTGCCTTGTGGTCCAGCAAAAGCAGATACTTTAATTATTGCATTGAACAGCCAGATTGATAGTATTAAATTGAAGGGGCCAGATAAGGTTACTTTAGATAAAGTAAAACAACAATGGATTGAACAAGCTAAAACATCTGCTAAAGAAAATGGTACCTGGTTACAGAAAATACAATCGGTTTTAATAGAAGGTGAAAACCCAGATCGTTTCTTGAACTATGAGAAATATGTAAATGCTTTAACGCCAGAACAAATTAAAGCTACGGCTAACTTGTTGTTCAATGGTAAGAATATAATTACTGCAGTGTTGAAGCCTGAGGGGAAGAAGTGAGGAGGATGAAGAAGGTGAAAGGTGAAAGGTAAAAGGGAGAAGGTGGAGGAAAAAGGGATTAGGAATTGGGAAGGAAGTGTGAAAAGTATACCCTATGTGCCTATGTGACTATGTGGTTTTAACCATTTAGTAAAATGACTCTTCCCCTCTCGGGAGGGGTACAATTGAGGTACAGGTTACTGGGATGTTAATTGGGGTGGGTTGATGAAGTTGACTAGTTGAAAAAGATACCCTATGTGCCTATGTAACTATGTGGTTTTGCCCATTTAGTGAAATGACTCTTCCCCTCTTGGGAGGGGTACAATTGAGCTAAAGGTTACTGTAATGATTTTTGGGGTGGGTTGAAGGGTATTAGGAATTGGAGAGTGTGGAAGGTTTAAGGTGGAGGGTTGAGGGGATTAGGAATTGGTGAGGATGGTTGAAAAGTATTCCCTATGTGCCTATGTAACTATGCGGTTTTGCCTATTTAGTGAAATGACTCTTCCCCTCTTGGGAGGGGTACAATTGAGCTAAAGGTTACTGTAATGATTTTTGGGGTGGGTTGATAAAGTTGACTTGTTGAAAAGGTTAAAGGAGTTGACATGATTAATGAAGTTGACTGGTTGAAAAGTATTACCTATGTAACTATGCGGTTTTGCCTATTTAGTAAAATGACTCTTCCCCTCTTGGGAGGGGTACTATTGAGGTGCAGGTTACTATAATGATTTTGGGGTGGGTTGAAGAGGTTGACTACGAATGTCAGGTTGAGCTTGTCGAAACCGTTTACGAAGGATGAGTTTAGTTAGCATACCTCGACAAGCTCAGTATGACAATGTAATTAATAATAAAAAAGCCGATTGAGTAGTCTCAATCGGCTTTTTTATTAAGCTTTTTTCTTTTCAGGTTTCTTACAAGCATCGGCACATTTATGTCCTTTTTCTCCATGAGCCATGGTGCATTTGCCATCTTTATGGCAGGTTTCTGTACACTTATGGTCTTTCATCTTTTCTTTCTTTGGCTGGGTTTGTGCCATTACTGAAGTTGACAATGCTGTAAATAATAATACAGCTGCAACAGTTTTAATTGCTTTCATGTTTGTTGATTTCTAATATTCACGTTGAGACTTTAAAAGCCTTTCAATAAATACAAGGAATATTATTGCAACATGGTGGCAGGATTGTAAGGAGGAAGGGAAAGGTGGAAGGGAAAGGTAGAAGGTGGAAGGTTGATGGAAAAGGTAGAAGGTTTAAGGTGGAAGGTAAAGGGGAAGAAAGGAATTTGGAATTGGGAGGAAGAGATTGAGAAAGTTAACGTATGACTCTTCCCCTCCTTGGAGGGGTAGTATGCAGATAAAGGTTACTGCAATTACGATTGGGGTGGGTAGAAGGGTATTAGGAATTGGAGAAGGTGGAGGGTTGAAGGGGTTGACTACGAATGTCAGGTTGAGCTTGTCGAAACCGTTTACGAAGGATGAGTTTAGTTAGCATACCTCGACAAGCTCAGTATGACAATGTAATTAATAAAAAAGAAAGCCGATTGAGTAAAATCAATCGGCTTTTTGCTAAGCTTTTTTCTTTTCTTGTTGAATATTACTGGACTACTGAATAACTGGTAACCTGTAACCAGCAACCGTCTTAATAACTCAACACTTCCTCTATCACCTTACCTACACAACCATTGGGCATTTGAATCTTAAGTAAAGCAGCAATGGTGGCTGAAATATCGGTCATGTAAGTTTCACGATGTGTACTGCCTTTTTTAATGCCCCAACCATAAAACAATAACGGAATATGACTGTCGTAAGGATTCCATAAACCGTGGGTGGTGCCGGTATTTTTACCATCGATATAGCCGGGTTTAAAAATGAGTTGAATATCGCCACAACGGGAAGGATAATATCCATTGGCGATCATTTCCCTCAATGTTTTGTTCAGTGGAATTTCCATTAGCTCTTCTATTTCAAAGGCACGGGAAACGCCTTCTATTTTTTCAAAATAATCAATAATCCAACTGGTGAGTTTTTCTTTATCAATGCTATTCCTTTTAATTGAAGCATGATTTAAGGTTAATAAGTAGTTGTGGTTGGCCAGTATTAAACTATCGGCACCAAATACTTCTTTTAGTTTTTTATTTACATCCTTCATACCAGCTTCATCATCAATGGTTCCGCCGGGTAGTTTGTGTTCTTTCATAAAACCTGGTACATGGGCTACGGCATGGTCGGCAGTTAAAAAAACAGTATAAGCTCCTTTACCTATTTGCTGGTCTAAAAAGTCGAATAGGTTGCCCAATTCGGCATCTAAACGAACATAATCATCTACCATTTCCCAACTGTTTGGACCAAAAGCATGACCAATATAATCAGGACTGGAATAGCTTACAGCCAAAAAATCGGTGGCTGTTCCTTTACCCATTTGTTCAGCTATTAATGCAGCTTTAGCCATTTCAGTGGTTAAGGTATTGCCATAAGGTGTGGAAGAAACTTTGGTATAATCGCTGCCTGCAAACTTTGTTAAATCATAGGAAAAACCATATTGGTCTTTACCAAAAGGTTTTGATTCATAGTCTTTTATATCATCTGTTGCGTATTTTAAATAGGTTTCATTGGGCAATACGGTATTCCAATTTAGTTTGTAGAAACTATCTACCAATTTACGACTGTTGAACTTGTTTACCCATGCTGGTAATGTATTCATGTAATAAGTGCTGGTAATAAAATTGCCACTTTTACCATCGTACCAGTAAGCAGCATTGGCACTGTGACCAGCTGGTAAAATTGCACCTCTATCTTTAACTGCAATACCAATTACTTTGCTTTTAAAATTGCTAGCCAATCTCAATTCATCGGTAATGGTGGTGGTAAGCATGTTCTTTGGGCTCATTTGTCCAATTACTTCATCCTTCCCTCCTACGCCTTGTACAGATTTGTCTTCGCTGCAATACACGGTACGGTTGAGTTTTTTATCCCACCAGTTATTGCCAGTAATGCCATGAATACCTGGTACACTACCCGTGTACACACAGGTATGTCCACATGCTGTAACAGTTGGTGTATAAGGTATAAATGTATTGTTGCAGTTAAAACCTTGATCCATTAATCGTTTAAAACCCCCATTTGGCTTGAATAAATCGTTGAAACGATATAGATAATCCCATCGCATTTGGTCGATTACAATACCTACTACTAATTTGGGTTTGGTAATTGGCTCAACTTTTTTGGTTGATTTGGTTTGAGCATTTACACTAAGTGAAAGCAGGAATAAAAAGCTAACAAGCAATTTTTTCATTTGTTGATTAATTGAGTAGCAAATGTACATTTTCCACAGGTGAATATTAGCGTTGGGTGATAGTTATCAAATGGTTATTTTTGCAAACTTTAATTTGGGTAAGAAAAGTTGAGTAGCGTACTAAGCGTTGAAGGGTGCGACTCCTGTAAAGTTGACTTGTGTTTTGCAGTTGGTTTCAAAAAAAAATAAATTGCGAATTTGATTTACGCATTCTCTTTTATACCTGTAAACTTATAAACTACAATTATGGCAGACATTTTTGAAAGACTGGTTAAAAATTATGGTCCATTAGGTCAGCACAGAGAAAGAGCCCATGGCTATTTTGCTTTTCCTAAATTGGAAGGTCCTATTAACAGCAGAATGAAATTTAGAGGTAAAGATGTGATTGTGTGGAGTTTGAATAACTACCTGGGCTTAGCAAACCATCCTGATATTAGAAAAATTGATGCTGATGCTGCAGAAGAATGGGGTTTGGCTTACCCAATGGGTGCCAGAATGATGAGTGGAAACAGTATTCACCATGAACGTTTGGAAGCTGAATTGGCTGCATTTGAAAGTAAAGAAGATGCTATTTTATTAAACTTTGGTTATCAGGGTATCATGAGTACTATTGATGCCATTTGTGGAAGACATGATGTAATTGTGTATGATGCTGAAAGCCATGCTTGTATTATAGATGGTTTGCGTTTACACACTGGTCATAGATATGTTTTTAAGCATAACGATTTGGAAGATTTTGAAAAACAAATGGAACGTGCTACTGCTTTAATTGAAAAGCAAAAAACAGGTGGTATTTTGGTGATTACTGAAGGGGTTTTTGGAATGGCTGGTGACCAAGGCAGATTGAAAGAAATTGTTGACTTGAAGAGTAAATACGATTTCCGTTTGTTGGTAGATGATGCTCATGGTTTTGGTACATTGGGTGCAACAGGTGCTGGTGCTGGTGAAGCACAGGGTTGCCAAGATGGTATTGATTTATATTTTAGCACATTTGCAAAAAGTATGGCTAGCATTGGTGCATTTTTAGCTGGACCAAGAATTATTATTGATTATATACGCTACAATATTCGTTCTCAGATATTTGCTAAGAGTTTGCCTATGCCAATTGTAATGGGCAACTTAAAGCGTTTGGATATGTTGCGTACCATGCCTGAATTGAAAGAAAAATTGTGGAGCAATGCAATGCGTTTGCAAGCTGGTTTAAAAGAACGTGGTTTTGATATTGGTGCAACTGATACTCCTGTAACACCTGTTTACATGAAAGGTGGTGTTGAAGAAGCTACACAAATGGTAATGGACTTAAGGGAAAACTATGGTGTATTTGCAAGCATTGTGGTGTACCCTGTAATACCAAAAGGAAATATCATTTATCGTTTAATTCCTAGTGCTGCACACACTTTTGAAGATATTGATATTACCTTAAAAGCATTTAGTGAAACCAAAGAAAAATTGGATGCTGGTGCTTATAAAAGTGAAGTGATTCCGGATATGGCTGAAACGAAGTAGATTGGAACACGAATTGAACGGATATATACAGATTAAACTGATGTACACGGATATAAAAAATCCCTCAACAATTGTTGAGGGATTTTTATTTGCCAACTTTTGTAAACCTATCAACTCTTATGGAGTTTGTATTTTGCAAAGTCGAAGTATCATACACTTCAATGCTCTTTACTGTATTCAATATAAAACATACAACCATTTACTATTTACTACGTTTATTTGTAAACAATTTCAAGTAAAAAACATGAGTCAACTTTTTGCATCTATTATAACTATTGGCGATGAATTATTAATTGGCCAGGTAATCGATACCAACAGTGCATTTATTGCACAAGAACTCAATAAAATTGGTGTGCCTGTAAAGCATCGTTTGGCAGTTGGCGATAATTGGGATGATATTTGGAACTCGTTAGACGAAGTAAGTAAACAAGCTGATATTATTTTAATAACTGGTGGACTAGGCCCAACAGCTGATGATATTACCAAACCATTATTGTGTAAATATTTTAATGGTAACATGATTGTGCATGAACCCACCTTGCAACATGTTACCCATATTTTTGAGCATATCTTGAAACGCCCCATGATTGAGCGTAATACAAAACAAGCTGAAGTACCAGATGTTTGTACCGTATTATTGAACGAAAAAGGCACAGCTCCAGGAATGATGTTTGAACGAGCTGGTAAAATTTTTATTTCCATGCCAGGTGTGCCACACGAAATGAAATGGATAATGACCAATCATGTGATTCCATTAATTCCTACAAAATTTACTACAGGTCATATTGAACATAGAACGCTTTTAACAGCAGGTATTGGTGAAAGTTTTTTGGCTGAACTTATTAAAGATTGGGAAGCTCTATTACCCACCAATATTAAATTGGCTTACTTACCCAATTATGGAATGGTTCGGCTAAGGCTTACAGCCAGTGGCTTTGATAAAAATGTTTTGGTTGAACATTTAGAAAAAGAGTTTACCACATTACAACAATTGGTAAATGAATATCTAGTAGTTGCTGAAGATATTCCAATGGAAGTAGTGGTATCGAATTTGTTGAAAAAACACAACAAAACACTTGCGTCGGCCGAAAGTTGCACAGGTGGTTATATTGCCAGTTTAATAACTGCTCACCCAGGTGCAAGTAGCATTTTTACGGGCTGTATTGTTTGTTACGACAATAGAATTAAAACTGAAATGCTGGGTGTTGCAACAAGCGTTTTAAATACCGTTGGAGCAATTAGCAAAGAAACAGTTGAGTTAATGGCTGCTAATATTATTACTACCATGAAAACTGATTATTCAGTTGCAGTAAGTGGCATCATGGGCCCAGGTGGTGCAACTGATACAAAACCTGTAGGCTTGGTTTGGGTTGCAGTTGCCAATAAAGAAAAAGTAGTTACCCAACAGTTTAACTTTAGATTTGATAGAAGTAGAAATATTCAATTAACTGCTGTAAATGCATTGAATATGCTGCGTAAATTAATTATTGAAACCAATTAATTTGTTATGAAATATGCTCTAATTCTATTACTGGTATTGCAAACAATAGCTTTAAATGCTCAATTGCCAAAAGTTAGCAGCGGCAGTGTTCAAAGATTCAGCAATTTAAAATCTGCATTTATTCAAAGTAGAAATGTTGATGTTTGGTTACCTGAAAATTATAATCCTTTAACAAAATATGCTGTATTGTATATGCATGATGGACAAATGCTTTATGATAGCAGCATTACCTGGAATAAACAAGAGTGGCAAGTAGATGAAGTAATGAGTAAATTAATTGCATCCAATCAAATTATACCAACGATAGTTGTAGGTGTTTGGAATACTGGAGCTTCTCGTCATGCTGATTATTTTCCTGAAGAACCAATTGGTTATTTGCCCAACGCAATAAAAGATACATTGGTTAAAAATGAGTTACAAGGTGAACCACAAGCCAATAACTATTTACAATTTTTAGTAAAAGAATTAAAGCCTTTTATTGATAGCAGCTTTACTACTTATAAAGACGCAGCCCACACTTTTATTGCAGGCAGTAGCATGGGTGGTTTAATTTCTTGGTATGCAATCAGTGAATACCCAACAGTTTTTGGTGGAGCAGCTTGTTTAAGTACACATTGGGTGGGCAGCATTAAAGAAAAAAGTGGAGCCATTCCTGCTGCATTTATACAATACGCCAATAAAAAAATACCAAAGCCTAATACACACAAAATTTATTTTGATTATGGCACTATAACATTAGATAGTTTGTATAAACCACATCAACTAAAAATTGATGCTGTTATGCAAAAGAAAGGATACCAACAAAATAAAAACTGGATAACCCAAGAGTTTATTGGTGAGCCACATACCGAAATTGCCTGGGCTAAAAGATTGGCCATTCCATTGTATTTTTTAATGAAAAAAAATGAAATAAAACTGGCTTTTTTGTGGATAACCCACTAATAACTTTCGCTGTTAAAAAATTACTTTTACCAATAAAACCTACTGTAGCTTGTGTTATAGAAAAAGCTTGTTACAGGTTTTAGAATTGCTTGCGTACATTAAACGATACTTCATTATTTTGCAGCCGTTAACCAGCTGATTAAAGATATTTAGTACAAGCCGATAGCTATTGGCTGTGCGACGCAACAAGTGCTGATTAGAGATAGACAGTTGGTTACATAAAAAAAATAAGTATGGCTATTGTTGATTTGGTATTGCCAAAGCTTGGCGAAAGTATTACAGAAGCAACCATTTTAAAATGGGCAAAGAAGGTAGGCGATGCTGTGAAGCAAGATGAAACTGTATTAGAAATTGCAACAGATAAAGTAGATAGCGAAGTTCCGAGTTCGCATGCTGGAATAATTACTGAAATTTTATTTAATGTAAATGATGTAGTGCCAATTGGTACTGTGATTGCACGTTTACAAACCGAAGTAGGAGAAGTTGCTGTTGCAGCACCTGCTCCACCACCAACACCTGTTATAGAAGTAGCTCCTACTCCAGTTACTGTTGCACCTGTAGAACCTATTGCTACTCCAATACCTGCTACACAAGAAGTACCTTATGTACCAACTGGTGTAACTGCTAAAGTTGCTGGTAACAATAAATTCTATTCTCCTTTGGTGTTAAATATTGCCAATAGTGAAGGCATTAGTTTGAGTGAATTGGAAAATATCCCTGGTACTGGTGCCGATGGCAGAGTGAGCAAAAGAGATGTTATACAATATGTAGCTGATAAAAGAGCTGGAAAAGTTGATACTGCTGTGGCTCAACCAATCGTTAATGTACAAGTTGTTCAGCAGCCTGTTGCTCAACCTCAGCCACAAATTACACAGCACCCAATTGTTGCAGAAGTAAAACAAGAAACACCTACCCCAGCTACAGCTAGTTATAGTGGCAATGTTGAGATTATTGAAATGGATAGAATGCGTAAAATGATTGCTAAACACATGGTGGATAGCAAACACATTAGCCCGCATGTTACCAGTTTTGCTGAAGCCGATGTTACAAATATGGTTTTGTGGAGAGAACGTGTGAAAAAGCAATTTGAAAAAGAAAACAATAGCAAAATTACTTTTACCCCAATGTTTATTGAGTGTGTAACAAAAGTAATGAAGCGTTTTCCGTTTATTAACGCCAGTTTAGATGGCGATAAAATTATTGTAAAGAAAGATTTTAATATTGGTATGGCTACTGCCCTACCAAGTGGCAATTTAATTGTGCCTGTTATTAAAGGTGCAGATATGTTGAATTTAGTGGGCTTAAGCAAAACAGTAAACAACTTAGCCGATGCCGCAAGAAACAACAAATTAAAACCCGATGATACTGCTGGTGGAACATTTACCATAACAAATGTGGGCACGTTTGGAAGTTTAATGGGAACACCCATTATTAACCAACCTCAGGTGGCTATTTTAGCAGTTGGTGCAATTAAGAAACGTCCTGTTGTTGTAGAAACTCCAGAAGGTGATACCATTGGCATTCGTCACATGATGTACTTGAGTTTAAGTTACGATCATAGAATAGTTGACGGCAGTATTGGTGCAAGTTTTTTAACTGCTGTTGCCAAAGAATTTGAGAAGTGGGATATTAATAAAGAGTGGTAAGATATACTTCTTAATATTCAAAAGAATGATATGCTAATATACGGTCGCAGCAAGTGGAATTTAAAACGAACTGAATCTTTATTTACTGAAAAGTGTTCAAATTGTGGTAAATCTGGTTCTGTAGATGTTCAAGTTTATACAAAATATGCACATGTTTTTTGGGTTCCATTTTTTCCTTTGCCAAAAGAAATTTTAGCCGTTTGTAATAGTTGTAAGCAGGTTCAAACAGCTAAAGAAATGCCTGCTCATGTTAGAGAAATTGCATTAGATTTAAAAAAGCAAGTTAAACCACCTATTTACTATTGGATTGGAGCAGCTCTTTTTGCTTGGTTGGTTATTTCGGTTGTAATGAGTATTCAAGAAGATAATAAGAAAACTGCTGAATATGCTGCAAATCCAAAAGCAGAAGATATTTATGAAATTAAATTAAGCTCTGGCAGCTATACTTTGTTTAAAGTAAAAAGTATTTCGGGTGATACAGTTTATTTTTCGATAAACGAGTATGAAAGTACAAAGGAAACTGGCTTAACAAAATCAGAAATGAACAAAGCAGAAAGCTTTTTACCACTAGATTCTCCCATTACTAAAAAGCAAATTATTGATAAATTAAGTAAAGGAGAAATTTTGAAAGTGAGAAGAAAAGGTTTTTAATTTCTTCAAGTTATTATCTTTTTAAAAAAGGTTTGTCATTCATTGATGACCTTTTTTTATTTCTGAATAGTATTATTGAAGTTGAAGCCGATACCTATCGCCTGTGCGACAGAACTTGAGTTTGGCTTTATTCAAATGTTGGTGCCCCCAAATTATTACTTTTTTAACAGGATGTGGGTAAACAGAAATTTGTTCATTTATCTTTTTTTGTAAATTGATATTACAAAAAGTAGGTATTATGAAAACATTATCCCACACTTGGTTTGCAGATGGATACATAGATTTTGAATTAAAGAAATATACGCTATTGGCTTATTTGCAAGAGATTGGCAAGCATTTTACTGAGAATAAATTGTATCCACAATTGGCCGATGTTATCTTTCATTACAACAATGTTGTGGCTTTTAGAGAAAACAAAAAGTTTTTACAAGAACAGTTTCCTAAAAAATTCACAGGCATACAAATGGAAAAATTACAGTTGTTGTATGAAGCCATGATTGAAGACGATGAACTGATGAAGGAGTTGGAAGACATTATAAATTATAGTGCCGATAAAATGAAACGTACCATAACTAGTGGTACTGAAATTTACGAATTTGTAGAAAATAAGTTAACCATTTTACCCGTGGGTTTGGTTCCATTAGACCATAACGAAGGCTACTTCTTTTTATGTGAAGGCAAGGCAAATAATACTTGGGTATATCAATATAAAATCAGTTTATTTGAAAAGCATGATGAAAAATATAGAACCATGAAAACTGAATTTATAGATGTATGGCAACGCAACTTTGTGAATAGCTACAATAATATTAAAACAGAATTAATTAAAAATAGAACCGAATTGCCTAACCCTGCTGTATATGCTGTTGAAACTGATTATAGTTTTCCGATAGAAGAAACTTTACTACCAATTGCCAAGCGTAGTTTAGTTAGGTTTATTAGTACAACTGTATAAACATCATTAGTAGCAAAAAAGAGAGCAGCCTTTTAAAAGGATGCTCTCTTTTACTCTTATAGGACTCATCACTTAAAACTTACCATACAAAGCATCAAACTCTTTGTACTTAGCATCGTAAGCATCGTAAGCTTTTACATCTTTACCTTTTACTTTTTCTCTTTTGTACTGATAACAATTGGCTAACCATTTAACAGCATTGTTTAAACATGTTTTAATGGTTCTGTCTTTGGTATCACCAACTTTAAAAATTACATACGATTTTTCTAACCAGTTAATGGCATTGTCAACAGTTTCTATTAATGGTTTTTCTAAATCGGCATTTGCTTTTTTTACAGCATCAGTTTGCTCTTTGAATTTGGCTTCAACTGCTGGCTTTTTCTTTGGATCTTTCTCTATTGGTTTATTGGTATTTAATTCTTGCAAAGCTCTACGATTGTTGTTATAACGCTCTTCGTACACACCAAATTCGTTGTAGTAAATTACACCAGCATTAAATGCAGCCAATGCCAAAGTGTTGTCTTTATTGTAGGCTTTAATGAAAGCGTCGATAGCTTTATGTTCATATTTAGATTTGGTGGCACTATCTAAACCATGTTTTTCTTCTCTGCCAATTTCAGAAAAAGTTTGTCCAAACAACAAATATTTTCTTGCATTTAAAGTTCCTGCAGCATCATCTTTATCATATTTCTCTAACTTTTGTGCTAAGGTTAAATTTTTATTGATAAAGTCAAATTCAAAATCGTCCCAATCTCCTTTTGGGTATAATTCTTTTGCAATTGCCAAATACTTATAAAATTTTTCTTCATTTTTTTTGTTAGACGCATTAATTAAGATGTACGTGTAAGCATCTTTATAATCATCGCCACCAATTTTTAAATCGGCAAACTTTTCATAGTATTTAGAAGCTTCATCTTCTTTCTTTGCATTTTGAGCTGCATAAGCAGTGTACAAAACTGAAATGGTATCAATTTTAGCACCTGTTTTACGTAAGTCTTTTTTTACGATTATTTCACCCATATGGGCGGCTGCTACAAATGTATTGTATGAAGAGTCCCATTGCTTTGCATCAAAAAATTTTCTGCCAACGTTAAAACTAGCAACATAAATTAAATCCATTGGTCTCCAGCCAACACTAGCATCAGATACCAATTTGTAAGTTGGATCTATATTTTCATACTTTTTAAAAGCTTCAAAAGCAATTTCTCCAGAACCTGGATATTTTGCCCTTAAATCTTCTGCATAAAATAACTCAGCATATACTCTGGCTTTCCACAACCAACCTTCGGCTTTTGCTTGTGCTTTTGGATCATTCATTATTTTATCTATTTCTGGTTTGGCTTTCTCTACTTGTCCAAGAATAAATAAATTACTTACTGGCTGAAATTGCTTATCCTGTGCATAAGTTGTAATAAATACAACAAAAGATAAGGCAAGCATTAAAAACTTCTTCATAAATGAAATTTTAATTATTGTTTTCGTTATTATCTGTTGGTTCCTCAGTAGAACTTGTATTGGGGTTTTGTTCTTCTGAATTTGTTGAATCTGTTTCGTTTGTAATTGTTTCTGAAGCGTCGATTACGTCCGTTTCTTCTATTACAACAACTTCTTCTTCTTGTTCTTCAATTTTAGAAATGGCTGCAATTGCATCATCCGCATCAACACGAATTAAAGTGACACCTTGTGTATTTCGTCCTGCTGTTTTAATACTTGCTATTGGTGTACGTAAAGTAATACCAGATTGACAAGTAATAATTAAATCTTCCTTTTCACTAACATCCATGATGCCAACCAATCGGCCTGTTTTTTCAGTAACATTAATGGTCTTAACGCCCTTGCCTCCTCTGTTGGTAATACGATATACATCTTCTCCATCCTCATCTACCAATGGAGTACGTTTACCAAAACCCTTTTCACTAACAACCAATACTGTCTTAGACTTGTCATCTCTACTTACACAAATCATACCAACAACTTCATCGGTTTCATCATCAACTTCAATACCTGCAACACCAATGGCTCCACGGCCTGTGGCTCTAACTTTTTCTTCTGGGAAACGAATGGCTCTACCACTTTTAACAGCCATCATAATTTCACTGTTGCCGTCGGTAAGTTTTGCTTCTAACAACTCATCACCTTCATTAATAGTGATGGCATTAACACCATTTGCACGTGGACGAGAAAAATCTTCTAAGTCGGTTTTCTTGATAATTCCTCTCTTGGTACATAATACAATATAACGACCTTCTAAAGTTTCTTTTTTATCTAAATCTTTAACATCGATAATCGCTTTTACTTTATCGTCTTGTGGCAATTGCATTAAGTTTTGAATTGCACGTCCTTTACCTTGTTTTTCCCCTTCAGGAATTTCATACACTTTCAACCAATAACATCTTCCTTTTTCTGTAAAGAATAACATGGTAGTGTGTGTACTAGCAACAAATAAATGTTCTACATAATCTTCTTCCCTGGTTTTGCTGCCAACAGCCCCACGTCCACCACGTTTTTGTTGTCTATAATCAGCAGCAGTGGTACGTTTAATATAACCCAAATGAGAAATGGTAATTACTACATCTTCTTCTTTAATGAAGTCTAACATATTTACCTCATCGGCTAAATATTGAATTTCACTTTTACGAGGTTCGCCAAATTTTTCTTTTACTTCCAGTAATTCTTTTTTGATTAATTCGTAACGTAAATCTTCACTGGCTAATAAAGCTTTTAAATGCGTAATGGTTTTCATTAAGCCATCAAATTCTTCAATAATTTTCTCACGTTCCATGCCTGTTAAGCGTTGTAAACGTAATTCCATTATTGCCTGAGCCTGTTTTTCAGATAAACCAACTGCTTGAACATAATGTTCTTTAGCTTCTGGTGTAAATAAGGTGTCAGGTAAATGCCAATTATCGGCTATACTTTTTTCAATTAAACTTTTCTTTGCTTGATCAGGCGTTGCACTTGCACGAATGATAGATATAGCTTCATCTAAATGATCTTTATCGTTAATTACTTTTAAGTAACCCTCTAATAAATGAGCTCTTTCTTCTGCTTTCTTTAATTCGAATTTTGCACGACGAATCACCACTTCCATTCTAAATTCAATGAACTCAGTAATTAAATCAAGTACATTAAATATTCTTGGACGACCTTTGCTGATAGCAACATTGTTGATACCAAAACTAGTTTGCAGTTCTGTATATTTATATAGTTGATTAATAATAACGTTGGCAACACCATCACGTTTTAAATCAACCACAATTCTTGTTCCTTCACGTTTGTTACTTTCATTGTTTACATGGGCTACGCCTTCAATGGTTTTATCATTTACTAGTTGACCAATTTTATCAGTCAATCCATCTAAACTTACTTGATAAGGAACTTCAGTAATAATAATTTGTTCTCTGCCACTAGGCTTTGTATCAATAGTACATTTCCCACGAACAACCACTCTACCTCGACCAGTTAACATACCTTGACGAACACCTTCCATTCCAAAAATAACACCACCTGTAGGAAAATCAGGAGCTTTTACAAACTGCAAAATATCTTCTGCAGAGATGGATTTATTTTCTATGTAAGCAATACAGCCATCAATTACTTCACTTAAATTGTGAGGCATCATATTGGTAGCCATACCAACTGCAATACCACTACTTCCATTAACCAATAATTGAGGAATACGAGTAGGTAAAACTGAAGGCTCAGTTAAACTATCATCGAAATTGGATTGAAAATCGACTGTGTCTTTTTCAATGTCTTCCAACATTGCTTCAGCAAACTTTTGTAAACGAACCTCGGTATAACGCATTGCTGCAGGAGGATCTCCATCTTGTGTGCCAAAGTTACCTTGTCCATCAACCATGGTATGACGCATGGTAAATTCTTGAGCCATACGAACCAAAGTATCGTAAATAGCACTATCACCATGAGGGTGATATTTACCCATTACTTCACCTACAATTCTTGCACTTTTTTTATAGGCTTTATTTGAGTTATTGCCTAACTCATTCATAGCATATAATACACGACGGTGTACTGGTTTAAATCCATCTCTTACATCAGGTAACGCTCTGCCAACAATAACGCTCATCGAATAATCGATATAAGCAGTTTTCATTTGTTCCTCGATATTTACCTGAATTACACGGTCGTTATCACTGGTTTGTTCGGGTAGTAAATTGTTGTTCTCTTCCATTACTTTTTATGCAGATTTTTCTGTATTATTTTGTGGATGGCGAAGATACTTTTTAAAGGCTGAAAAACCTTATAAAACAAGGGTTAATTGCGTTGTTTTATCCACATTTTAGGGCTAAAATGTGACTATTAAAACGATCTAATTCTAGATGAAATTTTTATTTGATTTTTTACCGAATAAAACTGGTTTTTAGAGACTTCTAAATGGGAATAATCAACATAAAAAAGCTCATTTCGTTTGCAGAAATGAGCAGTATGAATCATTTATCTAACTAAAATTGTACAGTTGCTCCCAACCATGCCATTGTGCCAATTCCATATTCAATAGCTTGTTCATCAACATCAAATTTTGGTGTGTGTACGTTATGCACAATTCCTTTTGCTTCATTTCGTACACCTAGCCTAAAAAAGCAACCAGGAATTACTTGTGTATAATAGCCAAAATCCTCTGCACCCATTCGCATTTCAGTTTCCAGTACATTTTCTTTTCCAAAAAAAGTATCGGCTTGTTTCCATGCTTCAGTAGTAAAAACAGGGTCATTATCTACAGTTGGGTAACCAATATCAATATGTAAATCTAATTCGGCTCCCATTCCTTCAACAATGGCTTTTGATTGCTTGGTGATGAGTTCATGGGCTTTATAACGCCAAGTTTCATCCATTGCTCTGAAAGTACCCATCAATTTTACTTCACTAGGGATAACGTTAGTGGTATGTCCACCTTGAATTGAACAAATTGACAATACAGAAGGTGAAGTTGGATTGTTATTTCTTGAAATAATTTGCTGCAAGGAAACAATTAAATGCGATGCAATTAAAACAGTATCAGCCGTTAAATGAGGAGCAGCAGCATGACCACCTTTACTTTTAATTGTGATATAAATTTCATCCGCACTTGCCATTACTCTACCTTTTCTAAAGCTGAGTTTACCTAAGTCTAATCCAGGATGAACATGCATGCCAATAATACCTTGTGGTCTTGGATTTTCTAAAGCACCATCACGTATCATAAAACTTGCACCACCAGGATTTCTTTCTTCTCCAGGTTGAAAAATTAGTTTTACAGTTCCTTCCCAATCTTCTTTGGTTTCGTTCAAAATTTTAGCAGCACCCAATAAGCAGGTTGTATGTACATCATGACCGCAAGCATGCATTACACCATCTTTGGTTGATTTGTATTCAACTTCATTTTCTTCATGAATGGGTAATGCATCCATATCTGCACGAAGTGCAACTACTCTTACGTCAGGGATCTTGCCTTTTATAACTCCAACTACACCAGTTGTTGCCATTATTGAAAAATCAATCCCAAATTCAGTTAGTTTTTGTTGAACAAACTTGCTTGTTTCGAACTCTTGATAACTTAACTCAGGATTAGCATGTAAATGATGACGAATAGCAATAAATTCGTCTTTATAAGTGGTGGCTAATTGCTTAATTTTTTCTTGCAACATAAAAAAAGTTATTGTGGCAAATCCTCGTCAGGTGGTGGTGTATATTCAATAGCATCTTCCACAATAAATACCCCTTGTGGAAATAATTTATTCAAAGGCTTACGCATTTTTTCTGCTTCTTCCTTTTTTAAAAAGTTACCAATTCTCACTTTAAAAGAAGGGGATTGAAACATCACATAAGTTTTCTCTTCTGGAAATCTCGTTAATAAATCAGATTTTATTTTAAATGCTTGTTCCCTGTTGGTTGTACTTACCACTTGAATACGATAGCCTTTATACTGACCAGAACTGGTTAGCATAGTGCTACGTTTATTAATTAAAATTTGTTTGGCTGTTAATATATCCAATCGAGCATCCTTTCGAACAATTATGGTATCATTTGCCTTAGCAACAAATGAAAAAAAGCCAATCAAAAAAATAACAATCAATTTACTCATACTTTTCAGTTTACCCATTAAGTAATTGGGTTTAATAACCCGCTTTAGCACCACCGATATTTTCTATTGGATGCCAAGTTGTTTTTATTTCTTGTGTATCCATAATAAAATAAGGTGTTTCAGCTTCATCACTATTCCATTTTACAGTATCATAAAAAATTGCACGTTTAACATTCAAGGATGCTTTCTCTTGAATAAGTTTATGTGTTTCTACATCACTTTCACAATAAATCATGGTATTTACATCCATATGATCTGCAAAATATTTTGCCAATTCACTTGGCTTGCCTGTTAAAATATTTATAACGCCTCCAGGCACATCACTCGAATTAATTACTTCAGCAAATGTTACAGCACACAATGGTTTTGTTTCGCTTGCCAATACAATACAAGTATTTCCACCTGCAATCACAGGTGCTATTACAGAAACCATGCCTAATAATGAAGTAGCTTGTGGAGCAATGATACTAACAACACCTGTTGGTTCTGGCGTTGAAAAATTAAAGTGAGATGAAGCAACTGGATTTACACTTCCAAAAACCTGCTGAAACTTGTCACACCAGCCAGCATAATAGATTAATCTGTCGATAGATAAATTCACTTCTGCTTCAGCTTGAGCAGCAGTTGAATCTTGCTTCATTAACTCATCAATAAACTGGGCTCTTCTGCCTTCTAACATTTCGGCAATGCGATATAATATTTGTCCACGATTAAAAGCAGCTTTTGCACTCCAACCACCAAAAGCTCCACGAGCAGCTACAACGGCTTCACGAAAATCTTTTCTGCTGCTTAAGCAAACATTAGCTAATGGTTGACTTGCTTTGTTTTTTGGTGTGTAATACCTGCCACTTTCCGTTCTGGGAAACTGACCACCAATGTATATTTTATATGTTTTTAATACTTCCAATCTTTTTGAAATTGTTGTTGCCATAAAATTATTTTTATTGCCACTAATGCTCGAATGAACACGAATTTTTGTTGAATAAAGAACTAATTGTTGAAGTGTGCGACGCAACGAAAGTTTCATTTTTATTCTAATGCTCGTCACACAAATATCTTCTCCTTATTCCCTTTTAGGGGATAGGGGTTACTACTTCAAATATGCACCTAAACCATGCAAGCCTCCTTCACGACCAAAACCACTTTCTTTATAACCACCAAATGGTGAAGTTGGATCGAACTTGTTGTACGTGTTTGCCCAAATTACACCTGCTCTTAATTTGGTAGTTAAGTTGAAAATTTTAGAGCCCTTATCTGTCCATACACCTGCACTTAAACCAAACGGTGTGTTGTTGGCTTTTTCTATTACTTCATCATCGGTTCTAAAAGTTTGAATGGTTAACACCGGACCAAAAATTTCTTCCTGAGCTAAACGACTAGATTGTGCCACATTGGTAAATAAAGTTGGACGAATAAAGAAACCTTTCTTAGGCAATGCACAAGCATGTTGATACATTTCTAAACCTTCCTTCTCTCCTATTTTTAAATACTTGTGGATGTTATCCATTTGTTGTTTGCTGTTGATAGCACCAATATCTGTATTCTTATCCATTGGATCACCAACAATTAAAGTTGATAAACGGTCTTTTAATTTTTGTAACACAACATCGTACACACTTTCTTGTACAAACAATCTTGAACCTGCACAACAAACATGGCCTTGATTGAAAAATATGCCATTGATAATGCCTTCAACAGCTTGGTCTAATGGAGCATCATCGAAAATAATATTGGCAGCTTTACCACCTAATTCTAAGGTTACTTTTTTATTGGTTCCAGCAACTGCACGTTGAATAATTTTACCAACATCGGTAGAACCTGTGAAAGCAATTTTATTAATGTCTGGATGATTTACAATTGCTGCACCTGTTGCACCTGCACCCGTTATAATATTAACCACACCTGGAGGCAAATCAGATTCCTGAATAATTTCGGCCAACTTCAAAGCCGTTATTGGCGTGGTTTCTGCAGGTTTTAACACCACTGTATTGCCTGTTGCTAAGGCTGGAGCAATTTTCCATGCAGCCATTAACAAAGGAAAATTCCAAGGAATAATTTGTCCTGCAACACCCAAGGATTGAATCTTTTTATTTGGGAAAGCATATTCCAATTTATCTGCCCAACCTGCATAATAGAAAAAATGATTTGCAACAAGAGGTACGTCAACATCTCTACTTTCACGAATAGGTTTGCCACCATCTAATGTTTCAATCACTGCAAATTCCCTTGCACGTTCCTGAATCATTCGGGCAATTCGGTAAATATATTTTGCACGTTCCTTTGCAGGCATTTTGCTCCATGTTTTATCATAAGCAGTACGTGCAGCTTTCACAGCTTTGTCAACATCAGCTGCATTGGCATCAGCTACTTCACTCAACTTTTCTTCATTAGCAGGGTTGATTGTGTCGAAGTATTTTTTGCTCAATGGCTTTTCAAATTTGCCATTGATGAATAACTCGTAACGAGGATTAATTTTTGCACTTGCTTTACTTTCAGGTGCTGGTGCATACTCGATATTAAAATCGAGTTTCACAGTATTATTCTTTTTTGCTGCTTTAGCCATAGCCTTTTTTTTGCCCCCATCCCCTAGAGGGGTGAAGAAATATTTATTTTACTAACTTTTGTATTTCAATTGAGCTGTTGTTGCGTCGCACACTTGTGCGATATAACTTTATTGAACTCTATCTAAGCGTATTTTTTGAACCACCAAGACACTAAGCTCTCTAAGCAACACAAAGGCTTTGCGACACTTTGTGTTCTTCGTGTCTTTGTGGTTAATCAATTGAAAAATAATTTGCACTTTGATAAACCCCAGTTCTTTCTTTTTCTAACTGCATCAATACATCATTTGCTAAACTACTTGCTCCAAAGCGAAACCATTCATTGTTCATCCAATCTTTACCCAATGTTTCTTGGAGCATTACTAAATAATGTAATGCCAACTTTGATTTGCTAATGCCACCTGCAGGTTTCATAGCAATTTTCTTCCCTGTTTTATAATAAAAATCTCTGATGGCTTCTAACATAACCAATGTTACAGGCATGGTAGCAGCTGGAGAAATTTTACCCGTTGATGTTTTAATAAAATCTGCTCCAGCATACATGGCAATATCACTGGCTCGTCTTACTTTATCGTAAGTTACCAATTCGCCTGTTTCTAAAATTACTTTTAAACGTGCCGAGCCACATGCTTCTTTAATGGCTGCAATTTCATCGAAAACAAAGTTGTATTCACCTTCAAGAAATTTGCCACGGGAAATTACCATATCAATTTCATCAGCACCATTGGCAACTGCAAATTTAGTATCTGCAATTTTTACGGATTTTGGAGCTTGTCCACTTGGAAAAGCAGTAGAAACTGATGCCACTTTTACACCACTATTGCCCAATGCTTTTTTAGCTGTAGCCACCATGCTTGGATATACGCAAACAGCAGCCACTGTTGGCAAACCTGGATAAGCATCATGTAAATGCTGGGCTTTATAGCACAATTGATTTACTTTCCCTTCTGAATCCTTACCTTCTAACGTGGTAATATCAATCATATTCAGCACCAACTTCAAGCCATTTAGCTTGGTTTCGGCTTTAATACTTCTTGCTGTAAAACGTTTGGCTCTTTCTTCTACACCAACCTGATCTATTCGTGGAGATAAACTAAAATCAGGAATGGCAAGAGATGTATTTGTAGCAACCATAATCGAGTTTTGTAAATATCAAATGTAAACGATTTTTTGTTATTAAAAGTTAATTACCAAAGAGTTTTAGAGGAATGGAGTAGCACAAAGAAAAGTTGATTTTGAAAAATAAATTTGATTATACATAATTGCTAAAAAAGCTGAATATTGAACAGAAAGTTGAATGGTGCCCTTCGACTTCGCTCAGGATAAACTTACAACGAAAGTTCAATGCTTATTCTTCGGTTGGTAACATAAAATTCTTACACAAGTTTAAACCAATTATTTTTACAAAATACGATGGAAGATAAATTACAAATGTTCGAAAACAGGTTGCTGAAAGTGTATAAACACAAAAGCAAATTGGCTAAACGTCAGGGTATTACTTGTTACAGAGTGTATGATCATGATTTGCCTGAATTTCCTTTTTGCATTGAGTTATATGAAGACAAAGTTTATTTGGCTGAATATTTACGCAGACATGGAATGACTGATGAAGAACATGAAGCATGGTTAGAAACTTGTGTGGCAACCATTTGCAAATTGCTGAATGTGAAAGATGAAAATGTGTTCATCAAGCAACGAAAAAGAAAGGCCAACAGGCACGACCAATACGAAAAAACTGCATCAAAACAAGAGTATTTTACAGTGATTGAAAATGGATTAAAATTCTTGGTGAACCTGACTGATTATTTAGATACTGGATTATTTTTAGACCATCGCATTACCCGTAAAATGGTTTTTGATCAATGTGCAGGAAAACGAGTGTTGAACTTGTTTGCTTACACAGGATCTTTTTCAGTTTATGCTGCTGCAAAAGCTACAAGCGTTACTACAGTTGATTTAAGTAAAACTTACCTGCAATGGGCTGAAGATAACTTTGCTATTAATTTATTAAAAGATAAAGAGCGTTATCAATTTATTCATGCCGATGTAAAGCAATATTTAAAAACCTTACAGCCTGATAGTTTTGATTTGGTGGTGATTGATCCGCCCACATTCAGCAACAGTAAAAGAATGAAAGATTTTTTAGACATTCAACGGGATCATGTTGAATTGTTGAATGATGTTTTACATGCTATAAGTGCTGGTGGAACTGTTTATTTTAGCACCAATTACACCAAGTTTATTATAGATACAGAAAGCATAAAGGCTACCACAATAAAAGATATCACAAGAGCCACAACTCCTTTTGATTTTGAAGGGCGATTGAAAAGATGGTGTTATAGAATTGAAAAATAAACACGAATTCATCGAATTACACTAATTACACGAATTATTGAACACAGATGACAGGATTGGATAGATTTACACTGATTTTTTATTACACAAATTGATACGAATTACACGAACTATTAAACTAACTAAACTACAACACCTTAAACTCATAATCTCTTTCTACTAAACAGATTCTGGTTTTGTAATGGCTGTACCATTTTTCTCTGCCCAATTGTTGTGCAATTAAATGTTCAGATACTTGTTTCCAGTTTTTTATAGCTTCTATACTTTGCCAATAGCTGATGGTAATTCCAACAGTTTCTCTTGCACTTTCATGACCTAAATAACCTGGTTGTTGTTGAGCCATTGCAACCATTTGTTGGGCCATTGCTGCATAACCTTCTTCAACTTCTGTTCTTAATGAAGTGAAGATTACTGCGTAGTAAGGAGGTTTGGGAGTTTGGGCTATCATTCGTTTAGTGTTTCTGTGCTTCTGTGGCGATAAAATATTCATGCAATTTCAACACTTGCGGAATTAGCAATTGCTGTTCATCGTTTACAATTACAAAATCGCAAAGTTTCATTTTAACTTCTTCATTTATTTGTTTGCTCATTCTGTTCAACACATCATGTCGGCCTACATTATCTCTATGCATTACTCTTTGCAAACGCAAAGCTTGTGGTGCATACACACCAATTATAAAGTCTAAATTAAAAGCACTACCTGCTTCAAACATAAGAGCAGCCTCTTTAATAATATAAGGTGCAGATTGTTTTGAAGCCCACTGCAAACCAGCTTCAATAGCTGCAGGATGCACAATGGCATTTAGTTTTTCTAATTTATATGCATCAACAAAAACAATTGATGAAAGATGTTTTCTGTTCAATTTACCTTCAATAAAAACTGCTTCACCAAACTCTTCGATTAGTTGTTGCTTTACGTCAGGATTATTTTCCATTACATTTCTGGCTTCACTATCAGCATCAAAAACAGGGATACCCAATACTTTGAAAATATTGGTAACAGTGCTTTTGCCACTACCTATTCCACCTGTGATACCTATTTTGAGCATACTTTTTTAAAAACTAAAATTGAAAAAACTAAAATTGAAAAAACTAAAGATAGAAAATTAACAACTAAAATTGAAAGACTAAAAACTAAAAACTAAAGATGAAAAAACTAAAACTATAAAAATTGCATCGATTGTATTTAAACTAAAAAGTTCGAATGAATATCTCACTCGAACTTTTATTATAGACTTAATTTTAGTTTTTATTTTGCAGTTGCTACTTTATTAATTGCAGCACTCCACTCTAAACTGATGGCACTTCTTTCAATTTTCATATAACTGCCAGGGTTCACTTCTAATTGTAAAGTATTGTCGTCATTCACTTTATTTACAGTACCATGAATACCAGCGATGGTTACAATTTTATCGCCTTTTTGTAAGTTGTCGATAAACTTCTTTTGTTCTTTTGCTTTTTTTGCTTGTGGTCTAATCATGAATAACCAAAACACCAAAATAATACCACCCATCATTACCAACTGAACCATTCCACCACCTTGTTGTGGATTTCCACCCATTAATAAAATTGCATTTAATTGTTGCATGTTTGTTTCTTATTTATTGTTCAAAAATATTGGTTTTATTTTTTACCAGCTATCTACTTTTTATTTACAATTCCTGTAAACATCAATTTATGGTCGGTACCATTACTAGTGTTTGTTTTTACCATAATGTACTTATGTACTTCACCACTTTGATTTTGGCTGTTAAAAACACCATTTACCCAGCCTTCTTTACCAGAAGCAATTGGCTCTTTAGTATAATCTGGTGTAGTGCATCCACAACCAGCTTTTACTTCAGTTAAAATAAGGGGTTTAGGTCCTATGTTTTTATATTTGAATTGTACTTGAATTTTAGCTCCCTCTTCAATTGTACCAAAGTTGTATATACTATCAATCCATTGAATTTGAGTATAATTAGCAGAATCTGCTGCTGCTTTAGCAAGTACACTTAAATCTCTATTATTACTATTGGTTTTATTGTTTTCGCAAGCAGAAATGGTTGCAACAAATAACACTAATAAAACGAAGTATTTCATACTCTTTATGAATTAATTAAACTTCTTTTTAAAATCAACCTTATTAATTTTTCCACTGGAAGTCAATTCTTTATGAATGCTATCTAATATTCCATTTACAAATTGACCACTTTGTGGTGTACTATAATCTTTAGCCAAATCAATGTACTCGTTAATGGTTACTTTAGTAGGGATGGTTTCAAAATACAACAACTCACAAACCCCCATTTGCATTAATAGCATGTCTAACAAAGCAATACGCTCACTATCCCAGTTTTTTAATTTTGGTTTAATTAATTCTAAAGCATATTCCTTCTTATCCATCATACTGGTTAGCAATGATTTAGCAAAAATCCATTTTTCAGCTGTAACCATTTGCTGAATATTTTGATTAGGCTTTTGTAAAAAGTTATTGATTAACTGTTGCATCATTTCACCATCATCATCCCAATTGTTGAAATGCTCTTCTAAATGCTCTTCGAAAGATTCGTTGGGTAACAATAAGGTGTTGAATATGAATTCGATAATGTCTCTATCAGATTTTTTATCTCGTCCCTCTTCAACTATATATGCTTTATATTCAGGTGCTTCAGCTAGTTGCTGATATATTTTTCTAATTAAATCTGTATCAATTGTGTGTTGGGGTTTATCTAATTCTAGTGCTTTTTTATACGAATCATTTTCCAAAATTTGCCACAACAACTCATTGCCTGCAATTTTTGTATTTACGTTTAAATCTTCGAAATTGGGTAAATGTTTAGAAGCCCTATTTCTAGCATCAGATTCAGCGTATCTAGCAACTTCTGTTACATAATAAAGTAAATAAACAAATAGTTCTCTTGTTTTATCTAGTTTTTTCTGGAGTTCTGCAACTGGGTCTTTAAACAATTGTTGATCGCCGCTGGTTTCCATAATGTATAACAACTGCATTACTTTAACCCTAATATTTCTTCTACTAATCATTCGAAAAAGAGCTTTTATAAGGCTGCGAAGATAGGTGTTGAAGGTTAAACTTCTCTATCATTCATTCAATTTTCCCCACTTATTGAATTTGTTGTAAATATTACTAGTTATTAATTGATTTACCATATGAATTATTTTTTGAGTATTCAAAAACCAAGCAACTAAATATTGCGTACATGGTTGAAACAAATTATTTATCCATCAAATTTTCAAATTATGAAATCAAAGAAATTATTACTTGCATTAGTTTTAGCAAGTGGACTTGTGGCAGGTTTAGTTTATGCAGCTGACCATATTGATGCTCCAGCTGTAACAGCAAAATCTACAGACGTTACAGACCTTTATGTTTTTCAAGGACAAAATACAAGCAACATAGTATTTGTAGCGAATTCTCAGGGCTTATTATCACCTGCAGCTACTAGTACAGCTGCATTTGACGAAAACACCATGTTAGAATTTAACATAGATAACAATAACGATAACGTAGAAGACCTCGTTATTCAGTGTTTGTACAGTGGGGGTAAAATGTTTGTATATGGACCTTACAAACCAACAGCTACCGGTTTAAATAGTACTGTAACTGGAAATGCATCTTTAAGTGTAGGAATTACACCATATAGCTCTTCAGCTATTACAGCAACTGTAAATGGTATATCTGCTTTCGCAGGTCCAAGAGATGATCCCTTCTATTTTGATTTAGATCAGTACAAAAAAATCATTGCTGGTACAGCAACTTCATTTAACCCAGTTGGTGTAGATGCTTTTAAAGGTACAAATGTATTAAGTACAGTAGTTGAAGTACCAAAATCAATGCTAAATGCAACATCAGGCCAAAAATTAAACGTTTGGGTAGAATCTAAAAAGAAAATCTAATTACATAAACCTTATAAATAAATACAATCATGAAAAATAATTCAATCAAATTACTAAGCCTGGGTTTATGTGCAGCAATAATATTAACCTTAGGCTCTTGCAAAAAAAGTAGCGACACTCCTGCCGAACCAACTTTTACAGGTACATATGCTGCTCAAGACCAAATGGGAAGACCAGCAATTAATACTGTATTCGTTTCTACAGCAGATAAAGATGCCTTTAACGTTACTACACCTTCTTCTATGAATGGTGCATTTCAATCTAAATTTCAAGCTAGATTATTGGGTCTAAATAGTGGTTACACAACCAATGCTTTAGGACAAAATGCTGCAGCATTTACTGGTTTATTAGCCACAGATGTGTTGAATGTTTCTACAACTGCTCCTACTACTTTCTTTGATGGTACTAACGTATTAACAGGAAGAAACCTAAGTGATGATGTTATTAATGTAGAACTTTTATTAATCTTCGGTGGCCCTTCAGGAACTAGTAATCCTGGTTTAACCAACGACAATGTAAATGCCAACGATAAAGTATTTGCTACTTCATTTCCTTACTTAGCAACTCCTTGGTAATAGAAATACCTATTTTTTAAAAAGCGAAGATATTTTCTTCGCTTTTTTTGTAAAATCTATTTTCTATAAAGCCATCTCTCGTTTTATAACGTATATTTTTTGGTAGTTATTCCATCATAATTATCCACTCAAAAGCATAGCAATGAAAGAAATAATTTTAACCCTACTATTGATTGTCTTTTCAATCTCGAAAATTTGTGCACAACAAAAAATTACAGGACAAGTACTTGATGCCATTAGTAAACAACCCATAGAATTTGCCAATATTAGTTTAGTTGATGAAACACTAAATACTGCAACCAATCAATATGGGAATTTTGTTGTAACATCAATTAAAAGCCAACCTTTAATTAAAGTGAGTTGTATTGGTTATAAACCATCTATACTAACTGCCACTTCAATGCAGCTAAAAATTGAGCTAGCCCCATATTTTATAAGTTTAAAAGATGTAACCATTTCAAGTAATAGTAATACAATGCATCAATTTAATTCTATTGCGAAAATGGATATTGATTTAAAGCCTGTAAAAAATACGCAAGAACTTTTAAAAACAGTACCAGGATTATTTATTGCACAACATACTGGTGGTGGTAAAGCTGAACAAATTTTTTTACGTGGATTTGATTGTGACCATGGAACAGATATTCAAGTTAGCGTTGATGGAATGCCTGTGAATATGGTTTCTCATGCACATGGACAAGGATATGCTGATGCTCACTTCATTATTCCTGAAACGATTAACAACATCGACTATGGAACGGGCCCCTATTATACGCAACAAGGTAATTTAAATACAGCTGGCTATGTGAACTTTGCAACTTTTAAAAACATAGCTTATAGTATGTTGCAATTGGAAACTGGAAGGTTTAATACTAGGAGAGCATTGGCTATGATTGATTTGTTTAAACAGCATAAAGAAAAGCAATCTGCATATATCGCTGGAGAGATAAATTATAACGATGGACCAACGATTCATCCTCAAAACTTCAACCGAGTCAATATTTTTAGCAAATACAATTTGGCTTTGAGTAGTAAGACTTTTTTAACCACTTCTTTATCAGCTTTCAAAAGTAAATGGGATGCTTCAGGTCAAGTGCCAACAAGGGCTGTAGCAAATGGAATGATAGACAGATTTGGTTCTATCGATCCAAGCGAAGGTGGCAATACAGAACGTTACAATGCCAACCTTATCATAGCACATACTTTTAATAATGGTGATACTTGGGAAAATCAAGCTTACTATAGCAAATATAAATTTAATCTTTTTTCTAATTTTACTTTTTTCTTAAATGATTCCATTAATGGAGATCAAATTAACCAAGCTGAAAGTAGAAATATATTTGGTTTCTCATCAAAATATAGCCAAAGAAATGTTTATAGTAAATTTAAACTGAATTCAACATATGGGATTGGACTTCGTTATGATGCTACCACCAATACACAATTGGCAAACGTGGTTAAACGTTCTTTTTTAGCCAATATAAAATTGGGAGATATAACAGAAACAAATGCTTTTGGTTACTTACAGCAACAAATAAATTGGGGGAAATTTTTAATCGAAGGTGGTCTCCGTTTCGATTATTTTCATTTTAATTATTTCGATAAATTATCAACAGTGCAATCTCCAGCAATTGGCAAATCAATTGTTAGTCCTAAATTAAATATTCAGTATACTTTTAATTCAAAAATTCAAATGTATGTAAAGGCTGGTAAAGGTTTTCATTCAAATGATACAAGGGTAGTAACAGCAAACCAGGGCAATGATATTTTGCCAGCGGCTTATGGCAGCGATATTGGCTTCATTATAAAACCAACCAAGCAGCTCTTCGTAAATATTGCAGCTTGGTACCTTTATCTCGACCAAGAATTTGTATACGTAGGCGATGATGGTAATGTAGAGCCAAGTGGAAAAACCAACAGACAAGGCATTGATATTATTGCTCGATACCAGTTTACCAATAACTTATTTGTAAACATGAATTATAATTTTACCAAACCTAGAAGCATTGATGCAAGTAAAGGTGAAAATTATATTCCTTTGGCTCCTATTGTTACAAGTACAGGTGGTTTATTTTATAAGAAAAAGCAAGGCATAAATGGCAGTTTATCTTACCGTTATATAAAAGATAGACCCGCCAACGAAGACAATAGTATTATAGCAAAAGGATATTTTTTATTAGATGCATCTATAAACTATACTAAATCAAAATTTGAGATTGGCATCGCTGCTGAGAACCTCTTAAATAGTCAATGGAATGAGGCACAATTTGCAACAACTTCACGATTACAAAATGAGCCAGTAGCTGTTAGTGAACTTAATTTTACACCGGGCACTCCATTATTTCTAAGGGCTAAAATAGCAGTATTTTTTTAATGCAATTTCAAAAAAAACAACCTAATAAACTATAGGGGTGTATCTAAATAGACCTCTTAAAAAACATAAGAATTAGTATATGATTCGGTTTTTAACTTATGAAACTATTAAAAAATATTTACCAATGACACGATATTTAAAAAATAATGTTTGTTTAAAACTATTGGCAACCCTTACTATAATTGTTCTTGCTGTACCAGCTATGGCACATGTTCAAGTAAACGAACTGGAAAACATTTCTACAACCGAAGCAGCATGGATATATTTATTGCTAGGTTTCAAGCATATTTTACCATTGGGTTTCGACCATATATTATTTGTACTCAGCTTATTTTTTTTAAGCCCCAAATTAAAAACTATATTAACTCAATCTATTGCATTTACGATAGCCCATTCAGTTACCCTAGGTTTAGCCATGTACAAAGTGGTAACGCCCCCAACAAAAATGATTGAAGTACTTATTGCACTTTCTATTATTTATGTAGCAGCAGAAAATATTATTTCTCCTAAACTAAAAAAATCGAGAATAGGTATTGTATTTTTATTTGGGTTGATACATGGATTGGGATTTGCAAGTGCATTATCCGAAATGGGATTACCTCAAAATGCTTACCTTACTTCATTAATCTCTTTTAATATTGGTGTAGAACTAGGACAAGTAACTGTAATATTAGCTGCTTGGTTTTTATTGGCAAAATGGTTTGCCAATAAATCGTATTACCGTTCAAGAGTGGTGATTCCTTTATCCTTCATTATTATTGCCATTGCAGGATTTTGGGCGGTGGAGAGGATGTTTTATTGAGAAAACACCTTAATATATAAATAAAATACAGTAACGCTTTTACTACAACATTTGATTGATATTTTATGACAATGAACTAATTTATGATATTTTTAGTTAATTTTAAAAATCATTTCAACATATCTCATATATTTTTATGATTTACAAATTTTTACCAATTTTATTCATAGTGTGTTTTATAAATAAAATATTAGCACAAAACGGCACTACAGAAAATATCTCTAAATATAATAAAAACAATTCCAAGAGTGATTCATTAGTATTACTTCAACAAAGACCTTTTATAGCAAAGATTGATACAGTTTATTACAAATCACTTGACCTTGTTAAAGAAGAAAAAACAAACATAAAAGATTGGCTAGGCTTAATTGGTGTTCTTGTTGGATCTGTTATTGGAATGATAGGTCAGTTCTTACTTAAAAAGAAAGAAAT
>CALRLF020000023.1:0-50878 GCA_943368475.1 Allobosea thiooxidans
CTCCAAAACCAGTAGCTCTTAATCGTAAAGGATAAGTACCAACATAATTATAAAAATGCGAAGGTGTGTCTATATTAGAAAAACCACCATCGCCAAAACTCCAACTTACACTTTGTGTATTTAAAGATTGGTTTGCAACAGTGATTAAAAAAGGGTAACATAACCCAATACTATCGCCTTGTAAAAAATTAAACTTTGCAATAGAATTTGCAATTCTAATATATAATGGCCTAAATAAGGAATCTGTGCAACCAAAAATATCTGTAACTTTTATATTCACAGAATACAAACCTTCTGTTAAATAACTATGCTGAGGATTTAAAAGTGTAGAAGTATTGTTATCGCCAAAATTCCACAAATAATTCAAATTAACGCCTTGCGATTGGTTTGTAAAACTTACCGGTTTGCTTGCACAAAACAAAGTATCTGTTGAAATAAAATTGGCAACAGGTTTAGTAATTAAAACTGCTGCTGGTTTTAGCAACGTATCATAACAACCAAATACGTCAGTTACTTTAAGCATTACATCAAATGTACCTGCACTGTTGTACTGATGAGTAAATGGCCCTGACGTAAGTGTATCTCTAAGTCCATCTCCATAAACCCATATCCATTGTTGAATTGCATGAATACCATCTGTTGTTGAAGAATCAGTAAAATCAATTACTCCATTTATACAAGTACCAGGTGGATTTGTAAACGCAGCCTTGGGACCATAAACCGTAATTGGTAAAGTTTGTGTGAGTGTATCGGTACAACCCAAAATATCAGTAATGATTAGGTTTGGTGTAACCAACCCAGACGCTGAGTATTGATGAGTAACTGTTGATAAAGTGGCACCCGATTGAACTGCACCATCACCAAAGTTCCATTTATAATTAGAGATATGTGCTGTATCAATATTATTTACAGTAAATACAACATCGGCATATTTACAAAAAACAGATCCATTAACTGAAAAATCAGGATTGGAAGAAACGATAATTAAAGTATCGTTCATAATATGTGTACAGGAACCATTTGTAACTGTTAAACTCACAGGGTACAGCCCAGGATTTGCATAAACATGTACTGGATTAACTGCTGTAGAAGTATTACCATCTCCAAAACTCCAAAAATGTGTAAGAGCTTCTATCGACTGATTTAAAAATCGTCTTTGATAAGGCGTATCACAACTAAATGTTTTTATAAACCTAGCTATAGGCGGTTTGATACGGATATAATTAAAAATTCGGAGCGTGTCTTTACAAGCACCATTACTAACAATGAGTGTTACTGAAAAACGGCCAGTATCTGTGTAATTATATATAGGATTTTGTGTAAAGGCTGTACCTCCATCTCCAAAATTCCATATCCAGCTATTTATTGTTCCAGTTGAATTGTCAGTAAACAAAATTTGCTCTTCTGCACATGCATCTAATGGTGTTGCAGTAAATGAAGCATGTGGTTTTGTATTCAATATGACAGCATTGGGCACTGTAATAGTGTTTGTACAACCACTAACTGTGGTTACAGTTAATGTTATTGCATAAATGCCAGGCAATAAATAAGTATGTGCAGGATTACTTCCAAGTACTAAAGGTGAACCATCGTTAAAATTCCATTCATATTTAACTATTGGTTCTGGAGAACTTACATTAGCAGCATAATTTGATGTATAAGGGGCACAACCACTGTAAGGCGTTCCTCCAGTTAAAGAAATTATTGATGGTGGTTGAATCTTAACTGCTCCTGCTTTTCTTAAAGTGTCTGTGCATCCAAAAGAATTGGTGGTAATTAGTGTAACTGCATAAGTACCTAGTGTAAGATAGTTGTTTGAAGGATTTGTTTGTGAAGATGTTCCTCCATCTCCAAAAAACCATTGATAGTTAATAGCTCCAGTTGAATTATTGGCAAATTGAACATTTAGTGGAGCTGCACAAGCCCCAGTTGGTGTATTCGTAAATGCTGATACAGGTTTTGGGTTAATAATAATGGTTTTGGTTACAGAATCTCTACATACACCAAAATTAGATACCAGTTTTACAGAAAAAGTTCCTGCTGTGGAGTACACTTTTACTGGGCTTAATTGAGTAGCAGTTGTTCCATCTCCAAAATCCCAAGTTGCACTAATTGGTAAAGGAGTTGATAAGTTTGAAAAGTTTATATTACTGCCTGCACAAGAACCTGTTGAAGAAAAATTGGCACTAACTGTACCAATATTTACTATGCTTGGCTGTACAATTGTATCCTTACAACCATTTTGATTTTGAGTTATTAGAGAAACAGTAAAACTTCCAGCTGTATTGTAAATATGCGATGGATTTACCTGTGCTGATGTTCCCCCATCTCCAAAATTCCATAGATAGGTTAATACTCCTGTACCAGTTGATGTATTATTAAAACTTACAGTAGAAGGAAGCGAACAACCACTACTTGCATTTACTGTAAAATTTGCTAGTACACCTCCATTAATCGTAATGTAATTGGGTTTATTCAAGATTGTAAAACAACCTTTACTATTTTTTACTTTTAGGGTCACAGTAAAACTACCTGCAACAACATAAGTATGTTGTGGATTTTGAAGATTCGAAAATGTACCATCTCCAAAATCCCAAGTCCACTCTACATTATTACCTGAATTAGCAATGGTTAAGTCATTAAAATTAACTTTTAGTGGGTAGCATCCAGTGGTAGCAGAGGCTGAAAAGTTAACAGTTGGAACATTATTTACGACTATATATCCTACTTTCAATATAGAATCTACACCGCTTGCATTTTGAACGATAAGTTTTACAGAATAAGTGCCTGGCGTAAAATAAGTACCAATTGGATTGGCTTGTGTAGAAATAGTGCCGTTACCTAAATCCCATTGCCATTGAGTGGGGCTGCCTGTAGATAAATCCTGAAATTGAACCACCATTGGGGCACAACCACTTGTTGTGTTAGCCGAAAAATTTGCAACAGGTTGAGCCATACAAATACCGTACAACAAAGTTGCAAAACAGGTAAGTATGCTTCGGTATAAAAAAAATTTACTTTGGGGCACGTACTAACAGTTCAAGCAATTAAATTCTTAGATAACCTAAAAACAATTTATGTTGCTCGGGGGAAAAGCAAATAATCGTAAAAACAAATATAGGGGTATTTTATTAACGGAGTAATGTTACACTACCCTTTGTTGGTACTACAGTATTGTTATCACACATAATTTCTAAGCTATACACATAGGCATCAGCTGCTAATTTTTGACCCTTAAATGTTCCATCCCAACCTGAATTAATATCATTTGCCTGAAAATTGCTTTTCTCAAATACCAACTCACCCCACCTACTAAATACCCTTAAACTTTTTATAGTATAAACACCTTTTCCTCTTGGATAAAAAATATCGTTGTTGCCATCGCCATTTGGAGAAAATGTATTGGGTACAAAAATGTTACCATTGTTACAAATCACAGTAATCTTTACTTCATCCCTTGTCACACAATTACCCTGATTAGAAGCCACACAAACATAAGTAATACTTTCTTTTGCTGTCATTGTTGGCTCAGCAATACTAGTATTATCTAAATACTTTGCTGGCGTCCACTTCCATTTAGTTACATCAGCCGAGTTATTAGCAGCCAACTTTACAGTACTACCAGCATTAATAATAATTTCATCTTGCCTGATTTCCATTTTAGGAATTGGATAAGCTTTAATTTTTACATAGCTGGTATCAGAAAAACAATTATTATTATCTTTTCCTATCACCATATAATTCATTAAAGTGTCTTTCGCAGGACGAATATTTACTTCTGCTGCGTTTGGGTTATCGATATACAATGATGGTGTCCAACTATACTTATCTGTACCTGTAGCTTTTATAGTTTTTGTAGCACCCAAGCAAAGTGTATCTGCTTTTATTAAATTCAACTTCAATTGCTGTTGAACTTTGATATTAATGGTATCAGTAGCAATACAATTAAATCCATTTTTACCAGTTACAACATATGTAATATCTACTAGTGGTTTTGCAGTTGGATTGGCACAGTTGGTACAATTTAAGGTTGTTACATTGCCTGTCCAGTTGTATGAATCACCACCTGTAGCAACTAAATTATACGATTGATTTCTGCAAATAATAACATCAGCACCTGCACTAATATTAGGCAACTCATTTACCCTGATTCTTTTTGAAGTGATGGTTTCACAACCACTGCTATTTGTAATTTTATGAATTAAATTAAAGTTACCAGCAACTGTATAATTTTGAATTGAAGGGTTTTGTAATGTTGATGTATTGCCATTGCCAAAACTCCAATACCAATTTACAGCTGAAGTGTCAGCACTAATTCTATTTGAAGTAAATAAGATAGAGCCGTTTTTACAAACAACAGTATCGCCGTTAACAGTTGCTTTTGGAGAAGCAACCACTTTAATTACATTACTATAAGTTACAGAATCTGTGCAACCAGTTTGTGTAGTTATTTTTAATTTAACAGAGTACAAACCATTGGCATTATAAGTGTGTGATGGATGATGAACAGTTGAAAAACTACCATCTCCAAAACTCCAAACTGATTGTGTAATTACGTCATTGGTAATTGTAGAATCGATAAATTGAATATTTGCTGAATCACAAATAGTTCTAATTGGATTTGCAATAAATGCTTTTACTTCTTTCACATTAATGGTATCCTTGCCAACAATTGCTACCCTGCATCCTTGAGCATCTTCTAAAATTAATTTAGGAATATAATGCCCACCAATTGTGTAAGTGTAAGATGTTGAGTTTTGTGTAGTTGTATTTACAGACCCATCATTAAAATCCCAAACATTTTTTACTGTATTTTGTGTAATTGCATTAAAGTTTACCAGCACCGGACTACATGCTAAATTAGGAATGTAAGAGAATGTTCCTGTTGGTCCATTAATAAACACTTGCTTGGTTAAAGAATCAGCACAACCACCTGTATTACTCACTTTTAATTTTACAGTATAATTACCAGGATAAGTAAATAAATTAGAAGGGTTTGTTTGAGTTGAAGAAGAACCATCACCAAACGTCCAGTTATGATATCCTGCATTTATAGAAGTGTTTGTCATGCTTACCAATAATGGAGGACAAACAGCTGTTGAATCACTCATGGTAAATCTTGCAACAGGTAAATAAACTTTTACCCTATTCGATTTTATCAAAGTATCAGTACAGCCCAATTGATCTTTTACAGCCAACTTAATCGCATATGTTCCCTGTGTTGTATAAACATGAGAAGGATTCATTAATGAAGACTGACTTCCGTCGCCTAAATCCCACTGATAGGTTAAATTATTTCCTGTAGATTGACTGGTAAGCTGTAAAGCTGTATTTGGACAAATCAATGTATCATTTTCTGTAAATGCTGCAACACTTTTAGATATATTTACTGCATTTGCTTTGTAAATACTATCAGTGCAACCAAATAAGTCTGTTACTTTTAACAATACACCAAAATTTCCAGCATTGCTATATTGATGTGTAAATGGTGCTGCTACATAAGAAACTGTACTACCATCTCCAAAATTCCAAGTCCAAGTGCTAATTGAGTGTGTACCATCTGTCATTGAAGATTCTGTAAAATTAATATTAGTACCTGCACAATATTGTTGTGCTAAAGTATTAAAGTTGGCTGTTGGTCCATATACTTTTATGCCTTTGGTGTATCTCAAAGTGTCTATACATCCATTGCTATAAATAATTTCTACAAAAACAGAATAAGTACCTGGTTGTATATATATATGATCTAATTGTGGAATGCTTGTTGTAATAACTGAACCCGAACCAATGTTCCATTTATATGAGGCACTAAAGGCGTTATTTACACTGTCAATAGTAAAATTTACAACTGAATTTCTACAAACGGTATCAGCAGAAACTTTTAATATACCAATGTTATCATCTACAATAATTGTTCTTGCTTTTGAATGGCTGCACTCAGTTGTAAAAACTGACATTGTAACAACATAAGTTCCACCAACAGCATAAGTATGCACAGGATTTGCTAATGTACTGGTTGTACCATCACCAAAATCCCATAAATATGTTTGTGCACCTTTTGAACTATCAATAAACCTTACTTTAAGTTTATTGTTACAATCATTGATAACATGTAAAAATCTTGCTACTGGCGGTTTCACATAAATGTATCGGCTCTTAGTCATTGTATCTGAGCATCCATTATTCCATACAGCTAAACGCACACTAAAAAAACCAGTATCACTATAAGTGGTTATTGGGTTTTGTAATGTTGAACGTTTACTATCGCCAAACCACCACTGCCATCTGTCGATTGGTCCATTGGTACTTGCATCTGTAAATTGTACAGCAGTAGTAGGACAAACATTTCTTGGTGTGCCTGTAAAATCTGCAGTTGGTTTATGCCCAACTTTCACAGTATCTTGTAATCTCAAAGTATCAGAACAACCACCAACAGTTGTAATAATTAATTGGATGGAAAACACACCTTCTGTAATATAAGTATGTGTAGGATTCATTGCAGATGAAAAAGAACCATCACCAAAAGTCCATTGATAACTGGCAATAGCTTGTGTACTATTAACATTGGCATTGGCATTAATAATTAATGGCAAACAACCCTCCTGTTTATCAACTACTACACTATTAATTTTTGGAGCATTAATTTTTACTACACTATTTTTAGTAATTGTGTCGCTACAACCATTTGCTGCAATGGCAACTAAACCAACTGTAAAATTACCGAAAGAAGTAAAAGTGTGAGTAGGATTTTGCAAGGTTGATGTATTACCGTTTCCAAAATTCCATTGGTAAGACACCCCACCCACACTATTATTTAAGAACTGTACAGTTGCAGGAACTGAACAGGCAATATTATTAGTAGCAGCAAATAAAGCAGTTGGCTTTGCATTTACTGTAATTGTTTTTGTTAAAGAGTCGGTACAAGCACCAAAATTATTCACCAATTTAATAATGTATGTCCCTGCTATTCCATATGCTTTAACAGGATTAACTGATGCAGAAAAACTACCATCACCAAAACTCCAGTAAGAGGATACTGTAGCTGGTGTTGATGTGTTTGTGATAGTAATACCAGTACCAGCACAAATAGTAGTTGGAACTGAAAAATTTGCTTGAACACTACCTACATTAATTGTATTTGTTTTTACTAACGTATCAGTACAACCAAAAGTGTTTTGCGTAATTAATGTAACCGTATAACTGCCTGGTGCTGTATAACTGTGAACAGGATTTTGTTCAGTTGAAGATGTACCATCTCCAAACCACCACTGATAATTTAAAGTTCCTGTACCAGTTGATGTATTATTAAATGTTACAGGTGTTGGTGGTACACAATTACCAGCAACACTGTAATTAAAATTTGCTTTTACACCACCTTCTACTTTTATATAAGCACTTTTACCCAATACTTTAAAACAGCCATTGCTGTTGGTTACTTTTAACTTCACATCATAATTTCCTTCTGCAGTATATATGTGAGATGGGTTTTGAGTTGTAGCAATTGTACCATCACCAAAATCCCACTGCCATTGATTAATAGTACCATTATTGGCAACACTTAAATCGGTAAAATTTACATTTAATGGATAACAACCTTGTGTAATTAATGCAGAAAAATTAACTGTAGGTGTAGCATTAACTGTAATGTATTGTTGTTTTACAATTGAATCTTGTAGACCACCATTACCAATCACTAATTTAATTGAATAAATACCTGGAGTGATATAACTAACTGATGGATTTTGTAAAAAAGAAGTCGTTCCATTGCCTAAATCCCATTTCCAGTTGGTGGGATTTCCTGTACTGTTATCAGTAAAGCTTACAATGATTGGTGAGCAGCCAGTAGTTGTATTGGCTGTAAAGTCTGCTCTTAACTGAGCTTTTGCAGACCCAAGGGCTAATATTAAAGCTAACGCAAACTGAAAATATTTCAGCAACGAAGCACTAATGGCTTTCATAGAATGGAATTTGGATATTGGATATAAAAAACCTTGCCTTATAATAACTGTTGCCTACAGCTAATTATTGTGTACAACTTTAATTTTTCTAAAAAAAAGCAAAAAAATATCCCCAATCAATCGATTGAGGATATTACCTATAGCTATTTATTAAAGTACTATTTCTTTGTAAGTTCAAGAGAATCAGTTATTGAAGCAACTGTTCTTGCATAATAGGCTCTACTTGCTGAACCAACTTTGGTTACTGTCCATGTACCTGCCAATTTTTCTAAAGGTGCTGGAGGAGTTGTTGTAAATACAGCAGTAAAAGTAAAATTACTTGCATTACCCGACCATGTACCATTTACAGTTGCATTGCCTGTTTTATTAGCTACAGAAGTACCATTACTATAATAGGTAAACTCCCAACCTGTAAAACTTGGTGTTGTATTGTTACTATTTTCTACAAACTTAGATACATACCAAATACCATCAGTAATTGCATCTACAACAGCTTGCTCTTTAGCTGCTTCAATTGCTTTTTTACATCCAGTAAAAGTCAATAACACTACACACACCACAATCAATTTTTGCAAACCTAATTTCATAGTTTAATTATTTTAACGAATCAATTTTAGCACTCAAATATTGTATAAAGTACAAAGTATTCAACGATTCTCCAGTAATTTTTGTACACAATTCATCGCTGGTGTACATTCTGCCATGCTTATGAATGTTTTTTCTTAGCCAACCCAGCAGCTCAGTAGTATTTCCACTTTGTAGTTGCTTTCCCAAATCTTTAATCTCCTTTTCTGCTGTATTATAAAATTGTGCAGCATAAAAACTTCCTAAGCTGTAAGTTGGAAAATAACCGAAACTACCGTGACTCCAATGCACATCCTGCAAACAACCTCTTTTATCATCGGGTACAATAACGCCCAAAAATTGTTTGTATTGTTCATTCCAGATGCCTGGAATGTCTTTAACGCTGCAACCGCCACTAATAATTTCTTTTTCCAACTGATACCTTATTTGTACATGGGCATGATAAGTAAGCTCATCAGCCTCAGTTCTAATAAACGAAGGCTGAATTTTATTGATGGCTTTATAAAAATCTAATGCACTTACATTCTTCAATTGTTCAGGAAAAAAGTGGTCTAATTTCGAAAAATAATGTTTCCAAAAAGCCAAGCTACGCCCCACATTATTTTCCCATAAACGAGATTGTGATTCATGAATCGATAATGAAGTGTATGCTCCACAAGGCAATCCATACAAATCATCTGGCAAACCTTGCTCATACAAGCCATGCCCAGCTTCATGAATACAGCTCCACGTCATGTTAGAAAAATCTTTTCCGTCAATACGTGTCGTAAGCCTTACGTCCTTGGCCGAAAAATTTGTTGTAAATGGATGTTCCGAAATATCTTGTCTGCCTGCTTCAAAATCAAAACCCAATTCTTTAATCAGGTACATGCCCCACTCCCATTGCTTTTGCTTGGAATAGTAATTGTGCAAAAAGCTATCATCGATAGGTTCAACAGCATTTGCTTGCCTTAGTAAATTGGCCAAAGGTTTTTCAATACTCAAAAAAATAGCATCTAAAAAATCTACAGAAATACCTTTCTCATATTCATTCAATAATGCATTGTAAGCATGTTTTTCATAACCCAATAATTCGGCTTCTTGTTTTTTCAGTTCAACCAACTTCGTTAATGCAGGTTCAAACACTGCAAAACTGTTGGCTTTTCTAGCTTCAATCCAAGCATTAAAAGAAGCACTTACTGCCTCACTCATTGCACGTACAAATGCACCAGTATATTTTTGTTGCTTCGTATAATCATCCCAACTAAGCAGCACATTTTTTTGTTCAACAGCAGTTAAATCATTTTTCGCAAGTAATTCCTGTAAAATTTTACCCAATTGTTCATCAGTACTGTTGTTATGTGCAAGTTCACTTAAAGTAGCCATTTGACGGGCTCTCGATGCTGCACTTTTTGCAGGCATATACGTTTCTTGATCCCATTGCAGTACAGCATTGGCATAATTAATGTCTGCAATTTTCTGCATTTTAGCCACATATTGTTCGTATAAAGCTTTAGAATTTGACATATTGGTATAGATACGTGAAAAATTGAAATTAAGTGAACGAATTGTACGAATGTGAAATTCGTAGTTATACGAAGTTAACGCATAATAACGCAGCCATAAAATTCAGCATTCCTACTCTTGTGCAGGGTTATGCAGGATTGTACATTTGTTATGTTGATTTGATGATGCGAAAGTCCTGTTTTTATATCCGATATCACGAAAAACCAAATTATCCAATTATCCAAAAACCAATCATCAGGTCAACAAAAAAATCCAATGCAACAACTGTTGCAACCAATATCAATGAAAAGCTGAAAAGCAAAATCCAATGTTCAGCAAAACTTTTCGAGGGTAGCTAGAACAAAAAATTAATCCCACTTCAAAAGAGTGGGATTATTTTTTATACCATGTGGGGGCTGTAAGCAAAAGAATAAAGCTCAACAGCAGTTGGGGCTTTTCGTTGCAAGCCTTCGTACCTCAGGGCTTTTCACTGCAATCCCCAGCCTTTGGGCGATAGAATAAGTGTGGAACTAATTTCATCTAACCTAAGTGACTTTTATCATTGTTATATTGTTCAGATAAATTGAATTTTGACATTTAAATTAATAAACCTATTAACTGATAATCAATCAATGAAATGAGCCTTTAATGATTCTTATGTCAAATACCAACCATTAGTTTTGGCTATCTCATTTGTTATCTAAACATTTAAAAGTTTACACATGAAACATAGTCTTCCTGTAAACAAAAAAGTAAATCAGTATATTACAATGCTGGTTTTACTCATTTTTTTACTAGCATGTAAAAAAGAAACAATTTTCACCCCACAGTTAACGAGTTCGTTTACAGTAAAAGAGGTAATTATGCATCCTGCATTTTACGATAATGATGTATTAGATACAGACAGTATTTCAACAACAGCGGTAACATTTGAAGCAAACGAAAAAGAAAGTAACGAAATTAGTTACAAATGGCAAGTTGGAACAGATAGTAGAATATTTACTACAAGAAAAGTAACACTTGATTTTTTTAGTAGTTCTGTTAATGAAATTGATGTTGTACTTACTGTTACTAAAAACAACATTCCCAATTCAGTTACACCTATTTCATTAACCACAACTAGAAAAGTTTATTTAAAAAAAGAAACACAAATACCAGGCACTTACAGGGGTGTATTCCATTTTAGAAATGGAGATGATTCTGCAACTGTACAAATAAAAAAAGATTTCTGCTTACCCCAATATGATTCATTTTGGAAGCCTTATTATAAAGGAACACTAATAAGTAGTACAATGCCCATTTTCGATACAATATTTGTTAGTAATGAGCAGCCACAAACATTTTTAAATAAGATGTATTATGTTAATGAGCAAGACTGGAGCATGACTGGCTATCCAGAAATTAACAAAAAAGTGATAGATTTCAAGGGTAGCATCGTTTTATCAAACAATAATAATAAGGTCAGTATAAATATTGCTGCAAAAGAAACTTTAACAGGAAAGCCAATAATAATAATTTTCGATGGTTTTAGAATTAAATAAAATTTCAACATGGATTCTTCTGCCTTGATTTGTGTTCCCACAAACCATTTTTCTTATAATATTTTCAAGGCAAATTTTAAAAAATAAAAAAATCCCACTCTTTCAAGTGAGATTTCCATATTAATTTTTCATCATTCCAATAAAATTATCAAACAAATACCTGCTGTCGTGTGGGCCAGGTGTAGCTTCAGGATGATATTGTACACTAAATGCTTGTCTATCTTTTAAACGAATGCCTTCAATACTGTCATCATTCAAATTCAAATGGGTTACTTCTATATTTGGATGATTTTTCACTGCTTCAGGATCAACGCCAAAACCATGATTTTGGGTAGTAATTTCACATTGCCCTGTAATAATATTTTTTACAGGATGATTCAATCCCCTGTGCCCATGATGCATTTTAAAAGTAGGAATATCATTGGCCAATGCCAATAACTGATGCCCTAAACAAATACCAAATACCGGTTTGCCTTCACTCAGTATTTCTTTTACCGTACTTACTGCATATGGCATCGCTGCAGGATCTCCAGGACCATTGGAAATAAAATAACCATTAGGGCTAAACTCTTTTAAACGGCTTAAACTTGTTTTTGCAGGATGCACCCTTACATGTACACCTCTTTCTACCAAACAATTTAAAATGTTTTGTTTAATTCCAAAATCCAATACACTCACTTTAATTGCAGATGACGTATCTCCTAACTCATATTCTTCAGTTGTACTAACACGGCTGGCCAATTCTAAACCATCCATGCTTGGGCATTTAGCCAATTCTGCCTTCAATGTTTCTTCATTCAATATTTCAGAAGAGATGATGCAATTCATAGCTCCCTTTGTTCTTACATGTGCCACCAAAGCTCTTGTATCAACGCCTTCAATGGCTACAAGATTGTTAGCTACTAAATAATCCTGTAAAGAACCATTTGCCATAATACGGCTAAATTGTTCTTCTAAATTACGGGCAATTAATCCATGAATTTTTACTGAACCACTCTCTACGTCAACGTCTTTTACACCATAGTTGCCAACATGTACATTATTCATAATCAAAACCTGACCTGTGTAACTTGGATCGGTAAATACTTCTTGATAACCTGTCATTCCTGTATTAAAACAAAGTTCTCCAGTAGTTGTACCAATTTTTCCAAATGCTTGACCGTAAAAAATATTTCCGTCTTCTAATAATAAAATTGCTGGTTGCTTGGTGTGTGGCATTATTTATATAGTTGTAAAATTTGAATGCAAAATAAAAGAAAATAAAAAAGGCAAGACCAATAAGTCTTGCCTTTATATGTGAAACTTTTCAACATTTATTATTCAGCTGTTGGTTCTTCAGTTGAAGTTGTTGTTTCTTCAGCAGTAGGAGCAGCAGATTCAGTAGTTTCTACTTTCTTCTTACCAGCTCTACGTGTTTTCTTAGCTGGTTCAGCAGCTGTAGCAACACCTTTACCATAGATTTCATTAAAGTCTACCAATTCAATCATTGCTTTTTCAGCATTATCACCCGGACGAATGCCCAATTTGATAATTCTTGTGTACCCCCCTGGGCGGCTAGCAATTTTTGGACCTACAACTGTAAACAATTCTTTGGTTGCAGCTTTATCTTGTAAATGACTAAACACAATTCTGTGTTGGTGGCTAATAGCTTCTTTAGTATCAGCTTTTTTAGTTTTGGTTAATAACGGCTCAACGTAAGTACGCAATGCTTTAGCTTTTGCTAAAGTTGTTACAATACGTTTGTGTGTGATTAACGCAATTGCCAAGTTGCTTAATAATGCAACTCTGTGTGCCTTTTTACGGCCTAAATTGTTGTTCTTGTTTCCGTGACGCATGACTGTTTGTTTTGTGGCTTATACCGTGTCAGGAATTATAAGCTGTTGTATAAATAGTTTAAGGCTTAAAGTATAAAGTTTCGCAACCTTAAACCTTAAACCTTAAACCTGTTAACTAGTTATCTAAATTATCTAAACCTAATTTCACTAAATCCATTCCAAAGCTTAAGCCTCTTTCGTTCAATACCTGATCAATTTCAGATAATGATTTTTGGCCAAAGTTTCTGAACTTCATTAAATCTTCTTGCTCATATTGAACAAGTTCACTCAATGAATTGATTTTAGCAGCTTTCAAGCAATTGAATGCACGTACAGAAAGATCTAAATCTTCTAAAGGTGTTTTCAATACTTTACGCAATTGTAAAATTTGCTCATCTACTACATCTTCTTTCTTATCTTCTTTATTATCAAAAGTGATATTCTCATCAGTGATAATCATTAAGTGTTGAATTAAGATACGAGACGCTTGTTTTACAGCTTCTTCAGGGTGAATAGTACCATCTGTAGCAACTTCTAAAATTAATTTTTCGAAGTCAGTTCTTTGCTCCACACGATAGTTTTCAATAGCATATTTCACATTTTTTATTGGTGTGTGAATAGAGTCTATTGCAATATATCCAAATGGTGCATCTTTAACTTTGTTATCTTCAGAAGGAATGTAACCACGACCTTTAGAAATTGTTAATTCAATATCTAATTTAGCAGTATTATCCATTGTACAAATCAATAATTCTGGGTTCATCACTTCAAAGCTTTGAGTAGCTTCACTAATGTTACCAGCATTAAATTCAGTTGTACCTTTTATAGATAAGGTAATTTTCTCATTGTTTACATCATGCTCCACGTTCTTTTTAAATCTTACCTGCTTAAGGTTTAAGATAATTTCAGTAACGTCTTCAGCAATACCTTTAATGGTTGCAAACTCATGATCAACGCCTTCGATTTTAATTCCTGTAATTGCATAACCTTCAAGGCTATTCAATAATACACGACGTAAAGCATTTCCAATAGTTAAACCATAACCCGGCTCTAACGGGCGAAACTCAAATTGTCCTTCAAAATCAGTTGCTTTTTGTAAAACAATCTTGTCTGGCTTTTGGAAGTTTAAAATGGCCATTTTTATGCTCCGATTTTATTTGTGTTAAACCGCTAACTCTGAATGAGTTGCAGTAATTAAATTATGATTCCAGCATTCTGTACATTACCCAACTTTTGTTGCGTTGCACTGCCAATAATTATCGGCATCAGCAATTTGAACTTTATTGAACAGTGTAAAAACCATTCAACATTCAGCTTACTTAGAATACAATTCTACAATTAGTTGTTCTTTAATGTTTTCAGGAACACTTTCTCTTTCAGGATAAGTAATGAATGTACCTTTCTTTTCAGTTTCATTCCAGTCTACCCAGCTAAACTTAGGATTTTTTCCACGGCTTTTGCTGATGATAGAAGAGTTATGCTCACTTTTTGGACGATAAGCAATAACATCACCTGGCTTACAAGAATAAGAAGGTATATTTCTTACTTCTCCATTTACAGTAACGTGTTTATGAGCTACCATTTGTCTTGCTTCAGGACGGCTAGCAGCCAAGCCCATACGAAAAACGGTATTGTCTAAACGAGCTTCTAATAATTTAATTAAGTTTTCACCTTTAACACCCTTCATTTTAGAGGCTTCTACGAAGGTTTTACGGAATTGACGCTCTAAAACACCATAAGTGTATTTTGCTTTTTGCTTCTCACGAAGTTGTAAAGCGTACTCACCTAAAGTTTTACGTTTTTTAGATGCTCCGTGTTGGCCTGGAGGGTTACTGTTTTTAGTTAACCATTTGCCATTGCCTAAAATAGGTTCGCCGAAAATTCGACAGATTTTGGTCTTAGGACCTGTGTAACGTGCCATAATGTTTATTCATTTCGATTTTTTTGTTTCGTTGCGTCGATCGGTTAAAAATCGTAAAAAGTTAATCGGGCAACCTTTGAATAAATGAAATTCTAACATATAAATTCCAAATTGCAGTATTCCCCATTGGGAGCTGCAATTTGGAATTGTATAAAAAATTAAACTCTTCTTTTCTTTGGAGGACGACAGCCATTGTGTGGCATTGGTGTTACGTCTTTAATAGAGGTAACTTCAATTCCGTTCTGTGCAATGCTACGGATAGCACCTTCACGTCCAGAACCTGGTCCTTTTACAAATACATCTACTTTTTTCAATCCTGCATCTACTGCAACTTTAGCTGCATCGGCAGCTGCCATTTGTGCTGCATAAGGTGTGTTCTTTTTAGAACCACGGAATCCCATTTTACCAGCAGATGACCAAGAAATTACTTGACCACTTTTGTTGGTAAATGCAATAATAATGTTGTTGAAAGTAGCACTAATGCGTACTTCTCCTGCAGCATCTACTTTTACAATTCTTTTTTTCGCTGCTGCTTTTGCACTGTTCTGTGCTTTTGCTGGTTTTGCCATTGTTAATTTTTTGAGGTAATCATCTAAATATTTACGCCTCCTGATAAGCAATTATTGCCCAACTATCCGACGCTATTATAAAAGCAAAAAGCTCGTAGCGATTTGCCACAAGCTTAAAGCTTATTATTTTATTTCTTAGCTGCTTTTTTCTTACCAGCAACCGTTTTACGTTTACCTTTTCTGGTACGGCTGTTAGTTTTAGTTCTTTGCCCACGCACAGGTAACCCTTTACGATGACGAAGACCACGGTAACAAGCAATATCCAATAAACGTTTAATGTTCATTTGGGTTTCACTACGCAACGCACCTTCTACTTTAAACTCAGAATTGATGATATTACGGATAGCTGCTTGTTCATCATCATTCCATTGATTCACTTTCTTGTCAAAATCAATTGCTGCTTTCTCAAGAATGTATTGAGCTGTAGAACGACCAATACCATAGATATAGGTTAGTCCAATTTCGCCTCTTTTGTTTTTAGGTAAGTCTATACCGGCAATACGAGCCATAATTATGAATTTCTAATTTTAAATGTTGAATTGCTAATTAACCTTGTCTTTGTTTAAAACGAGGATTCTTTTTGTTAATCACGTACAACTTGCCGCCACGTTTAACAATCTTACAGTCTGCACTGCGTTTTTTAATTGATGCTCTAACTTTCATTTTTGTCAGTTTTCCTATTTTGCTAAAAAACTAATGGCCAAGGCTATTAGCTGTAATTATTTATATCTGAAATTAATTCTACCTCTACTTAAATCATAAGGACTCATTTCAACACCCACTTTATCACCCGGCAAAATTCTGATATAGTGCATTCTCATTTTACCTGAGATGGTTGCTAGAATTTCGTGACCGTTCTCAAGCTTCACTCTGAACATAGCGTTACTAAGTGCTTCAATGATTACTCCGTCTTGTTTAATCAGTTGTTGTTTAGACATAATTTTTTCGGGCTGCGAAGATAGGAGTGAATTGCTAGAAAATGAAAAAAAAGCTCGAAAAAATCTTTTTTCTGCCTAAAACTATATCAACACCTTGTTTATATCGTATATAAACAATTAAAAATCAATTATTTATAAAAAAAATTGTTATGTGACAATATCCAAAAATAAGCATTCAAATAAAGTAAATTTATGAATTACGGATTTTCCTGTTCAGAAATTTAAAAAATGTCAATCGTCATTTGTAAAGGTATTTTTTGCACCTAAGTTTGCAACAGGAATAACGAACATTCGAATCATATAACTGTTGTTGATACAAACATTATAACAGTTACATCACAATAAAGCATTCGTATTATGACAACTACAGCTTCGGGTATACAAAACATTGTAGGAAATGAACAAAATTCGGCATTACAAAAAATAGGTTACAAAATATTATCAAAAGAAAGAATCAGCTTCGATGACGGTGTTCTTTTATTTGAGCAGGCTTCTCTCTCATTTGTTGGAGCTTTAGCAAATTGGGTTCGTGAACAAAAGCATGGCAACAAAACCTACTTCAACAGAAATTTTCATATTGAACCTACAAACGTTTGTGTGTTCAGTTGCAAATTTTGCTCTTACTCTAAATTATATGCTCATAAAGAAGAAGGTTGGGAATTGAATTCAGAAGACATGCTGAATATTGTAAAAAAATACGATAGCCAACCGGTAACTGAAGTACATATTGTTGGTGGTGTTCACCCTAAAATGGACTTGCCATTTTTCGCTGAAACGTTGAGAAAAATAAAAGCCCATCGCCCCGATTTACACATTAAAGGCTTTACACCAGTAGAGCTAGATTATATGTTTAGAAAAGCAAAAATGACTGTTGAAGAAGGCATGCAGTTTTTAAAAGATGCAGGCTTACAATCTTTACCAGGTGGTGGTGCTGAAATTTTTCATCCAGAAGTACGTAAGCAAATTTGTGACGATAAAGTAGATGCCGAAGGTTGGTTGGCTGTACATAAAGCTGCACACAAAATTGGGATGCACAGCAATGCCACTATGTTGTACGGTCATGTTGAAAAATTTTGGCACAGGGTTGATCATATGGAACGTTTAAGGCAACTACAAGATGAAACAGGCGGCTTTAATACCTTTATTCCATTGAAATTTAGAAACCATGATAACGAAATGAGCCATGTACCTGAATCATCTGTAATTGAAGATATGAGGGTATATGCCATTGCCAGATTGTATATGGACAATTTCCCTCACATCAAAGCGTATTGGCCAATGCTCGGTAGGCAAAATGCACAACTTACTTTAAGCTTTGGTGTAAACGATATTGATGGTACAATTGACGATACCACGAAAATTTATTCAATGGCAGGAAGTGAAGAACAAAACCCATCTATGACTACAGCTGAACTGGTGAACCTAATTCGTCAGGCAAAAAGAGAACCTATCGAAAGAGATACTTTATACAATATTGTGAATGATTTTAGCAGTACACCCGCTGAGAAAATATTTGATGCAAGTTTAAATTAATTGACTTTACTTAAGTTTTTTTAATTGGTCTTTTCTGATATAGAACACCAGTTTTTTTAACATAGACATCCAATTTTTAGCAACAATTAATAATACATTTTCGACACATTTTTTGTATGAGTGTTCAATAATAAGTATTAAATTCTCTTTACAAGTTTCGCTTGGCGAGTACAAAGAAAACAAGGTTAAGTTAACTTTTGACAACACAAAAGCTGAGGCTATTTCGAAAGAAAAAATTCAACGCTGGTGTACACAAGTTGGCTGGGAAAAATTATTAAACAAAGAAAGAACAACTTTTAGAAAACTACATCCTGCTGTACAAATGAATGCTACTACCAAAGCAGTTGCCATCGAAATAATGTACAAAAGGCAAAGCACTATTAAATGCCCATCGATAGAAAAAAAACAAAATAATTACGGTTGGGTTTGATGAAAAAAAGTACGAGATAGCTTATTTATAAACTATCTCGTACTTAAACTATTCATCTAAAAAAATTACATTCTGCTTTGAAACTCTTTTGGCAGTTTTACCAATTCTTCTTTAGGTAAAGATTTAAAGTAATCGTAGGTAATTTTTAACCCTTCTGCCCTATCCACTTTTGGTTCCCAACCTAAAATTGTTTTTGCTTTAGTAATATCTGGTTGTCTTTGCTTAGGATCATCGGTTGGCAATGGTTTATAAACTATTTTAACTGAAGAACCAGTTAATTTTAATACTTCTTCGGCAAAATCTTTTAAAGAAATTTCATTGGGATTACCAATGTTCACAGGCATTGCATAATCGCTTAACAACAACCTGTAAATACCTTCTACCAGGTCGCTAACATAGCAAAAACTTCTTGTTTGGCTACCATCGCCAAAAACAGTTAAGTCTTCTCCACGTAAAGCCTGACCAATAAATGCTGGCAATGCACGTCCGTCATTGAGTCGCATTCTAGGCCCATAAGTATTAAAAATTCTAATGATTCTTGTTTCTACATTATGAAAAGTATGGTAAGCCATTGTAATGGCTTCCTGAAAACGTTTAGCTTCATCATACACACCACGAGGACCGATTGGATTTACATTGCCCCAATACTCTTCTGTTTGAGGATGCACCAATGGATCGCCATAAATTTCGCTGGTACTGGCTACCAATATTCTTGCACCTTTATCTTTTGCCAAACCCAAACAGTTGTGTGTACCATGAGCACCCACTTTTAATGTTTGAATAGGAATTTTCAAGTAATCGATTGGACTTGCAGGAGAGGCAAAATGCAAAATATAATCCAACTTGCCAGGAATATGAATGAACTTGGTTATATCATGGTGATGAAACTCAAAATCTTCTAAAGGAAACAAGTGTTCAATATTTTTTAGATCCCCCGTAATTAGGTTATCCATTGCAATTACATGATACCCTTCTTTTATAAATCTATCGCACAAGTGAGAGCCTAAAAAGCCAGCTGCACCAGTAATAAGAATTCGTTTTTTTTCCATTTTAAAAATTTGAAATAGCTGATTTGAAATTTGATATTTATGAATTGACGAATAATCTCAAATCATACATTAGAAATAAGAAATTGCTTAAGGTCTACCAACACTTTCATAGTGATAACCCATTCCTCTTACCTGAGCAACTTCAAATAAATTTCTACCATCGAAGATGGCTTTATTTTTAAGTGAAGTTTCTATTTTATCAAAATCAGGTGTTCTAAATTCTGCCCATTCTGTTGCAATAATTAATGCATCAGCATTGGTTAAAGCATCATACTGATTTTCTACGTATCCAATTTTATCACCAATTTGTTTTTTTACATTTGGCATACCTTCTGGATCAAATGCAGTTACAGTAGCACCAGCAGCAGTCAAAGCATCAATTAAATATAAAGCTGGAGCCTCTCTAATATCATCTGTATTTGGCTTAAATGCCAATCCCCACAATGCAAAATGTTTACCTGCTAAATCGTTGTTGAAGTATGCCTTAATCTTTGGCATTAAATGCAATTTCTGGGCTTCATTTACTTCTTCTACTGCTTTCAAAATTTGAAAGTTATACTCTACTTCTTCCGAAGATTTAATTAGTGCTTGCACGTCTTTTGGAAAACAACTTCCACCATATCCAATGCCTGGAAATAAGAATCTTTTGCCAATTCTATCATCACTACCAATTCCTTTTCTTACCATATCAACATCAGCTCCTAATTTCTCACACAATTGTGCAATTTCATTCATAAAAGAAATCTTCGTAGCTAAAAATGAGTTGGCTGCATACTTGGTTAATTCAGCACTTTTCTCATCCATAAAAATTACAGGATTACCCTGACGTACATATGGTGCATACAATTCGCCCATTAACTTTTTAGCTCTTTCAGATGATGTTCCAATCACCACTCTATCAGGCTTCATAAAATCATCTACAGCAACACCTTCACGTAAAAATTCAGGATTGCTTACTACATCGAATTCAACTTTTGCATTAGCAGCAATAGCAGCATGCACTTTATCTGCTGTACCAACAGGAACAGTACTTTTATCGACAATTACTTTATAATCTGTAAGAATATTGCCTAAATCTTTTGCAACACCCAATACATATTTCAAATCAGCACTTCCGTCTTCACCAGGAGGTGTTGGTAATGCCAAAAAAACAATTTTTGCATCGGCAACACCTTCTGCCAAATTGGTGGTGAACTTTAAACGACCTTCTTTTAAATTTCTCAAGAAGATTTTTTCTAATCCCGGTTCATAAATGGTAATTTCTCCATTACTCAACTTATCGACTTTGGTTTTGTCAATATCAATACAAGTAACTGTATTTCCTGTTTCAGCAAAACATGTTCCTGAAACCAAACCAACATAGCCTGTGCCTACAACTGCAATTTTCATAAGCCTTAAACCCTAGAAGGGGGTTTGTCCCTTTTAAATTAAAAATTAATTATTGATATAGTTTAATACTTCAGTGGTAATATATGTTAACTGCTCTTCATCTAACTCTGAGTGCATTGGTAACGAAATTACTCTTTCAGTTAACCAATCGGTTACTGCTAAATTATATGCATCTAACCCAAATGATTCAAATACTTTTTGTTTATGCCCTGGAACAGGATAATAAATCATTGACGGTACTTTCTTTTCAGCCAAATAAGCATTCAATCCATCTCTATCAACACCTTCTAAAATTAATGTGTATTGATGATACACATGGGTGCTGTAATCAGCAACAAATGGAGTCGTAATTTTTGAATGATTGGCGAACGCTTTATTGTAAAAATTGGCAGCAGTTCTTCTTGCAACAATATAATTGTCCAGCTCTTTTAATTTAATATTTAAAATTGCTGCCTGTATTGCATCTAACCTTGAATTGCAACCAACAATATCATGGTAATATCTTGTTTGTTGACCATGGTTGGCAATCATCTTCAATTTATCAGCCAAAGCTGCATCGTTGGTAAACATTGCACCACCATCGCCAAACGCTCCTAAATTTTTACTTGGATAAAATGAAGTGCAACCAATATGACCCATTGTTCCAGTTTTTTTGGTTGTACCATCACTAAAAGTATAATCGCATCCAATACCTTGGGCATTATCTTCAATTACAAATAAATTATGTTCTTTAGCAATGGATAAAATTTCTTCCATTGGTGCTGCATGTCCATATAAATGTACAGGCACAATGGCTTTTGTTTTTGGCGTAATTGCTTTTCGTACAGATTCAGGATCGATACAAAAAGTTTTAGGATCAACTTCTACAAAAACAGGTTTCAATCTTAATAAAGCAACTACCTCAGTAGTAGCTATATAAGTGAATGATGGCGTAATTACTTCATCACCAGGCTCTAAACCCAATGCCATCATGGCTATTTGTAAAGCATCTGTACCATTGGCACAAGGAATGGTAAAACCACTACCATGATAAGTATTTAGGGCAGTTGCAAAATCTTGTACGGTTTTTCCACCAATATACATGGCACTATCCAATACTTCGTGTATAGCTGCATCTACTTCTGTCTTAATTTTAAGATACTGAGTTTTAGTATCTACCATTTGTATTGGCTTCATACGTAATTTTAAGTGGCGGCAAAGCTACTGTAAAAATCGATTGAAACAGCTAATTGAAGGGGGAATCAATAAAGTATATAATCGACGATTATTATCTGTTAATTTGCAAGCAATAATAGTAATTTTTTGAAATTTTTATACGATATTTTTATTGTTTGCTATCCATTAATAGCAAAAATCATTGCCAATAACAATGCAAAAGCTAAACTTTGGGTAGCTGGAAGAAATAATATTTTCGACCAATTAAAAACCGCTTTTTCTACTAATCATCAACCAGTTATATGGGTACATTGCAGCAGTTTGGGCGAATTTGAACAAGGCCGACCATTAGCTGAACAACTGAAACAACAATATCCCAACCACAAACTGTTGATTACTTTTTTCTCTCCATCGGGTTACGAAGTACAAAAAAATTATGCTGGAGCCGATTGGGTTTTTTATCTACCCATGGATAACTCAAACAATGCAAGCAAATTTTTAGACATTGTACAACCATCTATGATTCTTTTTGTAAAGTATGAATTTTGGTTTTATTACTTAATGGAAGCTAAACAAAGAAGGATTCCACTGCTATTAGTTTCAGGCATTTTTAGAGAAAATCAACCATTTTTTAAATGGTATGGCAGTTTTCACAAACAAATGCTCCAGTGCTTTACGCATGTATTTGTTCAAAATACCAAAAGCAAAGAACTGCTGAATGGGATTGCTTTTACAGAACATGTTTCAATAAGTGGAGATACACGATTTGACAGGGTTATAGCAATTGCAAAAAACTTTTCTCCCATTACTGAAATAGAACAATTTATTAGCAATAGTCCTGTAATTGTTGCTGGCAGTACGTGGACAGAAGACGATTTAGAGTTGGCTCATTTTGCCAATACGCATACCGAAGTGAAATGCATTGTTGCACCACACGATATTTCGAAAAGCAGACTAGACCAATGTTTGAACTACTATAAAAATGCTGTATTGTATAGTGAATGGAAAACTACACTTAACAATAGCCACAACTACAGTTGTTTAATTATAGACAATATTGGTATGTTGAGTAAATTGTACCATTATGCAACTATTTGTTATATTGGAGGAGGATTTGGCAACGATGGTGTACACAATGTTTTAGAAGCTGCGGTGTACAACAAGCCAGTTGTTTTTGGACCTGAATATGAAAAGTTTATTGAAGCAACCGAACTTTTAGAAACCGATGGTGCCATTAGTATTGATAGCACTGTTGAATTAGAAGCTTCCATTAATGAATTATTGAATGACCCTATTGCTTATAAAAAAGCCTGCAACGATGCAGGCAATTATGTAACCAGCAAAGCTGGAGCTACCAATAAAATTGTTTCGTTTATTTATGAGAATCGTCTTTTAACCAATTGATCAAATATTTTAACAGCTTCTTGATCTTCTAACCAACCCAATTTTACTTTCAGTTCACGTTGAATCCAATATTCAGCTTCTGGATAAATATTGAACGAATTAATGGTTTTAAGGCTGCGTTCGTACATGTTTTCATCTCCCCTAAAAAGCTCGTTAATAAATAAGTATCTATCATTTATACCAATGGCTTTGCGTAAATCTTTTACAGGTGTTCCTTGTAAAACTGCTGCAACTTCTTTTTTCTCTTCTTTTAATTTTTCGTTGAAGCTTTCCTTTTCATTTTCTGTAACAATCGTATCTTTTAATTCAAATATTTCTTTAGCAGTTTCATCAACTTTAGGAATTTCTGGTAATGCAATAATAGGTTCTTCTGTGTGATGTGCCAATGTAGGGGCAGTAACCATTACAGGGTCAAACAACCAACCACTATGTTGTGTTGCCAATGTTTCTGCAGGTACAGGTTCAACTTTTACCACTTCTTCAATAATAGGATTTGTTGGTTCAGCTATTTTTTCAACAATAATTGCTTCAACTATAGGAGCAGTTTCTACCACAGGTTGTTGTACATAGCTTGTAAAAAAAGGCATCGTTACAGATACTTTTCCAGTATTGTTATTGCCTTGTTGTTGCTGCAATTCAGCAATTAACATTTGGGCAGTTAACAATAATTTATGGCTATCCTGCTGTTGTTCAAATTGTTCTTGCAATTTGTGAATAAGTGTACCCACTCTTTCCATTGGATAATTTACATTTGGGGCGTTATAAATTAATTTTCAAGGCTTAAAGTTAACGAGCTTTTGCAAACAAACGTAAGTTTAGTACAATGTTTATAGAACCTAATATTAGTGGAGAAAGAAGAGGCTGGATTGAAGTGATCTGCGGCAGCATGTTTAGTGGAAAAACAGAAGAGTTAATCCGCAGATTGAAACGTGTAAAAATTGCCAATTTAAAAGTAGAAATTTTTAAACCTGGCATTGATGTACGTTACGATGAAACAAAAGTGGTGAGTCATGATGCAAACGCTATTCAGTCTACCCCACTCTCCAACTCACAAGAAATTTTATTATTGACCGAAGGTGTTGATGTAGTTGGTATTGATGAAGCCCAATTTTTTGATGATGAAATTGCCAATGTTTGCGAAACACTTGCTGCTAAAGGTGTACGTGTAATTGTTGCAGGATTGGATATGGATTATTTAGGCAATCCATTTGGACAAATGCCCAACTTATTAGCCAAGGCCGATTATATTACCAAGCTACATGCTATTTGTGTACGCTGTGGCAATATTGCCAATATCTCTTATCGTTTAACAGAACAGGAAGGTCAGGTTTTATTGGGAGAAAAAGATGTGTACGAACCAAGGTGCAGGGTATGTGCTACTAAGAAGTAGTGCACTAATTTGCTTATAAGAATTGATGCTCTTGATGTGTGCCCCGCTATTCAGCAGGATTTTCAACGACGCACCAAGAGTTACATTTTTATTCTCCAGCTGATTATATAAAACCTCTAAAACGCATCCCCTAAATTCAAATAGAAACCCCAGTTTTGTTTTTGAGTATAACCTGCATCAAAACGTATATACAAACGTTTGGCCTTATTAATTAAATAACGTAACCCGCCACCAACACTGCTTTGCATAGCCTGCACATTAAATTGTGCAATGGTTGGGGCTGTTTGTCCTGCTGATATAAAACCAGCCAACACAATGCTTTTACCAACAAAATGCCGATATTCAATTTGAGCTGCTGCAAATTCGTTGTCTCTAAATCTGCCAGCAAAATAGCCCCGCATAATTTTATCGTTGCCTAGTTTTACTTTGTCTAAAAGAGGAACTTCACCATCATTTAAAGTAGCTGTTGCATGTAGTGCCAATATGCCTTTTGTTTTAATGGGTACATATCGCCTTACATCGAAATTGTATTGAATAAAATTAAATGCACTGCCCATAAATTTTTCATGAAAACGAATACCAGCTTCGGCAAACCAACCTTTCGATGGACTAAACTGATGGTCTCTTTTATCTACAATAAGTAATGGTCCAATACCCGAAGTTCGGCTGTTAGTTAATCCACTTACAGTTGGCGTAGCTGGATAATTTTTGTTTTCTAATTCAACTTTATTGAATTGGTTAAAATTGTAATTGAGCCCAACAAACAATTGATTGTTCAGTTGCTTTACCCATTTGCCCCTAACATAAAACTGTTGATAATCGATGCCCCTGAAATCATTGTTGCCAACAGTATCGGCACTCATCGTCCAGTAACGTTCATAAAAATCTTTGTAACCAAATGCACCTTGCAAAAAATATTTTTCCTGATTGGTATAAATGCTATAAACGGCTTCAGCAATCATCTGATTACGGGTAGTGTATTGAAAATTTAAGTAAGCGTTAGATAAACGGGTATTTTTTTTATCTGCACCTTTAGAAGCATTGAAAAAGTATTCTAAAATAATACCTACGCTTGCACCTTTCTCTGGACTAACAGAAAAAACTGGAATAGGTACGACACTTAAATTTCCCTCTTGCAGTTTTTCTATCCATGAAAAAGGCCATTTCTTTTGTTTGGATTGCACAGTATCAGCCTGAGCAAAAACAGCACAAGGAACAGCAATTAGAACAACTAAAGCGATTAGAAAAAAATGTTTCATTCAATTATTTAAATACGAACAACTCGATATTAATTAAGTTTGCAAAGAAACCAATATAACTGCACATAATTGTAATGCAATCGTATAAACATATATTAAGTTTAGTTAAAAAAGATTTGTTGTTAGAAGTAAGGCAGCAATACACTTTTTATGGAATACTATTGTATGTTGCCTGTACCATTTTTGTAATTTACTTATCTATGGGGCAACCTGAGGTACAAGTATGGAATGGCTTATTTTGGGTAGTTCAATTATTTGTTTGTGTAAATGCAGTAGCCAAAAGCTTTTTAGCAGAAAGCAAAGGCCGAATGTTGTACTTCTATACCATTGCAGGTGCAAGAGATTTTATACTCAGCAAATTAATTTTCAATTTACTACTCATGCTTTGTATGAGCTTAATTAGTTTATTGCTGTTTGTAATATTGTTAGATAATCCACTAAACAATGCCTTGCTATTTATTGGTATTACTTGCTTGGGTGGTATTAGCCTGAGTTTGGTATTCACATTTCTAGCAGCCATTGCAGCAAAAGCCCAGCAACAAGCTGCATTAATGGCTATTATGGGTTTTCCTATAATAATTCCTCAGTTGTTATTGTTAATGAAAATTTCTACACCGGCATTTGCAACTGTTATTCAACAGGGATGGATGCAAATGGCTTTGCTATTGGTAGCATTAGATGTTATGGTGGTTGTATTAGCTCTCATTTTGTTTCCTTTTTTATGGAAAGATTAATTAACATTCATAAACACTTTTTATGCCTTCATTATTTGAACCTGCAATTGCGTCATCTATAGTACAACGAATAGAAAATTTCACACCTGCTAATCAAAAGCAATGGGGTAAAATGACTGCTGCACAAACCTTAGCACATTTAAGAACTGTACTTGAATTGGGTACTGGAGATAGAACTGAAAAGCCTAACTTAATTGGTCTATTGCTTGGCCCCATTATTAAAAAAATGGTATTAAATGATAAGCCTTATAAACAAGGTTTACCCACTGGACCTAATTTTATTATTAAAGACGATAAAAACTTTGATGAAGAAAAAGCCCAGCTAATATCCGTTTATAACAAATTTATTGAACGAGGTGCAAGTAAAGCAGATGGTTTTAAACATCCATTATTCGGTAAGATGACTGCTTACGAATGGGGCTTTAGCCAATGGAAACATTTCGACCATCATTTAAGACAATTCAATGCATAGTTATATTGCAGGCATAACCGAAATATTTAAGCAACATGCAAATGAGGAGAGAGCTATTGGTGCAAAAGCATACATGCTTAATCAATTTGAATTTTATGGATTGGTTACTGCTAACAGAAGAAAGTTGGCAAAAGAATACATGAAAGCCAACACAATAACTTCGCAAAAAGAGTTGGAAATTATTGTAAAAGCATGTTTCAATTTACCACAAAGAGAATATCAATATTTTGCAGTTGAATTGTTGAGTTTTCATAAAAAAATATGGCGACCAACTATCATAAAAACAATTGAATATTGTTTGGTGCATAAAAGTTGGTGGGATAGTGTAGATCATGTTGCCAGCGAATCTCTTACTTTTTATTTTCAAACGTTTCCTCAGCAAATTATTCACATTACCGGTAAATGGAATGCAAGCAACAATATATGGCTGCAACGCAGCAGTATTATGTTTCAAAAAGCATTTAAACAAAAAACCGATGCTGAATTATTGGGCAAATACATTGTAAACTGTGCTGCTAGTAAAGAATTTTTTGTACAAAAAGCCATTGGCTGGGCATTGAGAGAATATGGCAAAACCAATCCCAATTGGGTTAAACAATTTGTTGCCCAACAAACATTACCTGCACTTAGTAAAAGAGAAGCTCTTAGACGAATTATTTAATGGTGTTACAAGCTGTAGTTTTCCAATGTAGCATTACCCTATAGCTATCGGGTGGTGTCACACCCATCAAGGTTCTGTTCTTTAATCAATAAAAATTAGTACTTAAAAAATATTTCTGTTGCTCCATAACCAAATCTTGCATCGTACTGATTCACAAAATACTTTACTTCTTTCTTCAATTTTAGTTCATCGTGTATTTCATCTTTCAATTTACCCTTACCTACACCATGAATAACAATAAGTGAAGGTTGACGGTGAGCCACTGCCAAATCGTACCATTTTTCAAACTCTTTTAACTGAATAGTCAATATTTCAAAATTGCTGAGTTCTTGCCAATTACTGCTTAACTTTTCAATGTGCAAATCTACTACACTCCTTGCTGGTTCTAAGTTTTGACGAATCTTATTGGCTTCGTAAATTTTAAATCCCTTAGCTGCCAATCCACTCAACTCAAATTTTTCTTCAAATTGTCTTTCAGGATAATCATCAAATAATTTGTAAGAAATGGTAGGTTCATTTTTATCTTTCATTTCTTCAATTCGTTGAAAAACCTGTTTAGGCTTCAATTTCAACGAAGTTTCAAAATGGTCTGCTTTCTTTTTATCGGGCTGTTGCAAAGAAAAATCAACAAAAAAAGATGGACTATCATTTACTGACGCAAAGTCTATATCATGAATATAAAAATCGTGAAAAGGTTTTATTTCATTTTTTAATTCGAAACTAGCTTCACCTGCAAACTTTTGTGTGTAGATAAAATTATAGGATTGATTCGTTTTATTAATTAAATGGATTTTTAGCAGTTCAACAACTTCGTCATTAAAATCGTCCAACGCAAATTTTGGAACAAAAGACAGCCAAACACCATCGGCCACTTTTATTTGATTGGGCTTTGGTTTTTCTTTGGGAATGTTGTCTATAAAAGTTTTTACTTCCTTTTTATCTTCTACCACTTTCTTTTTGGTAAATCGATAGAAATAAGGAAAATCAATCTGATCCATATAAGCAGGGAACTTCACTCCACGTACTTCAATCATCACCATATTTTCGTTCATAATATCTACCACCTTTCCTTCTTCGTGGCTCAATAACACAATAATTTCATCTCCAATCTGGTACTTCATGCTGCAAAAATAATTTTAAAAAAGCACAGCAACTTATTTTTTCTTTAAAACAAAAATCCCTCCAAAAACTAGGAGGGATTTTAAAACTATATTATTGTAAAATTACAAGTTGTAAGCATAGCTCATGTAGTATAAACCACCAACAGCTGGGTTACCAAATGCACTTCTGTAATATTTATTCCAAATATTAATTCCACCAATTTTAATCAACCCTTTGTTTTTAGTTTTGTAGCTAATCATGCCATCCCAAGTTCCATAAGAAGGTATTTCACCACTACCAAAAGTTCCTTCCCAAGATATTTTTTCCTGCCATCTGTAAATTACGCTAAAGCCCCAATCTTTGGCAACCTTGGCATTACTTAAACCAAAATTGTATCTTAAAGAAGGTGTATTAAAGTTGGTTACAAAACCAGCTTGAACATCGCTCAACTTATCGCCAGAAATATTTCCAGAGAATACAAAGTTCGAAGGCAATTGATAATCTGCACTAAAGCCCCAACCATTTGCTTTTACAGGCGTTGTAGAGTTAACTACAAAAGAGAAATTGTCGCTAGAAGAAGGGCTTAATAATTCAGGAACGGTTCCGTTTTTGCCTCTTGCAACAGCTACTCTACCTAAGAAATCTTTATACTCACTCATGTAGTAATAAGCATCGATTAATAATTTTTTAGAAACTACACCTCTGTAACCAATTTCATAAGAATTTACAGACTCTGGCTTAATTGCAGTAAACTTTCCTTGTGCTAATAAAGCAGGATTAACGGCACCAGTTGCAGCAAATGTACCACGGAAAGCAGCTACACTTTCAGCCGTGTAAATTGGATTACCACTAAAGTTGTACACTTGATTAAAGATTGGTAATGCACCAATTAATCTTGAACTTGGGCTATTTAAGTTAATCCACTGATCTTGTGTAGAAGGGAAACGATAAGCTGATTGATAAGACAAACGAATGTTATTATCCTTAGCAACTTTTAATAAACCAGTTAAACGTGGCGTAAATCTGCCATCGAAGTTTTGGTTTTTATCGTAACGAACGGTACCAGTTAATTTCAACACATCGTTGAATAGTTTTTTAGATACTTGTAAGTATCCACCATACTCATCAATTTTAATTTTACCAGTACCAAACTTAGGATCATTATCTGCGAAGATGGTACCACCAGAATTTAAGTTGAAGAATCTGTAAGTAGCACCCACCAAAACATCAGCAAATTTAATTTTATCGGCAAAGTTGTATTGACCTTCGAAATGGTACAAAGCACTTTTATCTGCAAATAATCCACCACCATTTGTAATGGCAGTTGTAGTTACATCTGTAAATGCTTGTTTAAAGGCGGCTGATCCTGGTAAAAATCTTCCTGCATCAGCAGCAGTTCTTGCCAAACCATGAGATAAAGCACTATTACCACCAGTTTGTGCCATTGCACCAGAATAGTTGCCTATATATTGTTGAAACCAAGTACCATCATCTTTCCATTTTCTATTCATTTGTACAGCTGTAATCGTTGCTGCGTAAGAATCTCCAGAATTTTCTTGTGTGGTATAGGCCCTTAAGAACCAATTTTTAGCTTTTAATTCAGCTTTGTATTGGCCTAATTTAAAATTGTTTAAGCTATATCTGTCGATGCCAGTATAAACGCTAGTTCCTAAACCCCAGTAACCAATAATTGATGCTTCAACATTGTTTTTCAATTTGTAGTATAAACCACCAGATAATTTAACGTTGTAAGCATTGTAATCCACCAAAGTTTTTTCGTCGTAACCAGTTCTACTTATAGATTGACCACCAAAATAACCTTTATTAATACCTAAGTAAAAAGGAAATAATTGAGCCAAAGCTTGTGCATTTGCAGCACCTACAGCAGGCGTTAGTGTACTTATTAAATTACCAACAGCTGTTGCATAAGGCATAGTAGGAACGGCAGCAGCAAAACCTTGAAACGCAGGTAATGCTGCAGCAGGTATTTGAGAAGCAGCTAAACGAGCAATGTATTGCATACTTGTATTTACTTCATCTCCATACACATTTACACCATCATAATTAGGATCAGATGCTCTAGAACCAGGTACAATATTGCTCAACACATTATTTCTAGACAAGTTGCTGGCATCACTTGCTTGCCAATCTTGAGCTTTTACAAATTGGCCAGAGATTTTGAATGCAAAACGCTCACCAATTTTTTTGCCCCAACGGAAACTCCAATCATAAAAAGGAGCAGCACTGCGTTGTGCATTATCTACATGGTTAATTCCTTGCTTAATTTGAAAACTTAAGCCTTGGTATTTAAATGGACTTTTACTATTCATTAAAACTGTACCATTCATACCTCCAGAACCATATAAGGCAGAAGAAGCACCTTGTAATAATTCTACGCTTTCTACATCTAATTCAGTCATGCCAATTAAATTACCCACTGCAAAGTTTAATGCAGGAGCTTGATTGTCCATTCCATCTACCAACTGGTTTACACGTAAACTACCACTACCATTAAAACCCCTAGTACTAATTGTTCTAAAATTGATACTTGAAGTAGTCATATCAACTCCTTTCAAGTTCAAAATAGCATCATAATAGTTAGGAGCAGCAGCATTGCGAATTTGATTTAAACTCATTCTTTCAATAGAAACAGGCGATTCTACAATTTTCTCTGCTGTACGAGATGCAGCTACAACAACCTCATCTCCCATTGTAAATTTTGTGTCCATTGAAACATTTACTGTTTGGTTGTTACTTGTTACAGCAACTTCTTTGTCGGCAAAACCAACAGACGAAAAAACTAAAGTAAATGGTAACTTTTGAGTAGAAGTAATTCTGAAGTTTCCTTTATCATCACTAAAAGTACCTAAAGTTGAACCTTTAATGGTAACTGAAACTGCTGAAACTACTTCTTTTGACTTGCTGTTGGTAACATTTCCTGATACCGTTACTGACTGTTGTGCGTTTGTTAAGAGGGTTACAAACGTAGCCAAGCACAGCATAAATACTGACTTAAATTTTCTCATACGGCAATTATTTTAATAAATTGTAGAGCAAAATAGGGATTGTTAGTTTCTTATAAAAATTTTTATTTTCCCCATTGTGTGAGAAGAAAAGAATAACTCAAAAGGAGTTATACACTTTTTACTGAAATGGCTGCTTTATTTTTGTTGCATGCCTACATTTAATTTCCCCAATCAAACCAATTTTTATAAAGGAAAAGTAAGAGACGTGTATAGTATTGGTAACGATACATTGGTAATGGTTGCCAGTAATCGTATCTCAGCTTTTGATGTTATTCTTCCCTCACCCATTTCATTTAAAGGACAAGTATTAAATCAAATTGCAGCTTACATGCTCAATGCTACAAAAGATATTTGCCCAAACTGGCTGATAAGCTCACCTGCACCAAATGTTAGTGTTGGCAAAAGATGTGAACCATTTAAAATTGAAATGGTTGTTAGAGGAAATTTAACTGGTCATGCTTGGAGGACTTACAGCAATGGTAAAAGAACTTTATGTGGCATTACAATGCCCGATGGATTGAAAGAAAATGACTACTTCCCTACTCCTGTAATTACACCAAGTACAAAAGCTAGTGAAGGGCATGATGAAGACATTAGCAAAGAAGAAATTATTGCACAAGGACTTGCGTCAGCAGAAGATTGGACTATTTTAGAAAAATATGCTTTACAACTCTTTGCAAGAGGAAAAGAAATTGCAGCTAAACAGGGATTGATTTTAGTGGATACCAAATACGAGTTTGGTAAAATTGACAATACTATTTTTTTGATGGATGAAATTCATACACCTGATTCCTCTAGATATTTTTATGCAGATGGTTTTGAAGAAAGACAAACTACAGGTGAAAGACAAAAGCAATTGAGTAAAGAGTTTGTACGTGAATGGTTAATTGCAAACGATTTTATGGGTAAAGAGGGACAAGCCGTACCACACATGAGTGAAGAGTGGATTGATACTATTTCTAAACGATATATTGAATTATACGAAAAAGTAATTGGCGAAAAATTTAAGCCTGAAGTTTTGAGTGATGAAGATACTTTTGAAAGCATTGTAGCAGCATTAAAAACATTGTAAATTGTTCAGCTTTATTAAACAGTATAAGGGTGCGACGCAACTGAAGTATCATGGATATTCTACAGCTTGTTTCAAAAAATAATAAAGAGCCACAGATACTGTGGCTCTTTATTATTAAGATAGTTTAAGCTTACTAAAAAGTTGTTTTTAAACTAAACATAAAATTTCTTCCAGGTGCAGAAATTCCACTTGCAAAATAGCGGTAATTTCTATCTAGTAAATTTTCTACCAATACTTGTGCCGATAAGTTTTTCCCAATTTTTGCAGCACCACGAATATTTAAAGTAAACCAACTTGGCATGCCATCTGTAGTTGCATATTGTCCATTGTCTTCTCCATTGGGGTTGTAATCGGCAATACGCTTCCAACCATTAAATAAAGTGTAGAATTCAGCCAACCAAATTTTGTTATCATGCTTTAATGCAACTCTTCCATAAGTTGGTGGCACATGGTCTAAAGGAACTGTTACACCTGCATTGGTGTACTTGCCTGTTGTATAGGTGTACACTCCATCGAAACTTGTGTTTTTTGCAATTGTATAGGCCGCATTTACACTAAAACCAGCTATATAAGCTGTGGCTTTATTTTGTGGTGCAAATACACCACTTTTTATGTTTTGATAAATGATACTATCCTGACCATTTAGTTGAAATTTATCTACCACTATTGCATTTTTCATCCAAGTATAAAATACGGAACCTCCAAAACTGAATTTCTCTGCATATTGATTAAAATTAACTTCTGCGTTGTAAGTGTATTCAGGTTTTAGGTCAGTGTTTGGCACAACAACATAGCCTACTCTAGTTTCAAATACTTTGGTTAAATCATCTACATTAGGAGACCTAAAACCACTGCTTAATACAAATGCTAACCTAAAGTTTTTAGGTGTTGCATAAACCAATCCAAGATTACCAGTTACTGCCACATTATTTTGCTCGGCTTTTGTAAAAGGCAAATGCATTAAAGCTGTATCGGCAAAACGAGCATCCAATTTTACAAAACTTAAACGCAAGCCATCATTTAAAGTCCACCTATCATTTATTTTTAAAGTATGCTGTGCATAAGCAGCATTGTAACTCATTTTGGTAGGGCCATCGCTGTACCTTGTTGCAATACGACTTAATGCCCTTGTTACTATGTTTACTCTTTCAGCAGTTGAACGCACATAATTGGTGTTGCTTTCAATACCTAAATGCAGTTCATTTTTACCGCTGTAATGTTTTGCATCTGCATTAAAACCAAATACATTGATACGCTCCCAGCGATAATCTTTGTTGTTGTTTTTAAACCTACGTATAATTCTACTTTCTTCTACATCTTGGTAATTGACAGTTAGTTTAATTTCTCTAAAAAAACCAGCTAATTTATTTGCCGAAAAATTGTAGGCAATCATGTTTCGTAACTGAGGACCATAATACCATTCAGCATAAACAGGAGCTCCTGCAAAAACTTCTGTAAGCCTATCGTAACGTTGAACATCGCCTGAATTACTGTATTGAATATTTAGTATATGTTGAATATTTTCTTTTGGCTGAAAAAGAAACTTCTGGGTTACGTCAACCTGTTTGTAATCGCTGGGAGATTGTTTGGCAGGATTGGGGTTTACTAATGAACTATCGGTATTACCAAATCGTTGAACAACAAAATTCTTCAACCCAAAAGTTGGATAAGCCGACTGACGTTGACTGCCTTGTGTAATATCGCCAAACGAACCATAAGTAATAGAAGTTAATGATGCCCATTGTTTTCCACCAATATTAAAATCTGCATGAGCCCTTGCCTCTTCAATAGCACTTGAATAACGGGCTACAGCATTACCGGTTACAACTGTTTTTTTTATGGTACTTAAAGTTGGATTCTTTGTGTACATATTTACAACACCACCCAATGCATCGCTACCATACAATGTAGATGATGGCCCATACAATACTTCGAGCCTATCTAAAATCATATTATCAACTGTAATTATGTTTTGCAAATGACCCGATCGATAAATAGCATTGTTCATACGAACACCATCTACCATTAGCAATACACGGCTTGCTTCGAAGCCACGAATTACTGGGCTGCTGCCACCTTGCTGACTTTTTTGTACAAAAAGGCTTCCTGTATTAATTAAAATATCCCCAGTATTTGCCTGAAAGTTTAATGTACTTTGATCTTTAATAACTTTTACTGATTGTGTTACATGTTTAAATAATTCAGGAAATTTATTAGCATAAACAACTACTTCTCCCAAAGAAACGGGTGTTTTTTGAGCTGTATCTTTTGCAGTTTCTTCTTGAGCCAATAATATAAACGGCATAGCCATAGCAAAAGCCATAGCCAATAATTTTCTTTTCATGAAAATGATTAGGTTTAAAATTAATAATCTTAATAAATAAAAAAGCTTATAAAATTTTAAACCTGTGGGGGTGGTGCAGTAACTCCTAAAAAAATTGATGAAGACATATTTAGATACAATGAAGCATGAACTAAATCTAATTTCTCTGAAATAATAATCAGTTCGTCGTTTGTTTGGATATAAACACTACCCAATAGTTTTAATATTGAAGTTGAATTTGATTTTTTATTGGTTTGATGCTTAAGCAATGATGCATAATGCTCAATCAACTTATTTTCGACTTTATCTTTTATTGTAAAAAAGTGAACCGAATCTTTGCTTGTGGCATAACTAATAACATCATACATTTCGCCATTAAACTTAAACTCCTTTCCTTTTTTCTCCCACTGAAAATCGATGTTATTATGTTGAATATCCTCTTTATGAAAGCTGAGTTGCGTAACAAGTGAGGTTTGTGGATTTACTTTTAAAAAAGCTTTCATTTCTTGCTTTTGCTGAAACTGCATATACTTAAAGAGCATAAAAGTACCACATGTATACACAAGTAATGCTGTAAGCAGTAATATAGAAAAAATATTCTTCAATGTGCAGTTATCAAGCAATATTAAGCTTTGTAAAAGAAAGTAACTATTAAATTCCGATACTCATTTGATGTAAAAATCTATCTAAGGTTCTATTAATTGCATGTTCTTTAACTTCTATCATTCAATCTTGGCCTTAATCTGGCTTTACTTTTATTAAAAATCATTATGCCATTTTCTACCCCTTTTCTAATTTCTTTTTGTCTTTCTACAGGCATGTGTACAGTTTCTTTACACTCATTTGTACAGCAGCCATCGTATTGTTTAGCACAATCTTCACATTGAATAAAAAGCAAATGACAACCGTCATTTTTACAATTGGTATGTGTATCACAAGGCTTACCGCACTGATGACATTTGGCAATTATGTCTTTAGTAATTCTTTCTCCCAAACGATTGTCAAATACAAAATTCTTTCCAATAAACTTACTTTCTAAACCTTCTTCTTTTGCCTGTTTCGCATAATTAATAATGCCACCTTCCAAATGAAACACATTCTTAAAACCCTTATGCAGCATATAAGCACTTGCTTTTTCACAACGTATTCCTCCAGTGCAATACATAATGATATTCTTATCTTCATTACCCTTCATCATATCAACAGCCATGGGCAATTGCTCTCTAAAAGTATCGCTTGGTATTTCTATAGCTTTTACAAAATGCCCAACCTCATATTCATAATGATTACGCATATCAATTACCACAGTATTTTCATCTTGTAATAGTTCATTCATTTGTTGAGCATTCACATAACGGCCTTTGTTTTCCATGCTAAAAGTTGAATCTTCAATTCCGTCAGCTACCACTTTTTCACGAACTTTTATTTTCAAAACCCAAAAACTTTTGCCATCATCATCTACAGCTACATTTAATCTTAACCCATTTAATGGTTCAATGGAATACAAGAATGTTTTTAATGCATCAAAATGATTAGATGGTACACTTATCTGTGCATTTATACCTTCTTTAGCAACATAAATTCTTCCAAATACATGCAAAGCATCTAAGTTTTTATAAAGAAAATCTCTAAACTCTTGTGGATTTTGAATTGGAAAATATTGATAGAAACTAATCGTAGTTCTTGGTTCAGTTTCTTCCATTAATTTCTGTTTCAGCTCTTCATTGCTGATGCGATTGTGTAAGACTGCCATAATATTAAATTTCAGACATCAGCTAAAGCCAATGTTTCAGTGAATAATGAACCCATTTGCAGGATGGGCAAAATTTAGAAAGCAAATATAATAAAAGAAGTTTTCGGTTCTTGTTATTGCATTATAAGTAAATAGCTGAGATGAATGTAAAAACTAAAATGCAAATCATTATTATTCCCTAACAAACAACCTGTGTAAGCCTTAAAATACCTTTTAATACTATGGGTTAACCGATTTTCATCGGTCCACTTCATATCCATTCACTATATTTCCAGAAAACAAATACTTATGTTTAACAGTAACAGAAAAAAAATACTCATGTTCTGCTGTTTGGTTTGCACAATTGCTATAATCACTATTTCTTTTAAACCTATTCAGCCCGAGCCTAAAAAATTAAAAAATATTAAAGTATTTCCAGCAACTGCAACTTATAGAGAAGTAGATCATGCAATGGATCAGTTTAAAGTTGACCTTGGTGTAAAATGCAACTATTGCCATGCTCCTTCGAAAGAAAACCCAAAAAAGCTGGATATGGCTAGTGACGCAAATCCTAAAAAAGATATTTCAAGAGATATGATGAGAATGACTGCAGAAATGAATAAAAAATATATTGCGACCATACCACATGTAGATAGCATTAAAGTACAACTTATTACATGCAACACTTGTCATAGAGGTTCAGCCAAACCATTTGGCAATGTTTTAGCTCCCGCAAAGAAGTAAATTTTATTAAAATTAATACCCCAATTTTCGGTCACAAAAAAAGGTTCTGCAAATGCAGAACCTTTTTTATATGTGGAGTAGCTTAGATTAATATCTGTTGTAACCACCACCGCCACCGCTGTTACCACGGTCACGATTGTATCCACCACCGCCGCCGCTTCCGCCACGACTTCCACCGCCACCGTAGCCACCGCCACCGCTGCGATTTCCACCACCGCCGTAGCCACCTGGCTTCTTAAATCCACCACCGCCGCCACCTGGACGTCTTTCGCCTTCCGGACGTGGGGTTGATTCGTTTACAACGATTTTGCGATCTTGTACATCAGTATCGTGCAAAGCACTAATTGCTGTACGAGCTGCATCATCATCGCTCATTTCTACAAATCCAAAACCTTTACTACGGTTGTTGTTGAATTTGTCTGTTACAATTTTTGCAGAAGTTACTTCACCATAAGGAGTGAATAATTCCTGAAGATCTTCACTGGTCATGTTCCAGTTTAAGTTTCCAACGTAAATGTTCATTTTATTGAAATTAAAAATTAAAAAAACCAATAAAAACAGTAACCCAAAACCTTGAAGCATTTACGTTAAAACCTTCTGAGATATGGAAGAACTGATAATTGGACTATACGAAAATAGGCTTTTTGTGGATTTATCAAACATTTTTTATGAAAAAGCTCTATTGTATCAAACTTTACATTATAAAACAAAAAAGCTTGCATTACTGCAAGCTTTTTTGTTTTGGCTATTACTAGCTTTAAATTATTCTCCAACTACTTCAAAATCAATTTCAGTTACATTGCTGCCACCAAAATCGATTGTAGCTTTATAAGTACCTAATTCCTTTACTTCATCAGTAATAGAAATACGCTTACGATCTATTTCATATCCTTTTTGATCTCTAATGGCTCTTGCAATTTGTAAAGAAGTTACGCTACCAAATATTTTACCACTAGTTCCTGTTTTTGCAGTAACCTTTACAGCTGCTGCTTTAAGAACTTCGATTACTTTATTGATTTCGGCTAATAAAGCAGCTTCTTTCTTAGAAGCAACTTTTAAACGCTCTTGTAATTGTTTTAAGTTAGATGGACTTGCTTCAATTGCAAACTTTTGAGGAATTAAGTAGTTACGAGCATACCCGTTTTTTACTTTTACCAATTCATTTTTTCCACCTAAATTATCTACGTCTTGTATTAATATAACGTCCATTGTTATTTGTTTTAGTTCCCAAGAGCCCAATCAAATTGGTTTTGTTTGACAGACTGTCTCCCATTTTCAGGGATTAGGGATGGTTACTAATTTTTGAAGCTTTTAGGGCTTCTTTCAATTTATTTTAATAAATCTGTTACATAAGGTAACAAAGCCATTTGACGAGCTTTTTTAACAGCGTCGCTTACTTTACGTTGGTATTTTAAAGAGTTACCACTTAAACGACGAGGCAACATTTTACCTTGTTCGTTAACAAATTTCTTTAAAAAATCAACGTCTTTGTAATCAACGTATTTAATGCCGTATTTTTTAAAACGACAAAACTTTTTCTTAGGTTTCTCCTGCTTAATGGCAGTAAGGTATTTTATTTCATTTTTTGCCATCTTAAGCCTCCGACTTTTGAGTGTTAAAACCTACGCCACTTTTCTTAACAGCATTGTACTGAACGGCGTATTTGTCCAGTTTAGTCATCATGTGTCTCATTGCTTGCTCATCTCTTAACAATTGAATTTTCAATTTTTCGTTAAATGAAGCATCTGCAGTGTACTCTAATACCCAGTAAATACCAGTTGTTTTTTTCTGAATTGGGTAAGCTAAAGATTTTAATCCCCAAGGATTAGAATGGACGATAGAACCGCCATTTTCTGTAATTAACTCAGCGTATTTTTTCTGAGCAGATTTGAAATCTTCTTCAGAAAGAACCGGAGTGAAAATTACCATCAATTCGTAATTGTTCATTACTCTTGTTTTTTTGTTATTAAATTGGTTTTACCCATTGGACAATTTCGGTTGTAACCAAAAAAGATTCTGCCAAAACAGAATTGGGGCTGCAAAAGTAGGCTTTTAGAAGTTAATTGAGCAAAAAAATCTTACACCCTTTTATTTATGGCATTTTAGTATAAAATTTGATTTTATTAATTTAGAAAACACTACTTAAACTATAACAAAGTGAACCTGAAAGAAGAATTAATTTGCAATTACTCATTAGGGAAGATAGAAAAAATTGCAAAACATGCCATTGCAAATAAAAAAGTGTTTGAAGAATTAATGACTTACTATATTGGCGAAAACCAACGTTTGGCACAAATGGCATCGTGGTGTGTAAGCCATGCTGTTGATATTGATACAACAATCATATTACCTCACATACACAACTTAGCAGATATAATACATACAACCAGTAGGCATGATGCTGTTATAAGAAATTCTATTAGAATTTTACAATTTGTAGAAATTCCAGAATACCTGCAAGGAAAAGTGATGAATAAGTGTTTTGAATTTATTGAACAGCCATCTTATCCTGCTGCATTTAAGGCTTATTCATTAACAGTTTTGTTTAATCTAAGTATGATTTATCCTGATATAAAACCAGAATTAAAAACTATAATTGAAATTTTGTTACCAACAGAATCTGCAGCGTTTAAAAGTAGGGGAAAGAGAATATTGAAAGCATTGAATAAAAAGTGATTTGGCAAAAACGTTGTATAATTTATCAACTAAATATCGGTACTAAAAAACAACAGTATTTTAATAATGTTTGCTTTAATACTTGCGTATGTTTGCCAATACTTAAAAACAACCAATGAAAAAATATTTGCTTCTGCTACTTATTACATGTTTTGCAGCTAACGTGTTTGCACAACAAAAATCTTACAAGATATCCATTATTGCTTTTTATAATTTAGAGAATTTTTATGATACCATTGATAACCCTTTGGTAAATGATAATGACTTTACACCCAAGGGAGAGAAAAATTATAATGGAGGAATTTACTGGGATAAAGTGGGTAATCTAGCCAGCGTTTTATCGAAATTGGGTTCTGATGAAAAACCAGAAAGTATGAGCCCTGATGGACCAGCAATTATTGGGGTTGCCGAAATTGAAAACGATACTGTTTTAAACGATCTTGTAAACCATCCTTTACTGAAAAAAAGAGGCTACAAAATTGTACACTATGATAGTAAAGATATCAGAGGTGTTGATGTTGCTTTATTATACAATCCAAAATACTTTAAGCCAGAAGAAAGTAAGGCTTTGTTTGTTAAACTGCCAGGTGGTTCTAAAGATTCCTATTTTACAAGAGATGTGCTTTGGGTTAAAGGAAAGCTAGATGGAGAAACTATTCACATTTATGTAAATCACTGGCCAAGTAGATTGGGGGGAGAAGAAAGAAGTGCTCCTGCACGAGCTGCAGCAGCAATGGTGAGCAAAAACCACATCGATAGCATTAATAAAGCCGATGGTGAACAAAAAGTAATAATCATGGGTGATTTGAATGACGACCCAGTTAGCCCAAGCTTAACAGAAGTATTGAAAGCAAAAGCTAAAATTAAAGATGTTAAACCAGGTGGTATATTCAATCCTTGGGTTGAAATGTATAAGAAAGGATATGGCACATTAGCTTATCAGGACGCATGGGGATTGTTCGATCAAATTGTAATTTCTTATCCTTGGTTAGATAAAGAGCAAAATGGTTTTTTCTTTTTTAAACAGGTAATTTTTAATAGAGAATTTATGACCGAAAATAAGGGGCGTTACAAAGGTTACCCAATGCGTACTTGGGATGGCAATACTTACAGAAGTGGCTATAGTGACCACTTTCCAACATATTTAGTAATGCTTAAAAAAAATTAAAAAACTCCCACTCAAAAACGAGTGGGAGTTTTTTAATTTTTTCCTTTACTTTTTTGAGCATCCTGATTAAAACAAATTGTAAAAGTACTTCCAATGTTTTCTTCGCTTTGTATGTCAATTGTACCACCCAAGGCTGTAATTTGAGACTTAATTAAATATAAACCTATTCCCTTGCTATCTTCATTGCTATGAAATCTTTGGTACAATCCAAAGATTTTATCTTCAATTCTTGCCATATTGAGCCCTACCCCATTATCACTAATTTGCATACAATATTTACCATTAATTAACTGAGAGCAAATTTTAATGTGGGGGCGAACATTGGGTTTTGCATATTTTATGGCATTGGTAATTAAATTTAAAAAAATACTTTCTAAATAGGGTTCATTAAAAACAATTGTTGGCAATGCAGAAAAGTCAACCTCTAAATCGGCTTCGTTTGTGATTGTTTGAATAGAGTAAATGGTTTTGGCAAAAACGTCCTCAAAAACCAACTCTCTTGTTTCAATACTTGTTTTTTCTTTTATAATAAGAATTCTTATTAAATCGTTTAAAGTTTCATTTAACTGATTGGTTGATCGTTTAATTAGAGAAATGATTTCCAATGTATCTGCATCGGTAATTTTCGATAAGTCTAGTAATGAATCAAGTGCAAGAAGATTGGTTAGCGGTGCCCGCATATTATGAGAAGTGATATAAGAAAATTGCTTTAGTTCTTTGTTGGCCAATGTTAGTTCCTCAATTAATAATTTACGTTCTTCTTCTTCATGAATTTTACTGGTAATATTTTCTTTTACAGCTACATAATTGGTAGTAATGCCTTCTTCATTTATTACAGGAGAAATGGTTGCTGATTCCCAGAACAATTCGCCATCTTTCTTTTTATTACACAGTACACCTTGCCAGGTTTTTTGAGCAATTAGTGTATTCCATAAATCAAAATAGGTATCTGAAGGTGTATTTCCTGACTTTAATATTCGAGGATTTTTTTCGTATACATCTTCTTCAGTATAGCCAGTAATATTTAAAAACGCATTGTTTACAAACTCAATATTACCTTCAACATTGGTTATTACAACCGATGCATGTGTTTGCTCTATTGCAGTATATAATTTTTTAAGATTGTTTACATGCTTGGTTTGTTCTGTTACATCTAACAAGCTCCCTATAATTACTCTTTCTCCATCATAATGCGTTAAGCTACTTATAATATCAACTTGAATAATTTCACCTGATTTATGCCTGCCTTCAAAGCTTATATGATTATCGAACAATTCATTGAGTAACAATTTATCGGTATATGTTTCAATTTTTAGTTGGTCTATTGGTTGAATAATATCCATAACCAACTTTCCAGTAAACTCTTCAATTGTGTATCCAAAAATGGTACACATAGATTGATTTACATAAACAAATTTGTTGCCTTTAATAATAAAAACCCCTGCCTTAGACTCTTCTACTAAATGCTTAAACTTTTCTTCAGATTCTAACAATTTTTGATTAATCTCTTTTGCAGCAGTAATATCACGTGCAACACCAACCATTATTTGTTTTTCAGATACTGGGTGTGATTTCCAAGAAATCCATTTAAAACTTCCATCGGCACATAGCAACCTATTTTCAAACTGATAAACCTCACTACCATTTACAATATTTGCTTTTACAAATTTTGTTTTTTCTACATCATCAGGATGCACAAATTCAATAAAGGGTTTTGACAATAACTCTTCAATTGTCCAGCCTAATGTGTTTTCCCAAATTGGATTCAACATTTTAAAATAACCATCAAATCCTGCAACGCATAACATATCAAGTGAATAATCGAAAATTAAATTTTTAGTATTAAGTGCTTCAGAAAGCTCTTTTTTCTGTGTAATGTCTTTGGCAACTGCAACCATAATATTTTCTTCGATTACAGGCTGTATATTCCACGACAACCATTTGTAAGTCCCATCTTTACATATATACCTATTCTCAAACTCTAAAATTTCTTTGCCATTTTCAATATTTGTTTTTGCCATATTGGTTTTCTCCACATCATCGGCATGTACAAATTCAATAAATGGTTTTGACAATAACTCTTCTATCGTCCATCCTAACTTATTTTCCCAGCTAGGACTCAACAATTTAAAACAACCATCATAACCAATAATACTCAATAGCTCTGTTGAATATTCAAAAAATTTATTTTTGGTAACAAGTGCTTCATGTAATTTTTTCTCAATTGTGATATCCTTAATGGTAGTAACCCTATAACGTTTGCCATTTAAATTTGTAAAAAGTTCAGTAGAAATTAATATATCGATAAAACTGCCGTCTTTTTTTTGCCCCTTGGTTTCAAATTGTTCCCTAAAGACATTTTTAAAGAAGTTCTCATGCATTCCAATAACGCTTTCCCGTTCTTCTCCCTCTAGTAAAAAAGCAAAGTGCTTTCCAACAATCTCTTCTTTTAAATATCCAAATATTTCTGTATAGCGTTGATTTACGTAAACGAAAATCCCTTCTTCATCAGTAATAGAAATGGCTATTTTAATAGAATCGAATAGCGAATGAGTTAAGAATATATCTCTATTAAAAAAATTACTAGCTGTTTCTTCAACTATATTCTCAAGTGAATTTGTAACTCCTACATTAGAAGTCTTAAATGAAGACGTTGTATTGGTTAAAGAGCTATCAGTAGCATTATACAACAATGTGTTTTCCAATTCTTTCTTAAGATTGGCAAGCAATTTATCAATGCAATCCTGAACTTGTTGATTAGCAACTAACTGATCATTCTTCATAGATGTGCGTTCACATTTGTATTAGCAATAACTAAATTTACTAACAAAATCTATAAAAAACATGACTTAAATCAACCTGCAATTTAATGAAAACAAAAAAGCCAGACTAAGGTCTGACTTTCAACAATATACGTTCTAAATAATTATTTTTTTCTAAAAAATATTCTAACCGGAACACCCTTAAAGTTAAAATGTTCCCTCAATTTATTCTCTAAATAATTTTTATAAGGCATTTTAATATCATCAGGAAAATTGGTAAAAAATGCAAACGATGGTACATGCGTTGGCAATTGTGTAATGAATTTAATTTTCACAATATGCCCACGAACAACTGGTGCTCTATATGCTTCACAAGCTTTAAGCATTATATCATTCAGCTTAGAAGTAGGAATGTGTTGTTTTTTGCTATCGTATACATCTAAACCAATTTCAATTGCTTTTAAAATTCTTAATTTTTCTTTAGCCGAAATAAACAAAATGGGCACATCGGTAAATGGAGCAATTTTTTCTTTTAAGCGTTTTTCATAATCACGGGCTGTATTGGTTTCTTTTTCAACAGTATCCCATTTGTTCACCAAAATAACAATGCCTTTACCTTTACGAGATGCTAAACTAAAAATGGTTACATCTTGTGCAGTAATACCTTTTTCGGCATCAATTACCAACAAACAAACATCAGCTTCGTCCATTGCTTTAATGGCACGAATAATTGAGTAAAACTCTAAATCATCTTTATCCTTATTCTTCTTTCTAATACCAGCCGTATCAATTAATATAAACTCTTTATTAAAAAGATTATAGTGTGTATGAATGGTGTCTCTAGTAGTTCCTGCAATATCACTAACAATGGTTCTTTCTTCACCAACCAATGCATTTAATAAAGATGATTTACCAACATTCGGCTGACCAATAATTGCAAACTTTGGCAACTCATTCTCTCTTGCAGCATCTTCAGAATCTTCTTTAGTAATTGGCTCTGTAAGTGCATCTAACAACTCTCCTGTACCAGTACCACTAATACTACTAATGGTGTAAATAGTTTCGAAACCTAAGCTATAAAATTCACTAGCTTCTAATTCCCTATCACCATTATCAACTTTGTTCACGGTCAAATAAACTGGCTTTTTACTTCTGCGTAAAATATGAGCCATTGCATCATCCAAGTCAGTAATGCCTGTTGCAACATCTACCATAAAAATAATGGCATCAGCTTCTTCAATAGCAATTTTAACTTGTTTGCGAATTTCAGTTTCAAAAATATCAACCGTATCAGGTACAAAACCACCAGTATCAATAACATTGAAGCTTTTACCACACCATTCACTTACCCCATATTGACGATCTCTTGTAACGCCACTAATATCATCTACAATTGCTTTACGTTCTTCCAACAAACGATTAAAGAACGTACTTTTCCCAACATTGGGCCTTCCAACAATTGCTACTGTATAACTCATAACTAACTATTTTACTACTTCAAATTTTTAGGCTTGAAATTTTTTATTTTGTACGAAGCAGCAGATTATAAATTGAGCTCCTGTTGCGTCGCACCCTTGTACTATATATTTTCAATCAGCATGAAAATTACTGATTTGAAATTTCTAATTTTTGATTAACCCCTTATTCCTTTCACCTTAAACCTTTTACCTTTTACCTTACAGCTTCTATCTTTCCTCAGTACCCATACTCCTTCAACTGCATTTCATTATCTCTCCACTTTGGCTTCACTTTAATGAATAATTCTAAGAATACTTTTCGTTCAATAAATTTTTCAATGTCTTGCCTTGCCAACATGCCAATTTGTTTCACCATTTTTCCACCTTCACCAATCAAAATTACTTTTTGTGTTTCTCTTTGAACAATAATATCGGCCTGTATTTTAACCAATGTTTCTTTTTCTTTAAACTCATTAATCAAAACTGCAACATGATAAGGAATTTCATCTTCAAACAATTGATACACCTTCTCTCTTATAATTTCACTCACAAAAAATTTGGTAGGCAAATCACTTAAATCATCTTCATTATAAAAAGGAACACCTTCCGGTAATAGTTCTACAATTGCATTCAACAACTTAGTTAAATGATGTTGTTGTAAAGCTGAAACTTTAATTAGTTTTTTTACATAAGATTTTGCTTCAAAAAAAGCAGCAGCTTCTGCCAATCGTCCATTTCTAGCCTCATCAATTTTATTCAATACTAGTAAACAGGGAGCTTTTAATTTCAATGCTTCAAAAATGGCATCGTTCTCTTCAAAATTATCATTTACATCTACAATTAATAAAGCTACATCAGCATCTTCCAAAGCACCTTTTACAGCTGCCATCATTTTTTCATGCAGCTTGTACTTGGTTTCAATTATACCTGGTGTATCTGAAAAAATTATTTGATATTCATTTGGCTTGGTTAAAAAGCCTTTAATTCTATGTCTGGTGGTTTGTACTTTGGGAGATACAATAGCCATCTTCTCCCCCATCAATGCATTTAGCAAAGTGCTTTTACCAGCGTTAGGCTTACCAAATATGTTTACAAATCCAGATTTCATTATTGTGCAAAATTATTCACCATATAGACACAATAGGCATATAGAGTATAGTTTCTTAAAACTATGTTCTATATGCCTAAGTTATAAAAAACAAAAGCCTCGAAAGAGGCTTTGAATTTTGTGTTGCGAGGATAGGGTTCGAACCTATGACCTTCGGGTTATGAGCCCGACGAGCTACCGCTGCTCTACCTCGCGGTGTATTGGAGTGCAAAAGTAAGGGCAGGGAAGTTAACAGCCAAAATTAATTTATACTAATCTAATTTTTTTATAGAAGATGCTCCAGTTGCGTCAGCACTTTTTACCGAAGCCGAACCTTTGTAACGTAAGCTGCTTGCTCCACTTGCTTCCGCATTTAGTTCTTTGTTGGCATTTACAGATATACTGCTTGCTCCACTTGCTTCGGCATTACAAAAATCAACAACAAAATCAAATGCTTTAAATACACTGGCTCCACTTACTTCAATTTTTGCATTTTCTGCTTTTCCAGATAATGTTACAGCTGATGCACCACTTACATGAAATTTAACTGTACCAACTTTTAATTCTCCTTTCAAAACGCTTGCACCACTTAAATGTACTTTTAAATTAGCTGAAGTTAAGGCATCAGTAATTTTAACTGCACAAGCACCTGATGCTTCCATGCTTTCAAGATTTTTTACAGTTACATAAGCTTTGATATTTTTATTTTTCCAACTCCATCCATTCCACGCACCTTGATCAACATAAATTTTCAATACACCGTCTTTAACTTCCGTTGTAATTTTTTCAATATGTTTCACATCGTCACAACTAACAGCAACAGCATCAACAGTTCCTTGAGAAATGTATAATGCGATGCCTCCCGAAACTTTAACACCTGTAAAATTTCCTACATTTCTTAACTGGGCATTGGGATCATTTACAACTGTTTTTGTTTCCTGTGCATTGGCTGAAATTGCAACAATAAGTGTTAAGCAGAAAGCAAGTATTTTTTTCATTTTGATCATTTTTTTGGTTGAACGAACGTTGTAAAAAAAGGTTACAACAAATTTTAAAAAAATTATCTTATACATTTGCATTGAAATTTTTCCTCGGGGTGCTGAATACGTTGTTTTGAGGCCTCAAACAACAACAATCGGCTGAGATTAAACCCGTTGAACCTGAACAGGGTAATTCCTGCGAAGGGAAGGTGGCTTCTTTTTTTACATAGTCCTCTTTCTGTAGCGTTATTCCTGTTCCCATTTTTTAATTTAAAAAATACAAACAATGAAAAAATTGTTGGGAACAATGGCATTTGCACTTTTCACCATTTTTGCATTTGCTCAAAAAATTACTGTAGCAGGTATTGTTACAGATGAAAAAACAAATTCGCCCATTGATGGAGCAGTAATTAGCATTAACAATGAATCAGTAATTACGAATGAAAATGGAGTATTTACATTTTCTAAAATGACTGGCAAAACTTTTACTATTAAAGTAAGCTGTATTGGTTATGAGACTTTTCAAGAAAGTGTAAACAGCAATGCTCTTAAAAAAACTTTATTCGTTAAGCTAAAGCAAAAAGCCTTAAGCCTTCAATCTTTAGAAGTAAAATCTATTCGTGCAGGCAATAAAGCCCCTTTTACAAAAACCAATTTGAGTAAAGAAGAAATCGCTAAAGTGAATCTTGGACAAGATTTACCATTTGTTTTAAATCAAACGCCTTCAGTTGTTGTAAACGCCGATGCAGGCAATGGCGTTGGTTACACAGGTATTAGAATTAGAGGAACTGACGCAACAAGAATTAATGTAACGTTGAATGGCATTCCCTTTAATGATGCTGAAAGTCAAGGAACATTTTTTGTCAACCTGCCAGACTTTACCTCTTCTGTAAATTCTATTCAGGTGCAACGTGGTATTGGAACATCTTCAAATGGTACTGGTGCATTTGGTGCAACCATTAATCTTTCGACCAATGAACTAAATGATAAACCTTATAGTGAGTTAAACAACAGTTTTGGTTCATTCAATACATGGAAAAATACCCTCAAAGCTGGAACTGGTTTAATAGATGGACATTTTACTGTAGATGCAAGATTGAGCCAAATTACAAGTGATGGTTATATGAATAGAGCTAGTAGTGATTTACAATCATTTGGACTATCCGCTGCATACATTAACCAAAAGTCATCGCTCCGTTTAAATGTTTTTTCTGGAAAAGAAAAAACATATCAAGCCTGGAATGGAGTTCCTGAATATTTGCTAGAAAGTGACAGAACTTACAACTCGTCTGGCACAGATAAAGCTGGCGAGCCTTATAACAATGAAACAGATAACTACAAACAAACCCACTATCAGTTATTTTATAATCAAGAATTGAAAAATAATTGGAATTTTAATACTGCTGGATTTTTTACCAGAGGTTTAGGATATTATGAAAACTATAAAGCCGATGAAGATTTTTCAGCATATGGTTTACCAAATGTTGTTGTTGGTGCTACTACCATTACTACAACTGATTTAATTATTCAACAGTGGTTGAACAATTATTTCTATGGCCAAATATTTTCTTTCCAGAAGAAAACTGCAACAAATACCATTACGTTTGGAGGTGGTTGGAGCAATTATGAAGGCAAACATTATGGCAATATTATTTGGGCAAAAACAGGAATTGACAAAGACTATCAATATTATAACAACTATGCTCAAAAAAGTGATATCAACACATATTTAAAATGGCAACACCGGCTAAATAATAATTTAGATGTATTTGTTGATGTACAATACCGTAATGTTCAACATAAAATGAATGGCTTTAAATACAACCCAACATTATGGGTGAATAGAAAGTTTGATTTTATAAATCCGAAAGCTGGAATTACTTACAGTAAAAATGGTTGGCAAACTTATTTGAGTTATGCAATAGCAGGTAAAGAACCTAATAGAAATGATTTTGAAGCTGGACAAACTTTACAACCTAAAGCAGAAACCTTACACGATTTTGAATTAGGCACTGAAAAGAAAACCAACAAATACCATATTGCAGCAACTGTGTTTTACATGCTATACAAAGACCAATTGGTATTAACTGGAAAAATTAATGACGTAGGTTCTTATACAAGAACTAATGTACCTAACAGCTATCGTTTAGGAATAGAATTACAAGGAGGCTTTACATTTACCAATTGGCTAAATTTTGCAGCTAACTTAACGCTAAGCCAAAATAAAATAAAAGCATTTACTGAATACATAGATGATTATGACAATGGAACTCAGGTTGCAATTGCTCATAACAAAACAGATATTACTCTATCGCCTGCAATTGTTGGGGGTACAACCATTAATATTTTGCCTACTAAAAATGTTGAGATAAGTTTATTGAGCAAATATGTTGGTAAGCAATATTTAGATAATACCCAAAACAATGGAAGAGCTTTAAATAGCTTTTATACACAAGATATAAG
>CALRLF020000024.1:0-50110 GCA_943368475.1 Allobosea thiooxidans
CATTGGGAGGAGAAAATTGTGCTTTCATTAGAAGTATTTGGGCCGATAATGCAGGACGTAACCCGTCTATCGGGTGGAATGGTATTTTTAATTTTGCCAACAACGTTGTATTCAATTGGGTGCATCGTTCTACAGATGGTGGAGATTATACAGCCATGTACAACATCATCAACAATTATTACAAACCTGGTCCATCAACACCTAGTCAAGATAAACCCATCTCTCACCGTATTCTTAAACCAGAAAGTGGCAGAAGCAAGTTGCCTTATAAAGTATATGGCAGGGCTTATGTAAATGGAAATATTGTAGAAGGTAATGAACGTGTAACAAAAGACAATTGGGATGGTGGTGTACAAATAGAAGAATTACCCAATGCAGGGCAATATAAAGATGCAATGAAATGGAATAAACCTTTGCCAATGCCAGCATTTACAATAGTTCCAACGTTACAGGCAAAAGATTTTGTATTGGCAAATGCTGGTGCTACTTTACCCAAACGTGATGCTGTTGATGCAAGAATTGTAAAGCAAGTAACTACCGGAAAAATAGAATTTGATCCAAATGTTCCATTGCCAGCAACACAGTTTAAGCATCGTCGTTTGCCAATCGATTCTTACAAACAAGGCATTATTACCGATCCTATTCAGGTTGGTGGTTATCCTGAGTACAAAGGAACTCCATACAAAGATGCAGATAATGATGGTATTCCTGACGCATGGGAACTTGCACATAATTTAAATCCAAAAGATGCAAACGATGCTGCAAAAATTACCAAAAGTGGTTACAGCAATATTGAAGTGTATTTGAATAGTGTAGTTGATATTAAAAATGTAGTGCCAACAGTTGCTGCAAAAAAATAGGTTCTTATTTCCATGTAGGGTTAGAATTTTTTGTAACCAGCGATAGAATAAGCATTTAGCTTTCGTTGCGTCGCACACTTGTACTGTAGAATATCATTGAACTTTATTAAAGCGTATGTAAACCACAACGACGATACGACAAAACGATTCACAACGTTGTGTTACTTTGTGTCGTATCGTCGTTGTAGTTCAAAAAAGCTCAGTAAAAAAACGAACGTTGAAGAGTGCCCTGCAATAAGCAGGATTTGCAACGACGCCACTGGTGCTAAATAGAATAGCTAAAGTTCGTTACCCAAAAACTAAAATGTTTAACTTTAGCCAGCATAAATAAAATGTAGTAATGACTAAGAGAACAATATATCAAATTTTACTTTTTTGTTTCTCTTTCATATTCTGTTCAACGCAAGCTCAGAAGCCACGACGACCAATTCCTCCTCTTGAATTTATCAAGGGAAAACTTAATTATACTATCGATTCTTTAGGCAATAGAATTCCAGATTTTTCTTATTGTGGTTACAAAGCATCAGAACAACCTATTCCAACTGTTGACATAAAAATTGTAGTCCCAATTATAAAAGGAGATGCTACAAAACAAATTCAATCAGCAATAAACTATGTTGCTGCATTACCTATTGATGCCAATGGTTTTAGAGGAACCGTATTGTTGCAAAAAGGGGTGTATGAAGTATTCGGACAATTAAAAATTACTGCAAGTGGTATTGTATTAAGAGGTAGCGGTATTAACGAAACTACTTTGTTAGGTGCTGGTGCAGACAGACAAACTCTTATTCGTGTATTTGGAAAAAACAATCAACAAAAATCTGAAGAAATAAAAAATACAGATGCTTATGTGCCTGTAAATGCAATGCAGTTTTCTGTTACAGATGCAAGCACATTAAAGGTTGGAGATAAAATAATTATTCGTAGGCCAAGTACTAAAGAATGGATAAGTGAATTAGGTACAAATCATTTTGGTGGAGGCATTACATCGTTAGGTTGGAAGCCTGGAGAACAAGATATTTTTTTTGATAGAATGATAACTGACGTAAGTGGACTTACAGTTAAAATTGATGCTCCTCTTACTACAGCATTGGATGCTAAGTTTGGGGGTGGATTTGTTTCAACCTATCAATGGACTGACAGAATTGAGAACATTGGCATTGAAAATATGTTGCTGAAAAGCTCTTATGATAAAAACAATCCTAAAGATGAAGCTCATCGTTGGATGGCAATTACTATTGAAAATGCAACAGATGTTTGGGCAAGACAATTGAGCTTTCAACATTTTGCTGGTAGTGCAATGTATATTGATGCATCTGTTAAAAGAGTTACTGTTGAAGATTGTATTTCTACACAACCCATTTCTGAAATAGGCGGACAAAGACGTTATACTTTTTTTACAGCTGGTCAGCAAACCTTGTTTCAACGTTGTTATGCTGAAAACGGTTATCATGATTTTGCAACTGGTTATTGTGCTGCTGGTCCCAATGCTTTTGTGCAATGTGAATCAATTTTGCCTTATAACTTTAGTGGTGCAATTGATAGTTGGAGTAGCGGTGTTTTGTTTGATGTTGTGAATATTGATGGCAATGCAATTAGATTTGGAAATAGAGGACAAGATGCACAAGGTGCAGGTTGGTGTGCTGCCAATAGTTTGTTGTGGAATTGTACAGCAGCAAGAATAGATTGTTATCAACCACCTACAGCACAAAATTGGAGCTTTGGCAGTTGGGCTCAGTTTGCTGGTAATGGAAGTTGGTGGAGTAGTAACGATGCCATGAATCCTAGAAGTTTGTTTTATACACAACTTAAAGAAAGGCTGAATAAAAATATTGATGCCCAAGCTCAAATATTGGCAGTTCCTACAGAAGCAAGTAGCAGTCCAACAATTGAAGTTGCTACACTACTTACCAAAGAAGCTACAAAACCAAGAATACAATTGAAAGAGTGGATTGAATTAGCCTACCAAAGAAATAAGATACCCATTCAATATGAGCAAGGATTAAAAACTACTCTAGACTTAAGTATTCCACCTAAAAAACAAGTGACTCCAAGCCCTGCAATGAAATTATTGAATGGTGTGTTGGTTCGTGGCAATCAAATGCTTGCTGGAAGAAGACAAGGTGTGCCTTGGTGGAGTGGTGGTGTAAAAGATTCAGATATTAAAAAAGCTCAACTAGCCATTACAAGATTTGTACCTGGAAGAGTTGGTTATGGATTAACAGATGATTTAGATGAAGTAACCACCATCATGCAACAACGCAATATCATTGGCTTAGAACAGAATTATGGTTTGTGGTACGATAGAAGAAGAGACGATCATGAACGTATTAGAAGAATGGATGGTGAAGTATGGCCTCCATTTTACGAATTGCCATTTGCAAGAAGTGGTAAAGAAACGGCATGGGATGGCTTGAGTAAATATGATTTAACCAAATACAATTCTTGGTATTGGAACAGACTGAAACAATTTGCAAACTTGGCAGATGCAAAAGGTTTATTGCTAGTACATCAACATTATTTTCAGCACAACATTATTGAAGCTGGAGCTCATTATGCAGATTTCCCTTGGCGTACAGCCAATAACATCAACAATACTGGCTTTCCTGAACCTGTGCCTTATGCAGGTGATAAAAGAATATTCATGGCTGAACAGTTTTATGATATTAGTAATCCTGTTCGTAAAGAGTTGCACAGAAAATACATTCGTCAATGCTTGAATAATTTTAAAGACAACAATGGAGTGATTCAGTTGATTGGAGAAGAGTTTACTGGCCCATTACACTTTGTTCAATTTTGGTTAGATGTAATTCAAGAATGGGAAAAAGAAACGGGTAAATCACAAATAATTGGATTAAGCACAACCAAAGACGTACAAGATGCAATCTTACAAAATCCTGTTTACAATAAACTGATAGATGTAATTGATATACGTTATTGGCATTATCAAGCAAATGGTTCAATTTATGAGCCCAAAGGTGGACAAAACCTTGCTCCTCGTCAACATGCAAGATTATTAAAGCCCAAGAAAACAAGTTTTGAGCAAGTGTACAAAGCAGTGAGTGAGTATAAAATAAAGTATCCAAATAAAGCTGTTATGTATAGTGGCGATAGTTGGGATGCTTATGCTTGGGCTGTGTTAATGGCTGGTGGTTCTTTACCTGCTATTCCTGCTGAAACAGATAAAAGCTTTTTGGCTACACTTGCTACTGCAAAACCTGCAAAAGCAATAGGCACTTATGTGTTGAGTAATGATAAAAATATTATTGCCTATGCAGATAGTTTAACTGTTGTAACGCTTGATTTATCTGAAATGAAAGGAAGTTTTAAAGTGAAATATTTAAGCAGTAAAGACGGAAAACTATTGCAAGAAGAAACAATTGTTGAAGGTGGCAAACAAGTGAAATTGAATGTACCTGCAAGAGCAAATATTGTGTGGTTGAGTAAGTAGTTTTTTGCTCACGGATATCACAGATGAACACGGATTTTATTGCTTATTTAATTTTCTGTGATAATTCGTGTAAATCTGTGAGAGCAATTTGTTTCTTAAAAGTTCAATAAAGAACTGAACTTACAAGAGTGCGACGCAACAGACGATGACCACAGAGATAAAGCTGGTTTCATAAAAAAGAAAAGATGAAAAAAATATTTACAATAGTAGGATTAATCTTGGTGCTGTTCTCCAATGCACAAATGCAATTACTCAAAATTGCAGACGATAAACGAAGCTTTACAACAGCCGATGGGAAACCCTTTTTTTGGTTGGGAGATACAGGTTGGTTGCTGTTTAAAAATTGCACCAAAGAAGAAATTGTTGAGTATTTAACAATCAGAAAAAAGCAAGGCTTCAATGTAATTCAAGCCATGTTGTTACATGAGTTAACGGTAACCAATGCTTATGGAGATTCAGCATTAATAAACAAAAATGTAAGTAAACCAAATACAACAAAAACCTATTGGGAAATAGTAGATTTTGCAATTAAAGAAGCTGCAAAACGCAATATATACATGGCTTTAGTGCCTGTTTGGGGTGGCAATGTAAAAAGTGGTAAAGTAAGTGAACAGCAGGCAGAACTGTATGCCAGTTTTTTAGCCAACAGATACAAAAAATACAACAATATTATTTGGTTGAACGGTGGTGATATTAAAGGAAGTGATGGAGTGAATGTTTGGAAAATCATTGGAAAAACGTTAAAAGAAAAAGATGGCAGGCATTTAATAACGTTTCATCCAAGAGGAAGATCTACATCTTCAACATGGTTTCATAATGAAGAGTGGTTAGATTTTAACATGTTTCAAAGTGGTCATAAAAATTATGCTCAAGATACAGTTGAACCAAGAATGGGTGAAGATAATTGGAAGTATGTAGTAAACGATTTTGCATTGCAGCCCATGAAGCCAACAATGGATGGTGAACCATCGTATGAAAATATTCCACATGGATTGCATGATTCTTTAGCTGCAAGATGGACTGCTGCTGACGTAAGGCGTTATGCATATTGGAGTGTTTTTGCAGGTGGAGCAGGATTTACGTATGGCGAAAACAGTGTGATGCAGTTTAAAACAACATGGAATAAAGACGTAAGTTTTGGCCCTGTAAAAACATGGAAAGAAGAGATGAATGCTGAAGGAGCTACACAAATGCAGTATGTTAAAAAATTAATTACAAGCAGTAGTTTTTTATACAGAAAGCCAGCACAAGATTTAATTGTCAATCAAGGGGAACGCTATCATTACCTAGCTGCTTTGCAATTGAAAGGGGCTATTTATGTTTACACTTATACTGGAAGAAATATAGAGCTGAATCTTGCAAGATATGCAGGTAAAAAAGTAAAATCTGCATGGTATAATCCTAAAAATGGTCAATACATTGCAATAGAAAATTTTACAGCAAATGGTGTGAAAGTGTTTGATGCACCTGGTGAAGAAAAAGATGGAAATGATTGGATTTTGGTGATTAAGAATTTGTGATTTGAAATTACTGATTGTAGCTATTTGTATGTTAGACTGAGCTTGTCGAAGTCGGGTTGGATTTGAAGATTTTGTAATTCTTTGTATTATAATGATTGCGAAACATAAAATATTACCTTATCTGCTTGCAATGATTGTTCTTGCTTCATGCAACAATAAAATGTACTTGTTTACCTCTTTCAAAGAACCAGCAAACGAAGGCCTGAGAATGTTGTACAGCAAAGATGGCTACCATTGGAAACGCATAGATACAGTGTTATTGAAGCCATTGATTGGGGCTCAAAAAATCATGAGAGATCCTTCATGTTTACAAGCACCTGATGGAACATTCCATTTGGTATTTACAACAGAGTGGAAGGGTGGAAATGGGTTTGGTTATGCCAGTTCTACAGATTTAATTCATTGGAGTGAGCAACAATATATTCCTGTAATGCAACATGAAAAAACAGTGGTGAATGTTTGGGCTCCTGAATTGTTTTACGACAATGAATCACAGCAGTTTATAATTGTTTGGGCAAGCTGTTTACCAGATAGATTTGAAAAAGGTGTTGAAGCTGTTGATAATAACCATCGCTTGTATTATACTACTACAAAAGATTTTAAAACCTTTTCACCAACTCAATTATTCCTCGACCCAAAGTTTAGTGTAATTGATGCTGTTATTGTAAAACGAAAAAAAGAAGATTACGTATTGGTGTTAAAAGATAATACAAGACCTGAAAGAAATATTAAAGTAGCTTTTGCAAATGATGTTGTAGGAAATTATACAAACATATCTGCTCCATTTACTGAAAAATTTACAGAAGGTCCTGCCGTGGTTAAAGTAAAAGGTGGTTGGTTAATTTATTATGATGTATATCAAAAGAAACAATATGGAGCATCGTTTACCAAAGACTTTAAAACCTTTGTAAATACCGATAGTTTAATTAGTGTTCCTGAAGGGCATAAACATGGAACAATTTTTATAACAAACAAAAAAGTGTTGAAAAATTTATTAAAATCCTGACGACGACTCCAAGCCTCGTCAGCGGTTTGTTAAGAACAAAATTATCAAACAAACATGTTCAAAAGAATCGTATCAATACCTTTTATCTTTTGCCTTTTGCCTTTTGCTTTTTTAAATGCACAAGACACAATAAAATACATCGGTAAAACATTGAGCAATGTTGATTATCATCATGGACAATTAACTGCTGCTGTAGGCGTACATAATATACAAACGATGAGAGCCAATAGGGCTGATAAAGGGGTTACGTCATGGACATATAATCATGCCCCCATGTTGGCTTACTGGAACAATACATTTTACCTAGAGTATTTGAGTAATCCAATTGGTGAACATCAAGGAACAGGAAGAACCTTGTTACAAACGTCTAACAATGGTTATAATTGGTCGTATCCTGTAGAAGTATTTCCTGTGTATCAAGTACCAAATGGTTTTATAAAAGAAGGAAAGAAAGATACGGCCAACAACAGTTTTGCAGTCATGCATCAACGCATTGGATTTTATACTTCAACTTCAAATAGATTATTTGCTCTTGGTTATTATGGCATTGTTTTAGGCAAAAAAGATGATCCTAACGATGGCAATGGAATTGGTAGAGTCATCAGAGAAGTTAATAAAGACGGAAGTTTTGGAACTATTTATTTCTTACGTTACAACCACAATTTCGATGAAAAAAACACAAGCTACCCTTTTTACAAATTCTCAACAGATAAAGGTTTTATAAAAGCCTGTGAAGAAATATTAGCAACGCCTTTACTCATGCAACAAATGGTTGAAGAAGCTGATAGAAACGATGCTTTAATTCCATTGAAAAAAGATTTTAAAGCATTCAATTATTACCATTTAACTAATGGTAATGTAGTTGGTTTATGGAAGTATGCACTTACAAGTATAAGTAAAGATGAAGGAAAAACCTGGCTGTACAATCCAACAAGAGCACCTGGCTTTGTAAATGCCAATGCAAAAATTTGGGGACAAAAAACCAGCGATGGTAAATATGCTACTGTATACAATCCATCTGAATTTCGTTGGCCATTGGCTGTTAGCGTAAGTAACGATGGTTTAAATTATAATAACTTGTTGTTGGTAAATGGAGAAATCAGTTCTATGCGTTATGGTGGTGCTTATAAAAGTTATGGACCACAATATGTTCGTGGCATTCAAGAAATGGATGGTAAACCCAAAGATGGCAATATGTGGGTTACATACAGCATGAACAAAGAAGATATGTGGGTTAGCAAAATTCCTGTTCCTGTAAAAGATAAGGTAACGAAAGAAGTAAACGAAGTGTTTACATCTTTGAAAAATGATACTGAATTAAACGAATGGAATTTGTTTTCACCAGTTTTATGTAGAACACAAATTGAAACCATCAATGGCAATAAAGTATTGGCTTTGCATGATGCCGATGTGTTTGATTATGCAAAAGCAGAACGTGTTTTTCCAACTGCTACACAAAAGCAAATTGAGTTTTCTATTACGCCTGCACAACAAAATTTTGGTACATTAGAAATAGAATTGGTGAATGCAAAAGGTACACCAACACTCAGAATTATATTAGATAGTCTGGGTAATATTTTAACCAAACAAGGTTATAGAAATAAAAGTTTAGGTAAGTACAACGCTCATCAAATGATAGTTTTTAAAATTGAATTAAACACTGCTACAAGATTTTATACAGTTAGTATCAATGGGGCTAAGCCAATCAATAATATTTGTTTTGCACCGGTTGAAAGTGTAGAAAAATTGGTGTTTAGAACAGGCAGTACACGTCGTTTTCCAGATGCAGATACACCAACTGATCAAGACTATGATTTGCCCAATGCCAATGCAATTTCAAAAGATGCTGTGTATTATATTCATTCTGTAAAAACAAAATAGGATAAGTTTTATGTACTTAGCTGTAGTACTACTATGAAGCTGCAGTTGCGTCGCACACTTGTACTAAATAACATTATTGAACATGATTAAGAAAAAACATTCGCCAATATACTTCGTGTTACTTAGTGTTCTTTGTGCCTTTGTGGTTCAAATTTCCATGGCTCAAAACAAGCCTTTCATTTTAAAACATGCTTCATTTAAATATTATGTAGATTACTTCAATAACATGGAAGATGAAAATATCAAACAAGCTATTCCAAACGATAGTGCTTGGTTTTGGATGCAAAAAAACATTCCTTTGTTTGAATGTCCACAACAAAATTTTGAAGAGATTTTTTATTACCGTTGGTGGACACTTAGAAAGCATATCAAAAAAACAGAACAAGGGTTTGTATTCACTGAATTTTTAGTGCAGCGTTCTTATGCCGATAAATATAATTTAATAGCCAGTGGTTTAGGTCATCACATCTATGAAGCAAGATGGCTACACAATCAGCAATACTTAAATGATAATATCAGAATTTGGTATAGAGGTAACAATGGGTTGCCTATGAAAAAACTACGTTTTTACAGTAGTTGGAATATTGATGCTTTGTACAATCGGTATAAAGTAAATAACGACAAACAAACCCTGCTGAATTTATTGCCAGATGTAGAAGCCGATTACAAAGCATGGCAAGCTGAAAAGCAAGCTAGTAATGGTTTGTATTGGCAATACGATGTTAGAGATGCCATGGAAGAAACCATTAGTGGCGGACGAAAAGAAAAAAATCCACGACCAAGTATTAATAGTTATATGTATGGCAATGCAAAAGCTTTGTCTGCAATGTATTTATTGGCAAATAAAAAAGAGGCTGCTGCAATATATCAGCAAAAATCCGATAGTATTAAGCAACTTACACAAACCAAATTGTGGAATAAGCAACATGAATTCTTTGAAGTGTTAAAAGAAAAAGGCGATACCTTGGCTCAGGTAAAAGAAGAAATTGGATTTATTCCATGGTATTTTAATTTGCCAGATAGTAATTTTAATATTGCTTGGAAAAGTTTAATAGATACCAAAATATTTTGTGCTCCCTTTGGCATTACAACAGCCGATAGAAGTCACCCACAATTTAGAACACATGGTTGCTGCAAGTGTGAATGGGATGGTGCTGTATGGCCTTTTGCAACTGCACAAACGTTAACAGCAATGGCTAATTTGCTAAATAATTACCAACAGCAAATCGTAACAGACAGCAATTATTTTTCTTTGTTGAATACCTATGTAGAATCACAGTATTATCGTGGTCGCCCTTATATTGGTGAATACCTAGATGAGAAAACAGGTTATTGGTTAAAAGGCGATGAAGAAAGAAGTCGTTATTACAATCACTCAACTTTTAATGATTTAATCATTACGGGTTTGGTTGGTTTAAGACCAAGAACAGATAATATGATTGAGGTAAATCCTTTATTGCCAGCCAATAAATGGAAATGGTTTTGTTTAGATAATGTTTTGTATCATGGAAAAATAATCACCATTATTTGGGATGAAACTGGAACAAAATATAAAAAAGGCAAAGGCTTGAGTGTTTGGGTGAATGGTAAGAGAGTTGCGTCAAGTTTGAAGTTGGAAAAGTTGAGTGGGGTTTTGTAGATCACAGATTTTTTGCTCACAGATTAACACGGATTATCACAGATTTCCTTTGTGAAACTTTGTGGTTATTCCCCTCCTTTGGAGGGGTTAGGGGTGGTTAAAAAAGTTCAATAAAGAACAGAACGTAGAAGAGTGTCCTTCGCCAAGCTCAGGATAAACTTGCAACAAGTGTTCAATAGATATTCAAAAGCCGGTTACATAAAATAAAAAATGAAAAAGCTTTTATCACTTATTACTTTCAACTTACTACTTATTACTTATTGTGCTGCACAAGAAACAGTCATACAATATCTAAGTGGTAAGGGTCCAGAAGATGCGGTGCAATGGCAGTTTTATTGTACAGATGGTATGAATAGTAAAAAATGGACAACCATTCCTGTGCCAAGTTGTTGGGAACAACAAGGGTTTGGAAAGTACAATTATGGATTTGCAAAAGATAGTGTAAAAGGCAAAGAACAAGGATTGTATAAACATGAATTTGAAGTGCCAACAACATGGAAAGATAAGTTAGTGAATATTGTTTTTGAAGGTGTAATGACAGATGCTGAAGTGAAAGTAAATGGTGTTGTAGCAGGTCCAATTCATCAAGGTGCATTTTATAGTTTTAAGTACGATATTACGAAGCTGTTGAAGTTAGGTAAGGAAAATGTATTGGAAGTTACAGTATCTAAACATTCAGCCAATGCAAGTGTAAATGAAGCAGAACGTAAAGGTGATTTCTGGATTTTTGGTGGAATATTTCGACCTGTGTTTTTGGAAGTGTTGCCAACTATAAACATGTCAAATTTGGAAATTTCTGCCGAGGCAAATGGGACATTTAATTCTAGTTTTGAAGTAACAGGTGCATTTGATTATATCGATGTTGAAATTCTTAGTAATAGAAATAAAGTTATTGGAAAAGGGAAAACAAAAGATTATAAAACAGACGGAATACCGCAGCATTTTATAAGCAAGTTTATAAACATTAAAACTTGGTCACCTGAATCTCCCAATTTATACAAAGCAGTTTTCACCATTTATAAAAATGGAAAACCCATTCATTCCGTTTCACAAAAATTTGGTTTCAGAACAGTTGAATTGAAACAAAGAGATGGTATTTATGTAAATGGGGTTAAGGTAAAAATGAAAGGGGTGAATCGTCATTCATTTCGTCCAGAAACTGGTAGAACACTGAGCAAACAAAACAGCATTGAAGATGTGTTGTTGATGAAGGAAATGAACATGAATGCAGTTCGTTCAGCACATTATCCTCCAGATGCTCATTTTTTAGATGTATGCGATTCGTTGGGTTTATTTGTAATGGATGAATTGGCTGGTTGGCATGGAAATTATGATACAGAAACAGGTAAGAAGTTATTGAGAGAAATGATACTGCATGATGCTAATCATCCTTCTATTATTTTTTGGGCAAATGGAAATGAAGGTGGGCACAATATTGAACTTGATAAATATTTTGGAGACTTCGATTTACAAAAAAGACCAGTTGTACATCCTTGGGAAAACTTTAATGGTATAGAAACACAGCATTACAGAGAATACAACTATGGCATTGGCAATTATGAAAATGGACGAGAAATTGTAATGCCAACAGAATTTTTACATGGTCAGTTTGATGGTGGTCATGGTGCAGGGTTAGAAGATTATTGGGAAAAAATGTGGCACAATCCTTTAAGTGCAGGTGGCTTTTTATGGGATTTTGCCGACAACGCAATCATGCGTAAAGATTTGAACGATAGTTTAGATACCGATAAACACCGAGCTGCCGATGGAATTCTTGGCCCTAATCACGAAAAAGAAGCAAGTTTTTATGGCATTAAAGAAATATGGAGTCCTATTAATTTCGAACGAAAAGAAATTACCAAAAACTTTGATGGACGATTGAATATTGAAAATCGATATCATTTTACCAATACCAATCAATGTTCTTTTTCTTATCAATTAAAAAAGCTGCACTTCGAAAAAAGTGATATTACTAAATCAATCATTGCTCCTGATATAAAGCCTCATGCAAAAGGTGTTTTACAATTGCAATTACCAACCGATTGGAAAGATTACGATGTATTGTATATAACAGCTAAAGGTGTTGATGGAAAAGAAATTTTCACTTGGAGTTTTCCGATTACAAAACACAATGGACGAATTGTTACTCCTAAATTGGTTAGAGAAAACAACACCGAGTTATTCAATGTAAAAACTATTGATTCTACATTTATTATTCAAGTAAGTAACCTAGAATATTCATTTAGCAATACAACTGGAAAATTAGTTTATGCAAAAAAGAACAATCAAATTATACCATTCAATAATGGACCTGTTTTGTGTGAAGGAAATGCTGTCCCAGATTCTGTAGTATTAATAAAGTATGAGGATAGTGTGAATGTAATATGCTATTACCCTAAGAAAAGTTTGATTCATTCTTTAGTTTGGAGAATCAATGTTCAAGGCATACTTAAAATGGAAATTCATTATTTCCCAGCAGCTTATTTTACCAATATGGTAGGTGTAAATTTCTCTTATCCTGAAAGTGAAATTAAAGCAGTTGAATGGATGGGTAATGGGCCTTACAGGGTTTGGAAAAACAGATTGAAAGGCAACAAATTTGGTATTTGGCAAAAAGAATACAACAACACCGAAACTGGCGAATCTCCTTGGAAATATCCTGAATTTAAAGGCTATCATTCCAATATGTATTGGTGTAAGTTTATAGGTAAACAACAGTCGTTTAAGGTTTATACAGATACCGAAGATTTGTTTTTCAGACTATTTACACCAACCTGGAAAACCGACCAATGGCACAATTATGAACCCATTTTTCCAAGTGGAGATATTTCATTTATGCAAGGCATTCCTGGCATTGGCAGTAAAACTCAACGCAATGAAACAACCGGACCAATGGGGCAAAAAAATATTTTTTATGATTATGAAAAAGATCCAAAAAGAGCTTTGACAATGACATTGTATTTCGATTTTAGTGGTAATTAGATTTATGTAGCCAACTGTATTACTACTATCATCTCTAGTGGCGTCGCACACTTGTACTGATGAATACAATTGAGCTTTTATCAAAAGAAGCCTCAAGTGTAAAGAATATATAGGTTCTCTTTGTGTTCTCTGTGTAAAACTCTGTGCTCTTTGTGGTTAAATGTGGTTTAAAAAAAGTTCAATAAAGAACAGAACCTTGAAGAGTGCGACGCAACGAAAGCTAAATAGAATTACCGAATGCTGGTAACAAAAAAATAAAAAATTAAAATGAAAAAGAAACTTCTTTTTTTAATATGCATTATTCACTGTTCATTATTTACAGTACAATGTTTTGCACAAATACAGGTGCAACAACTTCGTTGTGAAATGTTAAATAATCCTTTAGGAATTGATGTTACGCAACCAAGATTCAGTTGGCAAATAACAGCTGCACAAAGAAATGTGCAACAAGAATCGTATCAAATTATTGTTGCATCAAGCAAAGAAAAATTAGCAGCAGATAATGGTGATTTATGGAACTCAGGGAAAGTGCAGTCTACCCAGTCGATACATGTAACCTATGCTGGCAAAGCATTGCAAAGTAGAGACAACTGTTTTTGGAAGGTAAAAGTAGTTACCAATAAAGGTGTTTCAGAATGGAGCAACTCTGCAAATTTTAGTATTGGTTTATTAAACAAAGAAGATTGGAAAGGAAAGTGGATTGGCTACGATAAAGCTTCTAGTTGGGATAGTATTACACAGTTTTCAAGATTATCGGCTCGTTATTTTAGAAAGCAGTTTCAAAGCAATAACACTATTAAAAGAGCAACTGTGTACATAGTTGGCTTAGGTTTATATGAATTATACATTAATGGTAATAAAATAGGCAATCAGGTTTTAGCACCTGCACCAACGGATTACAGAAAATCTGTTTTATACAATGCACATGACGTAACTCGTTTGTTAAAGGCAGGCAACAACGTTATAGCAACAGTATTAGGCAATGGTCGCTTTTTTACCATGCGTCAAAACTACAAAACTCCTAAAATAAATACGTTTGGTTTTCCTAAAATGCTGCTACAATTAGAAATTGAATATACCAATGGAGAAAGGAGAATAATTGTAAGCGATGAAACTTGGAAGTTAAATGTAGATGGACCAATAAGAACCAATAATGAATACGATGGTGAGGAATATGATGCTACAAAAGAGTTAAAAGGCTGGAATAATATTGGCTTTAATGATGCAACTTGGTTACAATCTGAATTGGTTGAAGCTCCAAGTGGAAAAGTAGTTGCTCAAATGAATGAGCCTATTAAAGTGATGCAAACGATTCAGCCAGTTTCTATTAAAAAGTTGGGTAATAAATACATACTTGATTTTGGACAAAATTTTTCTGGTTGGGTTAAAATAAAAAACTTACAAGCGGCTTTTGGAACTAAAATAACAATGCGTTTTGCAGAGAGTCTTCAAAAAAATGGAGAACTGTATGTAGCTAATTTACGAGATGCAAAAGTTACCGATAGTTATACGTTTGCAAATGCATCACTTGATTCAAAAGGTTGGAAACCATCCTTTGTGTATCATGGTTTTCGGTATGTAGAAATAGCTGGTTATAGTGGTGTATTAACACTCAACAATTTTGAGGGAGAATTGGTGTATGATCATTTACAAACCACCAGTTCATTGAATACCTCTAATAAAACAATCAATCAAATTTATAAAAATGCATGGTGGGGAATTGCCACCAACTATAAAGGTATGCCTGTTGATTGTCCACAACGCAATGAACGTCAGCCTTGGTTAGGTGATCGTTCTACAGGAGCTTATGGAGAAAGTTTTTTGTTTGCCAATCAAAACCTCTATGCTAAGTGGTTAGATGATATTCAACAAGCACAAAAAGAAGATGGAGCCATTCCTGATGTTGCTCCTGCCTTTTGGAATTATTATTCAGATAACATGACTTGGCCTGGCACTTATTTAATGGTGGCAGATATGTTGTACAATCAGTTTGGCGATAAACAAGCCATTGTAAAACATTACCCATCTATGAAAAAATGGATGTACTATATGAAAAATAAGTACATGAAAAATAACCTGATAGCAAAAGACAAATATGGCGATTGGTGTGTGCCTCCTGAAAGTTTAGAACTCATTCATGCAAAAGATAGTTTATTAAAAACCAATGGAGAATTAATTGCATCTGCCTACTATTTTTATTTCTTGGGTTTAATGCAAAAGTTTCAAAAAGTTGTTGGCGAAGAATTTGAAGTTGATGAATATGGTATTTTACAAAATCAAATTAAACAAGCATTCAATGCTAAATTTTACAACAGCAATAAAAAATATTACGATAACAATAGTCTTACTGCTAACATATTGCCACTAGCTTTAGGAATGGTTGATGTTGCTAATAAAGAAGCAGTATTTAATAATGTTTACAACAAGATTAAAATAGACAACCACATGCATAGCAGCACAGGTGTTATTGGCACACAATGGCTCATGCGTACATTAACACAGTTTCAACGCAGCGATATTGCTTATACTTTGGCAAGCAATACATCTTATCCTAGTTGGGGTTATATGATTGGGCAAGGAGCAACAACCATTTGGGAATTGTGGAATGGCAACACTGCTGACCCAAAAATGAATTCACAAAATCATGTGATGTTGTTGGGCGATTTATTGGTGTGGTTGCATGAAAATATTGCAGGCATAAAATCCGATCATCAAGAAGTGGCTTTCAAAAAAATCATCATGAAGCCTGAAAATATTGATGGATTATATTTTGTAAATGCTTCTTATCATTCTTTGTATGGTACTATTAAAAGCAGTTGGAAAAAATCAACACCGCAGTTTACTTGGAATATTTCAATTCCTGCAAATAGTTCAGCAATGATTTATATTCCTGCTTCATCTGAAAAGTCAGTTTTTGAAAGCAACAAAGTTGCTTCTTTAAATGAAGGAATAAAGTTTATAAAAATGGAAGGTAGCAATGCTGTTTATGAACTTGCGTCAGGTAGTTATTCTTTTGTTTCTAACTCTCATTTTAAAAAAGGTATTGTTCGTGAAGAATTTATTTTCAATAGAAGTTCATTTCCTGAAAGCCATTCTGCAACTATTGTAGAAACACCAAAAGGTTTAGTTGCTGCTTGGTTTGGAGGAACAAAAGAGGGTAATAAAGATGTTTGTATTTGGACTTCACATTTAGTCAACAATCAATGGACAAAACCTGTGCAAGTTGCAGATGGCATTATCAATGATTCAACTCGTTATCCTTGCTACAATCCTGTTTTGTTTCAAGTACCAAATGGAGAATTGTTGTTGTTCTATAAAATTGGTCCCAACGTTGCAGGTTGGAAAGGCTATATGATACGTAGTAAAGACAATGGCACCACTTGGAGTGCAAGAGAATCTTTACCTGATGGTTTTCTTGGCCCAATAAAAAATAAACCAGAGTTGGTTAATGGTGTATTGCTTTGTCCAAGTAGCACTGAAAAAAATGGCTGGAAAGCTCATATAGAATTTACGACAGACTTTGGCAAAACTTGGAGCAAAACTGCACCAATCAATGATGGTACAATTATGCAGGCCATTCAACCAAGTATTTTAAAACATAAAGATGGCAGCTTGCAAATTCTGTGTAGAAGTCGTAACACAACACTCAATGAAAGTTTTAGTAAAGATGGTGGCAAAACTTGGAGTGAAATGAAGGCCTCTAATTTGCCCAATAATAATTCTGGTACAGATGCTGTGACATTGGCAGATGGTAGGTACATATTGGTGTACAATCATGCAATACCTAATGCTTCTTGGGTAAAAGGTAAAGGCCCACGAACACCTTTAAATGTGGCCATTAGCAACGATGGTAAAAAATGGTTTGCTGTTGCGGTTTTAGAAGATTCACCAGTAAGTCAATATTCTTATCCTTCCATCATTCAAACCAAAGATGGCTTGGTACATATTGTATATACCTGGCGTAGAGAAAGAATTAAGCATGTAGTTATCGATCCTTTAAAAATTGAACTAAAAGAAATTGTTGATGGTGTTTGGCCAGGGCAAATACAACAAACAGCAAAAACAAGTAATGAGGAATAGGAAGATTTTTATGAACTAAGCTGTGGTACTACTATTTAGCTGTTGTTGCGTCGCACACTTCAACTTTTAGTTCAATATTCATCAAGTAATAAAATATGGTTTGTGGCATTACCACAAACCATATTTATCTACGATGGCTTTTCTTTTTTCAGGAAAACCCACTATTGCAAATTTTTCATGCAAATCCTGCATTTGTTTAGCAATTTCAGGACTGTTGGAATTTAATTTTTTTGCACGCATCTCAGGTAATATTTTATGAAATAACTCTTCTAAATAATCTTCAAAATTTTGATTGAAATACATATCAATTCCTCTGAAGGTTTTATCAGTATTATTGAAAAAAGTATGTACCTGATTTCTTGGTCTAAAATGCCAACCACCTGCAGGTATTTCATATAAAGTATCTTCAACCAATACACTTGCAGTTCCTTCTAATACATACATCAACTCATCTAATTGCTTGTGATAATGCGGTGCAGGACCCATTTTTTTAGCAGCAGCAGCAAATTCAACACATGAAAATTGTCCATTGGTTTGTGAACTTTTGATAATGGTTCTTATGTCTAAACCACCTTCACCTGGTTCTAATGGTTTGCTTGGTGGAATATAAAAGGGTTGTAAAGGGTCTCCAACATTTATTAATGCTGCGTCTGTGTCTTTTGCATTTCCAACAATAGGTAAAGTGCTTAGTCCAATACCTGCTACGGTCATCAGCATTTGCCCAATTGCAGTTCTTCTATTTGATAAGTTTTGTACATCTGTATTCATAATAAGGAGTTATTTAATTACAAATCTATTTCGCCTGAAATTAGATAAATAGTAAAAAAACGACAAACTTATAATTGAATATCTTTTTGTAATTTGAATGGAGTATTGTTTAATTGCTCTGAAAGTAGGGTTGGGGTAACTCCTGCAAACTCCTTAAAATCTCTTATTAAATGCATTTGGTCGTAATAGCCAGTTTCATAAGCAATATTTGTCCAACTAATAAATGGATTACTTTCTTTTAATCGATAAGCTTTCGAAAACCTAATTATTCTGTTAAATAGTTTTGGCGAAAATCCAATCCTTTCATGAAACTGTCTTTCAAATTGTCTGTTACTTATGCAGGATAATGCAGCAGCTTTATCAATACTTAGCAAACCATCACTTCGTAACATTTTTGCAACAGCATAATCAAAAGGTTGTAGTTGATACGACTGTTGTTTAAACTTTGCTACAAAGAAGGATTCTATTATTGCAATCATTTTTGCATGGGATGTGGTAGCCGATAATTGTTCATTTATTAATCTTATTTCACCTCCTAAAAAATCTTCAGTAGCATAACTGTTGTCTTTAATGTAAACGATAGGCGTTTGTAATAATTTATTCAACATCCCTGGACGAAAGGAAACACAAATCACCAAATGGTCATTACCCAAGCTTATATTAATTCTATTTATTTGTGCAGCCACAACAATACAGGAAGGAAGTTCTGTAAAAACACTAGCTCCATGTTTACAAGTTTTAACAGGGTCTCTGGGATAAAAATAAATGCATTGTTGTGGTGCAGCTGGAAAAATAGCCATTGGAGGAGCTTCGTTTGCAGGAATTTTAAACTCCCCAATCATTATATTAATAATAAATGGTTGTAGTGAAGGTTGCGGTATGTAAAAAGAGATTTTCAAAACAGTTATTTATAAATGTACATTTAGTTGCCTGATTTTTTATGAAATTCTATGCTGTCAATAGCTTTTTACTTCTTACAAAAGTAAAATCTTACCACAAAAAAGTAAGATAACGTATGTTTCAGTAAAGTCTTTTGTGGCATCTTTATACTTCACGATTGCCACTTTCAACAATGACTCATTTGCCAATTTTAGATATCGCCATCATCGTTATTTATCTCTTAGCAATGGTGTACATTGGTTTTTATTTTTCTAAGAAGAATAAAAATGCAGAACAGTTTACCAAAGCTTCTGGCTCTATTCCAGGATGGGCAATTGGTTTATCTATTTATGCTACATTTTTAAGCAGCAATACTTTTTTAGGTGTACCAGGCAAAGCATTTGGTGGCAATTGGAATGCTTTTGTCTTTAGTATTTCCATGCCTTTTGCAGCTTGGGTTGCATCAAGGTATTTTGTTTCTTTCTATCGCAATACTGGTGAGGTTTCTGCTTATACCAATTTAGAAAAACGTTTTGGGTCTTGGGCAAGAACTTATGCAGTTGTTTGTTTTTTACTTACCCAATTTGCACGTATGGGTTCTATCTTTTTTGGCATGGCTCTTACTTTAAATGCTCTCACCAATTATTCTATGAGTAGCATTATGATTGTCATGGGTATTTGTATTATTCTCTACACCGTAATGGGTGGCATGGAAGCTGTTATTTGGACAGAAGTGGTTCAAGGTATTCTTAAAACCTTGGGAGCATTGCTCATTCTATTTCTCATTGTTCGTGAAATTCCGGGTGGAGCAAAACAAGTGTATCAAATTGCCAATGACAACAACAAATTTAGCTTAGGCAGTACTGCTTTTAATTTTACAGAAAATAGTTTTTGGGTAGTCTTGTTGTATGGTTTTTTTATCAACCTCAATAATTTTGGAATGGATCAAAACTACATTCAACGTTACCACACAGCAACATCAGAAAAGCAAGCAAAAAAATCTTTATGGCTTTGTGTAGTAATGTATGTTCCAGCTTCTTTATTGTTTTTTATCATTGGCTCTGCTTTGTTTTCTTATTACAATTTACATCCTGAGTTAACCAATGCTTTAAAGCAATCTGTAGCAATTGAAAAGTTAGGTACACAAGTATCTGCAACAGAAATTACCAATTATATCCAGCAACTAAAACCAGCAGATTATGCCGATAAAGTAATGCCACACTTTATGGTAAACAAAGTACCAACTGTGTTTTTAGGATTAATTGTAGCTGCTATTTTATCTGCTGCTATGAGTACCATCAGTAGTGGTATGAATGCAAGTGCAACGGTATTTACAAAAGATATTTACAAACGTTATTTCAATAAAACAGCAAGCGATAAAAAAGAGTTTAACATTTTATACATATCCACTGTAGTCTTTGGTGTAATTGGTTTGTGTACAGGATTGGCTATGATTGGCATTAAAAGCATCTTAGATATTTGGTGGGAGCTAAGTGGCATTTTTGCTGGCGGAATGTTGGGCTTGTTTTTATTAGGATTAATCAGCAAGCAAACCAAAAGTCCTGAGGCATTAATAGCAGTTGTGGTTGGAGTTATTGTTATTTTATGGCTAACATTTTCTGATAAAATCCCAGCCGATTATAGTTATTTAAAATCATCCTTACATAAGAACATGATTATTGTTGTAGGAACCTTAACCATATTCTTAACAGGAATAACTATTACGAAAGTCATAAGAAGAGTTTAATAGTTCCAAGGGTTCAAGAAGTTGAAAGTTATTTTGCCTTGTAGAAATATTAACGATAATAAAAGTTCTTTATAAATCTTGTAAGCACTACAAATTTTAACTTCTAAAAATTCGCACCTTACAACAGTACTTGCATAAGGCACATCAGTCGGTTCGGTCATGCTTTAGCATGATTGGAAAAATCGCAAAGCGATATTTTCCAAAGAAGCGAATGGAGTGCTGTTGCAAGTACGAAGCCATGCGGCTTGAGCTAAAAAATATTGAATTAAAATTAATTATAGAAACAAAAAGTATAAACTTAAAATATGTCAAAAGAAATAATCTTAGTTGCCTCAGGCGATTTACGTTTATCAGCCAACACCACTTGTTGGGCTGCACAAGAAGAAATGGAACAAAAACTAGCAGCAGCATTTGCTCAGTTTGGTTATACCATTAAAAGAGCTCATGCTTACGACCCGGTAAAAAAACATGGATTGATTGATTCCCAAAAAATGGGTATGGAAGTATTTAGAACCATTGATGAACATGCTCCATTAATTGTAGCTGAAAGCTTGTGGCAATATAGCCATCATGTATTGGCAGGATTAACCACCCATAAAGGCCCTATTTTAACTGTTGCTAATTGGAGTGGTCAATGGCCAGGCTTGGTTGGTTTACTTAATTTAAATGGTTCACTCACCAAAGCACAAGTAAACTACAGCAGTATTTGGAGTGAAAATTTTGACGATGATTTCTTTCTACAAGGAATAGAAGAGTGGTTGCAAACAGGTACTATAAAACATGACCAAAGCCATACAAAATCTTTCAGCTTGGTAAAAATTCCAACAGCAGAAGAAACCATTGGAAGAAACTATGCAAAAAAATTTAGGAAAAATAAAGCCATTATGGGTGTGTTTGATGAAGGTTGTATGGGTATGTACAATGCCATTATTCCCGATGATGCCTTGCATGCAACTGGATTGTTCAAAGAAAGATTAAGTCAATCAGCTTTATATGCAGCTATGTTAGAGGTGACGGAAGTCGAGGCTCAACAAATTCTCGATTGGTTATTACAAAAAGGAATGACTTTTAATTGGGGAATCGATTATGCAACAGAACTCACCAAAGAACAAACTTTAGAGCAATGTAAAATGTACATTGCAGCATTGCGTATGGCCGATGATTTTGGTTGTGCCACTATTGGCATACAATATCAGCAAGGACTAAAAGATATTTGTGCAGCCAGTGATTTGGTTGAAGGTTTATTGAATAACACTGAGCGTCCACCTGCTTACAGTAAAGATGGCAGAGAACTTTTTGCTGGCAAGGCTTTGCCACATTTTAATGAAGTAGATGAATGTGCAGGTGTAGATGCTTTGATTACCTATGAACTATGGAATCAATTAGGCATGAGTGGTGAAAATACCTTGCATGATTTGCGTTGGGGACAACATTACACAGGCAATGGTATTGATGACTTTGTATGGGTATTTTTAATTTCAGGAGCTGCACCACCAGCCCATTTTATAAATGGTTATCAAGGTGCTGCAAGCGATAGACAGCCTGCTATGTTTTTTCCAAAAGGTGGTGGTACATTGAAAGGAGTAAGTAAACCAGGACATATTGTTTGGAGTAGAATTTATGTAATTGGCAATACGCTGAATGCCGATTTAGGAGTGGGTGAAGTAGTGAGTTTGCCAACAGAAGAAACCAATCGTCGTTGGCAAGAAACCACCCCTCAATGGCCCATTATGCATGGCGTTGTAAAAGGTGTAAGTCGAGATCAAATGATGGCCAAACACAAAGCCAATCATATACAAGTAGTTTATGCAACTGATGAAACAACAGCCCATAAAGCTTGCAGAATAAAAGCTGCTGCACTAGCTGAGTTGGGCATTCAGGTAAACTTTTGTGGCAGCGTTCAACTAAGTTAATTTTTTTCTTTGGTGACCAACTGCAGGAATACTATTGAACTGCAGTTGCGTCGCACACTTGTACTAGAGAATCTATATTGGGCTTTTATTGAAGCGTAAAAGAAATTGTTGAAAAAATGATAAACAAAAAAGATCTAACAAGATTCTTCTTCTTCAAATCCAAAAGAATAGTCAAATAATTTTCGTCTATCTGTATCTGTTGGTAAGAAAAATGAATGTGAATGTAGCTGACTTGTTTTTACAGTTTCAGAATAAAAATAGATGTCTATTGGATTGTTGGTAGTATCTAGTGTAATTTTTACAGCATTAAAATCCATTTTGTAAAGGTGGTCGTAGGATGGATTCTTTTTTGTTGGAAATGTTTTAACATGCTGGCTGTTATACTTTGGCTGAAAATATTTTATTAATGCTGCTTCCGCAATTAAAACTTCTTGTTCATTTGGCACATTAAAACCTTTGTTTAAAAAATTCTCTAACCTTTTATTATCATCTTCTTCATATTCTTTTTGAGTTTTTATACTTCCCCTAATTTCAATATCTCCACCAACGAAAAGAGGGAATAGGAACAGAAAAATTTCTTTATCAGGAGTGGTTTCAGAATAAATTTTTTGAAGCGTTTTATGTTTGATTAACCTGTTAAGAGTTGGTTTATCTGATTTGTCCATAGCTTTCCCGATATAAAGAATTTCAAAATCCAAAAAAGTTGGATTGGGGAATATGTTTACTCTTTTGTCATCAGCAACATAAGATGCTTTCGCTGAATAAATTTCATTTTCAAATTCGTCAAGTATCGTAAAATAACTATGAGGAGATTTTGAAATAGTGGTGAATTTTGTTGAATCATAACTATTATTAAAGCATATGGGAAAGTCATATTTATTATCCCCATTCCAGAATTCAAAACTTAAGAAAATTGTATCCTTATCTGCTCTTATAGAGTTAGGTTGTAAGCCAACCCTATTTCTTTGGCAGATAAAATAAAGATTACAGTCTTTTAAAAACTGGAAATGTTCTGGTGATTTTTCAAATGCTTTAAATTCATCTTGCTGGCACATTATGCATCTGTCTAAGAGAAAATTTAAACCAGCTTCTGTTGCATATTTGTAAGGCTTGTAAGTTTTCACACTATTTAGTTTCTTCTGACTATTTATTTTTATGCTTTTTCATAAAACTTCAGTTAGTTCAAATATACAAAAGTTCAATACTTTGCCGGTCTTCCATTCCAACAAAAAACATAAAAAAGAACTAACGCCCCAGTATGGTGTTTTCACCTGCTGGTTTCATACGAAGATATCTCTTCAAAAACTTGCATTCGACGTTGGTGAAAAGAACAGACACAACCTCGGCGAAGACCATAAAAATTAGGCATTCACCGCCTCATACATCGTAGCTTCGTTTTTCAACACCTCAATCTTCACTGCAAGTTCCCTTTGAGCAAGCCAGTTGCATTTTTTCAATTTCTTTTCTGCTGTAAGCCTTACTACTTCTGCCCAGTTCTTTTTCTTTTTGGAAAGGCTTGTATCAGCTAGAAAGGCATTCACCATCAATAAAGCAGTGGCTGCCTGCTTTGCAGTGGTTTCCATTTCTTCCAATTTCTTTTGCAAGGGATAACATTGGGCACGGCACCAGGCTGCACGTTCCAATAATGTTTGCCTGTCTTTTTCAGATGCAGCAAGTTTGGGAACTGTTGGCAAAGACTTGATAAGCGTAACCAACTTGGTCATCTGGATTAATGGCTCTGTGGGAAGGGTACGTTCACCTTTTTGGTAACGGCTCATGGTACTTTGGTTGCCACCTGTAAGAATGGCCAAATCCCTTCTGCTAATGCCTGTGCTATTGCAGATGGTTTCAATCAATGAATCTTTGCTTTTCATGGTTGCTGAAATTTTTTTGTCATCAATATGGTTGTCATCAAAAATAAAATTGTCAATAGTGCTGATGACAAGTTAGCATCAAATAGGTTGTCATCAAAAAAATAATTGACAAGGTGGTTGATGACAAATTTTTTTGAGTAGACAAAATGGAAGGGTATTTTTTGTGGTTTGTTTGCCTTTATTGGTTCATGAGACGAAATCTCTTCCAAAATGAGTATTCGAGGTTGGCGAAAACACACAAACTCTACGACGACCTTAGCAAAGATTAAGGCGTAGAATTTACGCTTCGATAAAAGCCCAATTTCCTCCAATTGTACAAGTGTGCGACGCCACTGGTGTTCAATTGAAATACCCAAAGCTGGTCAACAAAAATCTCCTCTGCTTTAAAGTAAACAACTTGTGTCCCTTGTGCAAAACCCTTGTGCCCTTTGTGGTTAAAAACTCAATAGTAAAATATTCCATTACAAAAGTAGTTTACCACATTATGGTTCTTAGCTAAAAAACAGAACTTTCGCTTTTAAAATAAAGCTTGTTATGTTGTTCAATAAAAAGTTTGTTCCAGTAATGATTACGCCTTTTAACCTAAAGGCTAAAGTAGATTTTGAAGCCATTAAAAAACTAATCGATTTTTATTTGGCTGCCGGTGTAAAAGGTTTTTTTGCCAATTGTCTCAGCAGCGAAATGTACAGCATTAGCGAAGATGAACGCTTAGAACTAACTGAGTTTATTGTAAAATATGTTCGTGGTAGAGTCCCAATTGTAGCAACTGGTTCTTTTGGATTAACTATTGAAGACAAAGCTGAGTTTACAAAAAAGATTTATGCTACAGGTATAGATGCTGTGATTTTAATTACTGGTCATTTTGCCAATATAGATGAGAGCGATGAAGTATTGCTCAAGAATTTTGATAAGTTTTTAAAACTAACCGAAGGCGTTCCATTAGGCATGTATGAATGTCCTGCACCTTACAAAAGAATTTTAAGTGCAGATGTTTTTAAAACATTATTACAAACAGGTAGGTTTGTGTATCATAAAGACACATCCATACAACAAGAACAAGTAAAAGCCAAATTAGCAATTGTACAAGAATTAAACATCCCCACTTTTGAGTTTTATGATGCCCATAGTCCCAATGCTTCTTTCTCTGTAAGAAATGGTGCAAAGGGCATGAGTTCTATCTCAGGAAATTTTTATCCTGAAGTATTGGTTTGGATGGTGAATAATGCTGCCAATCCTGATATGAAAGAAAAAGTAGATTGGTTACAAGCTGAAATTATTAAAGTAGATCCTTTAATACATATTGCATATCCTATGAGTGCTAAATATTTTTTGGCCAAAAGAGGATTGCCTGTAAGAACCATCAGCAGGGCACATGCATTGGAGCTTACACCAGAACAAAAACAAACTTTAGATAATGTACATGCAGCATTTTTAAACTGGTGTGAGGTGTTGGGTATTGAAAAAGTAGATGTTGAAGAAATTGTACGACCAAAAGTGTTGCTGGATTCTCCAATTTAGTTGCTCACAGATTTTCTCGGATTAGCACAGAAAAAAATCTATACTCCTGTATTCAAATCTGTGAAAATCTGTGTACATCTGTGAGAGAAAAATTTTAACTTGCCAGTAAATATTTTTATATGCAGTTAAATGATTTAACCTATAAAATTCGTGGAGCAATTTTCAATGTTCATTCAACTTTGGGGTTAGGACTTTTTGAAAGTGTGTATGAAGCAGCTTTAATGTATGAGTTAGTAAATATGGGGCTAAAAGCTAAATGTCAGGTAGGTTTACCAGTTCATTATAAGGAAACAAAATTAGAGTTGGGATTTAGAGCAGATATTGTAGTAGAAGATCAAGTGATAGTTGAAATAAAATCGGTAGAAGTTTTACATGACGTTCATAAAAAGCAATTGTTGAATTATCTAAAACTTACAAAAATGAAAGTTGGTTTCCTCGTAAACTTCAATGTAGTAAGTTTAGAAGATAAGGTGAGTTTAATAAGAATAATTAATTAAAAAAAATCTGTGCCCATCAGTGCAAATCTGTGAGCAAAAAATAAAAATCAGTTTAAAAACAACAAATAAAAAAAATCTGTGCTCATCCGTGCAAATCTGTGAGCAAAAAAATAAAATCTGTGCTCATCTGTGTAAATCTGTGAGCCACCAATAAATGATGCTTCCATTAAATATCATATTCCCCGGTAAATTAGTTTTTGCCAATAGCTGCTTTGAAAATTTAGCTACAGAAATTACAGATATGCAACCAAGATCTGTTTTCATTGCTACCATTACGCCATTATTATCAACAGTAGAAAAGCTAACCCATGCTTTGCAAGAAAAAGGCATTGCAACATTGATTGATACAAGTATTGTACAAGAACCAACTTTCACTGACTTTGAACATTTAATGCAAAAAGTAACACCTTTTAATCCCGATATTGTTATAGGCATTGGTGGTGGTAGTGTGTTAGATATTGCCAAGTTAGTTGCAGCTCAATTAGACAATGAACAAACACTTAAAGATTATGTAGGTATAGGTTTATTAAAAGGAAGAGTCAAGCAATTAATTTGTGTCCCTGCTACTTCTGGCACAGGTAGTGAAGCTTCACCAAATGCAATTTTGGTAGATGATACAGACAATCAAAAGAAAGGAATCATCAGTAAATTTTTAGTTCCAGATATTGTTTATGTAGATCCTTTGCTAACTATTTCTGTTCCACCTTCAATTACCGCAGCTACAGGTATAGATGCACTTACACATTGCATGGAAGCTTATACCAATAAGTTTGCACAGCCTTTTATAGACATGTTTGCCTACGAAGGCATGAAGTTAATTGCAGAGCATATTGTAACTGCTGTGCAAGATGGAAGCAATGTAGTAGCAAGAGAAAAAGTTGCCATGGGTAGTTTATTAGGAGGCTTTTGTTTAGGCCCTGTAAACACAGCAGCAGTGCATGCTTTAAGCTATCCTTTGGGTAGCATGTATCACTTGGCACATGGACTAAGCAACGCTTTGCTATTGCCTTATGTTATGGAATATAATATAGTGGGCAACGAAAAAAAATATGCTGAAGTTGCGATTGCATTGGGTTGTGAAAGAAAGGAAAATGATTTGCAAACAGCATTGGCTGGTGTACAAAAAATAAAAGAGTTAAATGCTGCATGTGGCATTCCTGCTTCGTTAAAAGATGTATGCGTAAAAGAAGAAGATATTGTAACCATTGCAAAAGATGCTATGAAAGTGCAGCGATTGTTAAAGAACAATCCAAGAGAAGTGACAGAAGTAGATGCCATTAAAATATATACAAAAGCAATGTAGTTGTTGGGGCTATCAGCAGTGGAATATAATGAGGCAGTAGTTGGGGCTTTCCGTTGCAATCTTTTGCTTGTCAGGCTGAGGCTCTCGAAGCCATAAGACAAGCAAAAGGATTTCCACTTCAATCCCCCAGCCAATGAGCAGTAGAATATAATTGAACAAAAGAAGAAACACAACATGAGTAATTTACATAATTCCCCATTAGGGGTTAGGGGTAAAAAATACAAAGGAGTAGTTGTACCAACAGTTACACCACTCACCAGCAATTATCAATTAGATGAGGCTGCTGTAGAAAAAATGTTTCAGCATTTTTATGCCAGCAATGTTGAGCCATTTATTTTAGGCACAACAGGCGAAGCTGCTTCTATTGCTACAAATATTAAAAAGCAATTTGTAAAAAAAGCTGCTGCAATAAAAAAACAAGGAAGCTTATTATACGTTGGTATTTCTTCTAATTGTTTAGACGAAAGTATTGAATTGTCTAATCATGCTGCTGAAGTTGGAGCAGATGTAGTTGTAGCCACCATTCCATCTTATTATGCTTTAACAGAATTGCAAACCAAAACCTATTTTGAAACATTGGCCAATAAAAGTCCATTGCCAATGATTATTTACAATATTCCTGCTACAACACATGTGTCCTTGCCATTAGAATGGTTAGATGCATTGAGTCATCATCCAAATATTGTAGCAGCCAAGGACAGTGAAAGAAGTGATGAACGTTTAATGCAAAGCATTGCTTTATGGAAGGATAGAGAAGACTTTAGTCACTTTGTAGGTTGGGCTGCAAGAAGTGCAAAGGCTTTATTATTAGGTAGTGATGGTATTATACCAAGTACAGGAAATGTTGTAGCATCTATTTATAAAACTTTAGTTGAAGCAGTTACAAATGGAGATGAAGCTACCGCTTATGCCATGCAGCAATTGAGTGATGATATTGGTGCAGTTTATCAAGGAGGGAAAACATTAGGAGAAAGTTTATGGGCTTTAAAAGTGTTGATGCAAAGTAAGGGTTTGTGTGAGTCTTATGTAATGCCACCATTACAAGGAATGAGTGAAAATGAAAAGCAAAGTTTGTTAGAAAAATTTGATGCAATAAAGTTTTAAACCACAAAGTACACTAAGAGAATACAACGCAAAGTTCACAAAGAAACTTTGTGTGCTTTGCGAAATCCTTTGTGTTCTTTGTGGTTAAAAATACGCTTTGATAAAAGTTGAGTGGTGATTAGAACGTTGAAGAGTGTCCTTCGGCTATCGCTCAGGATAAACTTGCAACAACAGTTTCATAGTAGTACAAAAGCTGGTAACATAAAATAAAAAAACAAAAATGAATAAACCAATTATTGGCATAACAATGGGCGATCCTGCAAGTATTGGTCCTGAAATTGCAGTAAAAGCTTTGTTGAAAAAAGAAATATACGAAAGCTGTAAACCTTTATTGGTAGGCGATGCAGCTGTTTTTGAGCAAATTATCAAGCTGCTGCATTTAGATGCAAAGCTGAATATTATTTCAAAAGTGGCTGATGCAAAATTTGAATTTGGCGTGATTGATGTCTTTGATTTAAACAACACCAATATGACAGAACTAGCGTTTGGAACCATTAGTGCTGCAAGTGGACATGCATCTTTTGAAGCAGTAAAAAAAGTAATTGAATTGGCATTGGCAAAAGAAGTAGATGCAACAGTTACTGGGCCTATCAATAAAAAATCTATTAACGAAGCTGGTCATCATTTTGCTGGTCATACAGAAATTTATGCTACCTATACTGGTACAAAAAAATATGCTATGTTATTGGTAGAAGATAGCATTAATGTGATTCATGTAAGTACACATGTGTCATTGAGGCAAGCATGTGATTTGGTGAAGAAAGATAGAATTGTACAAGTGATAGAATTGATGGTAGATGGATTAAAACGTTTAGGTAAAACCAATTTGAGAATAGGTGTAGCAGGATTAAATCCACACGCAGGCGACAATGGATTATTTGGTACAGAAGAAGCAGAAGAAATTGTGCCAGCTATTGAAGAAGCAATAGCAAAAGGGTATGACGTAGAAGGGCCAGTGCCTCCAGATACCATGTTTGCCAAAGCAGCACAAGGAGCTTATGGAGGTGTGGTGGCTATGTATCATGATCAAGGACATATTCCTTTCAAATTATCAGGCTTTAAATGGAATGCAGAAAAGCAACAAATGGATAGTGTGAAAGGCGTAAACATTACATTGGGCTTGCCAATTATTAGAACATCGGTAGATCATGGAACTGCTTTTGAAATTGCAGGAAAAGGAATAGCCAGTGAAGATGCAATGGTGCTGGCAATTGAAAGTGCAGTGCAGTTGAGTAAACATAAAAATATATAAACTTGGTAGTAGTTGTAGCAGATGATTTTACTGGAGCAGCCGAATTAGCTGGCATTGCATTGCGTTTTGGAATGCAATTGACTGTGTATGTAAATGCAGATTCTTTGAATGATGTGTCAACAAATAATGCAGGTTGTATAGTAAATACAGACAGTCGTTCTATGAAAAAGCAAGATGCTTTAATGGTAACAGAAAAAGTATTTAAACATTTGGCAAGCCAACCAGTTTTATTATTGTATAAAAAAATAGATTCTGTTTTACGAGGTTATGTGATTGATGAACTCAACACACAAATGCAACAACTAGGGTTACAAAAGGCAATTATTGCACCTGCAAATCCAAGCCTTGGTAGAACCATTGAACAAGGAAAATATTTTATCAATGGACAAGAAATTATAACAACAGCTTTTGTAAATGATCCTGAATTTCCTATTAAAAGTTCCTTTGTAAAAGAAATATTGAATGATGTAGAAGTAAATGTTTTACAACATACAGATACATTGCCAACGCAAGGCATTGTTGTGGCTGGTACTAGTACTAATGAAGATATAAAAGCTTGGGCAAATACAATAGACAACAGTTTTGCATTAGCAGGTGCTGGTGATTTTTTTACTGCTTTGTTGGAGAAACAATTTGTTGTAAAAGAGCAATCAGAAGTTCGTTTACGAAAACCATTTTTATTTGTTGCTGGCAGTGCATTTGAAGCTGCAAGAGAAAGAATACAACAATGGAAAAGCAAAGCAATAAGTGTTGTAGCGGTAGACTCATATTTTGAGTTAATACAAACTAATAAAGAATATTTTGTAATAGCGGTGCAAGAAAATATCAATCAAGTATCAGCATTGGAGCTTAGAACAGCAATGGGAAAAGTTGTTCAACAATTGGTGCAGCTGTTAAGTATTCAAGAATTGTTTATTGAAGGAGGCTCAACAGCAGCAAGTGTTTTAGCTGCTTTAAAGATTACTTCATTAATACCAGAAAATGAACTAAGTAGAGGAGTGGTGAGAATGAAAGTCTATGAATTGTATATAACAGTTAAGCCAGGTAGTTATCCATTAAATGAAAAAATATTAGCTCACAGATACACACAGATTATCACAGAAGCAATCCGTGCAAATCCGTGAAAATCTGTGAGCAAAAAAATATTGCCCTATATGAATCATTTACATTTTATAGATTACGCCATTATCTTATTTGTGCTTGCTATTACATTATGGCTAGGTTTCAAGTTTGCCAATAAACAAAATAGCACACAAGCCTTTTTTTTAGCCAAAGGAAATTTTCCTTCATGGGCATTGGGTTTGTCATTACTTTCTACACTCATTAGCAGCAATACTTTTTTAGGTTATCCAGAACAAGGTTATCAATCTAACTGGATTTATTTGTTACAAGGCTATATGGTGCCTATTGTTTTGTTAGGAACAATATGGTTTATTGTTCCATTATTTCGTAAAGTAATTGGTTTAAGTACGTATGAATATTTTGAAAAACGTTTTGGCAAATTTGCTCGTTACTATTCATCCTCATCATTTATTATCAGGCAGTTTGCAGGCATGGGATCAGTGTTAACTTTGGTAGCGTTGGCTATTTATCAACTCACCAATATCAATCCTGTTTTTATTTTGTTAGCTGTGGGGTTTGTATTAATTATACTCAACCTAAAAGGAGGTATGCAAGCAGTAATTTGGTTAGATGTTTTTCAAGGCTTCATGTTATTTATCAGTGGATTTATTTGTTTGGGTATTTTACTTTTCTCAATAAAAGGAGGCGTTCCAGAAGCACTAAAAATTGCTGGTGAAAATAATAGATCCGGTTTTGGACCTTACGATTTTAAATTAGATAGAATTAGCTTTTGGGTGTTAATTATTAATGGTGCATTTTATGCCATTCAAAAATATGCAACCGACCAAACTGTGGTGCAACGTTACCTTACTGCAAAGTCAGATAAGTCGGCCATCAAAGCATCGTTAATGGGCATTTTTCTAACCGTTCCCATCTGGACAATCTTCATGTTCATTGGCACTGCATTATTTGTGTACTACAAACAAAATCCTTTACCAGAAGGGATTACAGCCAAAACAGTTTTTCCATATTTTATGATGACCAAGTTGCCCACAGGTGTTATTGGATTTATAGTAGCAGCTTTAATTAGTGCAGCAATTTGTAGTTTAAGTGCCGATATTAATTCAAATGCAGCCGTTGGTATGGAAGATTATTATAAAAAGTTTTGGCCTGGCAAATCCGATAGACAAAATTTATATGCTAGTAAAGTAATGGTTTTTTTATCCTGTTTTTTTGCAATTGGTATGGGCTACTTTTATTTAAAGTTCAGCAGTGGAGGTATCATAGATTTAATATTTACTGTGTATGCAATTTTTAGTGGAGGCATTGTAGGTATCTTTATATTGGGTGTGTTTAGTGCAAGAGCCAATAGGCAAGGTGTAAATATTGGTATTATTGCTTGTGTGTTGTTCACTGCTTATGCCTTTTTTACTTCAACAGAAATTGGACTAGAAGGCAATAAAAAACTGCTCCTCAACTTTGGAAAATATAACTTTACACACCACAAATTAATGCTAGGAGTGTATAGTCATCTCATAGTTATTGGTGTTGGTTATGTTGCAAGTTTATTCTTTCCAAAACCAATTTTAGATACCAACTTATTGTACAGTGGATGGCTTCAAAACAAACGAAAAGATAGACATAATTTATAATATTTTATTTATGAACCAAGCAGCAGTAATTCTATTCATCTTCAGTTGCGTCGCACTCTTGTACTGTAACAATTTATTCGCCTTTTATCTAAGCGTAAAAACAAATCTGTGTAAATCTGTGTCATCCGTGAGCAAATCCTTAGTGCTCTTTGTATCATTTGTTTCTTTGTGTGAAACTTCCTCCGCTCAACAAAACTCCGACAACCAATATTCAAAGCCACTCAAACAAGTGTTGCAAGAAGTTCAGAAAAAGTATGGCATTACCATAAAGATAGATGAGAAAATGGTAGCCAATAAAACAGTCACCTATGCTGATTGGAAGTATAGAAACGATGTAGAACAAACACTCGATAATATTTTAAAACCACTAGAACTAAAAGTAAAAAAAGAAGGAGACAAAAAATACAAACTCAGTACTTATGAATACTATCGTTGGAATGTAGAAGAAGGTTGGGCAGAATTAGATAGAATTGCTGCTCAATACAAGAACATAGATGAATGGGAGAAACGCAAAAAAGCTTTGAAGCCAGCACTATTAGAAGCTTTACAACTAAAACAATTTCCTGCTTCACCCAAAACACAACCAATCGTTACATCTCAAAGAAAGTTTGATGGCTACACTGTAGAAAATATTGCAGTTGAATATTTACCAGGAGTTTGGGTAAGTGGTTCATTGTACAAACCTTCAAAATACAGAGGTAAAATTCCTGTTGTGTTACATCCACAAGGGCATTGGGATAAACATCGTTATCGTCCAGATTGTCAATATACTTCAGCAACTATTGCAAAAATGGGAGCAATGGTTTTTAATTACGACATGTTTGCTTGGGGCGAATCTATGTTACAAGTAAAATACGAACACCATAGAAAAAGTCTCAGCATGACTTTGCAACTATTAGCAACTAAAAGAATTTTAGATTATCTGTTAACGTTTAAAGATGCTGATACAAGCAAAGTAGCCATCACAGGAGGTTCAGGTGCAGGCACACATGCTATTATGTTTACAGCTATCGATGAAAGAATAAAAATCGCTGCACCCATTGTTTCTTTATCCTCTTATTTCTATGGTGGTTGTCCTTGTGAAAGTGGAATGCCAGTTCATCAATGTTTGGGCAGAACAGACAATGTAGAGATAGCTGCTTTAGCTGCACCAAAACCTATGTTGGTAGTAAGTGATGCTGGAGATTGGACAGATAAAATGCCTGAACATGATTTTCCTTATCTGCAAAAAATCTATGGCTATTATGGCAAACAGGAAAATGTAACCAATGTGCATTTGCCAAATGATAAACATGATTTTGGTTACAATAAGAGAAAGCCTTTGTATGAATTTCTAGCCAAAGAATTCAGCTTAAATATATCTGCCATACAAAACATTGATAAGCAAATTATAGATACTTCGATAACATTAGAACCAGAAAAAGTATTTTATGTTTTTGGTGATAATGGAGAAAGATTACCTGCCAATGCTGTAAATGGCTTTGAGAATATTGAGCAACTATTCTACAATGAAGTTGTAAAAGCCAAACAAAACCAACTCTACAAAATAGGGTTGATAGATTTGATGTTGCTAAAGCGTCAGAAGTTAGGAGCAATTACGTTGGCTGCTCAATTAAATGCAGATGGCGTTGAAATTGATATGGGTGGTTTGGGCAACAGACCAACATTTGATAATCAATTATTAATTGATAGTGTTAGAAACAAATTCTTGCAAACTGCCAAAGAAAACAATGTAGAAATTTCATCGTTGGCAATGACTGGTTATTATGCCCAATCATTTTGTGGCAGAGCAGAGTACATTCAATCAGTTCAAGATTGTATTACTACCATGAAGCTGATGAATGTGAAAACAGCTTTCTTGCCATTAGGTGTTCAATGCGATTTGAAAAAGAATCCACAAGTAAGAGACTCTGTAATTGCACGTTTAAAAGTGGCAGGAAAAATGGCTCAAGATGCAGGTGTTGTAATTGGTATAGAAACTGCTTTAAGTGCTAAAGAAGAAGTTCAATTATTGAAAGATATTAATTCACCAGCCATAAAAATCTACTTCAATTTTTCTAATCCTTTAAAAGAAGGAAGAGATTTAATTAAAGAATTAAAGCTTTTAGGTAAGGAAAGAATTTGTATGATCCATGCTAGTAATAAAGACAGTGTTTGGCTGCAAAACGATCCTCAAATAAATATTAAAGCCATCAAAAAATGTTTAGATGAAATGGGCTATACAGGTTGGTTGGTAATTGAAAGAAGCAGAGATGCAAAGAAACCATCAGATACAAAATATAACTATGGAGCCAACACTACTTTTTTAAAGAAGGAGTTTCAGGAAGAGTAGTTATTTGTTGAATAGAATTCCAATAGTTGAAGAGTGCAACGCCACTGCAGCTTAATTGAAAAATCTAGAGCTTGTAACCAAAGAAAAAGTAAAATAATCCATCATTATAACTCATAGGTACATTGTATAGGCGTTGGGCTAATGGTACATTTAACTTTTAAAGAGCCATACCAATATTGTAGAATGATTAAGCGATTGCCTGTAATTTTTTTATTACTCATTGTCCCTTTTTTGGGTGCTGCCCAATTGAAGGTATATGTGTCAAATGTTGGCAATGACGAGTTTGAAGGCTCTATTCAAAAACCATTCGCCAACTTATCAACTGCATTAAGAAAGGTTAGGAATTTAAGAAGATTAAATGATCCTTCTATCCAAAATGGAGTAGCCATTCTTCTACAAAAAGGCAAACATCAACTTACAGAAACAATTGTGTTACGTCCTGAAGATGCAGGAACAACTGCATCTCCGACCATTATACAATCTGAAAATGAACAAGCCATTTTAAGTGGTGGAATTGAAATTAAAGGATGGAAGAAATTACTACAACCAGTTGCAGGTATCAATAAAAATATTTGGAATAAGGTTTGGGTAGCAGAAGTGCCAGATGTGAATGGTAAGGATTTTAATTTTCGTCAACTATGGGTGAATGATGTAAAAGCTATTAGAGCAAAAAGTGTGAATGGCGATAAAATGGACAGAATTATAAACTGGAATAAAAAAGAACAAACCTGTGTAATACCAACGCCAAAATTTCCATCGTTGCAAAATGTAAATGGCGTTGAAATGTTCATTCATCAATGGTGGGAGATAGCCATTTTGAGAATAAAAAAAATGCAAGTGATGGGAGATAGTACCAAACTCTTTTTCCATCAGCCAGAAAACAAGATACAAAGTGAACATCCTTGGCCTGCACCTTGGTTGAGTAAGGAAACAGGCAACAGTGCATTCTATTTAACCAATGCCATTCAGTTTTTAGATGAACCTGGTGAATGGTATTTAGATAGAAAAAATAAACTGCTCTATTATTATCCAAGAGTCAATGAAAATATGCAAACTGCAGAAGTTATTGCTCCTTATTTAGAAACAATTATTTCAATGGAAGGTACTGCTGAAAATCCAGTAAGTAATATTCGATTTGAAAATATTTCCTTTCAACATTGTAGTTGGTTACGTCCCTCATTGCAAGGTCATGTGCCACATCAAGCTGGTTTGTACATGACGGAAGCCTACAAACTAAAACCAGCAGGTACAAAAGAAAAAGCAGGTTTGGATAATCAGGCTTTTGTTGGGAGACCAGCAGCTGCAATTGAATTGAAATACACCAATGCTGCTGATATAATTGGTTGTTCGTTCAAACATTTAGCATCAACTGGTATAGATGGAAAACTTGGAGTAAAAAAAATTAATATCGAGGGCTGCTTATTGAAAGATATTGGCGGCAATGGAATTTTAGCTGGTAATTATGCAGATGAAGGAAGAGAAATTCACTTGCCCTACATCACTAAAAATGAATCTGATGTTTGTGAACATATAACTATTTCAAACAACTTAGTAACTGATGTAACCAATGAAGATTGGGGTACTGTTGGTATTGGTTTAGGTTTTATAAGAAATAGTACAATAAGTTCAAATGAAGTAGAGAACGTTTCTTATTCTGGTATAAGTTTAGGTTGGGGTTGGAATACAACAAAAAGCATTGCAGAAAATAATATTGTTACAAAGAATAAAATTCATCATTATGGTAAGCACAATTACGATTGTGCAGGTATTTATACTTTGAGTAATCAATTCAATTCAAAGATTGAAAACAATTACATTGATAGCATATTCAAAGCTCCTTATGCTCATTTGCCAAGCCATTGGTTTTATATTTATGCTGATGAAGGCTCATCAAATATCACTTTTGAAAATAATTGTACACCCTCCAAAAAATATTTACAAAACCAAAATGGAGAGGGGAATATTTGGAAGAATAATGGCAATGAAGTTAATCAGAAAGTAAAGCAAAATGCAGGACTTGAAGATAAATATGCTCATCTTCTGAAAGAAAAAACTTCCTATTTTGTAAACCAACCCATTAACGAAGAACACAACGAAGTAATAGAGCTTGTGGTGAAAGATGGGCAACTATTGAACCTAGCCAAACTGAAGCAGCTACTTGCCAAGAACAATATGGATAGCACTGCTATCTATCAATGGCAAAATCATTATGTCATTTTTGATAAAGTTCAAGACTTATCTGTAATGCAAGGAAGATTGCAAAACAATTTTCCTGAAGCTGATGTGAAAGTTTATCACGACATGTTTTATGAATACAGCAAGAAGAAGCATTGCACAGATACAAGTACAGCCAAAGAATGGCAACATATTCTATTAACTGTAAACTTGGTGGCTGATAAAAAAATGCAACAAGAATATTTAGATTATCATGCTACGCAATTTGAAAAATGGAAGGAAGTTTCCAATGGTTTTTGCAATGCCAATTTTCAGCAACTACTCATTTTTAAAAATGAAAGACAATTGGTTTTGGTGATTAGCATTCCTAAAGACGAAAGTTTAGATAAGCTGAATCCTAAAACAACAGAAAACAATCCCCGTGTAAACGATTGGAATAAATTAATGAGTAAATACCAAGAAGGAATTGAAGGAACAAAGAAAGGAGAAACATGGGTGTTTTTACAACAAATGAATAAACTCAAAAAATAGTTATGTTAAACATTGGAATTTTAGGGTTAGGTGAAGGTCGTAGTACTATGAGTGCGGCCCTGCATAGTGAAAAAGTACATTTAAAAATGATTTGTGATGCAAATAAAGAATTGTGTGTGCAACGTGCAGATGAATTTAAAATGTATGACTATACAACCGACTATCAAGAAATGCTAGATGATAAAGAGATAGACATCATTGCTATTTATACACCAGACCATTTACATGCACAACATATCAAAATGGCTTTACAGCATGGCAAACATGTAATTTGTACCAAGCCTTTAATTGATAATTTGGCTGATGCTAAAGAATTATTAGCTCTACAAAATCAATCTGGTAAAAAAGTTTTTGTAGGACAAAGTTCAAGATTCTTTGAACCTTACAAACGTCAACGTAAAGATTTTGACGAAGGTGTAATTGGTGAATTAATAACAGTAGAAAGTCATTATAATGCCGATCATCGTTGGTTTTTAGCAAAGCCTTGGGCTTTAGAAAAATCGTTCAAATGGTTGTATGGTGGTTTGAGTCATCCTGTAGATTTTATTCGTTACTACTTGCCCAATATTGAAGAAGTAATGGGCTATGGCATGATTAGCAGCAATGCAAAAACTGCTGGACTAAAAAATGAAGATACCATGCACTTCATCTTCAAAGCAACTGATGGCAGAATAGCCAGAGTAAGTGGTGTATATACTTCACCAACACAACCAGTACAAAGAGAAAGTGGCATGAGTTGTATTTTAAGAGGAACAGTTGGTGCAAGTCAGGCAGATTATCATGAACTACGCTATGCGGTTACAACCAAAGAAGGAGAAGAAAAAATCATTACCTGGGGCGATAGTTATTTAAAACATTATTTCCGTTTTGAAGGACAAAGTCATCATGCTGGAGAATATCAAAACTACTTAGAGTATTTTGTAGATAGCATTGAGCAAGACTTTACTGCTTATCCTGATTTAAAAGAAGGTATTGGAACAGTAGCACTCTTGCAAGCAATGGATAAAAGTTTACAATTAGGATTGCCAGTAAAGGTTAGTGATATTTTAAAAGAACATAATCTTGAATCACTGAGTCACTAAGGCTCGAAGTAACACAAAGCCTTAATGTTTCTTTGTGTTCTCCGTGTCTTTGTGTTTCAAAAAATAAATTAAGTGAATAACATTTACGATAAACTCACCACATTCGATTTTGCCATTGTTGCCATTTACTTGGCCATCTTATTAGTCATTGGTTACATGGTAAGTTTTAAACAAAACAAAAAAGGCGAAACACTTTTTCTTGCTCAAAACTCTCTCAATTGGTACAATATTGGTTTTAATATGTGGGGAACAAATGTTGGTCCTTCATCTTTATTAGCCTTTGCAAGCATTGGTTATACAGCAGGTATTGTTGGTGGCAATTTTGAATGGTATGCTTTTGTATTTCTATTGTTGTTGGCAATGGTCTTTGCTCCAAAATACATAGCCAGTAAGGTTTCTACCATGCCAGAATATATGGGCAAGCGTTATGGGAAAAGTACACAAGATATTTTAGCAGGCTATGCACTCATTAAAATATTAATTAGTTGGCTTTCTTTAGGCTTATTTAGTGGAGGAATTTTAGTTCGTCAAATTTTAGGTATTCCTATGTGGCAATCAACTATTGCATTGGTTGCATTTTCTGGTTTGTTTACTTATATGGGTGGTTTAAAAGCCATTGCCAAAGTGAATGTTTTTCAAATGCTATTGTTAATCATTGTATCACTCACATTAACATATTTAGGCATAGAAAAAATTGGTGGCATTCATGCATTCATAGAAAAAACACCAGCTCATTTTTGGAATCTTACTTTGCCAGCTTCTGATGCTGGTTATCCTTGGCATGCCATTTTATTGGGTTATCCAGTTTCTGCAGTTGCATTCTTTTGTACCGATCAAAGCATGGTGCAAAGTGTGTTGGGTGCAAAAAATTTAAAGCAAGGTCAACTAGGCATCAACTTTATTGGATGGCTTAAAGTATTGGCCTTACCCATGTTCATTTTGCCAGGTATTATTTGTTATGTTTTATATCCAAATATTGGTGATGATAAATTGGCTTACATGACTATGGTCACCAATCTATTTCCAGCTGGTATGAATGGTTTAGTGATTTGTGTGTTAATTGCTGTATTGGTTGCAACCATTGGTTCTTCTTTAAATGCACTAAGCACCGTTTTTACAAAAGATATTTATGTAAACAACATCAACAAAAATGCAACGGTAAACCAACAAATAAAAGTTGGTCGTATAGTGGTTATTATTGGTTGTGTGTTAGCTGTATTAATGGCAATTGCGTTGGATAATGTAAAGGGCAAAACGCTCTTCGATATTTTTCAATCTATCTTAGGTTACTTAGCTCCATCACTAGCAGTTAGTTTTTTATTAAGTGTATTTTGGAAAGGCACCACCAAGCTAGCAGTCAATATTATCTTGTCTTTTGGTTCAGCCATTAGTCTTTTTGTAGGTGCTTTGAATCTATGGATTTTGCCCCCCAATACAACCACTGGCGAAAACACTTGGTGGCCACATTATTTCTTAATTTCCTTTTACCTCTTTGCCTTTTTATTTGTTGCAGCCATCATCATTTCTCTGCTTGATAAAAACAAAGTAAAAGCTACTGTCGAAGAAAACGAAATACCCAAAACATCCAAACAAGTAAAAATATTATTTGCCTTATTGGGCTTAGTCATTGTAAGTTTATACATCATCTTTAACGGTCATTAGTTATGAGTAAAATTTTTTCTTTGGGGACTAGCAGTAGTACTACTATGATGCACCAGTTGCGTCGCACACTTGTACTGATGAAACATTATTCAACAAATCCAAAAAGAAGTTCATCAATGAATAAAAAATTTCAAATTTCAAATTTCAAATCTGCCTTCTTTGTGTTCTTTGTAACCTTAGTTGCTTTGTGTGAAACTTCCTCAGCTCAAACTTGGATTTGGTATCCCGGCGATTACGAAATATGGCTCTCTAATCAAATGCAAAATCGAAGAACCGACAGAGCCACTTTCTTCCCAGTTTTTTGGAAAATCGATAGTCATTATCCTTTGATGGATTTTCATAAAGTATTCGATTTAAAAGAAGCCGAGGAAGTAGAAATATTTGTAGAAGGTCAATACAATGTAAAGTTAGATGGCAAGCCTTTTGAAGGTACGCCAACAAAAATTACAGTTCCTGCTGGCAAGCATAAAATCAACATCAAAGTTTTCAATCAGGCAACACCACCAACCATTTTTGTAAAAGGAAAAACCATTAAAAGTGATGGTACTTGGCTCACCACTTTTGAAGACAAAGAATGGATAGATGAAACAGGCAAAACATCTGATATTTCTGCAACAAAATGGCTCAGTGCTGGTTCATGGAATTTTAATGCAGTTAATCAATTACCATCTCAATTCAAGTTGCCAACTACACCATTAGAAGCGGTGAGTGTACAAAAAAATGGCAATGCTCAGTTAATAGATTTTGGTAAAGAAACTTTCGGCTTTATCAAATTGCATCAACTCAAAGGCAATGGTAAAGTAAGTATCTATTATGGAGAAAGCAAAGAAGAAGCATTGGACAAACAGGAAGCCATTACTGTAGATTGGTTGACCATCAACACTGCAACTGCAAAAGATTCTATCATGGTTTTATCCAAAGCATTTCGTTATGTGAACATCATAACAGAAGGTGAGGTGAGCTTTGATAAAGTAAGCATGTTGTATGAGTTTGCTGATATTGCAGACAAAGGTTCATTCACCTGCAACGATGAGCAAATCAACAAGATTTACGATGTAGCAAAATACACATTGCATTTAAGTACAAGAGAGTTTTTTATAGATGGCATTAAACGTGACAGATGGGTTTGGAGTGGTGATGCTTATCAAAGTTATTTGATGAATTATTATTTAATGAACGATAAAGCCACTGTGGAAAGAACCATGTATGCCTTACGTGGTAAAGATCCTGTAACTGGTCATATCAATACCATTATGGATTATACTTTCTACTGGTTCTTGGGGATTTATGATTATTATTTATATACAGGAGACAAAAAATTCATTGAGCAGAATTACGACAAAATGAAAAGCCTAATGGATTATGTGGTGAATCGTAGAAACAAAAATGGCTTGTTGGAATGGATGCCTGGTGATTGGATTTTTATTGATTGGGCTGCTGGTTTAAGTAAAAAGGGAGAAGTAAGTTTTGAACAATTACTTTTTGCAAGAAGTTTAGAAACAATGGCTTTGTGTGCAGAAATCGTTAAAGACAATAACAATGCTATCCAATACAAAAAACTCTCAGCAGAATTAAAAACAAAACTCTTCAACCTGTATTGGAACGAGCAAAAGAAAGCATTGGTACATAGCAGGGTTGATGGTAAGCAAACAGATAATGTAACCCGTTATTCAAACATGTTTGCAATCTTCTTCAACTACTTTACTGAGCAACAAAAGCAATCAGTCAAAAAATCTGTTTTATTGAACGATAAAATTCAAAAAATCACTACACCCTACATGCGTTTTTATGAGCTAGAAGCTTTATGTGCCATGGGAGAACAAGCTTATGTAACTCAACAAATGAAAGATTATTGGGGAGGTATGTTAAACTTAGGAGCAACTAGTTTTTGGGAAGAATACAATCCTGATAAAAAAGGTGCTGAACACTATGCTATGTATGGAAGGAAGTTTGCCAAAAGCTTGTGCCATGCTTGGGGAGCAAGTCCCATTTATTTATTAGGCAAATATTATTTGGGCGTAAAACCAACATCTGCTGGTTATGCTACTTATAGCATTGAACCAAACTTAGGTGGCTTACAATGGATGGAAGGAAAAGTACCAACACCTAATGGTGAGATAACAATGAAAGTGACAATGACTGAAATAAAAATCCAATCACCGATTGGTACAGGAACTTTGTTGTTGAAAAGCAAAACAAAACCTACTGGAGTGAACAGCATCGCTAAAGCAAACAATCAATATGAAGTGGTGATTGAGAAAGGAAAGGAGTATATAATTGGATATACTGCTCTTTAACCACAACGACTTCAAGACACGGCGAATCACAACGTTGTGAAACTTTGTGTCGATGTGCCGTTGTGGTTTAAAAAATACGCTTAGATAAAAGCTAAATAGTTATCCTTGCTTGAACGGAGTGACGCCACTGAATTTCAATGCTTGTTCTATCGCTGGTCACAAAAAGAAAAAAATGAAGAAACTAATTACGATAGTGCTATGTTTTATGTTGATGAAATTTTCATCAGCACAGAACAGTTTGGTGAACACATCCCAAAGCCCCCATGCAAAGCTCTCCAGTATCGGCATGACTGATGTGCAATGGACAAAAGGTTTTTGGGCTGAACGTTTCCAAATATGCAAGGATAGCATGGTGCCACATTTATGGGAAACCTATACCAGTAAAACTATGTGTTATGCTTTTCAAAACTTTAGAATAGCTGCTGGATTAGACATAGGGCGTTTTCGTGGGCCATCTTTTCACGATGGTGATTTTTACAAAACATTGGAGGCAGTTGCTGCTTTGTATGCATCTACAAAAGATAAAAAATTGGATGCCATGATGGATGAAGCCATTGCTGTTATTGCAAAGGCTCAACGTGAAGATGGTTACGTTTATACCAAAAGTATTATAGACCAAAAGAAGCATGGCAAGGGTGAACTGTTTGATGACAAGCTTAGTTTCGAAGCCTACAATTTTGGTCACCTAATGACTGCTGCTTGTGTGCATTATGCAGCAACAGGTAAACGAACTTTATTGAACGTTGCTATTAAAGCAACTGACTTCCTCAATGAATTTTATAATAAAGCTACACCTGAGCAAGCAAGAAATGCCATCTGTCCATCACACTATATGGGCATTACAGAAATGTACAGGATTACGGGTGATAAAAAATATTTGACTTTGGTAAACAAGCTCATCAATATTCGTGGTATGAGCGAAGGAACTGATGATAACAGCGATAGATTGCCCTTTAGAAAAATGACTGAAGTGAATGGACATGCAGTTCGTGCCAACTATTTATTTGCAGGTGCAGCAGACGTATATGCAGAAACTGGTGATGAAACTTTGAAGCACACATTGGATTTAATGTGGGATGACGTGGTGAATAGGAAGATGTACATCACAGGTGGTTGTGGTGCTTTGTATGATGGACTTTCGCAGGAAGCTATCTCTTACAAGCCTGATAGCATTCAGAAGATACAGCAAGCTTATGGTAAGGCTTATCAATTGCCCAACATTACTGCACACAATGAAACCTGTGCCAACATTGGTAATGTGTTATGGAACTGGCGTATGCTACAACTCACTGGGGAAGCTAGGTATGCAGACATCATTGAGCTTGAATTATACAATGCTGTGCTAAGTGGCATCAGTATGGATGGTAATAAATTTTTCTATACTAATCCACTCGTTGCAAGCAAAGATTATCCATATAATTTACGTTGGAATGGCGGACGTTCAAAGTATATCAGCAAGAGCAATTGCTGCCCACCAAACACCATTAGAACTATCGCTGAAGTAAACAATTACATGTATAGTATTGCAGATGATGGCTTGTTTGTAAACTTATATGGTGGCAGTAAATTATCAACCAAATTAAAAGATGGTTCTGCCATCCAATTGGAGCAAACAACCAATTATCCTTGGGATGGAAACATCACCATCAGCATCAAAGAAGCACCAATAAAGCAAACTGGTTTATTTCTTCGCATACCATCTTGGTGCAAAAAAGCAACCATAAGAATCAATGGTAGCATTGTGTTTCACCCTGTTCATTATAGTACATATAACCTACTGAAACGTTCATGGAAAGCAGGCGATAAAATTGAATTGGTATTGGACATGCCAGCAACACTAATCGAATCAAACCCTTTAGTAGAAGAAACAAGAAATCAAGTAACAGTAAAACGTGGACCAATCGTTTATTGTTTGGAAAGCACTGATTTACCAACAGCCAAAGTATTTGATGTAATGATTCCATCCAACATCAAGTTCCAAACAGTACCCATGAAAATTGACAATGGAAATGTAATTGCATTGCAAGGCAAAGCAAGAATTTTGCAAAGCAGCTCATGGAAAAATACTTTGTACAAAGAACTCGATACAACATCAAAACCAATCAGCATCAAACTTATACCATATTACGCTTGGGCCAATCGTGGACAAACAGATATGACCGTTTGGTTGCCATTGATACGAAATTAAACCACTAAGACGCTAAGGCACAAAGTTTCACGAAGACCTTAGTGCTACTTTGAGTTTTGCGTGTCTTTGTGGTTCAAAAAATAAACAATGGAAAGAATAACAGCAACATACTTCATCGAAACTCCTTATTCACCAGAGCAAGCAGCACAGGTATTGGCTGGTGAACAATCATCAGGAACATTCGTTGCAGTGCCTGGTGAAACTGAAGAACTCAAGCAACGATTTGCAGCTCGTGTGGAATCTGTTCAACATTTGGAAACAGTTGATAAACCTGCCATTCCTGGAGCAATAAGTACAACAGGCAAGTATCACAGAGCTATAGTAAAAGTTAGTTGGAGCATCGAAAACTTTGGCTACAACTTACCTGTCATGGTTTCAACCTTACAAGGGAACTTGTATGAAATAACCCAGTTCACAGGTTTGAAATTGATAGACATTGAATTGCCAGAAAGCTTTGCTCAACATTATACAGGTGCAAAGTTTGGCGTAGAAGGTTGCAGGCATTTAACACAAGTGCAAGGAAGACCATTGATAGGTACCATCATTAAACCAAGTATTGGATTAACACCTGAACAAACTGCTAACATTGTACAAACATTAGCCGCAGCTGGAATTGATTTTGTAAAAGATGATGAGTTAATGAGTTCATCAGCCAATTCTGCTTTTGATGGCAGGTTAAATGCAGTAATGAAAGTCATCAATGAACATGCAGATAAAACTGGCAAGAAGGTAATGTATGCTTTTAATATCAGTGGCGAAATAGATGAAATGAAAGACCGCTATGAACAAATTGTAGAAGCTGGAGGAACTTGTGCGATGGTCAGTATCAATAGTGTTGGCTTATCAGCAACAAAGAAAATCTGTGATTTTGGTTCATTGGTTATTCATGCACATCGCAATGGCTGGGGCATGCAAACAAGACATCCATTATTAGGAATTGATTTTAAAGCGTACCAAAAAATATGGCGTTTAGCAGGTGTAGATCAATTGCATGTAAACGGTATAAAAAATAAATTTTGGGAAACAGATGATAGTGTGGTTGCGTCAATTGAATCTTTAAAGCAGCCATTGTATCATCATAAAAATATTTTGCCTGTTGTTTCATCTGGTCAATGGGGTGGACAAGCATTTGAAACATGGAGAAGAACACGAACTGTTGATTTGTTATACATGGCAGGTGGAGGAATTATGGCACATCCAATGGGGCCAGCCTCTGGTGTGGTTGCTTTGCAACAAGCTTGGAAAGCTGCTGTTGATGGATTGAGTTTGGAACAAGCAAGGAAAGAGTTTATAGAGTTTGATAAAGCAGCTGAAAAGTTTGGGGGTTGAACCACAAAGACACAATGAATCACAACAAAATGAGGAACTTGTTACTAGCATATTATGGCGATGATTTTACAGGCTCAACAGATGCCTTGGAATTCTTATGTCGTTCTGGTGCCAAAACCATGTTGTTTATTGAGCCCCCAACAATTGCACAATTAGAATCATTCCCTGATTTAGATGCTTATGGTGTTGCAGGTAAAACACGTTCTTTATCTCCAACAGAAATGGAAAATGTTTTGGCAGATGCTTTTGCACAAATGAAAGCTACCAACCCAAAACATATTCATTATAAAGTTTGCTCAACATTTGATTCATCACCAACCATTGGTTGTATTGGTAAAGTGATAGATATTGCTTCAAGTATTTTTAACAACCAAAGATTGCCTGTTATTGGTGGTTCACCACACTTAGGTCGCTACTGTGTGTTTGGAAATCTCTTTGCAAGAATGGGCATTGGCAGCAATGGGCAAATCCATCGTTTGGACAGGCATCCATCTATGAGCAAGCATCCTGTAACACCAATGGATGAAGCAGATTTACGTTTGCATCTTTCCAAACAAACGAATATAGAAATTGGATTGATTGACATCACACAATTGGATAAGCCAATTAAGCAATGGCAAACTGATAAGTCAGTTGTTTTATTAGATTCTTTATACGAAGAACAGTTGTTGAAGATTGGTGAATGGATGAATGAATTGCAAAAAGATAATCAAACATTTTTTTCCATTGGAGGTTCATCTATTGAAGTTGCTCTAGGAAAATATTGGAATCAACAAGGATTAATCACTGCTAAAACAGATTGGAAGGCCATTGAGAAAGCCAATCCTTTATTAGTTGTATCAGGAAGTTGTTCACCAGTAACTGCTGCACAAATTGCTTTTGCAAAAGCCAATGGCTTTGAAGAGGTGGGTTTAGATGCAGTCACTATTGCCAATGACGGAATAGTTCATGATGAAATTTTACATCAAATCAATCAGCTATTGAAGCAAAACAAAAACATCATCGTTCACACAGGAACAAAAGATGGCAGCAATCTTCCTTCAGAAAAACTAGGGAATGCATTGGGTATAATTGCCAAGCATGCAGTAGAACAAACAAACATTAAAAGAGTAATTGTTGCTGGTGGAGATACAAGCAGCTATGCAGCAAGAGCAATGGAAATAGAAGCTGTAGAAATGATTGCATCTGTGGTGAAGGGTGCACCATTGTGTAAAGCCTATTCAAGTAACAAAAGCATTAATGGCTTAGAAGTAAATTTTAAAGGGGGACAAGTGGGTAGCGAAAATTATTTCACACTTTTTTAGCTCACAGATTTTCACAGATGAACACAGATTTGTCTTTGTGAAACTTTGTGTCTTCGTAGTTTTGTTCCCCTCCTTTGGAGGGGTTAGGGGTGGTTCTAAAAAAGTTCAATAATGTACAGAACGTTGAAGTGTGCGACGCAACGAAGATGCCATGAAAAACAATAGTTCGGCTCAGTTCACTACTAGGTAACAAAAAAATAAAAATAAATTATGTCAAATTCAAAAGTGGGCAAAACATTAGCTCTCATTCACACATCAGCAACATTGGTACCTGTATTTGCAGAATTATGTGCTAAATATTTACCAGGTATTAAAACCTTTAATATTGTAGATGATAGCTTAATTAAAAACACCATTGCTTGTGGTGAGTTAACCCCATCTACATCCAAACGTGTAGTTGGTTATGCAGCATCTGCACAGGAAGCCGGTGCAGATTTTATTTTATACACTTGTTCTTCTATTGGACCAGCAGTAGAGTTGGCAGCCAACTTGCAAGATGTGCCAGTGTTAAGAGTAGATCAACCCATGGCAGATTTGGCAGTAGCCACAGGAACAAAAATTGGAGTTATAGCAACCTTACAAACAACACTTGCACCAACCAGCGATTTGGTTGAACGTAGAGCAAAATTGGCTGGTAAAACAATTGAGCTGAAAGCAGTTTTATGTGAAGGAGCTTTTGAAGCTTTGATGAATGGAGATGCTGCTACACACGATAAAAAAGTTGGTGAAGCACTAAAAGAACTAAGCAAACAAGTTGATGTAATTGTGTTGGCACAAGCAAGCATGGCAAGGGTTGTAGATAGTTTAAGTGAGGAAGATAAGAGAGTGCCTATATTGGCTAGTCCACCAATTGCAATGGAATATTTAGCTACTTTGCTCACAGATTAACACAGACGAACACAGAAAAAACAAATCCGTGTAAATTCGAGGAAATCCGTGAGCCATAAAATGCCATCAATGAAAAAAATACAACAAATTTCTTTACTCATTTCTCTGGCTGCATTCATTGCAACTATTGTAGGTGTAGTGCAAAACAGTAGTGCACTGTATAGTTATGGTGGATTAATTGCAGCTATAACATTTGCATTTGGATTGGCAGCAATAGAAAGTTTAAAAGGCTATCAATACACTGCATGGATTATTGCTGCTGTTACAGCAGGTATGTTGTTTCCACAGCATTTACAAAAAGTGGGCAGCTTTAGTTTAAGAGACAAAACTTTGTTGTTGGTTATTATACAATTGGTAATGTTTGGCATGGGCACACATATGAGTTTAAAAGATTTTAAAGGATTGGCTATAACAGGAAAAGGCGTATTGATTGGCTTATTTTGTCATTTTAGCATCATGCCATTAATGGGATTATTACTCACCAAAATTTTTCATTTTGAACCCGAAATTGCAGCAGGCATTATTCTCATTGGCAGTTGCAGCAGTGGCTTGGCAAGTAATGTAATGGTGTATTTAGCAAAAGCCAATTTGGTGTTAAGTGTTATTGTAACAGCTATGGCAACATTGGTAGCTCCATTCTTAACACCATTGCTCATGAAAACATTGGCAGGTACTTTAATCCACATCAATTTTATAGATATGATGATGGAGATAATTAAAATTGTTTTAGTGCCCATTGGTGCAGCTTTATTGCACGATTATTTAAAACATGCAACTACTGCACAGTATAAAAAAGCAACTTATCTTTTGTTCTTTGCATTAGCGTGGCTGGTATTTGTGGTGTTCTTTCAAACTCATACATCACATAAGGAAGCTCAACAAAGTTTTGTGCTAAGTGGTTTTATGGCAGGTGCAATTGTTGCTGGTTTTGTGTATAATTTCTTGTATAAGCTTAGCCCAAAACTAGATACGATAATGCCTTATATTTCCATGTTTGGAATTATTTATTTTACTACAGTTACTACAGCAGCTGGCAGAGATAATTTAATGAAAGTTGGTGTTCTATTGTTCATAGCTTCAGTTATTCATAATGCAGCAGGATACTTTTTTGGCTATTGGTTAAGCCGTTTGTTTGGTATGGATAAGAACAGTAGCAGAACCATAGCGTTTGAAGTGGGCTTACAAAATGGAGGCATGGCAAGTGGTTTGGCAAGCAGCATGGGTAAAATTGGTACTGTAGGTTTGGCTGCAGCAGTGTTTAGTCCCTGGATGAATATTAGTGGCAGCATTTTAGCCAATTATTGGAAACGAAAACCTGTAGAATAAAAACAGAA
>CALRLF020000025.1:0-49870 GCA_943368475.1 Allobosea thiooxidans
CAGTTGCTTCTATATTGGCAATGGTATGTGGAGCAGCTTCTTTTGGGCGGTTTTGAAATGCAATTAAGGCAGGGTCGGCTCCCAAATGAATAATATTGCTGAAAATAGCCAAATTGGTTTGTCCATTTGAATCAACCGTACCAATTAGTGATGCACTTTTAAAGCCACTTAAACTATTGATGAAATTTCCTCGATAAAAACGACTCCAATTTTGAATATCTGTTAAAGAAATATGCTTCATGTAATTATAAGGAGTGAACAGAAAAAAAGTTTATGCAGGCGTTTAAAAAAGCACAAAATTTATTGCTCAATTGGTCAACCCTTATCTTCGCTGTTATGCATTATGTATCGGCTGAGGGCCTCACAAAGAGTTATGGTATCAATCCATTGTTTAAAAACATTTCATTTCATATTAATGAAGGTGATAAAATTGCGTTGATTGCAAGAAATGGTGTGGGCAAAAGTACACTGCTACGCATTTTAGGTGGAGAAGAAACCCTTGAAGCTGGTAAATTATTTGTACATAAAGATGTAACTGTTGCTTTGTTTGAGCAAGACCCTAAGTTCGATGAAAGCAAAACGGTGTTAGAGAATATTTTTCATACCAATCATCCTGTAATGAATGTTATTCGTGAATACGAAATGGCAGCAGATTGTGATGATGGAATGAAAATGGCTGAACTGTTTGAAAAAATGGATGATTTGAACGCCTGGGAATTTGAAGTAAAAGTGAAACAAATTTTAACCAAGCTAAATGTGCATCATTTAGAACAAGCAGTAAGTGATTTAAGTGGTGGACAACGTAAACGTGTAGCACTAGCCAAAACATTAATTGATATTGGCTTCGATCATAAACACACATTATTAATGATGGATGAACCCACCAATCATTTGGATGTAGAAATGATTGAGTGGTTAGAAAATTATTTGAATCAGGAAAATGTTACGTTATTGTTGGTAACGCATGATCGTTATTTTTTAGATGCAGTGAGCGATGAAATTTGGGAATTGGAACGTGAAAACATGTACGTATATCGTGGTGATTATGAGAACTACATGGAGAAAAAAGCTGCACGTATAGAAAGTGAAATGGCCAGCATTGATAAAGCCAAAAATGAGTATAGAAAAGAATTAGAATGGATGCGTAAGCAACCAAAAGCAAGAACTACAAAAAGTAAAAGCCGACAAGATAATTTTTATGAAGTAGAAGCCCGTGCCAAACAAAAAATTGAAGATGCTCAAGTGCAACTACAAGTTAAAATGAGTAGGCTGGGAGGTAAGATTGTAGAAATGAAAAAAGTGTACAAATCTTACGGAGAATTACCCATTTTAAAAGGCTTTGATTACAGTTTTAGCAAAGGGGAACGTATTGGTATTATTGGTAAAAATGGAGTGGGGAAGAGTACATTTTTAAATATGCTGCAGTTAATTGAGCCAGTTGATAATGGTAAAATTAATATTGGCGATACTGTTGTGTTTGGTAATTTTTCTCAACAAGGATTGGTGATTAAAGAGAATGTTCGTGTAATTGAATATGTGAAAGATATTGCGGAGAATTTTCCTTTGGCTAATGGTGGAAGCTTAAGTGCAGCTCAGTTTTTAGAGTTGTTTTTATTTACGCCAGAGAAACAATATACCTATTTGAATTCTCTAAGCGGAGGAGAAAAAAAGCGTTTACAATTATTGGCTGTACTCTTTAAAAATCCGAATTTTTTAATACTCGATGAGCCTACCAATGATTTGGATTTACCAACATTGGCTGTACTAGAAAGGTTCTTAGAAGTTTACCAAGGTTGTGTTATGATTGTGAGCCATGATAGATATTTTATGGATCGTTTGGTGGATCATTTATTTGTATTTGAAGGCGATGGAGAAGTAAGAGATTTTCCTGGAACCTATACCCAATATAGAATTTGGTTGAAAGAAAATGAAAAGAAAGAAAACAAGTGGCAATCTTTAGAACAGCAAAAAAGTAGTGGTAAAACCACCGAAGAAGTTGCACAGCAACATACGGTAATCGAAAATAAAAATATCCATCAACCAACAGCTGCTGCAAACAAACGCAAACCAAGTTTTAAAGAAAAACGTGAGTTTGAAGAGCTAGAAAAAGAAATTCCTGCTTTAGAAGCAGAGAGAGAGCAACTCACTTTAGAAATGAGCAGCAGCGATGTTAACTACGATACTATCGAAAGAATTAGTAAAAGATTATTGGGTATTACAGCTGAACTAGAGGTTAAAGAATTGCGTTGGTTGGAGTTGAGTGAATTGATGTAATTGCCAAATTATTTTGGCACAACAAAATGGTTTACTTTAATAACTTTATTATCTACGATTTCAATAAAACAGCCTTTCGTAACATTCTTAATTTTCTTAATTTTTTCAATTGCTTCTGTTAAATCTTTTGCAGGTGTATAGCATTTTTTAGCGTAAAATTCTATTTGAGAATAATACTTGTTATCGGTGTTGGTAAAACACATTTCGTCATTAGCAGTAGAAACATTTCGTAAAAGATTCCCTGTATTAACACAATAGTTTTCATTTAAGTAAATCCCTTTTCTTAATGGATAATTGTGCAATAAAAAGTACTGAGCAACATTTACGACAGTAATAAGTACAACGGCAAATAGTATTTTTTTACTAGGTAAATATTCTAACGCAGTAGCTGCTATAAATACAAAAGGAAAAAGCATTTTTATGGCAGCATGATCATGCTCTGTTGAAAATCCCCAAAACACCAGATGATGTAAAATGCCACTTACTGCTATTAATGCTACAATTGGGTTTAATTTTTTTAACTTCAATAAACTTAGTGTAGTTACCAATAGTACAATACCGGCAGATAGAATATAGAAAATGAATAGATTGAAATTGTGGTTTAAAAAACTAACAATATTTAATTTGCCAGCCCCAACTGTTCGCCCAGTAAATTTACTTTTCATATACTCCACATATTCAGCAACTCCAACCCAATTGGTATAATGATAAAAAATGTATGCAACACCGATACTTGTTGCAATTAAGGGTACAAGAAAAGCAAATGAGGTTGTATTTTTTTTTCTATTCAAAAATAAATATACTGACATAGTTAATGCCTGAAAGCAAGGAAGCCAATCAAATTGAACAGCAATACCAATACAAATACTTAAACCAATTAGGTATTTATTTTGTTTTTTATGCAAGTATTCAGACAATAAATACCACCCCAAAAAATAGAATGGAAGCACTGCAATTTCATGTACATAACCTTGTACATTATACCACAAAATAGCTGGTGTAAATAAGTATAAAGCCAATACAATAGGTAATACTATTTTTTTATGTTGATAGTATTGTATGAATGATTTTGTTAGTAATGTAATACTTAGTAAAGTAAACAACAACCAGCATAACGAAAATATTCTTATACTAATTGGAGATGGGGTGAGATTGAAAAAAGAGAAAAAATAATAAGGTACACTTACCCATGCACTACCAAAAGTTACAGTAGAACAATACAATTGGTCTTGTGGGTTTTGATGATAAAAAAAGAATGGACTGTTAACAGGAATTCCTTTTTGTTGAATTGCTGGATGTTGATTCCATGCTTCTGCATTAATGCAAACCAAGGCAGCATTGCTTTCTCTGAAAAATCCAAATGGCTTTCGAAAATTTACACCAATAACTATAATAAATACAAGAATAAAAACTATCCAAATGGTTGTTTTTTTTATGGTTGTTATACTTGTCATGCAAGTTGAGTTGTTATTTTTTGTTGAATAGTTGAGTACAGTTTATCTACATTGTTTTTAATAGCCACATAAAAAAACTGTTCTGCAAAGTACAGAACAGTTTTGGTTGTAATCCAAACAACCGATACCTAACCTAATATTTTATCGAAAACCTTATGCTGTTTTTCTAACTTCTTTAAACATAGCAACATTTTTTTGAGCTGCATTTTTCTTAATGTAATCTTCAACTGATTGTGTTACTAGATTCAGCAATTTTGAATCATTGATTTCTCCTTGAATAACTCTCCAACTAACTGGAATTGGGTAAGGACGTTCAATTGCTTCAATTAAAGGGCGATTGCCTAAGATAGTAATATTTACATTTTTACCTGTTACTTTAATTTGCTCCATTTGGGCAGAGTTACAAATTATTTCTGCATTAAAGCTGTTGTTCGTGGTACCAGTAGGTACGTTAAATTGCCATTTCATAGTTTATTGGTTTTGTATTAAAACGATTGTCTCAATCAATTTAGTATTGAAATGATAGGATAATATTTTTTTAGTACAAAATGGAAGGCAAAATTAGAGTAGCAAAAAAATATTTCCTCCTTTGTGAAAAAGCATGAAAAACGGTGTAATTAGTTTATTTATACCGTTTAACTGTTTTTTACCCTTCAATATCTAGATATCAGACTTTTTAAAGTGGTATATTGAAAATCTTATAACTCAATAAATTGCGAAATGTGAAATGGGATTAAATAGTTTTCTTTTACTTCCCTTTGATTTATTCACAGAAGTTACAATCGTTTGTCGAGTACTCGATCTAGTTAATTTAAATTCTTTTTATTAATTATAGATAGTGCATGCTTTCGTATGGTTGAACAAAGTTCATGTGGTTCAAATGGTTTGGTTACATAAGCAATCATACCCGATTCAAATGCTTTATCTATAATTGAGTGCAATGCCGATGCGGTTAAAGCCACAATTGGCAAATTGGGTTTTTGAGATAGTATTTTAGTGGTAGCATCATAGCCATTCATTATTGGCATTTGTAAATCCATTAGTACAACATCATAATTATTTGTTAGTGCCATTTCTACAGCTTCTTCTCCATTCCAGGCAATATCAACTTGGGCATTCCAGTTTTCTAAAAATGTAGTAGCAATTATTGAATTGTATTCATTGTCTTCAGCTAATAAAATTTTTAAACCAAATAAGTCATTACTTTCAATAATAGTTTCGTCATTTACTTCCTTAGGGTCGGTTTCATAAGGTAAACTTATTTCAAAGCTAAAATCAGAGCCTTCGCCTAATTCACTTTTTAGATTTAATTTAGTATCCATTCGTTCAAGTAGTTTAGCTGATATAGCTAATCCTAAGCCTGTACCACCAAACTTTCTTGTGGTATATTCATTTGCCTGGGTAAATTTTTCAAATATTTTTTCATGATCGGCTTTAGCTATACCTATTCCATTATCCTTAACGTGTATTGAAATAGTTACAGTTTCAGTGTTTTTTGCAACCAAGAGTGCTTCTACAGTTACAAGACCACTTTGAGTAAATTTAACAGCATTAGAAACCAAGTTGGTTACAACTTGTCCAATTCTCAAAGAATCGCCAATTACTAATGGTGGAATTGAAGTATCAATTAGTAAGCGAATATTATTTTTGTTTTGTTCGGCTTTTACAATATTTGAATTTTTAACATGATTCAACAGATTAATTAAATCGAATGGTTTTTTTTCTAAGTCAATTTTATCTGCTTCTATCTTACTGTAATCAAGAATGTCATTTATTAGTCTCATTAAATCTTCAGCAGAAGACTTCAGCATGCTTAGTTGTTTAAATTGTTTTGGTGATGGAGCATCTTCTATTAATAAATAAGTAGTACCAATTACTGCATTTAAAGGAGTACGAATTTCATGACTCATCATACTTAAAAATTCGGAACGGGCATATGCTGCTTTTTCGGCTATTTCTTTGGCCTGAATCAAACTATTCTCAGTATCTTTTTTTCTTTTGATTTCTTTTGTGAAATAATCTATTGCAGTTTCAAAAGTCATTTGTTCAGTTACTTCTAATACCACTTCAGAATGAAAGTTGTTAATACAGTCAACAAGTTTTTGTAAAGCATTTTGCTCATTGTGTAATTCTTTTTTAAGTAAAACATCAATTTTTTGGCTTTGTTTTTCAGCCATTTGGGCTAATTGTTTGTACTCTTTTATTTGCTGATCATGCAAATAATAATCTTCATTAACTAATTGAACAAACTTTTGGGTTTGGCTGTCTAAGTTGGAGCTTGAGGGAAAACACTGCTCAACAACTTTTGAAAGTAATTGGTGCGTCATAGGTGGTTAGGTTTTTCATAATAATTAGGCATAGCACAAGGCCTAATGGGAAAGGTTAGATTAGCTATTTTTCTTAAAATTACATTTTTTGAAACAAGCTAATAATATATACAAAGTATTAACGCAAACTTATTTCGCTAATTGTGTGAAATAGAAACATTTTTTAACATAAATACCGAATTACAAATAATGGAAATTTGGAGAAATAAATTCCAGAAGTATAATTTTTAAAGGCTTGTAAAAGAATTTGTAATTCCGTTTGGTGGAATTATTTTTCGACAGTGGAATGTCTTGATTGTAGCTACATTCTTAAAGTATTGATATTTAATTTGTTAGTCAGTATTTCATTGATGGCACAGCTATGGATATAGTATAGTTATGAAACAAGAAATATCCAAAGCAATAATAGCCAACATACAAAAGGCATTTGAATATGCAGGATTGCCTGTATCTGAAAATTCAACAGCTGCATGTGCAACACATTTAAACTGTTTTTACAGTTGCAATACTGATGGCAGTGTTCGCTGGGTATGGTCGGCTAGGAATAAGCATGCCGATTTCTTAAAACTGTATCATGGAAAAGGTTTAAAGCCTTGGTTATTTACAATTGTAATTCAATTGCTTTTTATACTAAACCTTCAGCATCTCTTTGCAAAAGGAAGTTTTAAACTTTATGTTGATTTGAGTAAAAACGATTGGGCTAACAATCGCTGGGCGTTATTTACAGGAACAATAGGTCCCAACCAAAAAATGATACTTTGGAAACAGAAAGGAAATGGGGAAAGCATTTTTTATAAAATAGCACTAACTGCTAAAGCTCAATTAAATATTAAACAAGAAGCACAAGCTTTACAATTGGTTGCGGCAATGCCTTTGAAAAATATACAATTTCCTGCTTTACTTGCTGCAAATCTTGATGTTATAACCTTACAAGATGTTTCTAAGGGTGTAACAAAAACCAATTCTATTGCTCAATTACCACAGGCATCTTTACAAAATTGGTGCACACCAATAGCTCATAAAAAAATTGATAATACTCTTTTTTGGAATCAAAAAAAACCAATTGAAAAGTATTATTCAGATAGCCGAATACCTAAAGCATTTTTAAACAAACTGAATGTTTTAATTAATGAGGTGAATGCTAATGCAACTATTGCTGTAGCTCCTTCTCATGGTGATTGTACTCCATGGAATGTTTGGATGAAAAACAATCAGTTATGTATGATAGATTGGGAACTCTTTGCTGAAGAAGCTCCTGCACTAACAGATGTTTTTCATTTTGTGTATCAAAGCAATATTCTAATTGGTAACAATGATTACTCAATTATACGTAAGCAATTAAATGAATTGTTTGCTCAGCCACAATGGAAAGCTTTTATTGAATTTCACGAACTTGATGTAGTGCTATTAGAAAAATTATACCTCGTTAATACAGTAAGTTATTATTTAGAAATTTATGCTAAACAAACCAATTGGCATTTACAGATTTCGTGGTTATTGCAAACATGGAGTGATGCTTTAACTTATTTTATTAAACCTTTAAGCATAAGAAAAACTGTGTTGAATGATGTTGCCATTTTGCTGCATTTTAAACCCTATGCTGCAATGAAATTTATGGAACAGTCTTTTGAAAATGTTTCTGAAAACAGCGATATAGATATTTGTATTTCAAAAGAAAATGCACAGCATTTAACAACGGCATTACAAAATCATATTTATGTAGCTGATGTTGCGGTGCAAAAATTCAGTCACATGTATCAGTTGCATGCAGAGTTAACTGATGGCTCTTTAATTCATATAGATTGTATTCATCGTGTTCAACGCAAAGCCTTACAATTTATGAATTGTAGCGAAATCATTGAAGAAGCAATCATGAATAATGCAGGAATAAAAGTTGCTTCATTAGAACATGATTTTACCTACACTTGGCTTTTCTATTGGTTGAATAATGCCCCTATGCCAATTCATTATCAAGAGCATTTTGCAGCTTCGGGAATACAGAATTTAGAAAAGTTAGATAACGAACTTTATATACAATGGAGTGGCGAAATAAAATCTCATAAAGATGCTTTCACATTTAATACAGGATTGAAAAATAAAATCGAAAAAGCATTAAAAAATCAGCTAGCCAATAATACATTTAATCATATCATTCACACAATTCAATATTTTATGGACATCGTAAAAAGGTTATTTCCCAAGAAAGGATGCATCATTACTTTTAGTGGTGTAGATGGTGCAGGTAAAAGTACAGTAATCGAGAAAGTAAAGTTTATGGTAGAAAAAAAATACCGTAAGCCTGTGATTGTAATAAGACACAGACCATCTGTATTGCCAATTTTAAGTGCATGGACACAGGGCAAAGAAAATGCTGAGAAAAAAGCTGCTGCTACATTACCACGACAAGGAAATAACAATAGCTATATTTCTTCTTTAATTCGATTCGCTTATTATTATGCCGATTATTTATTTGGTCAAATATACATTCAATGTAAGTATGTGTTAAGAGGCTATATCGTTTTATACGATCGTTATTATTTCGATTTTATCAATGATAGTAAAAGAAGCAATATCACTCTGCCAAAATCATTCACATCATTGTGGTATCGGTTTTTATTGAAGCCTAAATACAATTTCTTTTTGTATGCATCTGCTGAAGAAATTTTAGTAAGAAAAAAAGAACTTGATGCAGCAACTATTACAGCACTTACCAAGCAGTATTTAACCTTGTTTGATAAGTTATCTGTAAAATATAAATCTTCCGAATATATACCTGTTTACAATAAGGATTTATCTGCAACATTAAGCTTAATTGAAGATACCGTAATGCTGCACAAGCCTGTAAAATCAAGAATCAATCAATTGAGAGCTGCTGCAATGTAAACAGTAATAAAAAGTTATGAAAAAAATCATTCAACATATTATCCAGTTACGTAACCCAAATTTTGCATTCGACAAAAGTCTTACTTCTGCAATGTTGCTCTCTTTTACAGCACAGCAATTATGGGCTGTTGTTAGAGGGTTTCAAGTTTGCATTTACCTGCGAAACAATAAAATGATGCTTAGGGGTAAGCGTGTTTCATTCAACAATATTGCAAATATGCAGTGGGGTAAGTTTTTAAAACTGGGTGATCACGTTTATTTAAATGCATTAGGAAAAGGAAAATTATCATTGGGTAATAATGTTAGTATTGGTGCTTTTAGCAGAGTCATCATTTCTACATCACTCAACAATATTGGCAATCACATAAGTATTGGTAACAATGTAGGCATTGGTGAGTTTGCTTATTTGGGTGGGGCAGGAGGATTAACGATTGGCGACGATTGCATTGTGGGTCAATACTTAAGTTGTCATCCTGAAAACCATGTGTTTGATGAGCTGGATACTTTAATAAGACATCAAGGCATTACTCGTAAAGGAATTGAAATAGGTAAAAATTGTTGGATAGGCAGTAAGGTAACTATCTTAGATGGTGTACAAATTGGTGATGGTTGTGTAATTGCAGCAGGTGCTGTTGTAACAAAATCATTTCCTGCAAATAGTGTTATTGGTGGAGTGCCTGCAAAACTTTTGTCTGAACGAAATAAACAGTCAGTTAATCAACTTAAAAAAGCAATTGCATAGTTATGGCTACCATTTTAGTTTCTGCATATGCAGTAAATCCATTTAAAGGTTCAGAAGATGCAATGGGCTGGAATTTTGTTTTGCAAATTGCAAGGCATAATAAGGTTATTGCAATTACAAGAAAAAATAATGCTGCTCATATTGAAAAATATTTTGCAGAAAATCCTCAATTGAATGAAACAAAACAACGCATTGAATTTTTATATTTTGATTGGCCAAAGTGGATGATTTTTTGGAAAAAAGGTCCAGTACTAAGCCTTATTTATTATTACTTCTGGCAATTAACATTGGCTATTTGGTTAAGGAGTAAAAATGTACAATTTGATATAGCTCATAACTTAAATTTTCACAACGATTGGACTCCCACTTTCTTATGGATGCTTGGAAAGCCAATGGTTTGGGGGCCTGTAGGGCATCATCCAAAAGTACCTAAACAATTTTTATTGCCACAATTTGGTATGAAGGAATACATAAAAGACAGGTTCTTATGGGTATTGAAAAATATTTTCTGGAACCTTGATCCAATGTTATACATAGCCAAAAAAAAAGCTGCTATGATTTATTGCATGAGCAAAGAAGCAGTTGCAAAAATGCGGCTTACGAAAAAATTTATAGTTCATCCTTCTGTTGCATGTGAAGAAGCGGAAAAGATTTTTGTACAAAAAGAAAAGTTCAGGATTTTATCCGTTGGAAGGTTTGTTCCTTTAAAAGGATTTGATGTAACCATCAGTTCTTTTGCTCAGTTTTATCATTCATTAAATGAACAGCAAAAACAAAATGTTCAACTTACATTGGTTGGTTCTGGTCCATTAAAGCACTACTTAAAAAATTTAATCAAGGAACAGAATATTGAAGCTGCAACAGAAATTATTGAATGGCTGCCACGCAACGAATTACCTGTACTTTATGCATCATCTTCTGTATTCCTTTTCCCCTCTCATGAAGGAGCAGGTATGGTTGTTCCAGAAGCCATGAGTTATGGATTGCCAGTAGTGTGTATGAATAATTGTGGTCCTGGAGAATTGGTTCATCCAGCCACATCTCTTAGAGTAAATTATGATACATATAGTAACACGATAGCAGAAATAGCTACAAAATTAGAAATGCTTTTTACAAATGATACCCTTAACGAACATGAGCAATTATTGGCATTACAGCGTTATGAAAATATGTTCAGGTGGAATGTAAGAGGAGATTTACTGCAAGGTATTTATCAAGATATTTTAAAAAATAACCAATAATTTTTTCAAACAATTATATGAAGCGTAACAAAATAATTGCAGTTCATTTATTAAACGATTTCAGTGGAAGTCCATTGGTTTTTCGTCAATCAATAGAAAGTTTAAAAGGTAACTACGATATTCACTTATTTACTGCAACCCCAAGTGGCAGTGGTTTTTTAAGTGATATTAAAGATATTCAGACAACAGAAATTGCCTATCGTTGGAATCCAAATAAACTGATTACCTTATTTCTGTTTCTGTATTCTCAATGGCAACTTTTTTGGAAACTGCGTAAAAGCATCAACAAAAATGATATTGTTTACATCAATACTTTATTGCCTTTTGGTGCAGCATTGGCAGCGGTTTCAAAAAAATGTACTGTAGTGTATCATGTGCATGAAGTAAGCATTAAACCACAAATATTTAAAAGCTTTTTGGTGCTAATTGCCAAACTTACTGCTGATAAAATTTTATTTGTATCTGCTTATGTAGCTTCATGTTTCAATTTCAAAAAAGCAACCTGTTCTGTTATTCATAATGCATTGCCTGAATTATTTACCACTCAGGCTCAGCAAATTAATCAATTAAATACAACAGCTCCTTTTACTGTGCTCATGTTATGTTCACTAAAAGCTTATAAGGGTATTTATGAGTTTGTAGAAGTAGCCAAAAAATTACCACAAATTCAATTTCAGTTAGTGCTGAATGCTTCAGATAATGAAGTAGCAACTTTTAAACAATCTGTTGATATTACTGAAAATTGCACCCTGTTTTCTGCACAAAAACAAACCATTCCTTTTTATAAGAAAGCTCATTTAGTAGTTAACTTTTCCAGACCAGATGAATGGGTAGAAACTTTCGGAATGACTGTTTTAGAAGCCATGTATTGTGGCAGGCCAGTTATTGTTCCTCCTGTAGGTGGTGTTTGTGAACTAATTGATGATGGTGTACAGGGATTTCTCATCAGCAGCAGAAAGATGGATAAATTAGTTCAATGCATTTCTGAAATAACCTCAGATTTTAACTTATACAAAAGCTTAAGCAAAAATGCCTTGATTAAAGCAAGCAGTTTTACAGCTGCTGCATTTGCTGAGAAGATAAATTTGATATTTTCTGACCTCAATAAGCCCAAAAACGATGTGGAAATAATTTCCACCAAGCGGAATACACTTGTTGCATAAAACACTGAAACCCTTGATTAACAAGGGTTTTTTATTTGGCACGATATGCGTATTTCTATTACAAAAGATAGAATACACATGAAAAAGCCAAAAATTGCAATAATTGGAACTGTTGGTTTACCCGCCAAATATGGAGGGTTTGAAACACTAGCTGAACACCTTGTAGATGAAATGAGTGATCAGTTTGATATTAGTGTTTATTGTACCAAAAAGAAATATCCTAAAGGTAGCCGACCAGCAAAATATAAAGGAGCAAAATTAATTTATTTGCCTTTTGATGCCAATGGTTTGCAAAGTGTTATATACGATAGTATCAGCATTTTACATGCATTGTTCTTTGCAGATGTGCTGATGATATTAGGTGTTTCTGGTGGATTTATGCTACCATTTGTAAAGCTGTTTACCAATAAAAAAATCATTATTTCTATTGATGGAATTGAGTGGAAAAGAAACAAATGGAGCAAGTTGGCAAAATGGTATTTATGGGCAGCTGAGTGGATGGCTGTAAAATTTTCTCACGCCGATATTTCTGATAATGAATCTATACAAGATTATACAGCCATTCGTTATAAAACACTCAGCAACATTATTGAGTATGGAGCCGATCATACCATGCAGGTAAAAGCTGAACCTGAAGACAAACAGAAATATCCTTTTTTAGCAATGCCTTACGCTTTTAAAGTTTGTAGAATTGAACCCGAAAACAATATTCATGTTGTATTAGAAGCTTTCTCTAAGTTACCCCAACATACATTGGTAATGGTGGGTAACTGGAAAAATGGTGAATATGGAATTGAACTAAGAAAGCAATATGAATCTTTTTCAAACATCATTTTATTAGATCCTATTTATAACCAACGTGAATTGGATTTACTTCGCAGCAACTGTTTAGTGTATGTGCATGGGCATAGTGCTGGTGGCACCAATCCTTCTTTAGTAGAAGCAATGTATTTAGGGCTTCCAGTAATTGCTTACAGTGTAACTTACAATAAAACAACTACCGAAAACAAAGCATTTTATTTTAAAAACGCCGATGAATTAACTGCAATTATTGCCAATACAAGGCTTGCTGCTTATAAAGAAAAAGCAGCTATCTTAAAAGAAATTGCATTGAGAAGATATACTTGGAAAGTTATTGCTGATAAGTATGCTTATTTGGTAAAAAGAGTACTTACTGTTCCTTCAAAAAGCAAACTACAACCAGCTGCAAGTTTGCGTCTTACAAAAGATAGTCTAATTCAAAATGAACTTGGACATCTGCAATCACCTTTAAACTTCTACGAAAAAATTTAATGTATGACAACCTTAATCATAAATAACAGTATCAGCCTTATCGCCAGTTTAATAGTTACATTTATTGTGTTGAAGTTATTACTTAAATACAGTGTAAAACTGAAATTAGTAGATGTGCCCAACGAAAGAAAATTGCATAAAACACCTATCCCTTCAATTGGCGGATTGGTAATTGTAATTGCTCTTTTATTGGTGATGATGATTATTCCATCAATGCGTACATTTTTATTTAGCAACTACATATTCTTCCTTTGTTTTTTAGCACTATCCATAACAGGAATTGCTGATGATAGACTTGATATTTCTGCAAAATTGAGGCTACTAATTGAAGTAGGTTGTGCATTTGCTGTAGCACATGCAGGTATCAGATTAACTTCTTTACATGGTATTATGGGCATTACTACCTTACCTGTTTTTGTACAATATGCACTAACCATTTTTATATTAACAGGGGTAACCAATGCATTTAATTTAATTGATGGAATTGATGGTTTGGCAGGTGGAATTGCATTAACCAATATCGTTTTATTAGCAGCATTAAGTTTTATTGCTGGGCAATTCGATTGGTTTACATTTTTTATTGCAGCAGCTGCAAGCATAATTGTTTTTCTAAAGTTTAATTGGCGTCCTGCAAAATTATTTATGGGTGACGGAGGTTCTTTGCTTTTGGGATTTATGATGTCGGCAGCTGGTATTTTATTAATCAATAAAATTGGAGCTACACAAATACATTATTTGCCTACGGCAGTAGTAATTGTTGCTGTTTCTTTTTTAATCCCGGTTATGGATACCATTCGTGTTTTTTACACACGTGTTTCTGCTGGAAAATCTCCTTTTGCAGCCGATAAAAACCATTTGCATCATTGGCTTATCCGCCAGCATTTGGTGCATAATCAGGCAACAAAAAGAGTTTTAGGGTTACATATTTTTTTATTAATTGTTGCAGTAGTTGCTATTCAATTTTTTACTGTAACAACAGTTATCATCACATTGTCTTTAATAGTTGTACTATATACCAAGGCATTACAATTGAGCAGCCTTTTTCATCGTTGGTACAAATTTGTAAAACGAATGGAAACAGCAAGATGAGTTTAGTGCCAATTAAGCAATTAAACTAGTGTAATTTCGTTACATGTAATGGAATAAATCCACATTATGGAAGGATACAAAATATTTATAGTAGAAGATGATCCTTGGTATGGCGAAATTTTGGAGTACCATTTATCGCTAAATCCCGATTATCACATTGAAAAATTCACTTCGGCTAAAGAGTGTTTAAAGAACTTGTATAAAAAGCCCGATGTTATAACAGTAGATTATAACATGCCTGAAATTAACGGGGCTGAACTATACAAAAAAATTAAGCAAAGCCTTGATGTTCCTGTAATTATGATTAGTGCTCAGGAAGATGTAACCATTGCAGTAGATTTATTGAAATTAGGTGTTGCTGACTATTTGGTGAAGGATGATAATACGAAAGATCTTTTGTGGAATTCGATCATACGTATAAGGGAAAATCAATCTCTTAAAAAGGAAGTTGAGGTTCTGAGAGAAGAGTTGGGGCAGAAATATGATTTTGAAAAAGTCATTAAAGGAACCTCACCTGCCATTAAAAAGGTATTTGCTTTAATGGAAAAGGCAACTACCCGAAATATCAATGTTTCAATTACTGGCGAAACAGGTACTGGTAAAGAGTTGGTGGCAAAAGCCATTCATTATAATTCAGATAGAAAGTCGAAAAAATTTGTTGCACTAAATATGTCGGCTATTCCAAAAGAATTGGTCGAAAGTGAATTATTTGGTCACGAAAAAGGTGCATTTACTGGTGCCATTGCACGTAAAATTGGTAAGTTCGAAGAAGCCAATAAAGGCACTTTGTTTTTAGATGAAATTGCTGAAATGGATTTAAACCAACAAAGCAAATTACTAAGGGTTTTGCAGGAAAGAGAACTGACCCGTATTGGTGGAAATGAAGAAGTAAAAATTGATGTTCGTTTAATTGTAGCAACCCATAAAAATTTAGAAGAAGAAGTTCAAAATGGAAATTTTAGAGAAGATTTATATTTCAGAATCATGGGTTTGCCCATTAATCTTCCACCATTGCGTGAAAGAGGAAGTGATATTATTTTCTTAGCTAATTATTTTATTGCAGAAACTTGCAAAGAAAGTAAAGTTCCTGTCGTAACACTTACGTCAGGGGCTAAAGAAAAATTAATGAAGTATAACTTTCCTGGAAACATTCGTGAGTTAAAAGCAATGATGGAACTGGCTTCAGTTATGTGTGATGGTAAAGAAATTACTGAAGACGATATTAAGTTTTCTACCACCAAAGGAAAACTTTTTGCAATGACAGAGGAAAAAACAATGGAACAGTATTATATAGACATTGTTGAATCTTTTTTAAAGAAGTACGATAATAATGTAGTTAAAGTAGCTGCTAAGTTAGATGTTGGTAAATCTACCATTTATAAAATGATTAATAACGGACAAATTAAAGTTGACTAATATGAAAGGGATGTTGTTTACTGAGTTTTTGGAGTTGGTAGAAACTCAATTTGGCTTGCAGGTAGTAGATGAGATGATTGAAAAAGCACAGCCAGCTTCTGGAGGTGCATATACAACAGTAGGAAATTATCCGCATGGAGAAATGGTAAATATGGTTATAGCATTACATCATTCAACCAATATTCCAATTAAAGATTTGTTGAAGGTTTTCGGAAAATATTTGTTTAGCAAGTTAGCTACCATGCATCCTCAAATTATAGAAAATATCTCTGACCCATTTGATTTGTTGCAGAATATTGAAGAAACAATTCACGTAGAGGTAAAGAAATTATATTCAGATGCAAGACCACCTATGTTTGAAACTATTTTAAGAACCAAGCATGAGTTGATAATTACTTATCAATCACCAAGAAAATTAGGCGATGTTGCAGAAGGTTTAATAATTGGTTGTGGTGAGTATTATCAGGTGAATTTTAGTGTTGAACAAATACCTTTAGAAGAGGAGGATGGCTGTAAAGTAAAATTTTGTATCACAAAACAGTAAAGATTGGATATACAAGTATTACAAAGAGCTCTTGAGCGTGAAAAAAAAGCAAGAAAAGCTGCAGAACAAATTCTGGAGCAGAAAAGTCGTGAGTTATACGAAGCCAATGAAGCCTTAACCAAAATAAATAATAACCTTACTAGTGAAATTGAAAAAAGAGCAAAAGAGGCATATTTATTTTCATTATTTCCTATGTATAATCCTGATGCTTTACTTAGGATAGATTTTAATGGTAAAGTACTGCTTAAAAATCCTGCTGCTCAAAAAATCGAGCATGTAATTTATAATGAGCAAAAAATAACCATCGAAGAGTTGGCTACGGTTATAATAGATTTAGTTAATACTCAGTTTGAACAATTTACTATTGAGGCAACATATAACGACGAATTTTTTTCTTTTCTATGTTGTCCTTTAAAAGAAGATAAGGTTGTTAATGTTTATGGGCACAATATCACTCAGCAAAAACTTACGAGTAAGCAATTAACCTCAACTGCATTAAGGCTATCAAATTTAATTACCAACTTACATGAAGGTATTTTATTAGAAGACGAAAACCGACGTATTGTAATAACCAATCAATTATTTTGTACCCTTTTTAATATACCTGTTGCACCCGAATTTTTAGTAGGAGCCGATTGCAGTAACTCTGCTGAACAAAGCCAACATTTATTTAAAGATCCTGCGGCTTTTATAAAAAATATTGAGCTTATTACAAAAGCAAAAGAATTGGTGGTTAGCGAAGTAATTGAAATGGCAGATGGACGATTTGTAGAGAGAGATTATATTCCTATTTTTATTAATGAAGTATATCAAGGTCATTTATGGAAATATCGAGATATTACCGAACGCAAATTGGCTGAAGCCAACTTAAAAATTCAAGAAGAAAAGTATAGGAAAATAATTGCCAATATGAACCTTGGCTTAGTTGAGGTAGATTTAAATGATAAAATTCAGTACATAAACCAAAGCTTTACTGAATTGTCTGGCTACACGGTTGATGAATTAATAGGAAACTATGCAAGTGAAATCTTTTTGAAAGAGATTGACAGAAATCTTATGACTAAGAAGAATGAATCTCGTAAAAAAGGTATTTCAGATGCTTACGAAGTGCAAGTAAAAAATAAAAATGGTGATTTGCGTTGGTGGCTTATTAGTGGTGCTCCTTTGTTCAATGATTTACATCAACAAACAGGTTCAATAGGTATTCATTTAGATATCACTGCTCAAAAAGAATTAGAAGAAGAGCTCATAGCAGCAAAGCGTTTAGCTGAAAACTCTTCTCAAGCAAAAGAAATATTTCTGACCAATATGAGTCATGAAATTAGAACTCCAATGAATGCCATTATTGGTATGAAGCGGCAGTTGCAAAAAACCAGTTTAAATACACATCAACAATTGTATTTAAATGTAATAGGTACTGCAGCCGATAATTTATTGGTTATTATCAATGACATTCTTGATTTCTCTAAAATCGAAGCAGGTAAAATTGTACTCGAAAAAATTGGATTTAACCTGGTTGGTCTTGTTCAACAATCGGTTCAAATATTAAAGCATAAAGCAGAAGAAAAGGGTATTAATTTATTGGTGAACATGGACGAGTTCATTTCCAACATTTTTATTGGAGATCCATTTAGAATTAATCAAGTATTGATGAATCTTTTAAGTAATGCTATTAAGTTTACTGAAAAAGGACATGTAGAAGTTTCTTGTAAAGTATTATTGCAAAAAAATGGTAAACAGCAACTTGAAATATGTGTTAAGGATACTGGCGTTGGTATGGATGAGAAATTTTTAGAAATTGTATTTCAAAAATTTTCTCAAGAAGATGAGAGTATAGCAAGGCGATATGGTGGTACAGGGTTAGGAATGAGTATTAGTAAACAGTTGGTTGAATTAATGGGTGGTAGCATCGAAGTGAAAAGTAAAAAAAATGTAGGCTCTTGTATTGCTATAAAAATAACATTACCTACTGGTACTGACAAAGATGTGCCAATAAACAACAACACTAAAACCGATTCTTCTATACTAAAAGGGAAAAAAATATTAGTGGTAGAAGATAACGAGATGAACAGATTTGTTGCACTTACATTACTCGAACAATATGGTGCAACAGTTGCTCAGGCAAACGATGGCAAAGAAGCAGTAGATTTTTTAGAATCTAATAATGCTGATTTAATTTTAATGGATGTTCGAATGCCAGTAATGGATGGAATAGAAGCCACTAGGCAAATACGTGCTAACCAACATATAAATATTCCTATTATTGCCTTAACCGCAAATGCTGTAAAAGGCGAGCAGGATAAGTGTTTAGTAGCAGGAATGAACGATTATCTTACTAAACCTTTTGATGAAGAAAATCTCATAAGCACCATTGCAACATGGTTGGGTAAGCAAGTTTCATTTGCCAATCTTAAAATAGATGAACAAACAATTACTGAGAATTTATACAGTATCGAAAAAATTAATTTAATTGGTAGAGGTAATCCTGTATTTACTTCAAAAATGCTGTCACTATTCGAACGTGAAGCAACTAACGCAATCGATGAATTGAAAAAAGCCTACGCCATAAAAGATGTTAAAACAATCAATGCAACATCGCATCGCTTAAAGCCATCTATCGATAATTTGGTGATAAAGTCATTGCAAACTGATGTAAGAGAATTAGAAGCTTTCGACCCCACTCAAACAAGTTGGGATACAGCACAATTACTGATTAATAAATTTGAAACAATTATTTTAAAAGTAATTGCAGCAATGAAAATTGCAGAATAGATTTTTTTGTAACCAGCTGCAATACTGCTATCAACATTACAGGCGTCGCACCCTTCAACGCCTAGTACATTGCTGAGCAATAAAGCGAAGTGTTGTAAATCAATAACATAGAATTGATGAATTGGTAACTGATTCTTTCTACAGCTGTCAGGTTTTTGAAAACCTGACAGCTGTAGAAAGGTTGTTTATTCGTGAATATTGATTTGAGTTTCCTGATGAAAAAGTATAAACTTTTCTTTTCCTCCAAACCAATCAAAAACTGCCTCACGTTGCAATAATGTAACACTATTTGATACTAATGCATTGTAAGAACTATGTTTCCAATCTTTAATTAATTTAGTTAATTGGTGATGTACTGGATTGCTATGTATGTAGTGTATTAGTTTTGTAAAATACTCATCACTGTCTACTTCTTTTCGTTTAAACGATTGTAAAAATAATTTCCCTTTTCTCTCATACGTTTTATTAAATGCTTTTGTATAACTGTTATTCATATTCGAAAACTGCTTTACAATAAATGATTCTATTGTTTCAAAATTTCCCAATATTTTATTTTGTTCACTGAGTTGGGTTTTGTACAATTCAATTTCTTGTTGTGTTTTTATTTTCACAAATAAATGATAGTGATTAGGCAATAAACAATAAGCATATACATCTGCAATTGGCGTGATATATTGTTTTAATTTCCCTTAAAAGAAGGAATAATTTTTTTCTTCTATAAACCCTTTTTCTCTTCCAACAGCTCTGTTGTAAATATGATAGTAGGTATCTGGTTGTAGTGATATTGTATGCATACTAGTATGTTTTATATCTTCTTACTCTTACCTAATACCTGTCAGGTTTCTAAAACCTGACAGGTATTAGGTAATTATTCCTTCAAATGTATGTAAAATAATTAATTTTTAAACGTAATGTGTTTGAGGGGATTTCTCTTTGGTTAGTGGAGAATTCACTGATACGAAGAATACAGAAAATTACAATGGCTTTTAAAAGTAAACGATCTAATTCCCATCCTGTGGAGGGGGTAGGGGTGGTTAACTTTGTTTTTAAAAGCCCACCAAAGTTACACAGCCCAAACTAGCCCAGACAGTAACGAATAACCCGCTGAATCTTTTTGTGTTCGGCCTTCTGACGTATTAGGAGTGCATGGCTGGAGACTGAAGTTGAAGCATTAACTAAATGATGATGCTTCTAAATATTAACCTCTATAACACAAAAAAGCCACGCAATTGCGTGGCTTTTTTTACTAAAATTAAATCTAATTATAACAAACCTTTGCCTATCATAATCTTTTTGCTATACACTTTGTTTTCTGTGTCGGTGATTTTTAATAGATAGAAACCATGCAGCAACTGCGGTAAATTAATTCGTAATTCACTGTTGTTGCTTAGTGCTTTTTTGATAACTACTCTACCATACATATCGGTTAATTCTACCAATTTAATTTCTTTATTGGTAAACTTTCCTTGCTTGTGTAAGAGAGAGAAATTCAATACATCGGTAGCAGGATTTGGATACGTTTTTACTTCAATCATTTCCTCTTCCTGTTGCTTAGATTGAATGGTGTTAAGGGTTTCATTGGTTTCAACGGCTTCGTAGTGGTCGAAAATAATAGTCACTTTATTCATAAGCTTTGTACCAGCTGTAATATTTGCTACAGGTGCAATACTAAATGTAATGTAACCTTGGCTACCTTCTAAATTGCTAGCAGAATCACTTAAAAATATTTCATTGAAAGAGAAAGTAGCTGTATTGCCTTCAGTTGAAATTGACATTCCGTCGTGGCTTTTAGCAACTACATTTAGAGTGTTCATATCTAAGCCCTGTGGTAATACATCTTTTACAGTAACTGATGTTGCAGGATGGTTGCCAATATTTTGAAAACGAATGGTATAAGTTAGCACTTGTGTTGGCATAATATAACCTTGTTTGCCATAACCAATTGGCGATACCTGTAAATCATTAGGATCTATTGCACCTACAACAATATAGTTTTGTACAAGGGCATTATTGGCTGTTATACAATCGTTACTTAAACCATCTAACCATGTGTTGAATGTAATACTGTCGCCAATATTTATTGAACTGCTGTTGCTATGATTGAATGATAACAACTGGCTTTGAAATGGTGCTAAATTGCTGATAGTCCATGTGTATATTCTTTTAGTAATATTGTTTTCAACGACTGTTTCTATATTGCTAAAAGCAGTTGAAGGTGTACCAGGAATAATGGTTGCAGGTATTTTTAATTTGGCATAAACTACGGGTGCAGTTGTACGTCCATTATTGCTAACCACCCAATTGAATTGGTTATTGCTAAAGCCTTTTCTGATAGCTGTACTACCCATCATCACTTCTGCATCGGTGTTGTTACAAATTACTGTTGCAGGAATCCAAACCGAATCGACAGGTGCAACATTATTTATAATGTTTACAGTTGTTGGTGCAGCAACAGATGTTAAACCACGGGTTGACGCAACCTGTAATTCATAGTTGCCAGTTGTAAGGTTGGTTGCAAATACACCATCGTTATTGGTGTACAAAGCATTTGTAGAACCAAGTATGTTAATTATTGCTCTTGATACCTTTTGCTCACCAGCATCTTTAATTGAGTTGTTGTTTGCATCAACAAAAACACCACCATTTACTTTTACCGATTGAGTTTCGGTAATATTTAAAATTTGTTTTGAAGTAACATTAGTTAACACTTGAATAACACCACTAGGCCATTTAATTTTAATTGAGTCGATGGTTGTTGCACTGCCTAAACCAAAGTGTTGGGTTAAGCTGCCTTGACCACCAAATCCACTTTGAGCATTTACTTCTCTCATTTGCCAAATGCCATTTGCTTTCACAAAAACATCTGATCCAATAGCTGATTTGTTAGATTTAGAACCCGTAAGGTTTATTTCGATCCAGTTGTTGGTATTGCCATTGTTGGTAAAAATTGCATTGGGTTGTTTTGAGTGTGTTGCTACTAATAAATCTAAATCTCCATCATGATCAAAATCACTCCATACATGTCCAAAAGCATTACCAAAACCAAAGGTTACTACTTCATCTGTTTTTTTAGTGAATGTACCATTGCCATTATTGATGTAAAGGAATTTCACATTTTTATCAGTGCTTACATATAAATCTAAATCTCCATCGTTGTCAATATCTGCAAAGCTGCAACCATGGGCAGCACCTTTATCTGTTACAACATCGCCAGTGGTGATTTTTGTAAATGTGCCATTGCCATTGTTTTTATAGAAGAAGTTTCCTTGGCTATTTGAGTTGGTAACAAATAAATCTAAGTCGCCATCATTGTCATAATCACCCCAGCAACTTCCTACAGATTGACCACCATCGGTTGTAATTACATTTGAAACTTTACTGAAAGTTCCGTTGCCTTCGTTGTGGAATAATGAGTTTTTATATCCTTTACCATTGGGTACAAATAAATCTACAAAACCATCGCCATCATAATCGGCCCAGCTTGGTCCAATTGATTGATTGGCTTCTACAGGAATAACATTGGTTAATTCTTTTGCATAAGAACCACTGCCATTGTTACGATACAATTCATTGTATTTGGTTGGGAAGAAGTTGCTTAAAAATAAATCAATATTACCATCATTATCATAATCGGCAAATGCTGCACCATGATAATATGAAACATCTTTTACAAAAGCAGGAGCAACATCTTTTACAAAAGTACCATCGCCATTGTTTTTATATAAAGTATTCGATTTACGTGTGTTGTTTACTACCAATAAATCAATATCACCATCATTGTCAATATCGGACCATGTGCTAGAAACGCTTATTGCAGTATCTTGTACAAATCCTGGAACAGTTGCTTTTGTAAATCCACCAGCTTTATTGTTGATGTACAAAAGATTTGGTTTGTTGCCTCTTTTGTCTGTAGCAAAAATGTCATCATAACCATCTTTATTTACATCAACCCAACTAGCTGTCCAAGAGTCTGTAGAATCTTTGGTTACAACATTATCAGTGTACTTAGAAAAAATTAGTTTAGATGTATTGTTGGCATTTACATTTACTACCTGTGTAGTAGATGATTGCTGAATTTGGGTACCCACTGTACCAGTAATAATTGTTTCAACTGTTGTATTTGTTTGGCCAGTTAAAGCTTCGCCTGCGTTTGTACCAACAGAAGCAACCACATTGGTTTCAACTTTATATTGATTGTTTGTTTGCAGGTCTGGCACATTGCTAAAATCAACTACTGTTTTTGTAGTTTGTTCTGTTATTGTTCCATTGATTGGAGTAGTAGAAGGGCTTGTAAGCTTTGAATCAATTACTTTTAAGCCATCTTGAATTACTACCTGAACATCTGGATTGGTAACAGTGCTGCCTACATTGATATAGGTGGTTACTTTAACCGTATCAGTAGGTACTGCACTTGATTGTGAAACACTACCAGTTTGTGTAAAGCTTTGCACCATTGATGATCCAGTATAACACATCCAGTTATCATTAAAGTTAGAGTTCATCACCGAAATTGGGCTACTGCTTTCAACTGTTAAATATGGACCAGTTGGTTGGATGGTTTGCCATTCGGCCAATGTTAAAAAACAATCAGCATAACGTTCAGCACCAATGGTAAATGTTTTGGTAATTTTTGTGCCATTGGTATTGGCATCTTTTATGGTTACAAATGCACCTTCTTTTGCAAATAAGTACAAGTGTGTAAGTTGTTGAGCAAAAGCCTTACCTGTAAAAGGATTGATCACATTTCCTTCATTGCCTGGAGGGGCCATGTAGGTTAAAAATTTTATACCTGACGTAGTGCCATTTTCAGAACTTACCATTGTAGCCATATCACTGGTTCCTGGACTACCAGTTTCGAACCAGTTACCTTCAAATACACTCACACGTTTACCTGCTGTACAGGTAATTCTAAAAACAGTAGCATAGCTAACATTGCCATTTGTTTTACCTACCCAATCGCCAGATTTCATTTTATTTAAGGAGAAATCTTTCACAGTTATCCAACTGCCATTGCTGTATCTTTCTAATTTAACTGCATTGGCATCATCCCAACTTACTATACGAATTTCTTGCTCACCACCACTTTGATAGGGCACAGCAAAATACATTAACTCACCAGATGAACTACCATTAGAAGTAGGTACATATCCACCACCATCTCTTTCGTTACCAAACAATGCACCATACTGAACAGTAATTGGTTTATCAGCAACCAATATGTATGTTTCGCCTGCAGCCATTGCGTCTCTTCCATCTAAATACTTATAAATAATATCTTCACCAATGTTTAATGTTCTTGTAAAAACCGTTGTAGCATTTTCAATATCTATGTCTGTATAACCAGTATTGGTTTTAGGTTGCCATGATATTTTTTTGAAAGTTACAGTTGTGTTGTTTTGATAAGCAAACACATTAATATCTCTTTTTGAACTAGAGTAGGAAGGTGAGTAGATAATAAATTTTTGACCAATAGATTTTTTATCGGTTGATGGAACCCAATCGTGCTGCCAATCGCTGTTGGTGGATTGTGAAGCAAAAATAAGTTTATCACTTTTTACAATAAAATAATCGCCATCCCATTTTAATACACCACCACTTGCATAACGGGCATCATCGTTAATGCCATTATCTCTTATATACAATACATAGCTTTGACCAGCCATTAAAATGCCTGATTTGCTGTCATCTGTATCGCCATCAGCACCATCGTCAATAATATCAAATCTTGTACTATCGTAAATGGCAGTAATAACCAATGCTACATCTCTTCTTACAGCATCGTTATTGGGTGGTACATAAATTTGGAAATAGGTTGAGGGTTCGCCTGTTGCATGTACCTCTTGCAACACAAATATGGTTGCAACAATGAATAGAATTTTCTTCAACATAACTTTTTCGATTTGGCATACACTAATAAATATTTATGCCAAACCCTAGAAGTCAATGATTATAGGTATTTTAGCGAAACTTGATTCCAAATTTTTTTCCGCAGTTTGGAATTTTTTTTGATTTGGTGAACTTTTTTAGTGGTTTTTTAGTGGTTTTTTAGTATTTGTTCTTTTAGCAGTTTTAAGTTTTGAAGGCATAGGCTTTTTTCAAAATCCCGTAATTAAAAAATACAATTATTCATTTCTTCCGTTAAGCAATTAAAAAAGTAAGAATTTATTTTAGGGTGATATTTTACCTGCTCCTTTTAGTATTTTTTACTTCTTCAGGAACAATACAGCAAGATTTTATCTTAAAAAAGAGCAGTGAAATGATTTTTTTTGGGGATTTATCGATTCCGTTAAATGGAATATTTTTTTTTGGTGGAAACTCAGTTGCTGCTTGTTATGTCTAACTGCTTGATTTATATGCATTTTTAGACTTGGCATATTGATGGATTATATTCTACCAAACAATATAAAATGGAAAATATCAAAAACCTTAAAATTTTCGTCGTAGACGATGACCCTTTTTGTGCAGAGCTGTACAAAGAGCATTTAATGAGTACTGGTTACGCTAATATAACCAGTTATAATAATGGGCAAGACTGTATTAACAATTTAACAGAACAGCCTGATATTATTTTTCTTGATTACAATATGGCACCATTAGATGGGCTAGAAGTGCTTAAGAAAATTAAACGTTTTAGTCCTGACATATATTTGGTTGTTCTTTCAGGACAAGAAGATATGCAGGTTGCCATCAATGCATTAAAGTATGGTGCATTTGACTACATCATTAAAGGGGAAAGTGATTTAGCTATGATTAATGTGGTGTTGCAAAAAATTAAGAATGTAATGGAAATGTTGGAAAAAAAATCGGCCAAGCCCTGGTTTATTCCTAAGCTAATGCTTTCATTATTTTAAATTATTTATACAAATACAAGTTTGAAAATGAAAAATAGATATATCCAGTTTTTGCTTGCACTGCCTTTTTTATTTGCAAGTTGTGCAACACAAAATATGTTCACTTCTAAAGAAAAGGTAATGGTAGATTCTGCATTTCAACATCAGGAAAAGTATCAATACACTCTAAAGAAAAACGACAAAGTAAGTATTAGTGTTTGGGAAAATGATGATTTAAGTGTGGGCTCGTTATATGGTATTTACAACTCTAATGAAGTGTATGGCAAATGGTTGATGCTTGATATTAATGGAGAGGTTCCTGCTCCTAAAATTGGCAATATAAATATTGAAAACTTAACTGTTCCACAAGCAGAAGAGAAACTAAAAGCTGAGTACAAAAAATGGGTTTTGAATCCAATTGTAGAAATTAAAGTTCTGAATAAAGAAGTAACCATTTTAGGCGAATTAAGAACACCTGGTAAATACAATCTTGAGAAAGATGAAAATAGTTTACTTGAAGTAATTGGTAAAGCCGGTGATTTTGATTTTTATGCCAATAAAAGAAACATACAGATTATCAGAAAAGTACAAGGCAAAACAAAAACAGTTTCGGTTGATTTAACAAGCATTAATAGTTATACAGTAGCCGATATGAATATACAGCCTGGCGATATAATTTATGTACCAAGCCGCAAAGGGAAACATTGGGATAAAAGAGCAGGTTCTACCATTGTACCAATTGCTACAGTAATAAGTTCTGTTGTATTGGTTTTAGGAATCATTAAAAAATAATCAAATGAGTGAGTTTAATAGTACCATCAATTCTTTGCGTCCCTTTTATAGAGGATTGCCTTTAGTTGCCATAATTATGATGAGCTGTATTTTACTAGCCAAAAGGTATTTGCGTTACACCACACCTATGTATGAAAGCAGTGCTAAAATCAAATTAGCTGATAATCATGAAGGTGTTGCAAACAGTAATTTATTTAAAGATTTTGATGTATTTGCCACAACAAATAAAATAGCAGCAGAAGTAGAATTAATTAAGTCAAAAGTATTGGTACAAAAAGCAATCAATAAATTGAATATTGGTACTATGATTTATCGTGTAGGCGATTTGCATAAAACAGAATTGTACTTACAATCACCCATCATTATTAAAACTCGTTTTAATGATGAAAAGTGGATGGATAAAACCTATGCTTTAACGATTTCAAAAGATTCATTGGTAAGTATTGTATTGCCCAATGGCGAAAATGTACAAGGGAAAATCAATTCAATTATTCAAACCAAAGTAGGAGAAATTGCCATCATTAAGAATGAAGCAGCTTTTAAGCTTAAACCGTATTTGCATATTAATGATAAATATGAGTTCATGGTTTATTCTCAAGAAGGATTGATTAATAAAGTAACCAGCGATATAGATGTAATGTCTGTAGATAAAGATGTACCTGTATTAAGAATCAGTTACAAATCTCCTGATCCAATTAAAGCAGCACATGTTACTAATGCTTTAGCAGCAGCATATATAGCAGATTATATTGATGAAAAATATAAATCGGCCGATACAACTTCTGATTTTTTAAATAGAGAATTGAAAACCTACAGTGGAAAATTAGCTGCTAGTGAAAATGCTATTGAACAATATAGAGATAGCAAAAATATTATCAACATTAGGCAAGAAACAGAAACTGATTTACGAAAAATAGCTGATTTGAAAAAACAATTGGCTAGTGTGCAAATGAATTTAGTGGCTATGGATAGCTTAAATAAATATATTAAAAAAGGTAAGAAAAGTTTTGATGATTTAGCACCCAACTTTGAAGCATTTACCGATTTGTTGAGTACCGAAATGGTTAAAAAAACAAAAGAACTACAAAGAGAAAAAAGAGATTTACTTACAAAATATACACCCGAGCATGAAAGGGTTAAAGTACTAGATGATAAAATTGAAGACATAAATAAATACTTAATTGAAAGTATAAAAAATACCGAAAGTCATTTACAGGTTAAATACAATGATTTACAAAACACCATTGTTGAGGAAGAGAAAAAATTTATTGGCTTGCCTACTAAAGAAAAAACTATGACCATCATGGAAAGAGACTTTGGTTTAAATGAACAGATTTATAGATTCCTTCACGAAAAAAGAACGGAGGCCGAAATTGCAAAAGCTGCTAAAATATCTTTTCATAGAATTATATCAGAAGCAGAAATTCCTAAGAAACCAGTATCTCCCAATTCAACAATTATTATTGTATTTTCTGGATTTCTAGGTTTTTTAGGAGGAACTGCATTTGTTTATCTTTTCTCTTTTATTAAAGGAAGAGTAGGTAATGAGGAGACAATTTACAAAAATTCATCTACGCCAATTGCTGCATTAATTCCTCATCCTAAAAAAACGCATAAAAAGAAAGCAGCATTTAAAAAATGGGCTGTAGAACTCGATTTGAAAGGATTTTTAAGTAATGGTACAGTTATAGTTTGTTCTTCATTTAAGAAAATGGAAGGTAAAACATTTATTACTGAGGAGTTGGCTAAAGCATGTTTCCATAGAGATAAAAAAGTATTGATAGTAGATGTTGATGGAGGAATGCTTAAAAGCAACTCTGATACTTATATCAACTTAGCAGAGCTAAAAGAAAACTGGCAACCATTAACAGCTTGGCATAAAATGGTGGATAGCTGGAAACAGAATTTTGATGTAATCATCATAAAAAATACCACCATAAAAGATCATCCAATTGCAATGCAGGTAATGTCTTCGGCTAATTTAAATTTAGTAATACTAGATAGTCGTAAAACTAAAAAGTCTGCTATTCTAAATGCCGATTTGCTGCAAGAAGATTTGAAGTTGCCTAATATGCAATTTGTACTTAACCGTGCTGGTTATACCCCAACATTATATACTCATTTGGTACATTATATACAAAAAATTGTAAAAAGAAAATAATGAATATCCGCCAGCTTTTATATTCTGATAAGTTTTATGTACTTGCCGATCAGGTCGTAGTAAGCGGAGCTTCGTTTGCTACAAACCTTTTGCTGGCAAAGGCTTTAGGCTTAACAGGATTTGGTATTTTTTCAATTATTGGATTGGTGCAATTTTTTTGCCTAACTATATCAATGGGTATTACTACACAAATATTTCAGGTTATATATCCCGGTTTAAATAGTCAGCAAAAAATGAGTTACACCTCAGGATTATTAATGCTACAATCTATTTTCCTTTTTTTATTGCTGTTAGTGGCAGTGCTTTTTTACATCTTTTTGCCTTCAACTTTTAGCAACTACAAAACTGTTATTCCTGTTGCAAGTATTTCAATTGGTTTATTTCTTTTACAAGATGCGATTAGAAAAATTTTGATTACGCAGCTATTGTTTAAAAAAGCATTTGTGATAGATGTAGTCACCAATGCATTGCAAATGCTGCTTTTGCTGGCTGCCTGGTACAAACAAATATTGACAGTAGAAACTGCATGGATAATTATTGGAATAACTTTTATGCCATCAATTGTTATTGGTTTGTTCGGTATTGAATTTTCTAAGTTTTCTATTAGTGCTTTGCAATATGCTTGGCAACTTCAAAAAGATAAAATGGGTTGGATTCTTTCATCCAATTTATTGCAATGGTGCACTGGTTATTTCTTTGTAATTGCAGCAGGTTGGTGGTTGGGTGCAGCAGCATTGGGAGCATTAAGATTGGCTCAATATTTATTTGGATTATTGAATGTTGCATTGCAGGCAATGGAAAATTATACATTGCCAAAATTTGCTGGTTTAAAAGATAAACATGCCGAATATTTAGCTACACTTAAAAAGCAGATGCTCCTGTTAATGTTGCCTTTGCTAATTTTATTATCTGTTTTTTCAAAACAAATATTGGTGGCCGCAGGAGGAGAATCTTATGCTTCTTTCAATTATGTTATTTATGGCTTAAGTATTGTGTATTTACTTATTACAATTGGTTACCCTGTACGTATTGCAATAAGAAGTAACCATTTAAATAAACAATATTTTACAGGCTATATTCTTGCAGCAATTTTCAGTTTTAGTTCGGCTTATTTTTTATTACATAATTGGGAATTATATGGTGTTTTAGCAGGATTAATTTTTACACAATGCATTACAATCGGTTATTGGATGGTTGTATTACAACACAAAAAAATACTCACATGGAAATCATTCATTTGGTTTTAGGTAAAGCCAATCCCCAACGCATGAATGGGGTAAATAAAGTAGTATATGAAATGGCTACAAGGCAAGCTGATAAAGGCTTTTCAGTAGAAGTGTGGGGTATATCTAAAGATACGGCTCACAATTATCCTGATCGAAACTTTATTACCAAAATATTTAAGGCCCAACGCAATCAGTTTAGTTTAAATAAACAGTTAAAGCAAGCAATTGTTGCAAAAAGTGTAAATACAGTATTCCATTTGCATGGTGGCTTTATTCCTACTTTTTATGCTGCATCGCAATGGCTTAAAAAGAACCATATTCCATTTATCACAATGACGCATGGTGCTTACAATACTATTGCTATGCAAAAGAGTTTTTATATAAAGAAATTGTATTTTCATTTTTTTGAAAGTAAACTTTTAGAGGCTGCTTCATTTATTCATTGTATAGGCAAAAGCGAAGTGGATGGCATTAATAAAATTTATGCTAACAAGAAAACAGTTTTAATTCCTTATGGTTTTGATATGCCCGAAACCAAAACATTTGTTCCTGATGATTTATCAAAATTTATTATTGGCTTTTGTGGAAGGTTAGATGTTTTTACTAAAGGATTAAATGAGTTAGTAGATGGGTTTAAATTATTTCTTCATCACAACTCCCATGCTCAACTTTGGCTAATTGGCGATAGTAATGAAAAAGCTGCATTACAAGAAAGAGTTAAGTTGGCAGGTATAGAAAATAAAGTTGTGTTTTATGGGTCTAAATATGGAGATGAAAAACTACATTTATTACAGCAATGTACTGTTTTTGCGTCTCCCTCTCGAAATGAGGGATTGCCAGCAGCGGTATTAGAAGCAGCAGCATTAGGCTTACCTTGTTTAGTTACAGAAGCTACAAATACTGGTGATGCAATTAGAAAATACAATGCTGGTATTGTGTTGCATTCTACAGATGCTATGCAAATTGCAGATGGGTTAAATCAATTATTTAACCAAATGAAAGATGCACAAGAAAAGGCATCTATTAAACAACATGCAAAAGATATGATTTTAGAATATTTTAATTGGAACAAAACTTTAACTGATTTGGAAGTGGTTTATAAAAAAGCATTTGTAAAATGATTGATAGTAATGTACATATTGACCATCAAAAATTTTATAGACACATTAACAGTTGGTTATTATGGGTATTATTCATTATGATTGCTGGCTTTTTTACATGGAGTGAAAATGTTGCTATAACTCGTGTAATAAAAGTTATTAGTCGTATTGGTATGACGGTTGCTTCTTATCTCATTTATAAAAAAATTATCAACTATGGTGCCGTTGGTTCTTTTAGTTGGCGAAACGTTTTATCACCTTTATTATATGTAGGTTATTTATTATTAGGGCTTATTTCTTTTTTATGGAGTACCAATGTTGGATATAGTGCATTACAATGGATTATGGATATAGAAGGTTTTGTATTTGCATTTTTCTTTGTAAGAAGTCTCAGTTTATTAGAAGCTTATTTCCCTGATAATCCTATTCGGTTTTATAATTTGATGGGTAATGTGGCTTTTATGATAATGCTCATATTTATTATTGGTTCAATAGTAGATCCAGATACTTATTATAGAGCAGTTGAAGGAGGAGAAGATCATCGATTGGGTGGTTACATTATGAACCCAAATGAGTTGGGCATGTTTTGTGGCTTAGGCATCTCTTGTTTAATTTTTGATTTGTATAACAAGCCCAATAAATGGTGGACTATTTTTAAATTGACCATTCTTTTATATGCATTAATTATTACCAAATCTCGTTCATCGCTTGTTGGATTATTATTGATTATTTTCTTTCACATTAGAAATGCCAATAACAAAAAATTAGAGATAGCAGTTTATATTGGTGTGATAGCACTTTTACCCATTGCTGTTCAAAATTTGGTGATGCGTAAAGGCGGTATTGATGATGTACTTTCCATGACAGGAAGAATGCCCTTTTGGCAAGCATTAATAACCGAGGCGTTGCCCAAAGAACCATTATTAGGTTATGGATTCATGCGTATTTATTACGAAGAAACTTTTCAGGGTTTGCATACTTACAGAGCTCATATGACACACAATACTTTTGTTCAAGTTTTAATGAACCTTGGGTTTATTGGCTTTACGCTTGTTTGTTTTCAAATGTTTTTTACTATAAAAGGGTTTTTAAAAGAACAAAAAGAAAAAATGCTCATGCTTGTAGGTATTCTTATTCCAATCGTAATTAACTCATTTACAGAGTTTGGTATTTTTGGGGAAACCAATTATGGAATTTTATTTTACCAGTTATTGATTTTTTTAATCAGCACACAAGTAAACCTCAGCTTAAATCCTCTGCAGAAATTGTATTTAAAACGAAAGCGACCTGATTGGAAGTTTACTTGATTTTGCTACAATTAATCAATAAAAAAATTTAAAATAATTGAAACAAATTCATTAATTTTTCATTTCATAATCATAACCTTGTTGTCTATGAAAAGTCTTGTATTTAAACTTTCAAATGAAATTATTAAAAATATTCCTGCTGAATACGCAACAATCAATCCACAATTATTGTTGGTGTTTAGTGAAAGAAATATTCTTGAAACAAGAAATGTGTATGCCGAGTTACATCAATATTATCCATTGGCCAATATTATTCTATGTACCACATCTGGAGAGATATTTCAAAAAAGTATATACAATAACTCTGTAGTTGTTGCTGCATTGGAGTTTGAAAAAACTGAATTACATTTTGCTACAGCCAATATACACTCTTTCAGTAACTCTTATGAGTTAGGAAGGGTTGCTGCACAAAGTTTGCCACAACAAAATTTGAAATATGTATTGGTAATATCTGATGGTAATAAAATAAATGGAACAGAGCTTACAGAAGCAATAACCAATACTTTGAGTAATACAGTTTTAGTTACAGGAGGATTAGCAGGAGATCAGGCAAGATTCGAAAAAACCTTAGTAGGATTTAATGATAATTTACAAGAAGGTAATCTTGTTTTAGCAGGTTTTTACGGTAATGCTATACAAGTAAATCATGGATTAAAAGGAGGATGGGATGTTTTCGGTCCAGAAAGAATTATTACTAAATCGGTTTCAAATATTTTATATGAAATTGATGGACAAAATGCACTCGATTTATATAAAAAATATTTAGGAAAATATGCAGCCGAGTTACCTGGATCAGCATTACTTTTTCCTTTGGCAATAAAAAACAACTCAAATGATGAAGCTTTGGTAAGAACTATTTTATCTATTGATGAAAAAGAATCGTCAATGACTTTTGCAGGTAATATGCCTACAGGTGCAGCTGTAAGATTCATGAAAGCAAATTTTGATAAGCTCATTCAAAGTGCTGGAATTGCTGCAGGGCATGCAATTGAGCAAAATAAAAACCAACCCAACTTTGCACTGTTTATAAGTTGTGTAGGTAGAAAACTTGTCTTAAACAATAGGGCAGAGGAGGAAGTAGAAGCAGCAGCTGATTTACTGGGCAATGTAAGTATAGCAGGATTTTATTCTTATGGAGAAATTTCTCCTCATCAAAATGGAACATGTAGTAACCTTCATAACCAAACAATTGCTATCACAACTTTTACTGAAATATAGTTATGCGTCATCAATTATTAAATAGGCAAATAAAAAAATACCTTTCAGAGGATACATTAAAAGATCCATCTCTTGAAAACTTTATTCGTGCCGTTAGTGAATCGTATAGTAATTATGAACGTGATAAAGAATTAAATGATCATGCTTTTGCTTTAAACGAAGAAGAATTTGAACAAATAAATATTAAACTTAAAATTGAAGTTGAAGCTAGGAAAAAAGCTATCGATAACTTAATTGATGCCGTACAAAAATTAGATGCTCAAGTCGATGTTGATTTAGAAGGTGTACATAGTTTAGATGATATTATTACTTATCTTAAACAGTTGATTGTTAAAAAAAATGAAACCGAATTTGAACTTATTTTAGCAAGAGATGTGGCCGAAAGAGCTGCTATGGCTCGTTCAGAGTTTTTAAGTATGATGAGCCATGAAATAAGAACTCCACTAAATGCAATAGTTGGTACAACTTATTTATTACTTCAAGATCATCCACAAACACACCAAGAAAAATATTTAAGTATGTTGAAATTCTCATCAGAGAATTTAATGCTATTGATTAATGATATTCTTGACTTTAATAAAATTGAATCGGGTAAAGTAGAACTCGAGAAATCGGCATTTTTAATTACTAAACTTATTGCTCAGGTAAAAAATACCAACCAAAATAAAGCAAAAGAAAATCAAACTAGGTTAAGGGTAATGATAGATAATGAAGTGCCAACCACATTGGTAGGCGATTCATTAAGGTTAGGTCAAATATTAACGAATCTAGTGTCTAATGCAGTGAAATTTACTAAAAATGGGTTGGTGATTATTCAATGTTTATTGTTAGATAAAACAGATGAAAATGTAACCATTAAATTAAGTGTAGAAGATAATGGAATTGGTGTAGCTCAAGAACATCAGCAAAAAATATTCGACAAATTTGTTCAAGCATCCGATTCTACAACAAGAGAATTTGGAGGAACTGGTTTGGGTTTAGCTATTACAAAAAAGTTGGTAGAAGTAATGGGTGGCAATATCCAACTCAATAGCGAATTGGGTAAAGGTTCTACTTTTAGTTTTAATATTACGTTGCCTTATTTAAAAAATGAACTGGAGGATAGTAAGTTAATACCCGAAACCATACAAATTTTTGATCTTACCAATGTAAAAGTTTTATTGGTAGAAGACAATGAATTTAATTCAATCATTGCATCAACATTTTTACACAATTGGCATGCAAATGTAGAGTTAGCGTGGAATGGTAAAGAAGCCTTAGACAAAGCGTTGGCCAACACTTTTGATATTGTATTAATGGATTTGCACATGCCCATTATGAATGGTTATGATGCAGCTAGAGAAATTATACTTCATAAACCCAATTTACCCATTGTTGCACTTACTGCATCGGCCATGTTAAGTATAAAAGACAAAGCTTTTGAATATGGCATGATTGATTATATTACCAAGCCATTTAACCCCACAGAATTGTACGAGAAGATTAGGAAAAATATTTTACCATTTAACAGTTAGAATAAAATCATTCATCCAATTTAATTTTCAATAGTTTGTTAGCTTTGCGAAACATCGAGTTTAGTGAATTATCAATAGATGCATTTTTAGTAAAATAAAATTTAGAAATCACTTTTTGTAGCATAATTATTTTCTAAGTTCAATTTTCATTTAATTATATCCCATTTGGGGGTTATTCATTTAGCTTAAATGAAATTTACATTAACAAACTCTTTTCCAATCTTTTTACGGTTCACTTAAAATAGTTTTGCTTTTTACTTAGCTAACTATATTCATGAGTATACAATATTCAGAATTTGCTGTTATTACAGAAGATAACTTCTCCGTCATTTATGATGAATATTATGCTTTATTAATGAGATATGCTTATACAATTGTTAGAAATAAAGAGCAAGCACAAGATATTATAGCTGATTTATTTTGTGATTTATGGAGCTCGAAGCAAAAACTAAATATTCATACTAGTTTAAAAAATTACTTGTTAATTTCTGTTCGCAGAATGGCAAATAAACAGCTTGTAAAGTTAAATGTTGAGGCAAAAAAAAATAGCTGTATCAGTTCGAATGAAGAAGATCCACACATTAAAATATTGTATAAAGAACATACTACTTTACTGAATAAGTTACTTGCAATACTTTCATTGGAGAAGCAAGATATTCTTCAGTTGCGAATGGTTGGATTAACTTATAATGAAATTGCGGCAGTATTGAATATAACTCCAAAAAAAGTAGAATACCATTTACAAACAGCAATTAAACTATTGCATGAAGAAATAAAATCTAAACCACATTTAAAAGAACTTTCATTTTTATTGCTGTTGTCTCCAGTAATACATGAGATAACAATTTGGTAATACAGTTTTACAGGAGAAGTTTTACCCTTTTTGCTCCTATTTATATGCACATGAATTGGGATATTTTAATTAGAGCAACACAAAAAAATATTACAGCAGATGAAGAAGCGATAATAAACTGCTGGTTGAGTGAATCAACGTATAATGAGATTTTGTTTAAGCAATTGAGCATGCAGCAAGATTCTATGAATTTATTGATTACAAAAAGTACGCAAGAAAAGCAATGGCAACTATTGCAACAACGACTACAGAAGCCTGTAATAAATATAACGCATAGAAAGCTTTGGATAAAAATTGCAATTTCTATAGCAGCTACATTTATTGCAGTACTACTAACAAATTATTTTATGTATTCGAGTCAAAATAGTAGCACACAAACTTTTAGTGTTAATAAAATAAGTACAAGCGATAAGGAAAGAAAAAAAGTGATTTTACCTGATGGTACTACAGTTTGGCTTCATTACAGCTCATCGTTGCAATTTGATCAGAATTCTTTTAATACAAAAAACAGAACTGTTGAATTAGTTGGGGATGCTTTTTTTGATGTTACAAAGAATAAATTTAAACCCTTTGTTATTAATCTAAATTCAATATCAGTAAATGTTTTAGGTACCTCTTTCAGTATTTCATCAAGAAAAAATTCAATTCAAAAAGTAAAAGTTTCAACAGGTATTGTATCTGTTACAGGTAAGCATATGAATGAACAATTATTTGCAGGCAATGCAGTATCGTACAATTTATTAACACAACAAATTGTACGAAGTAATATTGATGTGAAGGAGGCTGAAGCGTTGAAACAAAATCAACTTTTTTTTCATAAAGACAATTTAAACTCTATAGCCGAAAAGCTTGAAAGCTGGTATAATAAAAAAGTAATTATATCTATACCCAACAATGCTTTTCAAAAGCCTATTTCTTTTACTGGTCTTGTGCAAGATGATGGAATTGAAACAGTTTTAAATGGTCTTAGTTATGTAGCTGGCTTTACTTATACAATAAACGATCGTGAAATAATTATTTACCCTCAACATTAAAATGAAGTAACATGAAATGGTTTAAACCGGTATGTTTTATACTGGCTGTAATTTTATTGCCCATTATTTCAAATGCACAAGCAAACAAGGCATTACAGTTTCAGCAACAGAAACAAACATTAAAAAGTGTAGTTTTAAAACTACAGGAAGAAAATTTTGCTGTAATGTATAGTGATAATATCTTATCGCAAACAGTCGATTTGCCATCAACTCAAATAAGTACATTTCAACTATTTGCAGTTATTGAAAAACAAACCAATATTGATACTAAACTGGTTAATCAAACTATTTATTTTAAAGAAAAAAATAAGATAATTGGTTCGGCAAATCAAGTTAACAACACAGTTGAAATAAGTGGTTTTATTAAAGATGCAGTTTCAAAACAGGCATTGGTAGGCGTAGGGATTGGCACTGCAAATGGTAAAACAATAATCACTACAGGTAGTAAAGGTGATTTTACTATTAAAGTTGAAAAAGGAGTTGTTGTATATGTTACTTCAATGTCTTACAAAGAGCAAAGTTTTATTGCTGAAAATACCATAAGCAATAAAATTATTTTTCTTGAACCGAGTTCTAAAGAATTAGACAATGTGGTAGTTACAGCTTTAGGTATTACACGCCAACAAAAAGCATTGGGTTATGCAATACAAAAAATTGGAGAGGCTGATTTAAACGATGCACGTTCTAACAATTGGTCAAGTGCATTGTCAGGAAAAGTTGCTGGTTTAACTTTAATCAGTCCCGGTTCTGGCCCTGTAAATTCAACAAGAATTTCTTTAAGAGGCGATGTGTCTCTTACAGGAAATAACAGTGCATTAATTGTGTTAGATGGTGTGCCAATGAATAGCAGTGGAACAACATCTGGCGTTACCAATGCTTATGGTGCAGGAACTGGCAATGATGTGCCTATTGATTTTGGTAATGGTATTGCTGATATTAATCCTGATGATATTGAAAGTATAACAGTACTAAAAGGCCCTGGAGCTACTGCATTATATGGAAGCCGTGCTGGTAATGGGGCTTTATTAATTACCACCAAATCTGGAGCAAATAAAAAAGATAAAGGAATTGGTATAACTTTTAACTCTAACATAAGTATTAATACAGTTTTAAAATGGCCCGATTATCAATATGAATACGGACAAGGTACAGGTAAAGCATTAAATAGTGCTGGTCAGTTGTATTACTCTTATGGAGCTTCTGCTGATGGTGCAAGTACTGGTGGTACAAGTAGTGCTTATGGTCCAAAATTTAATGGTCAATTATATTTTCAGTTCGATCCAACAAAACAAGGACAAGGGGTTGAACGTACTTCTTGGGTGCCCTACAAAAACAACATCAAAGATTTTTGGCAAACAGGTTATACGCTTACCAACAATATTGCCATTGAAGGTAATAGTGATAAAGGTTCTGTAAGGGCTTCCATCACACATTCTAAAAATGAATGGATAATGCCAAATACTGGTTTTGAAAGATTAAATGCACAACTAAGTATCAATCAAAAAGTTTCTGATAAACTTAAATTGAATGCGAAAGTAAATTATACCAATAAGAAAAGTGATAACCTTCCAGCTACAGGTTATAATAATCAGTCGATCGCTTATTTTATGATTTTTCAAAATCCTAATGTGAATCTTAATTGGTATGAAGCAAAATGGAAGACAGGATTAGAACAAATTGATCAATTACATCCATACAGTTCATTTATAGATAATCCATTTTTGATTGCTTATGAAATGACCAATTCAATGAATAATAATGCGGTTGTTGCAAGCCTTTCTACAACGTATGAAATATCCAAAAAGTTTGATCTTATGTTGCGTTCAGGTATTTCAATGTCTAATGAAGATAGAAAGCAAAAGCGTCCATTTAGTACTGCTAATTATTTAAGAGGTTTTTATAAAGAACAATCAATTATCGATTTTGAAGTGAATAATGATTTCCTGTTTTCATACCACGATAAAATCAATAAAAATATTACAGTTGCAGCATCAGTTGGTGGTAATAATATGAAGCATAACTACGATAGAGTAGATGCTTATATCGAAGGATTGGTTATTCCTTCTGTATATAAATTAACCAATGGATTAGCTAATCCATCGGTGTTGGCAGTAGATAAAGATAAAATAGTGAATAGTCTTTATGCTACTACTTCATTTGGTTATAAGAATAAATATTTTATTGATTTTACTGCAAGAAACGATTGGTCTAGCACATTGCCAGTTGCCAATAATTCATTCTTATATTCATCTGTAAATTCCAGCTTTATATTAAGTGATATCTTAAAATTACCTAAGAAAATTTCTTTTGCTAAAATGAGGTTATCTGTTGCACAGGTAGGCAATGATACAGATCCATATTTAACAAGTAAGTATTATGGTACAAGTGAATTTGCAAGCTCTGCATCTGTTCCTACTTTGTTGTTTAATAACAGTTTTAAACCAGAAATTTCTACAAGTTACGAAGCTGGTTTCGATGTGCGATTCTTAAAAAATAGAATTGGATTTGATATTACATTGTACCACAACCTTACTAAAAACCAAATTATACAAGTTCCATTAGATCCTACAACAGGTTATGCAAGAGCTGTAATTAATGCTGGAACTGTACGCAATAATGGTATCGAAGTAGTGGTTAATGCACAACCAATAGTAAATAGAAATTTAAAATGGACTTCAACCTTAACATGGTCAAGAAATTTAAATAGAGTATTAGAATTACCTCAAGAATCTGGGAAACAACAAATTATAGGAACAGGAGGTACAGCAACTATTATGGCAACTGTTGGTGGTAGTATGGGTGATATTTATGGTTATGGTTTTGTAAGAAATGGGGAAGGGAAAATCATATATACTTCAGATGGATTACCACAACAACCTGAGAAAAGCAATCAAAATATACAGTATATAGGCAATGCTTATGCAAAGTGGAAAGGGGGAATTCAAAATGAGTTTACATATAAAAATTTTAGATTCAGTTTCTTAATCGATGGGCAATTTGGGGGATTGGTTTACTCTCAAACACATCATAAAAGTACTGAGCAAGGAAAATTAAAACACACACTTACAGGGCGTGAAGAAGGATTCATTATTGGTGATGGTGTTGTTTTAGATGCAGCATCTGGCAAGTATGTACCCAATACAAAAAAAGTATTACCTGTAGATTATTATGTTGAGTATTACAGAAGAGCTAATGTTGAGTCGAATTCTTTTGATGCTTCATTTCTTAAACTAAGAGAAGCAAGATTAGAGTATGCATTACCTAAAAAAGTATTGGGCAAATCATTTATTAAACAAGCAACATTTGCTTTATACGGTCGTGATTTATTAATGATAACAAGCTTTCCAATTTTTGACCCAGAAACTGCGGCCTTAAATGGATCAACAATTTTGCCAGGTGTAGAAATGGGTCAATTGCCTTCTACAAGAACAATGGGCTTAAACATCACTTTTAAATTTTAAATAAAAGCAAACTATCAATAGTTATGATTACGGTTAAAAAAATTGCAACTTTATTTGTCTTAGTTGGCATAGCAGTTGCGTCATGTACAAAAAAATTTGAACAAACCAATATCGACCCAAATCGTATTGATCAAATCAGCCCTGGAACTTTGTTAAACCCAATAATTTATGGTGTGTCCTCTTACAATATGCTCAGGGCCGATGATATTACTTTCAATTTAATGCAGGTAGCTTTGCCATTTCCAAGTGCTTCTGGTGGATTACATCGTTATGATATGTCAGAAAATATTGGCAATGGCACTTGGAATACCTATTATCAGTGGTTAGGAAATGTTAAAGAAATGTATGCTGCATCTGTAAAAGCTCAAGATGTAAATTATCAGGCAATTGCCATGACTTTAAATGCATGGATATATTCAAACCTAACTGATTGTTTTGGAGATGTGCCAATGGAAGAAGCCAATAAGGCCGAAGAAGGTGTGTTACGTCCTAAATTCAATACACAAAAAGAAGTATACTCAAAAATTCTAGCCGATTTAGATTCTGCCAATAACTTGTACAATACTTCGAAAACCATGTTGTTTGGTACAGAAATTTTGTATGGCAACAATGTTACTAAATGGAAAAAGTTTACCAATTCATTGCGTTTACGTTTATTGCTTAGGGTTTCAAAAAAGACAGAAACAAATGCTTGGGCATTAATGCGTACCATGTTTGATAATCCAACTAAGTATCCAGTTTTTACAGCAAATACCGATGCTGCTATATTAAACTTAACAGGCATTACACCATTAACCTCTCCATGGGGTAGGGCTATCGATTTTACAACGTTCCGTGCAATGGGTAAGTTTTTTTTAGACAGCTTAAATACTTTAAACGATCCCCGCCGTGCTAAGTTTGCAACACAAGCTAGAAACGCCAGCGGTACTACCAATATTGGCTATCAAGGTATACCAAGTGGTTATACAGGTTCTGAAACACAGTTTAATTATATACCATCTAATGTAAATGTTGCATTGGTTACTGCACCCATGATTAATATTGTTATGAGTTATGCCGAAGTGCAGTTTATTAAAGCCGAGTTAGAATGGTATTATGGAAATACAGCAGCTGCAAAAACTGCTTATGAAGCTGGTACAAAAGCATCTATAGAACAATGGGGATTAACAATGCCTACTGATTACTTTACCAGTAATCCTAATGCTGCTTATAATGCTACTTTACAAAGAATTATGTTGCAAAAATATTATGCATTATATTTTAACGATTACCAGCAATGGTTCGAATATCGAAGAACTGGATTTCCTGTAATACCCAAAGCAGCTGGTATGTTAAACAATCAAAATATGCCTGTTCGTTTCAAGTATCCATTAACCGTTAGGAATTTAAATACAGAAAATTACAATAAAGCTGCCGCTGCTTGTGGTAATGATGATATTAATTTTAAATCTTGGTGGGCTCAGTAAAATTAAAAAGTTATAAGTTCAATTAATATTCTGTCGCTAATCATTAAAAAATACACAAATGGAGAGAAGAAATTTTTTAAAAAATTTAGGTTTATTGTCAGTTACTGCTGCAGTGCCTGTAAGTAGTATTTTTGCAAACAGCAAAAGCTTATTTGCAGGTAATATAATTAGTGGAACAGTTACTTCAAATGGTAAAGGATTGGCAAATGTAGTAGTAAGTGATGGCTATAATTTAGTACTGACCGATAAAAATGGTAATTATAGTTTTGAAGCACATTACAACGCTGATTTTGTTTTTATAAGCACACCAAGTGGTCATGAATTTGATGCAGTAAATGGTATTGCCAATTTTTATAAAAGCATTGATAAAAAGAATAAGCAACAACAAATAAATTTTGCTTTGAGTAAGTTGAAAATGGATGATAATAAACATGCATTTATTATTTGGGGAGATACACAAATTCAAAGTAAGGAAGATGCTGCCTTGCTAAAAACAGTTTCTGCACCTGATACAAAGGCATTGGCATCATCGTTGAGTGCAGTACCTGTTCATGCAATAGCAGTGGGCGATTTGGTATTTGATAAGTTTGATTTATTCGATGATTATAAAGAAGCTGTGGCATTGGTAGGTGTTCCATTTTTTCAGTTAATTGGGAATCATGATATGGACTATACCGCAAGAACTGACGAAGGTTCGCAGGCAACATTCAAATCGCATTTTGGGCCAACTTATTTTTCTTTTAATCGTGGCAAGATTCATTATGTGGTGCTAGATGATGTGTTCTTTATTGGCTCTGGTCATAGATATATTGGTTACTTAACAGAGAACCAATTGGCTTGGCTGGAAAAGGATTTACAGCATGTGCCCAAAGGAAGCACAGTAGTAGTTTCATTGCATATTCCCACAGATACTGCTGAAAGAAAACGAGTAAAAGTAAAGGAAGAATCATTGGGAGGTTCTGTAAGCAATAGGGAGGCTTTATACAGTTTGTTAAAGCCTTTTAAAGTACATATTATGAGTGGTCATACTCATTATAATGAAAATTGGAAAAAGGACAACATCATGGAGCATAACCATGGCACTGTTTGTGGAGCATGGTGGACAGGCCCTATTTGTGGAGATGGCACACCAAGTGGTTATGGTGTGTATGAAGTGGAAGGTGATGAAGTGAAATGGTATTACAAATCTGTTGGCTACACAAAGGAGCATCAACTAACTGTTTACAAAGTAGGGGAACTTGCATCAAAGCCAAATGCAATGGTAGCAAACGTTTGGAACTATGATGATAAATGGAATATTGAATGGTTTGAAGATGGTATTGCTAAGGGAAAAATGGAACGCATTGCAGATTTTGACCCTGCTGCAGTAGCGTTGTACAAAGGCCCATCTTTACCTGTAAAACATAAATGGGTAGAGCCTAATTTAACTGAGCATTTATTTATGGCATTGCCTTCATCAACAGCTAAGGAGTTGAAAGTAAAAGCTACTGATAGGTTTGGTAATGTGTACGAAAAAAATGTAATTATTTAGATTCTTTAATAGAATGGTAATGACATGGTAATATTTAATTTACACGTTAGTTGGTTTTTTGTAAAACCAAATTAATGAAAAATTTTACAATTACTTTATTAGCGTTATTGCCACTTATTGTATTTGCCCAACCATCTACAAAAACAAAAAATATTTTCATTATTACCACCGATGGGTTTAGGTGGCAAGAAGTTTTTTCAGGTGCAGATATGGATATAATGAGCAACACAAAATTTGTTGCTGATACAGCATTACTACAAGAATTGTATGGTGGTGCAACAAGTGAATTGCGAAGGCAAAAACTAATGCCTTTTTTTTGGAATGTAATTGCTAAAAAAGGTCAAATTTTTGGAAATCGTAATTACAACAATCAAGTTAATGTAAGTAATTTTTATAAAATTTCTTATCCAGGTTATAATGAGATGCTAACGGGCTATGCAGATCCAAAATTTATTCCAAATAGCCCGAAGTACAATCAAAATATTAATGTACTCGAATATTTAAATACGCAAGAAGCATTTAAAGACAAAGTAGTTGCTTTTAGTTCTTGGAATATATTTCCATACATACTGCATGAAGAAAGAAGTAATATAATTGTAAATAGCGGATATGAGTTAATTGATGAAGCTGATAGTGCTGCTAAATATATTAATCAAGTTCAAGATAAGATTCAACACAAAACACATTGCAGGTACGATCAGTTAACTTTTTTAAGTGCCAAACAATATATTGAAACAAAGCATCCAAAAGTTGTATTAATTGGCTTGGGAGAAACAGATGAATTTGCTCATCAAGGTAAGTATGATAAATATTTACAACAAGCCAACAATGTAGATAAAATGATTGCTGAGCTTTGGTATTATGTGCAAACTGATCCATTTTACAAAAACAATACAACATTTATTATAACTACTGATCATGGCAGAGGTAAAAAGCCAACATCTTGGTATGCTCATAATTTATTGGTTAATGGATCGGGTGAAATTTGGCAAGCCATGATAGGTCCAGATATTGCACCTTTAGGTGAAATTAAAATACCTCAAAAAATCTACCTGAAACAAATTGCTGCAACAATAAGTAGTTTATTGGGAATGAATTTTATGAGTAATCACAAAGTTGCAAAACCGCTAGAAATGAAAAATGGTTCGGGGCAAGAAATGGTTCTTAGAAAATAACACCTAATAATAATGATACAAGGTATAGATATTGAGGTGTAAAGCTTATTTATTAGGTGAGTTTTAAATGCTAAATAATACTCCCTCTTTCGTTACCTGCAATAGGCTTTTACCTAATCATTTTATAGCCCCAATCCCTATTTAAATAATCGATTTTTTTATAAAGACTGAATCGCTATTTTTAATAGCTGAATGTTATTAATATAAGGAATGAGTATGATGAATAATTAGCTATAAGTTTCTACATCTTAAAGAAATAACCTAATGTTTATTATTTGTTAACTCTTTGATTATTAATTAATAGTTAACGTTTCTCATCTTTACATCAAGAACTTTTGCTGCCATATTATTGTATTTGAATTATACTTAAATGGCATTTATGAATAAAATATTTACCTCTTTTTTTATATTCTCTTTTAGAAAAGTTGCTGGACTTTTTTTGTTGTGTTTTATAATTTTAGTTGTAGACATTCATGGACAAACTAATTATGTAAGTTGGAATTTTACAAGCAGCATCACTAGTGCCAATTATTCGACCAATACAACTAACCAAAATGGTGCAAGAAGTTCCGCATTAACAAGTCCAACATTATCTACAATTTCAATAAATGGATCTGGAATTTCAGGCACTAGTGCAAATACTCTTCACAGAACTACTGGATGGACATCCTCAACCACAGTTGACAATACTAAATATCTGGAATTCAGTGTTACGCTTGGCTCTGGCCAGACCTTTCAAAATATAACCATGAATTTGGCTATAGCTGCCACTGTAAGTAATACCGGAAGTGCTGCAAGAAATTATACAGTTTATTATGGATGGGGTTCTTCACCATCTTTTACAGCAGTAAGTGGTTCTAATGCAGCAAATACCACACCTACTTCAGGCGGTACAGTAACAACATTAACAACATCTGCCACTACAAATAATGCTACAATACCTGCACCAGGAAATACAACTACAACTGTACTAACAATCAGAATTTCTGCGTTTAATTCAGGTACAGGAACGGGAAATATACAGTTAAATACACTTGCCTTAACTGCTGCTAATGCCCCTAATTCTTCTTCCCCAACAAAACTTGCCATTACATCCATTAGCCCAACTTCACCAACAGCAGGTAGCACATTTAATGTAACAGTACAATCTCAAGATGGTAGTAGTGTCGCTTCTAATGTAACAGGATCAACAGCTTTTACTTTAAGCAATACTGGTGGTGGTTCAATTGGTGGCACAACAACTGGAACAATTACTGCTGGTTCTAATCAAGTGATTGTTACAGGAGTTACTTTGTCAGCTGCTGCCACAGGCGTTACCTTAACTGCAACACGAAACAGTGGCGATGTTCTTACTGCCGGAACAAGTAATTCGTTTAATGTATTATCTACTGTTCCTACTGTGGCCACATCTGTAGCAGGTAGTAATAGGAACACAACTACTATGGATGTTGGCTGGACAAACGGTGGAGGCTCTGGAAGAATTGTTGTAGCAAGATTGGCCGCCACATCAGCTATTGCCCCAACTGCTGGAACTACTTATACTCCTTCTGTTACAGGAAGTTTTACAGGCAGCACCACAACAGGCACAGGAAATATTGTTGTGTATAATAGTACAGGATCTACTGTATCTTTAAGCAACCTTTCTTCTGCCACATCTTATGTTTTTGATGTGTATGAATACAATGGATCTGGAGCAACAACCAATTATTCAGTTGCTGCTTCTTCAAGTTCTACTTCAACTTTGGCAACAGAACCTTCTGCACAGGCAAGTGCAGTTACATTTAGTACTTTCTTAAGTAATGGAACTGGTTATACAATTGGCTTTACTTCAGGAACTGGTGGTGCTGGTAGATTGGTTGTTGTAAGACAAGGAAGTGCTGTTGATTTTGTACCTGTAGATGGAACTTCTTATACGGCCAATTCTATATTTACAAGTGGTACAGGCTTGGGGCCAAGCAGCGACAATAAGGTAGTTTATGCAAGTAGTGGTACATCAGTTGCTGTAACTGGATTAACAGCCAATACAGTTTACCATGTGGCTGTATATGAATTTAATGGTGGAAGTACAACCATCAATTATTTAACTTCAATTGCAGCTGCCACTGGCAACAGAACCACATTAGCAGCAGAACCCACTGCGAACCCAGGAACGCCTACTTTTACCAATACAACTACTTCTGCATTCGATGTAAACTGGACAGCTGCAAGTCCTGTTCCTGATGGCTATATAGTTGTAAGAGGTGCAGTTGGAGCCAATGATCCATCTAGCCCTGTAGATGGAACAAGTTACAATGTAAATGACGTCATAAGTACCAGCACTGTAGTGTATGTAGGCACCAGCCTTACATTGGCTCAAAGTAGTTTGGCAACAGGCTCACAATACCGTTATAGGGCATTTAGCTACAATGGCTCTGGTGCAAGTTTAAATTATAAAATAACCAGCATTAGTAGTGGCACAAATTTTACACTTTCGTTGGAACCATTGGTACACCCTGCAAGTTTTTCTTCAAGTACGTCATCCTCTACATCGGTAAGCCTTTCTTATAGTGCAGCTAATACAATCACTAACGCTTCGGGTTATTTGATTCTCCAGAAAACAGGTTCTGCACCAACAGGCACACCAGCAGATGCACAATCTTATAGTAATGGGGCAACAATTGGCGATGCAACTGTTGCTGCTACCGAAACCAGTGCTGCTGCTATTTCTAGAACTATTTCTTCTTTATCTGACGGTACCAACTACTATTTTTCCATAATTCCTTTTGGATGGGATGGAACGAATACAGGCACAAGAAATTATTATACAGCAGCTACTATACTTGTAACAAATTCAACTACAGTTTCTGCATCTTCCGATGTGGTGGCTGTAGCATCTTCTTCTCCTGCTTCTATTTCTTCGTTGGTAAATGATGCAGCTCCACTTACGTCATCAACTGGAGTGCAGGTTTGGCAAATAGCTATACAAGATGGAGGATTAGGTTTAAACGATGTAGACCTATTACCAACAAAGGTTTCTGGCATTACATTTACGACTGGGGCAGGTAATGCAGTAGCTTGGAATAATGCTATTAAAACAGCAGCTTTATTCGATGGAACTTTATTTATTGCAACAGCATCTAGCATTACTTCTACTACTATTGTCTTTTCTGGATTAACCATTTCTGTTGCAGATAATTCCAGTAAAACACTTTCACTTAGAATATCGCTGAATGAAACGTTGGGAACAGGTAATGATGATGGCGACGATTTTCAATTTCAATTATCCAATGCAAATTTTACTACTGTAACAGATGGCACAAGCTCTGAAAAGTCTTCTTTTACTGCCATTTCAACTGCAAATGATATTGAAAATATAATTGCAGTCGTTGCCACAAAACTTGCTTTTGATACACAGCCAACTAGTACCAATATTGGAGTGGCAATAACACCATCTGTTACAGTTAAAGTAACAGATGCAAACAATAATTTGGATCTTGGATTCACGGCTTCTGTTTCTGTTGCCATAACAACTGGCTCTACTATATTTAGTGGTGCGACTAGTTCTGTAAATGCAGTCGCTGGGATAGCTACATTTAGTAACCTGTTTTTTGGTTCTGCAGCAACTGGTAATAAGTTAACTGCTTCGTCAATTGGGCTAACCGCTAGTTCAGAGTCAAGTAGTTTTGACATAGCTGCAAATTCAACTGCTGGCTTACAAATTACATCTACCAATACTGCTTATACTATTGATTTCGACAATACAGTATCTGGTGTTAATAATGGGCAGTTTCTTGGAACTGGTTTGCAATCAGTAACAAGCAGTGGGCAGTTAAATTCGAATGCTTGGCAAATTATTGGATTAAGTGATGGAAATACAAGCTTTGGTGGAGCACATACTACTGGAGATTACGCTAGAGGAGCTGGAGGTACTTTATCTGCTTTAAGTACAGGGGGCTTATACGGATTTCCTGTTTCTGTAGGCAATATAGCATTGGGTGTACAGCCAACTGGTGGTGATTTTACACCTGGAGATATTTACTTGCGTTTACAAAATGCTACAGGTGCTACTATTAGTTCTTTAACTGTTACTTATAAAGTTTATGTGTATAACGATGAGGGCGTTGGAAGCTTTGTCTCCTTATATCATGGTTCTACAACAGCAAATACAGCGAGTAATAATGAAGCATCAATTGATGTAATTACTCCAGCAACATCAACTGGTGCAGCATTTACCATTTATTACCGCACTGTAAAAATAGCAGGGCTCAATATTCCCAATAATAGTTACTATTATTTGGATTGGTATTCTGATGATAATTCAGGTAGCGGTTCAAGGGATTTAATAGCATTGGATGATATATCAATTGTGGCTAATCCAACTTCTGTTGTTCCTGCTTTTAGTGGGTCAATCTTAGATGTAGTCATTGCAGGAGATGCAATAGTAAGTGCCAACGTAACAGGTATTACGAATTTATCAGTAAGCACTCTAGGTACATTAGATGCAAGCGATAAGACGTTTACTTTTGGAGCATCAGGAGCTGTAAATATTGATGGAATATTTAAAACTAGTAATCTTAATGGCTTTTCAGGAAGTGCATCAACAAGTATTGTTTCAACTAACTCTCCAATAGTTACTCTAGGTTCATTATCAACAATTGAATATACATCATCAAGTGCACAAACAGTTACGTCAAGAAGTGATTATAGTCATGTAAGTTTAAGTGGAGGAGCTGTTAAAACAATGTCAGGTAATGTTACCACATCAGGTGTATTAAGCTTTGCGTCAGGTTCAGATATATTGGCTCTCGGCAGCAACACCCTCACGTTAACTGGCACAGTCACTGGCAGTGGATTATTAAGAGGGAGCAGTAGTTCCAATTTAACCATAGGAGGCACAGGAGCATTGGGCACATTAAACTTCGACCAAACAACGGATGGAACAACGAATGTGCTAAACAATGTAATTGTAAATAGAAGCAGTGGCACATTGAGTTTAGGCAATAAACTGGTGGTAACCAATACCTA
>CALRLF020000026.1:0-49301 GCA_943368475.1 Allobosea thiooxidans
TAGATCGTATCGTTACCAAATCATTCGATGAAGATGATATGCATCGTTTAGGCGATTCTATTGGTACAGCTTTTTATGAAGGTGAAGGTGAAATGTATATTGAAGTCGACGGAAGTGAGCTGTTACATTTTAGTAATAAGTTTGAGTTAGATGGAATTTTATTTGAAGAGCCTGTACCCAATTTATTTTCATTCAACAATCCATTTGGTGCTTGCCCAACCTGTGAAGGTTTTAGTCAGGTTTTAGGGATAGATACCGATTTAGTGATTCCAGATAAACGATTGAGTGTGTATGAAGATGCTGTTGCACCTTGGAAGGGAGAAAAGCTGGGTGAATGGAAAAACCAGTTTATTCGGAATGCTAAAAAATTTCCCATTCACAAACCCATTGCCGACCTGACGGAACAGCAATATCAACAATTATGGGATGGCGTAGATAATGCTTTTGGCATTAACGACTTTTTTAAAGAAGTAGAAGCCAACTTATACAAAGTACAATACAGGGTTTTATTAAGCAGATACAGGGGTAGAACAACTTGCCATGATTGTAAAGGTTATCGTTTACGCAAAGAAGCATTGTATGTAAAAGTAGCAACCAAGCACATTGGTGAACTATGTGAAATGCAAACCAAAGATTTAAAAGTTTGGTTTGATGGTTTAAAACTTACTGAACATGACCAGCAAGTTGCAAAACGAATTTTAATAGAATTATATCAACGCTTACAAACATTGATAGATGTTGGCTTGGGCTACCTAACCTTAAATCGTTTAGCCAATAGTTTAAGTGGTGGCGAAAGTCAAAGAATACAATTAACCCGTAGTTTGGGTTCTAACCTTACCAACTCTTTATACATATTAGATGAACCAAGTATTGGCTTACATAGCAGAGATACTGAAAAACTGATTGGGGTGTTAAAATCGTTGAGAGATTTGGGCAATACCGTTGTTGTGGTTGAGCATGATGAAATGATGATGAGAGAAGCCGATTACATTATTGATATGGGGCCATTGGCTTCTCATTTGGGTGGAGAAGTGGTTGCTGCTGGAAATTATGATGAGTTGATTGCTAACCCTGCAAGTTTAACTGGCAAATATTTAAGCGGTGAATATTTTATTGAAATACCCAAACAGGTAAGAAAGTGGAATAACAGCATATCGGTTGTAGGAGGAAGGCAAAATAATTTAAAAGATATTACAGTTCAGTTTCCATTAAATGTGTTGTGTGTGGTAAGTGGAGTTAGTGGTAGTGGTAAAACAACTTTGGTAAAACAAATTTTATATCCTGCTTTACAAAAAATAAAGGGAGAGTTTGCCGATAAAGTAGGCTTTCACAAAGCCATTACAGGCGATATAGAAACCATTACACAAATTGAATTGATTGACCAAAATCCAATTGGTAAATCATCTAGAAGTAATCCTGTTACTTATATTAAAGCTTATGACGAAATAAGAGATGTGTATTCTAAACATCCAATGTCTAAAACAAGGGGATTTTTGCCCAAACATTTTTCTTTTAATGTTGATGGGGGAAGATGTGATGCTTGTAAAGGCGAAGGAGAACAAGTGGTTGAAATGCAGTTCTTGGCCGATGTGCATTTAACTTGCGAAGTGTGCAAAGGCAAACGCTTTAAAGAAGAAGTGCTTGAAGTAAACGTTCATGGCAAAAACATTCATGATGTATTAGAAATGAGTGTAGATGAAGCCATTGAATTTTTTGGCAAGCAAAAAGAAACAGCTGGAATTTCTAAAGCCATTCAACCCTTGCAGGATGTAGGTTTGGGCTATATAAAATTGGGTCAAAGTTCAGATACTTTATCAGGTGGTGAAGCTCAACGTGTAAAATTAGCCAGCTTTTTAGGTAAAGGAAAAGGCAGTGGTAATATTCTATTTATTTTTGATGAACCAACTACAGGTTTGCATTTTCATGATATTAAAAAGCTATTGGCATCGTTTAATGCATTGATCGAACAGGGACATTCTTTAATTGTAATAGAACACAATACCGATGTAATTAAAAGTGCTGATTGGGTAATAGACTTAGGTGCAGAAGCTGGAGATAAAGGCGGTAATTTGGTTTTTGCAGGTGTACCTAAAGATTTAAAGAAAATAAAAGAAAGTTATACTGGTAAATTTTTGTAAAACAAAATAGCATCAATTTAGAACGCCCATTTGCTTTGCAAATGGGCGTTCTCTTTTTTATCTTCTAAGCCACCAACCCAGCCAAAGACCACACATTCCCCAACTGGCAATAACATCGGTAAGGTGGGCATATAAATCGAAACTTTTATACCAAATGTGACCTGTATAAGGCATATCAATAAACGCAATTAAACCAACAAATAGAGCAGATAGTACAACACTTATAAATGTGGGTGTTTTCATTCTGCCAATCATCCAGCACAACATCCAAACCATAACAATATCTACAACCAAACCTCTGGCCATATTCATCATCATTACGCTAGAACTAAAGTTGAAACTTTTATGGTACTGTATAGAAGCCCAAGGCTTACCCTGCATGGTAGCACCAACTTTTTCTGCTTCTTCCATACTTGTACCTTTAGGAACTGTAGGTAATAAATAGCCACCTTCTTTATCAAGTGTACTATTTAAAAATGCCATGATGGTATCTTGTTTTGGGGTATAATCTTGCGAGGCTCTGTGAGCGTCTAAAACTGTCCAGCTAAGGGTTTGCCAAATAAAAATGATAAGACCACCAACAATTGCACCAATGATTGTTTTTTTCATGATAGGGGAGTTTAGAGTTTAAGCATGAAAATAGAAAACGATATTGAAAAATGCAATAGCATTATTGATGAATGGAAAAAATTAATGGAGGCTTGTATGCAGCTTTTCGGTTTTTAAAACGTACAACTTTACTAGTGTTACTACTTTGATAGACAATTTGCTAAAGTAAAGAGCCGTTCACATGAACGGCTCTTTACTTTATATAAATGATGTTTTACATTCTTGCTTTTAAAAATGCAATTGCTTTTGTATGTGCATCCTCTGTTGCTGTTTTATCATAAACGGGGTTACTTGGGTTAGCAAAACCATGTCCAGCTTCGTATTTATTAATGGTAATATTTTTACCAGCCTCTTTCATATTTTTTTCAAATGCATCAACTGTTTCAGTTGGAATGCCTCTGTCTTTTGTGCCAAAAAAGCCAATCACATCGCAGTTAATTGTTTTTAAACGCTCAATATCTTTTTCTGGTCTGCCATAATACATTATACATCCAGCAGCTTGCTTACCAGCTAAAATGGTAGTTTGTAAACTCCATCCACCACCAAAGCACCAACCAACTGTATAAATTTTAGCATCAGTTCCTGCAAAGGCAAATCCACCTTTTACAATAGCTTCTAATCTTATAGCAGTAGCACCTTTCATGTAGGCCATTGCACTGTCGGGTGTTGAAGCAACTTTTCCATCGTACATGTCTAATGCCAACACATTTACATCGCCCAATTCACTGTAAAAAGCATCAGCTTCTTTTTTAATGTAGTCGTTTAAACCCCACCACTCCTGTATTACAAATAACCATTTATTGCTTTTCTTTTTGCTTTTAATTAAATAGCCTTTTGCATCAACTCCATCGGTAGTTTTAAATGAAACTGTGTTGCCCAATGCATTTTCCAACTTAAAATAGTTGGGTTTGGGGTGTAAAGTTGCAAAACCTGGTTGGGCTGCATCGGCTTGAATCATTTCTCTTGTTTCGGCAACGGCACAGCTAATTACACATTCAGGTGATAAAAATTTAGGCTCTGGCTTTTTAAATGTATAGCTTAATAAAGATGCCGTTGCAAATGCAGCGGTGGATAATAATAGTAATTTCTTCATGTTAAAGTAGTTTTGTAAAAAAGATGTACACGGTGAACTAACACTTGGCGAACATAATAGTTTTAAGCTTGCTTACAATTTCGATAAATGGTTTTTTTACTGTAGGTTTGTATGACCTCTGAAAGTTTTCTCTTTCAAATTCCAAATTTTATAAGGTCAAGTTGATAAAATACTGATACACGAAGAATTTTGTGTGTTACTCGAGTGTTCAGTATTGAATAGAACGTTGAGCCGATAGCGATCAGCTGGTGCGATACTTCGGCTTCGCTCAGTATAGGCTGTAAAGCTTAAAGTGTTAATACCGTTTAGTACATAATATTTTTAATGATAAAACTTGTTTGTGTAAGCAAACAGGACAAATTTTTTTTTATGGCAAAATACATTTTCGTTACAGGTGGTGTAACCAGCAGTTTGGGCAAAGGCATTATTGCTGCAAGTTTAGCAAAACTCTTGCAGGCAAGGGGTTTTAAGGTAACTATTCAAAAGTTTGACCCTTACATTAATGTTGATCCTGGTACATTAAATCCTTATGAGCATGGCGAATGTTTTGTGACAGAAGATGGTGCTGAAACAGATTTAGATTTAGGGCACTACGAACGTTTTTTAAGCATCAATACTACACAAGCCAATAACGTAACAACAGGCCGTATTTATCAAACAGTAATTAATAAAGAACGTGCAGGCGACTTTTTAGGTAAAACAGTGCAGGTTGTACCGCATATCACCGATGAAATTAAACGAAGAATGCAACTGATTGGTAAAACAGGTGAGTACGATATTGTATTAACTGAATTGGGTGGAACTGTGGGCGATATTGAGAGTTTACCATTTATAGAAGCTGTTCGTCAGTTGCAATGGGAGTTGCCCGAAGAAGATGTTGTTGTTGTGCATTTAACCTTGGTGCCTTATTTAAAAGCTGCAAAAGAGTTAAAAACAAAACCTACGCAACATAGCGTAAAAATGTTGAGTGAAACCGGTGTTCACCCTGATGTAATTGTTTGCAGAACCGAAGAGCCGTTGGGTAATGATATCAAAAGAAAAATTGCCTTGTTCTGTAACGTAAAACAAGAGGCTGTTATTGAAGCTATGGATGCAAGCACTATTTATGAAGTACCATTGTTGATGTTGAGAGAAAGGCTGGATTTGTATGTAATGAAAAAACTAAACATCAAAGAATTTCCTGAACCACAATTAGATAAGTGGAAGGGATTTTTAGATAAGCTAAAATATCCTAAAGCAAAAGTAACCATTGGTTTAATTGGTAAATATGTAGAACTACAAGATGCTTATAAATCAATATTGGAAAGCTTTATACATGCTGGTGCAATGAATGAAGTAAAAGTTCAGGTGTTGAATGTACATAGCGAATTTATTACCAAAGAAAATGTTGGTGAAAAATTAGAAGGCCTTGACGGATTGCTGGTTGCACCTGGTTTTGGCACAAGAGGAATTGATGGAAAAATTATTGCTGTACAATATGCAAGAGAACAAGGCTTACCTTTTTTTGGTATTTGTTTGGGTATGCAAATGGCAGTAATTGAGTATGGAAGAAATATATTAGGTTTAGCTGATGCCCATAGTGTGGAGATGGATGCCAAAACAACCAACCCTGTAATTAACATGATGGAGGAACAAAAGAAAATTAAAATGATGGGTGGAACCATGCGTTTGGGTGCATATCCTTGCGAAATAGAGGAAGGTAGCTTAGCTCATACTATATATGGCGAATTGAATATTACTGAACGTCATCGTCATCGTTATGAGTTTAACAACGATTATTTAGAAGCCTACGAAAAAGCAGGCATGAAAGCCAGTGGCAAAAATCCAGAAACAGGCTTGGTAGAAATTGTAGAGTTGCCCAATCATCCATTTTTTATTGGTGTACAATATCATCCTGAATTAAAGAGTACAGTAGAACACCCAGCTCCATTGTTTGTTAGCTTTATAGGAGCTGCAAAAAAATACAATGAAACCAAAGGAACTTTAATTAGCGGAATTTTGCAAAGAGAACTGGCGTAAAATATTTCTTATTAAAAAAGCCAACTTAACGTTGGCTTTTTTAATAATTTATTAGTTTGTATGTTAAAACATCTAGCATCTAATATCCAGCATCTTGCATCTATTTAAACTCCCACAGGCACACTATGCACAGCTGCAGCCATTTCTTTAATTAATGATGGATCTTTTTCAATTGCATTACCAACAACAATTACATCGGCTCCTGCTTTACAATTTCTATAAGCTTTTTCAGGTTCAATAATACCACCACCAACAATTAATGGCGATTCTATATGAGAAGAAACTTTCTCAATCATGTGTTCTGTAATTGGGCGTTTTGCACCACTACCTGCATCCATGTAAATTAGTTTCATACCCAACATTTCACCTGCCATTGCAGTACACATGGCTATTTCATTTTTATCGGCAGGTATAGGGGTTGCATTTGAAATATAAGAAACAGTTGTAGGAGCACCTCCGTCAACCACCATATAACCAGTAGGCATTATTTCTAATCCACTCTTTTTTACAAAAGGAGCACTTACTACATGCTGTCCAATTAACAACTCTGGATTTCTGCCAGAAATTAATGATAAGTACAATAAAGCATCTGCATATTTACTTACCTGCGAAGGTGATCCTGGAAATAATACAACAGGAATATTACACAATGATTTAATTTGCTGAATGCATTCGTCTAAATGATTAGAAATAACCAATGAACCGCCTACAAAAAAATAATCCACTTTAGCATCTACAGCCAAAGCAGTAATTTGCTCAATAGATTGAGCATTTACTTTATCGGGATCAATTAAAACCGTAAAGGATTTCTTGCCCTGTTCTTTCCTAGCCTTAAATTGTTTGTACAAATCCTGCTTCATTCAAAAGTTTGTAAGTGGTTTTGCAAAAATGCAAAAAAGTTTACTGTAAATTAAAATTATTGTTTTTTGCCCAAAATTGCTTGATTGTAGCCTGCTTTTTGCGATATTATCATTAATTCAGATGAAAATAAATATTTTTTATTGTTTAATGCAATGCTGTGTAAAGGAATTAATTCATTCTACAGCATTAAATTTTGAAAATATTGCTCACAACATGTGAGAAACGCAGCAAATGCAACGTGGATTTGAGCCTCGAATTTTTACACATTCCTTATCCACAATCTGTGGATTTAAATCATGCTGTTTTTTCGATTTGGAAAGATATTTTCGTCAACCGCTTAACAATAAGTTAATCGGAGACGATTGAAACGAAAATTATTACAAAACCATTAACCACCCCTATAAATTCTATCACTGTATGGCAAGCAACGCAAACCAAAAACTACAATTCAACCGCCGCTTTACAAAAGATGGCGTTAGTGCTTATGACCAATTTGAGTACGATTATCGTACCAGTGTAATTAAAAATCCAACCGGCGAAACCGTGTTTGAAATGACCAATGTAGAAGTTCCAAAACAATGGAGCCAAATTGCTACAGACATTCTTGCACAAAAATATTTCCGCAAAGCAGGAGTACCACAAGCAGATGGTAGCTTGGGTCGTGAAACTTCTGCTAAACAAGTTGCTCATCGTATGGCCAACTGTTGGAAAGTTTGGGGAGAGCGTTATGGTTATTTTGCAAGTGAAGAAGATGCAACTATTTTTTATGACGAATTGGTGTATAGCATTTTAAATCAAAGTTGTGTGCCCAATAGCCCACAATGGTTTAACACAGGGTTACATGAAAGTTATGGTATCACTGGTAAGCCACAAGGTCATTACTATGTAGATCCAATTACCAAAGAACTAAGCAAATCTAAAAATGCCTATGAGCGTCCACAGCCTCATGCTTGCTTTATCTTAAGTGTAAGCGATGATTTAGTGAACGATGGTGGTATCATGGATTTATGGGTTCGTGAAGCTAGAATTTTTAAGTATGGTAGCGGTGTTGGTACCAACTTTTCTCAAATACGTGGTGGTGGAGAAAAGTTAAGTGGAGGAGGTTCATCAAGTGGATTAATGAGTTTCTTAAAAATTGGGGATCGTTCGGCTGGTGCTATTAAAAGTGGTGGTACTACAAGACGTGCAGCTAAAATGGTTTGCTTAGATCTAGACCATCCTGAAATTATGGAATTCATCAACTGGAAAGTTGAAGAAGAAAAGAAAGTAGCTGCATTGGTTGCTGCTGGTTACGATAATGGATATGAAGGAGAAGCTTATGCAACTGTTGCTGGTCAAAACAGCAATAACTCAATTCGTATTCCAAACGAATTTTTCAAAGTATTGGAAGAAGATGGCGATTGGGAATTGAAGGCAAGAACGGATGGTAGAGTAATGAAAAAAATCCCAGCCCGTGAAGTGTGGAATCAAGTGGCTTATGCAGCTTGGAGATGTGCTGACCCAGGAACACAATACGACACAACCATTAACGAATGGCATACTTGCCCTCAAGGTGGAAGAATCAATGCTTCTAATCCTTGTAGTGAATACATGTTCTTAGATAACACTGCTTGTAATTTGGCTTCTATCAACTTAAGAAAATTTTTTAATGAAGAAACCAACCAAATTGATGTTGAAGGTTTAGAATATATCAGCCGTTTATGGACAGTGGTTTTAGAAATTTCTGTTTTAATGGCTCAGTTCCCAAGTAAAGAAGTGGCTCAATTATCTTATGATTACAGAACATTGGGTTTAGGCTTTGCCAACTTAGGAACTATTTTAATGATTAGTGGTATTGCTTATGATAGTGAAGAAGCAAGAGGTATTGCTGGTGCCATCAGTGCAATTATGACTGGGGTTGCTTACAAAACTTCAGCTGAAATGGCTAGCTTCTTAGGAGCATTTGATAAGTTTGAAGAAAATAGAGCCGATATGTTACGTGTAATGCGTAATCATAGAGCAGCAGCTTACGATGCCAACGAAGCTTATGAAGGGTTACAAATTAAACCACAAGGCATTAAAGCTCAATACTGCCCTGACGCATTGCTTAAATCAGCTACAAAAGCTTGGGACGATGCAGTACAAATGGGAGAAAAATATGGGTATAGAAATGCACAAACTACTGTAATTGCCCCAACAGGAACAATTGGTTTAGTAATGGATTGTGATACTACAGGTGTAGAACCAGATTTTGCTTTGGTGAAATTTAAGAAATTATCGGGTGGTGGCTATTTCAAAATCATCAATGGTGCTGTACCAAATGCATTGAAAACATTGGGCTATGGCCAAAAAGAGATTGATGCTATTGAAAAGTATGCAGTTGGTTCAGCAAGTTTCGAAGGTGCTCCTTACATTAATAACCAAACACTGAGTGCAAAAGGATTTACTGCTGAAGAAATTGCTAAATTAAATGCTGCAGCAAAAGCTGCTTTTGAAATTGGTTTCATCTTTAACCGTTATAGTTTAGGTGATGCCACTTTACAACGTTTAGGTTTTACAGAAGAACAATACAGTGATTGGAGCTTTAACATGTTAGAAGGCTTAGGCTTTACTGAAGATGAAATTGCAGCAGCCAACGATTACATCTGCGGTACAATGACTGTAGAAGGTGCTCCATATTTAAAAGACGAACATTTGTCGGTATTTGATTGTGCCAACAAATGTGGTAAAAAAGGTGAGCGTTATATTCATGCCCATGGTCATATTAGAATGATGGCTGCTTGTCAACCATTCTTGAGTGGAGCAATTTCTAAAACCATCAATTTGCCACATGAAGCAAATGTTGAAGAAATTGCAGATTGCTATAAATTAAGCTGGGAGCTTGGTTTAAAAGCAAACGCTTTATACCGTGATGGCTCTAAATTATCTCAACCTTTAAGCACAAAGAGCGATAAGAAAAAGAAAACAGATGACGTAAGTGTAGAAGCAGCAACAGAAGAAGTATCAACTGAAGCTACTTTAACTGAAAGTAATATTGTTGATTTAACAAAATTGACTGTTGATGAATTATTAGATGAAGTAAACAGAAGAATGACTGCCTCATCTGATACCAAGTTAAAGCGTCAATTATCTAAAATTGTTGAGCGTAAAACATTGCCAGCAAAACGTAGAGGATTTGTACAAAAGGCCAAAATTAATAGCCAAGCTATCTTCTTGAGAACAGGCGAATACAACGACGGTACTTTAGGTGAAATCTTTATTGATTTGGCTAAAGAAGGCTCAACTGTTCGTAGTTTAATGAACTGCTTTGCAATCTCTGTTTCTGTAGGCTTACAATATGGTGTGCCTTTAGAGGAGTTTGTTGAAAAATTTGTATTTACTCGTTTTGAACCAGCAGGAATGGTTGATCATCCAAATATCAAAACTACAACCTCTTTAGTTGACTTTGTATTCAGAGCTTTAGCTTACGAGTATTTAGGTAGAACAGATTTGGTACATGTTTTAGACAAACCAGAAGTTGGAAACCTTGGAGATGATGATGGTGATGTAAGTTTAATGGGTCAGCCAGAGTTGAGCAGTGTACATGTTACTGCTCCTGTTGCATCAACCAATACAACACCAACTCCAGCTCCACAAAAATTGCAAAGAGTTGCTGCTGTAAAAGCCGATGAATCTATGGACGCTGTTAGCAAATATGCTAAACAAATGCAAGGCGATGCTCCTGCTTGTACAACTTGTGGTCATATTACTGTGCGTAGCGGTACTTGTTACAAATGCTTAAATTGTGGTACACAAGGAGGTTGCAGTTAATAATTATTCTGTTCCGAAAATATATTTTCGTTTATCTAAAAAAAGTCACTTTTTATAAAAGTGACTTTTTTTTATTATTACATCACATTTTTTTTTGATAGTTCCGTTGTACATCCCTAATTTGGTAGAAATTTATTATACAAAGACTCGCAGTAATAGAGATTTTTTTGCAAGCCTTTTATATCACTTTTATTTAAAAAAACGCTCCTTAAATCCTAAAATGCAGGTAGTAATGAAAAAAAAATTCATCTTGGCTAGTTCTCTTTTTTGTTTGTTTTTCGTAGCAGCAGCTCAGAATAAACAACCACTTTTAAATAGTGGAGAAATTTTAAAACAAGGATTTAAACTACATGATGATGGCAAATACAAAGAAGCTATAGCTCTTTACCAGCAAATCTCAAGAAGTGATACAAACTATAGTAAAGCCCTGTATGAATTGAGTTTTAGTTCATATAATGATAGCAATTTCATTGCTAGTAAGCAATATGCTGAACTTGGATTGAAACTTTTCCCAGAAGAACAAACGCAATGGTATTTACAGATCGCAAATGCAGAAGATGAATTAGGAAATACTGATAAAGCCATTGAGTATTATGATAAAATTATAGCATTGAATAATAACGACTATGTTAATTGGTTCAATAAGGGTGTTACTTACTATAAGAATAAAAAATTTACAGAGGCTAAGAAAAGTTTGCAAACTTGCTTACTCATTTATCCCTACTATACATCAGCACATTATTTTTTAGGATTAATTTCAATTGAAGAGGGCAAGCCTGTACAGGCTATGTTAAGTTTTTGTACAAACTTATTTATGAACCCAGAGAATAGATATGTTGGTAAAGTACTCACTAACTTAAGTGCAATAGCCGATGTAAAAGATGAAATGCTGAAAAAAGTAAGCTCGTCCAAGAAAAAATCAAAAGATGATGATTTTGAATTGGTAGAAGAAATTTTATTAAGCAAGATTGCTTTAGATAGAAAGTATAAGCTAAAGTCAGATTTAGAAGATAATATAGTAAGGCAAATTCAAGTGGTTTTAGAGAAACTAGAGTTCAATGCTTCTGATAAAGGTTTTTGGATGCAGTTTTATGTACCATATTTAAAGCAAATATTTGATGATAACCAGTTTGAAGTTTTTTCTTACTATATTTTTAGTGGTATTAATAACAAATCGATAAAAGAATATGTAAAGAAAAATCAAAAAACAATTGATAAGTTTATTCAATCTCCAATAGCATACTTTAATACAATTAAAGAGACAAGGGTTTTAAATGTTGCACAACGAAGTAACGTACAATTAAAGTACTTATTCAATGGCTCAAAAGTTTCAGGGAAAGGTGCTTGGCAATCTGATGGAAAAAATTATAAACTAACGGGACCATGGGAATTTTATTATAATGATGGAAAGCTTAGGTCTAAGGGCATTTACAATGAAAAGGGTGATAAAGAAGGAGAATGGAACTTTTACCATTCCAATGGTGAATTAAAAGAAAAAGATGTATATACAAATGGTTTATTAAACGGTAAGGTCTATACATGGTTTGATAACGGAGTTCAGGCATCTATTATGGACTATAAAAATGACCTTTTAGATGGTACACTGCAACAGTGGTATTATAATGCTGCACAACGTAAAATAGAAGATTATACTGCGAATAAAAAAAATGGACTTGGAAAAAGTTTTACCAATTATGGTTATCTCAATCATGAAGGGATATATAAAGATGATCTTGAAAATGGGCTAATTACTTATTACTATAATAATGGCAAAATTCAATCTACCTTAAACTATAATAATGGTAAGGCAAATGGAGTTTTAAAAAAATATTATTATACAGGTTCTCTACAGTTAGAAGGAGAGTTTGTAAATGACAAACGAAACGGTATATGGAAAGATTATTATGCAAATGGAAAACTAAAAAATGTATCGAATTATATAAATGGTGAGATGGATGGAGAATATAAAGAATATTATAGTAGTGGAAGTTTAATGCAACAATCGACATATTCAAAAGGAAAGGTTGATGGGAAAACCGAGGACTTTGATGAAGATGGTAAACTTTTTTCAGAATCGACATTTGAAAAAGGAAGGCTTAGAGAAATTCGATTCTTAGACAAATCAGGTAAAGAAATCAGTAATACCACAACTCGAAGAGGGGCTGCAAATCTCACCTTTTATGATGCACAAGGCAATAAAGCAAGCGAAGGTTTTTTTTCAAAAGATGGTTATAGACAAGGGAAAACAAACTTCTACTTTCGAAATGGTAATATTAGTACAGAAGCTGAGTACAAAGACGGTTTATTGAATGGCAATCGAAAAACATATTATATTAATGGAACATTATCTGAAGAAGTGAATTATAGTAACGATGAACAAGACGGCTATTATACTTCTTACTACAGTAATAAAATTATAAGAAAAGAAGGATGGATTGTAGCCGGGAGAAAACAGGGCGACCAAATTGAATATAATAAGTTAGGTAAGGTTACTTCTAAAGCGTATTTCTTAGATGACGAGAATAGCGGATACGCTGAGTATTATTATGCTAATGGCAAAATTGATTACGAACAAAAATGGGAGAATGGTTGGGTTAGAAGAGTAACCCAGTTTGATACATTAGGTGCAGTTTTAGAAGATGTAGATATGCCTAAGGGTAATGGAAATTTTACTTTCAAATATTTTAGTGGAAAACCATATATAAAGGGTGCTTACAAAAACAACCACCTACATGGTGAGTATAAAGTTTATTTTTTTGATGGCTCACTTTCTTATAGCACAGTATACAATCAAGGTAATTGTGACTCCATCACTAAACAATATTATTATGGTGGTAAATTAAGGAGCGAAGGCAATTATAAACTAGGAAATAAAGAAGGCTTATGGAATTATTACTATGATAATGGAAAACTGAACTATGCATATAATTATGTGGATGGAGATATTGAAGGTGTGTCTATTACTTATAATAAAGATGGTTCAAAAGACAAAGAATTTAACTACCTCAATGGAAATTACGAGGGGCCACTAAAAGTTTATGGCGATAATAATCAATTAGCTTATCAAATCAATTATCACCAAGGTAAAATTGAAAGTTATACCTATGAAGGGAAAGACGGTAAACTGGTCAGTCCAATTATAGTTAAAAATGGAACTACAACGCTTGTTGCATATTATAAAAATGGTATTAAAAGTGCCGAAATAAACTTTGAAGATGATGATGTACATGGAGTTAGAAAAGTGTATTACAGCAATGGGAAAATATACATAGACAGTAAAAGAGATTTGGGTATGGATGAAGGCGTTAAAAAAGTATATTACGCTTCAGGGCAATTAGAATATGAAGAGCCATATTATCAAGACTTAATAAATGGCCTAGCAAAAAGATATCATCCTAATGGAAAACTCAAAAGCGAAGAAAATTTTTATTTGGGTGATTTGCATGGCTTATCAAAATATTATGACGAAACAGGTAAACTAATTCAAACTAGAGAGTATTATTACGACATACTGCAATCAATAAAATAACATGAAAATGACCAATAGGGTTAAAGCAGTTTTGATGTTTAAATTATTTTTATTAAGTAATTTATTGGTAACTGCACAAGATTATAATGCCATAGCAAAACAATACCCCAATGATATGGCAGTAATGACAGTTTTTAACAGAGAACTAAAAATAAATATCGATAAAAATGTTCTATCTGCACAAACAAAAGAAGATGTAGAAATGCTGATGTTAAATGACCGTGCCAATGGAATGTACAATCAATATAAAGTTTTTCATGGGTCTTTTAATGAACTAAAAGATGTAGAGGCTTACACCAAAGTGCCAGATGGAAATAATTATAAAAAAATAAAAGTAAAAGAAACCAAAACTCAACGATCCGAAAGACGTAGTATTTTTTTTGATGATTCAAAAGAAACAGTATTCTATTTTCCTGCATTGGTTAAAGGTGCAGTAGCCTCAGTAAACCATACAGAAGTGCATAAAGACATTCACCTGTTAACACCATTTTATTTTTCATCTTATATGCCAATAGCGGAGGCAAAATATACAGTTACTTTTCCAGCAGATGTAGATGTTCGTTATATTATTAAAAACGACAGCTCTCACAAAATTCAGGTAGAAGAGGATAAAAAAGGAAGGCAACATCGTTTTACATTCAAAGCATCTAATCTTTTATTAAATGAAAGATATACCAATGCTCCTTCTATTTCTTATTATGAACCGCATGTTATTATTTATGTTGCATCGTACAATAATAGCGACAACCAACAGGTAAAAGTTTTTGATACACAAAAAGATTTTTATAAATGGAATTATTCCTTTTTAGACAATCTCAATAACGAAGAAAGTGAATTAGTCAAACATTTAGCAGACAGTTTAACTAAGTATATTAAAGAACCCAAACTAAAAGCAAAAGCAATTTATCAATGGGTACAAGAATATATTAAATATGTAGCTTTTGAAGATGGACTCGAGGGCTTTATTCCACGTCAGGCAAAAGATGTATGTACAAAAAGATATGGCGATTGCAAAGACATGAGCAGTCTTATAACTGCATTACTAAGAGCCGCAGGTTTGAAAAGCTATTATACCTGGATCGGAACAAGAGATATTCCATATGACTATGATGAAGTTTTTTTGCCCATCACAGATAACCATATGATTAGTACATTGAACATTGGAGACGAATGGATTTTTTTAGATGGTACCGATCCAAATTGTGTATTCGGATTTCCTAGTGAGCATATCCAATCTAAACAGGCACTTATTGCCATAGATGGAAACAACTATAAAATTATTAGAGTTCCCGAAGTAGAAGCTGACAAAAACAAAATTGTAGATAGCACCTTTATTCGAGTTTCGGAGAATGGAATTGTAGGTAATATGAGTGTTTATTATTCAGGTTATTGTGGAGCTGAAATTTATAACTCACTTTTTTACAAAGACCTAAAAGATGTAAGAGAATTTGTAAAATACAAAATGAGTAAGGCAAGCAATAAATTTATTTTAGGAGATTATACGATTAATGATATTGATAAATCTAATAAGTATGTTAACATACAGGCTAAATTTGAAGTGCCTGATTATGGCAAGAAAATAGGTGACGAATTATACATTAATTTGAATTTGGAGAAGATGTTTGCAAATGCAAATATTGATACAGCCAAAAGAAAAGTATCTGCTGATAACGATTATAAATTTATTATTGAACAATATACCATTCTCGAAATACCAGACGGATATAAAGTTTCTTATCTGCCTAAAAATACAGTAATCGAAAAAGCTAATTATTCTTTTATAATTCATTACAAACAAGAGAATAACCGCATTATTGAAAAGCAGGAAATTCGTAATAATTCTTTGTGTATGCATCCTCCAAAATTTACTGAATGGAATGAAGCCATTAAAGAGTTAAATAGTAATTACAAAGAACAAGTAGTACTCCAAAAAAAATAATTCACTAATTAAAGTATATGTATAAAAAATATTTTACCACAATTGCTTTGTTGTATTCTATAGTTACAGTAGCACAAAAATTTGATTATTCATTACCCGAAAGATGGGTTGCAAAGCCAATAGTTCATAGCGTTAAACCAATTTTTGACAGCTCAAGTGCTGTTGGTATAATTGATGATAGAAAAGTTGAGTACGTACAAGAAGGAAAAGACATGTTTATGTACACAACAAATTATAAGTTAATCAAAATTATTAACGACCGAGGTATCGATATGTACAACAAAGTGTATATACAGTTATATGCTGGTCAATTAATTACTAATATTAAGGCAAGAACAATTTTAAAAACTGGCAAAGTAATTGACTTGCCAGACGATAAAATAAAAGAAACAGAGGAAGAAGGTAAACGCTATAAATTGTTTGCAATGGAAGGCGTTGAAAAAGGTTCAGAAATAGAATATACGTACACTATAAAAAAAGCAGTTTCCGTTTTTGGATTAGACGTTTTTCAGAGTTCCAATATTCCTAATCAGCAATCCTTTTTTTCATTGATTACACCTAAAAATTTAAAATTCGAAGCAAAAGGATTTAATGGGTTTAATGTAAGTGCTGATAGTGTAATTGGTGAACGAAGAATCATCGTTGGTTATTCAGAAAATATTGCTGCAATTGAAGATGAAAAATATAGTTTAAGAGACCCATTAATGCAACGTGTAGAGTATAAACTAAGCTACAATTTACTGGCCAAAGCCGATGTTAGATTATATACATGGAAAGAGTTTGCAAAAAGAGCTTACGATGTTTACACAAATATTACTCCCAAAGAAACCAAAGCAGTAGAATCTTTAATAAAGCAATTGGTGATTGATAAAAATGCCAGCGATGCAAATAAGATTTTACAAATTGAAGATTTTCTTAAAAAGAACATTAATTCTGATCAAAAAATTGTAGGAGAAGATGTAGATAATTTAGAAAAGGTAATAAAAACAAAAAATACAAATAGGGATGGTATTGTAAAACTGTTTACTGCTGTTTTCGAAAAATTTGAAATTAATTATCAAATAGTACTACCCAATAATCGTGGCGATATTCCATTAGATGAAGACATTGAAAACTGGCGTAGCGTAGAAGAAATTTTAATTTACTTTCCTAAAACAAAAAAGTTTATTTGTCCTTATGCAAGCGATTATCGCTATCCTTTTGTACCTCCTTATGTATGTGGCACAACAGGACTGTTTTTAAAAACAACTACTATTGGAACATTAAAAACAGCTATTGGTTCTTTTGCAGATGTTGAAATGGAACCATTTGAGCAACATGCACACAATATGGAGGCTGTAATAAAGTTGGATGAAAATCTTGAAAATGTAATCATTAATAGTAAGCAAATTTTATTGGGTTATGCTGCAGCATCTTATAGACCCATTTATACTTATCTTCCTAAAGACAAGCAAGAAGAAACCACGAGAGACATAATAAAAAGTATTGCAAAGAGTGAGAATATTACAAATATAAAAGTAGAGAATACAGAATTTAATGATTTGTTTGACAATAAACCATTAATAATTAGTGGTGAAATTAAAACAACTGAAATGATTGAAAAAGCAGGTAACAAAACCTTGTTTAAAATAGGAGATATAGTTGGTAAACAAGCTGAAATGTATCAGGAAAAACCCCGACAATTACCAATAGAATTAGGCTATCCACATGTATTGAATAGAAAGATTATTTTTGAAATTCCAGCAGGTTATACAATCAAAAATTTGAACGATATCAATATCAATGTTTCCTTTAAAGAAGAAGATATTATTACTATGGGATTCGTAAGTAGTTATGTACTAAAAGACAATAAAGTTGAAATTACTATCGAAGAAACGTATCGAAATCTCAAGTATCCTTTATCTGCGTATAATAATTTTCAAAAAGTAATAAATGCAGCCGCTGACTTTAATAAAGTAGTTTGGGTGTTAGAAAAGAAAGGATAATTAAATCGTAGTTGTATCTGTACATAAAAAAATAGTATGAAAAAATACTTGTTGAGTTTGTTTTTAACCTGTGCCAGTGTTGTTGTCTTTGCTCAAACCAAAACTGAAACTGATTTACTCATAAAAAAAACAACCAACTTTTATACTTGGTATAGGAACAATTATCAGCAACTAGAGCAATTTAATTTGTATAAAGGCAAAGGAAAAGACAATGAGCCCCCCTATCGCATTCAATGGAAAGAAGTAGAAAAATATTTTGCTTATTACAAAAAAAATAACCCCACAATTGGCGAAGCATTCTTTGCATGGCACAGAAAAGATTTTAAAAAGATAGGTATTGATTTTAAAAAAGATTCAACTGAAGAAATTCCAGCTGGGTTCGATTATGAAAGAATTGTAGGAGGTCAAGTTGGGGTAGAAGAGGCATTAGAATATGCTTTTCCCCAAAAAGGCACATGGAAAGTAACCATTAAAGGCAACACAGCTATGGTTACTTACGTATTTCAGGCACTCGATTATGAAACCGATAAAATGTTTGAAGCAAAATCAGAAACCGAGTTGAAAAAAGAAAATGGCGTTTGGAAAATTTCGAGAACTATAGGAATGATAGAAGTAGACAATTATTTTGAGGAGGAGAAAAAATCGAGTAGTACAACCATTTAAAGCCTACATGCAGTTACATTTGCAGCCATAATTTTACTATGCAATTCAGTTTTAGTTACGATAAGAAAAAAACCATTCAAGCATTGCGATATCATTTTATTTCTAAAAATGATATACGCATTTTAATGATAGTAGTAAATGTGTTTGCTGTAGTGGCAGCTATTCTATTTTATACCAAAAAAGTTAGACCAGAACCATTTTTGTTAGGATCGTGTGTTTGGATTTTTATGATGGTGGGTATTTGGTACATTTTGCCCAATAGTATTTATAAAAAAACAGCATCCTTTCAGCAGCAATTTATAGCTCATTTAAACGAAGAATATTTGGTTTTTGAAAACGAAAATGGCCAGGCCAGCTGGCAATGGAATCAATTCGAAAAGTTTTTAGAAACGCCTTATTTCTTTCATTTTTATTTTAACAACAAGTCGTTTTTACTTTTGCCCAAAGATGAAATAGGCGACGAAATGCGTCACGAAATACGTGGCATTTTAAATAGAAATATCAAGCATTAAAATAGTTATAATTCTTTTTCCATTGCAAAATGGGGTAGTGTAACTTCAATAAATTCATCTCCCACCACTTTATAACCTAGCTTTTCATAAAAACCAAGTGCATTTTTACGGGCATGCATGGTCATTTTTCTGTAGCCTTTATCACGGGCAACATTTTCGGCAAAATTTAATAAAACCCTGCCAATGCCTTTGCCTTGTAAGCCACTTGTAACAGCCATTTGACGAAGTTTCACAGTTTGTGGAGCTATTTTTGTAAGCATACAACAACCCTCTAGCTTTTCTTCTTCAAAGCAGCCAATTAATATATCTTCTTTTTCACGAGCCAATTCTTCAGCCGAAAAATCCAAGCCCAATGGTTTGCGTAAAATTGCTAAACGCATGTCTACCATTTTTTGGTAGTCTTTAGAGCCGTGGTCGATAATTTTTAGTGCCATAAGCTAAATTAGTGTGTACAAGATAATAATCATTTCGAGAATAAAAAATCTAATTGTAATGTAGTAAGCACAATTTTGTAGTTTCATACTTTTCGGGTTTAAAAAATTGTCTGCAACTTTTACTTCACTCTTTATGCAAATCACTTCAGGTACCATAATTATTAGTACACCAGCTTTACATGAAACTATTTTCGAGCAATCGATTATTGTAATAACAGAAAGTAATGCCGATGGAGCTATTGGGTTTGTAATAAACCAATTGTTTCCCAGAACACTTAACCAGTTGGAAGAATTTAAGCTGGGTTTGACTTTCCCCTTATACAATGGTGGACCAGTAGAACAAGAAGGATTGTACTTTATTCATCGTTCAAACAACTTAATTGAAGGGGGAACTTTGGTAAAAGAAGACTTATTTATTGGAGGTAATTTTAAACAAGTTGTTTCTTTACTCAATAGCCAAAATATTGGTGAAAACGATATTAAAATATTTGTTGGTTATTGTGGCTGGGATAAAGGTGAATTAGCAGCAGAAATTGCTGAAGGCAGTTGGTTAATAACAGAAGAAAAAGTAGAGCAAATTTTTAAAACTGATAATCTGCTAAACTGGAATCTTCTATACCAAAAGTTAGTTTCGAAACAATAAAGCCTACTATTTAGTTACACCTACAATTTTTATTTTAAACCTGATAACTATCCTGTTTTTAAGTGTAAATTTCTATTGTTGCAGCCCTACCTTTGCCGAAAATTTTAAAACATGGAATACCGTATAGAAAAAGACACCATGGGTGAGGTGAAAGTACCTGCCAATGTGTATTGGGGAGCACAAACCCAACGTAGTATAGATAATTTTAAAATTGCTCAGGACATTAATAAAATGCCCAAAGAAATTATTGCAGCATTTGCTTATTTAAAGAAAGCTGCTGCTTTAGCCAATCATGAATTAGGGGTTTTGCCTGAAGAAAAAAAAGCAGCAATTGCAACTGTATGTGATGAAATTTTAGCAGGTACATTAAACGACCAATTTCCTTTGGTGGTTTGGCAAACAGGCAGTGGTACACAAAGCAACATGAATGTAAATGAAGTGGTAGCCTATAAAGCTCATGTAAATGGTGGTGGAAGTTTGTTAGATGAAAAGAAATCGATTCATCCAAATGATGATGTAAATAAATCGCAAAGTAGCAACGATACTTTTCCAACAGCTATGCATATTGCAGCATATAAAATGTTAATGGAAACTACCATTCCTGGTATTACCAAACTACGTGATACATTGGCTGCAAAGAGCAAAGAGTTTATGCATGTGGTAAAAATTGGTCGTACCCATTTTATGGATGCAACCCCTTTAACTGTAGGGCAGGAGTTTAGTGGTTATGTTGCTCAACTTACGCATGGTTTAAAAGCCATCAACAATTCTTTAGCACACTTAAGTGAATTGGCTTTAGGAGGCACTGCTGTGGGCACTGGTATCAACACTCCTAAAGGATATGACGTTGTTGTTGCCAAACATATTGCTGCATTAACTGGATTGCCATTTGTTACTGCTGAAAATAAATTTGAAGCTTTGGCTGCACATGATGCCATTGTAGAAGCTCATGGGGCATTGAAAACTGTAGCTGTTAGCTTAATGAAAATTGCCAATGATGTAAGGATGTTATCAAGTGGTCCTAGAAGTGGTATTGGTGAAATTTTTATTCCTGATAACGAACCAGGAAGTTCAATCATGCCAGGTAAAGTAAACCCTACACAATGTGAAGCATTAACCATGATTGCTGCACAAGTAATGGGTAACGACGTTACAGTTGGTATTGGCGGTAGTTTAGGACATTTTGAGTTGAATGTGTTTAAGCCTGTAATGATTTATAATTTCTTGCACAGTGCAAGATTAATTGGAGAAGGTTGTGTAAGCTTTAACGATAAATGTGCAGTTGGCTTAAAACCAATTGAAGAAAATATCAAAAAACATGTAGACAATAGCCTGATGTTAGTAACAGCATTAAACACAAAAATTGGTTATTACAATGCTGCTGCAATAGCTCAAGATGCTCATAAACGTGGTATTAGTTTAAAACAAGCTGCATTGGAGTACAAATTGAAAGGACTAGATTTTGAACATATGACAGCCGAACAATTTGATGCTTGGGTAGTGCCTTTGGAAATGTGTGGAGAGATTAAGTAAGTAGTTTATAAAGTTTACAAGTTTATAGAGTTTATAAGAAAGCCCCTTCGATTTTGAAGAGGCTTTCTTATTTCGTGTAATTCGTAACATTCGTGGTATAAAACTACTTCTTTTGCCCCCTAGTAATTGGCTTGCCATACTTCTTCATCATTTGATCTTTGCGACTAACTTTTTTTGTAGCTTTTCTGCTATTCTTAGCCGATTTTTCATGAAAAGCACCACCGCCTTCGTATTTTTTTTGTTTTAGCTGAACTTCAGCTATTACAGGCTTTTTAGGCTTTTCATCTTCCGTTAATTCATCTGAAATAAACAAGTCTTCAGGCAAATCAACAAAAGGAACAGCATAGTTCATTAAGGTTTCAATCTTGGTTAAAAACTTCTGTTCTTTTTCAGTAACAAAGCTAATTGCAATACCTTTTTTATCTGCACGTCCAGTTCTTCCAATTCTATGAATATAATTTTCAGGAACATCGGGTAAATCGAAATTAATTACGTGGGTAACTTCTGCAATATCCAATCCTCTTGCAACAATATCAGTTGCTATGATAAAACGATAAGTGCCATCCTTAAACTTATTCACTGTATTAAAACGATGGTTCTGTTCTTTATTAGAATGGATAACACCCATTTTGTTTTCAAATGATTTTTGCAGTTCGTCAAAAATATCATCCGCTAATTTTTTCGAATCAACAAACACCAACACTTTGCTCATGCTTTCATCGGCATCCAATAAATAATTCAACAAATTAACCTTTGTATAAAAGTTTGGAACATGATAACCTTGTTGTACAATATTGGTGAGTGGAGTGCCTGTTGGTGCAGCTTCTATACGAACAGGGTCGTTAAAATAAACATCAATTATTTGTTCAACATCATCCGTAATTGTTGCAGAGAATAATAAGTTTTGTCTTTTTTCTGGAAGTAACTCCAATATATTTTTTAACTGAGTTCTGAAACCCAAATTCAACATTTCATCCATTTCATCAATCACCAGTTTCTTAATATTTTTTGTTTTAATGGCACCTGCAAAAATTAAATCAATCAATCTTCCTGGCGTTGCAACCAAAACATCCATGCCGTTTTCAACTGCAATTTTTTGTGTATTGATATTTACTCCACCATATACACCCATTGCAGTTACGCTCATGTAAGCAGCCAATTTCTTTACTTCTTCTACCACTTGTGTAACCAGTTCCCTAGTTGGAACAATTACTAAAATTTGCGGATGTTTTTCTTTAGAAAATTTCCACTGTCTTAAGCAGGTTAATAAATAAGCATAGGTTTTACCTGTACCCGTTTGTGCAATGCCACAAACGTCTTTACCGCTCATTGCAACAGGAAATACTTTTTCCTGAATAGTGGTAGGTTTTGTTAATCCCATATCTGCCAAAGCATTCAGTAAAGGGGTATTCAAATTCAAGTCTTCAAACCTCATATAAAACAATTAGTTGGTGGCAAAGGTATTTGTATTTTATTTGAGAGGATAAAAGGCGTATTTAAATTAAAATATTCTATCCAATATCTAGCTTTAAATTTGCTGTATGAAAATTACATTTTTCTCTACTCAACCTTACGATAAAATTTTTTTCAATCAGCAAAATGAGCAATTGGGCTTTGAATTAGAATTTTTTGAAACACATTTAGGTCCACATATCGTACATGCAATTACCAATACCGATGTGGTTTGTGTGTTTGTAAACGATAAGGTTAATGAAGACGTAATTGAGGTGTTGGCAACAAAAGGCGTAAAAATAATTGCTTTGCGTTGTGCTGGTTTTAATAATGTAAATATCGAAGCTGCAAAAGCAAAAGGCATTAAAGTTTGCAGAGTGCCTGCTTATTCTCCAGAAGCTGTTGCAGAGCATGCAGTAGCTATGATGCTTACCTTAAACAGAAAAACCAATAAAGCGTACAATCGTGTTCGTGAGCAAAATTTTTCGTTAAACGGCTTATTGGGTTTCGATGTACATGGCAAAACTGTTGGGGTAATTGGCACTGGTAATATTGGTAAAGCATTTTGTAAAATCATGTTGGGATTTGGCTGTAAAGTATTGGCTTTTGATATGTTTGCTGATAAAGAAATGGAAGCTTTAGGCGTTGTATATAAACCATTGATAGATGTTTTTGCAGCAGCCGATATTATTTCTTTACACTGCCCATTAAACGAACAAACCAAACATTTAATTAATAAAGAAACCATTGCTTTAATGAAGCCTGGTGTAATGTTAATTAATACCAGCCGTGGTGGTTTAATCAATACAAAAGATGCCATTGCAGCTTTAAAATCGCACCAAATTGGTTATTTAGGAATTGATGTATATGAGCAAGAAGATAAACTATTTTTTAAAGATTTATCCGATACCATTATCGAAGACGATACCATTCAACGGTTAATGAGCTTTTCAAACGTATTAATTACTGCACATCAGGCATTTTTTACCAATGAAGCATTAACACAAATTGCAACAACAACGTTAAATAATGTGCAGGAATTGCTGCAAACAGGCAATTTAAGCAACAAGGCAGCGTTAATTGTTTAATATTTATCTGATATTCGTACTGTTTGAAAATAAAGAGAATGAAGTATTTCAGTTTTAAAAATGTAATTATTGCATCGCTTGTTTTAATCGTTGGTGCTTGTACTAAAGAAACCAGCTACGAAAGTGGGGCTAATTTGTATGGTCCAGCTATTGGCTCATTAAAAGATAGTGTAGGTAACTGTCAGGGTATTATTGTAAGTGGAACTTACAAAGCCGATACTGCTTTAAACGACAATAATTTCATATTGGTAAAAGTAAATATTACAACACCTGGTCAATTTTTAATTGCATCCGATACTGCCAATGGTTTTTGGTTTAGAGATAGTGGTTATGTAACTGCAGGTTTACAAACAGTTAAAATAAGGGGCTACGGCAAACCCATTTTACCATTGAATACAGACTTTGTGTTAACCTATAACAATTCTGCTTGTTTATTCACTGTTTTGTTAATAGCACCACCTCCACCAGTACCTATTATCAGAGATTATTTTCCTACAACAATTGGTAGCAACTGGGCTTACAATGTTGCAGGGTTTACAGATAGTTTACACGTAGATGCATCTCCAAAAGATACCATTATTGGAGGTGATACATACAGGGTTTTTTATGGCTTTAGAGGTACAGTAAAAGATACTGGCTTCTATAGAAAAACTGGTGGCGATTATTATCGTTTTGATGCATTGGATGTTAACACGGGTCGTTTGCCATTGTTGTTTCTGAAAGAAAATCAACCAATACTAACACAATGGGACAGTCAGTTGGCCAGCACCACTTTTAATGGGCTACCTACACAGGTTAGAATGCATTATACATTAATGGGTGTTAATACCAGCAGAACTGTAAATGGAAATGTTTTTGACAGTGTAATACAAGTAAAAAATGAGTTGCAGTATCAAGTTGTTGGAACTTTTCAAACCATTCAAACCATTAATACTTATTTCGCAAAAAGTGTAGGATTAATTGAATTTGAAATACCTGGCTTATATAGCCAAACCATTACTAGATGGAGAGTGTATTAAATGACTTTATACTAATAGAAAAGTAAAAGACCTGTGCAATACAGGTCTTTTTTAATGCACAAAATTTATTTAATATTCCCTTCTTACCATTTCACCACCAACTTTAAATTTACCATACGTGGTGTAAGTCTGTTGGGCATTGCAAAAGTGTTGTTTTGAAAATCTTTAACCAATAAATAGCTAATGGTATTTGCCCTGTCAATTAAATTAAAAATTTCTAAACTCACCCAAATGCTTTCAAAGTTTCTAAAAGGGGAGTGGCTTCTTCTATTGCTTTTTTCAGGGTCTAATAACAATGCACTTAAGCCTAAATCTACACGTACATAAGGTTCAATTACCAACGCATTTCTATAACGAACACTATTGGGAATATTGTAAGGCAAATTGCTGCCATACAAAGTATTTAAATACAGTTTCACATTTTTGTTGGTACTTAAATAATCCTGAAAAAACATACCAAAAGTAAACATACGGTCTGTTGGTCTTCTAAGCCAGCCAACATCAACAGTAGTGCTGTCTATTGGCTTGTTTTGGGCATCTAAAGTATATTGCTGATAACTATCGTTATTTAGATTTTCTTTGGTTTTCATAATGCCAAAACTTATCCAACTTTCAGCATCTTTTACCAGCTCTCCATACAATCTTGTTTCAATTCCATATGCATAAGCTTTGGCTGAGTTTTCACCAAAATATCTTACTCTAACATTGTCTATATCATAAGGCACAACATCCCACATGTTTTTGTAATAGATCTCTGTTGTAAAACGGGCAGGGCGTTCCAGCATTTTAAAATTATAATCCAATCCAAAACTTGTCTGCCAGCTTTTTTGTGCTTTCAAATTTTTGTTAATCGTTCCATCATAGCGTCTTAACTCTCTATAAAATGGAGGTTGGTTGTATATGCCAATTGCACCTTTTACAACCACATCTTTTTTCCATTTTTTCGGAATATAAGAGAAGCTAATTCTTGGCGAAATCAAAAATTCTTTATTTAATGAATTGTAATTATATCTTATGCCAGCTTGTAGTGTAAAATCAGATGAATCTTTAAACTGAATATTGTCTTGTATATAGCCATTTATTCTGGTAATACTAAAATCGGCGGTTCCTTTTAAAACTTTATTCAACTGTAAACTACTGCCTGTATATGGTAAAGAGTAACCTGCACTATCGTTGTATTCCCATTCGTTCAGTTTATCATTTACCAATTGCTGTTGTATAGTGTTACCCCATTGAAAAAAATGCTTGCCTTTATCTAAACTACCTTTGTGGCTTGCATCCCAAACAGTAATATCTAAAGTATTACGGGCATAGTTTTGAAAAACACCAGCTCCAAGTGGATTGCTGATTAAACCATAAGTGCTGCTGCTTTTGTCAAAATCTCTATCGCCAAAAAGATAGGCTCCGGTTATATCAATATTTTCTTTTTCGTTATTGTTAAAACGGCTGAGCATCCATTTTAAGCGAAGATTTTTCTTGGGTTGATGCGTTGCCGATAATCCTAAAAAATTGGTGGAATAACTGTCTTTTTCTTGCCCCTCAAAATATATATCTAACCCAAAATTTGCTGTGTAAAAAGGAGAGAAGACGGAACTCGATAGTTTGCTTTCTTCTGGAAACAACGTAAATTTTGTTGCTGATGTATTGGCAAAAATTTCATACTGCCATTTGGTATTGGGGGCATAAGTAATTAATGCCTGAATATCGCTGGAAGATGGAATATAGTTTCCTTTTGTGGCTTGACTACTTAAGAGATTTCTGTTGCTTCTATTACGTACACCCAATAAGTAAGAAATTTTATTTTTTTTATCGGTTCCCTCAACATGAAAGCCTTGTTCCAACAAGCCAATGTAAGCACTACCTCCAAAGGATTTTGGTTTTTTATAAGTAATATCCAAAACACTACTCATTTTATCACCATACTTACTTTGAAAACCTCCATTGTAAAATTTTAATCCACCTGTAAGCTCTGGATTAATAAAACTTAATCCTTCTTGTTGCCCATTTCTAACCAAATACGGGCGAAATACTTCAAAATCGTTTACATACATCAGGTTTTCATCGTAACTACCACCTCGAACAGAATATTGAGAAGTCAGTTCATTATTACTGCCCACGAAAATTTTAATCAATTGCTCAATTCCAGAGATGGGAGAAGGATTTACATTGGCTTTAGATGGATCGATGGTTACTCTACCAGTTTCTCTACGTTCACGTTTATCTTTTACTACAACCTCTGTTAAATCCTTGGTACTTCTTTTTAGTTTGATGGTAATATTTTCTGCTTCACCAACACTTAGGGTAATATTTTTTTGAACAGAAACATAACCCACGTAAGAAAAAACAATACCAGCAATCTTATTGGGTGTAACTGAGATTTTAAATAATCCAGAATCGTTGGTTACTGTTCCTTTTTGTTTGCCTAGAATCTCAACCGATACACCACTTAATGGTTTTGCATTTTCATCTACTACTTTACCAGTTAGTGTAGCTGTTTTTTGGGCATGTAGAGAAACAATACAGATAAAAGAAAAAAATATGAATAGTAAACCCTTCATTTAATATAAAATTATAAGGCATGAAGATAATAATACCCAACTAAAAAGCTGCTGTGTATTAAAAAATTGTGACTTTGATTGGCGATAGCCTATTTTTTGCTTACTTTGTGCTAATTAAAATTATTTGTTATGAAGAGAATTTTTACATTAATTGCTTTTTGGTTTTTAGGATTTTATTCAAACGCCCAGTTTGTTGAAAACTTCGCTTATACCTCAACAGGTAATATAGCGAATGACACATTAACTAATCCTTCACTTGGGGGTGTTATTTGGAAAAAGCATAGCGGCTCAGGTGGAGGAATTTCTTACAACCCCACACCTCTTTCATATTCTGGTTATTCTGGTAGTGCTGTAGGGGGTGCAATTAATTTTGCTCATATTGTTAGCACAAGTAGAGAAGATGCAAATGCTGCGATTGGAACTTTTAATAGTGGCTCAGTTTATGCTTCTTTCTTAATTAACTTCTCTGCTGTTCCTGCTAGTACAGCTGATTATCAAGTACATTTTGGTGGTACAACTGGTTCCACTGTTACTGGTTTTTTTGGTCGTTTTTTTGTAAAAACAGGTGCAACTTCAGGTACTACTTATAATTTAGGGATAGCTAAGAATTCAACTTCTACCATTTCATATAGTACAAGTGAATTCACATTAAATACCACCTATCTTGTTGTTATAAAATATACTTTTAATACAGGGTCTACGACTGATGATGTATGTTCAATGTATGTTTTTTCATCTGGCATTCCAGCAACAGAGCCAAGTCTAGCCGATGCAGTCTCAACAGATGCAACAACAGATGCCACATCAATAGCAAGCTTATGTATTAGACAAGGTACAGGAAGTACAAATGCTGTAGGTGTATTAGATGGGATAAGAGTTTCAAATGGTTGGTACAACTCTCCTCTTCCATTATCTCTTACATCATTCAATGCTTCATTAGTAAATAAAGAAGTTTCTTTAGTTTGGAATACTGCCAATGAAATTAATGTTGATGGTTTCTCTATCGAGAAAAGCAATGATGGTAGAACTTTCAATAATATTGGTTTTGTAGCTGCTAAAAATGCATCATCTGCTAATTATTCTTTCAACGATGTATTGGCTGCTGGCGTAAATTACTATCGTTTAAAAATTACTGATAAAGATGGTAGCTTTAAATACAGTTCAATAGTTGCAGTAAATGCAAAACAGTCTACTAAGTTGGATATTTTCCCTAATCCAGTAGTTAATACTGCTACATTATCTCATACAAAAGCAGGTGAGAATGCAACGGTTAAATTAATTACTATCGATGGTAAAACAGTATTAAACCAAAATATTCAAGCTGGTGCAACACAAAGCAGTATTGATGTGAGCAAACTAATTAAAGGCAACTACTTGGTTGTTTTTGAAAATGATGGTAACAGAACTTCATTACAATTTGTAAAACAATAAGCATACAATATTTTATAAAAAAACCGCTCAATTTGAGCGGTTTTTTTATGGGGTTAACTTTTTATTTTATAGAGGCTAAATCAATTACAAAACGATATTTCACATCGCCTTTCAACATTCTTTCATAAGCTTCATTGATGGTTTGCATATTTATTAGTTCAATATCACTTACAATATTGTGTTCAGCACAATAGTCCAGCATTTCCTGTGTTTCCTTCATGCCACCAATCATAGAGCCAATAATACTTCTGCGATTGCTGATTAAAGAAAATGGAGAAATTTTTGGTTGTTCAGATGGTAAACCAACCACTAGTAATTTTCCATTCAAGTCTAACAAATTTAAATAAGGCGTAAAATCATGGTTGGCAGAAATAGCATCTAATATCACATCAAAATAGCTGGCATGTTCTTTCATAGCAGCAGCATCAGTGGTTAATAAAAATTTGGATGCTCCCAATCTTTTGGCATCAGCTTCTTTCGAAGGTGAAGTACTTAAAACAGTTACTTCTGCACCAAACGATGCTGCAAATTTTACACCCATGTGCCCAAGTCCACCTAAACCAACAACGCCTACTTTCATGCCTTTGGTAACACCAGCATAAACTAAAGGAGAATAGGTTGTTATACCTGCACAAAGTAAAGGTGCAACTGCTTTTAAATCTAGGTTTGGAGATACTTTTAATGTGTATTTTTCATCTACTACAATTTGTGTTGAGTAGCCCCCTTGTGCAACGGTTTTTCCATCTCTTTCTATAGCATTGTATGTGCCTGTCATGCCTTCTACACAGTATTGTTCTAAATCTTTTTGGCAGTTTTTACAGGTTCTGCAACTATCTACCATAACACCAACACCAGCAATATCACCAACTGAAAATTTGGTTACATCTGTTCCAACGGCAATTACTTTGCCTACAATTTCATGGCCTGGCACCATTGGATAAATAGAGCCTCCACCCCATTCGTTTCTTGCTTGGTGTAAATCACTGTGGCAAACACCACAATATAAAATTTCTATTTGTACATCATTTGCACCAACAGCTCTTCTGTTAAATTCAAATGGAGCTAATGGTGTAGTTGCAGTATAAGCTGCATAAGCTTTAGTAGGTATCATGTTAATATAACGTGTTAAAGAGCTTTTAGTTTGCGAATCATTTCTTTTTGATTGGCTGCTTTGAAAACAGTGTTGCCAGCTACCAAAACATCTGCACCAGCATCTAAAATTGTTTTTGCATTTTCGAGTGTTACACCACCATCTATTTCAATATGAGTTTGCAAACCTTTTGCATTGCACATACTTCTTAGTTGCTTAATTTTTTCTATTGTTTGTGGAATAAATTTTTGTCCACCAAAACCAGGATTAACACTCATTAAACAAACCAAATCAACATCGGCAATAATATCTTCTAATAAAGCTATCGACGTATGTGGGTTTACAGCCACACCAGCTTTCATACCCAAGCTTTTTATTTGCTGTATATTTCTATGTAAATGTTTGCAAGCTTCAATATGTACCGTTAAAATATCAGCACCAGCATTTTTAAATTGCTCTGTGTATTTTTCAGGTTCTTCAATCATCAAATGTACATCGCACACTTTGGTGGTCGCTTTTCTAATAAACTCAATAATCATTGGACCAAATGTAATATTGGGTACAAAACGACCATCCATTACATCTAAGTGAAACCAGTCTGCTTCACTTTCATTCAACATGGTACAATCAGCTTGTAAATTAATAAAGTTGGCACTTAATAACGATGGAGCTATAATAGGCATGAGATATCTTTTAAATGTTGGCAGCAAAACTACTGCCCACAAAGTTTGTAAACCAATAAACTTTATAAGTAATTATTGCAGCCTTTTAATGGCGGCAGCAGCCTCTGTCAAGTTTTTATCCAATGCCAATGCTTTGTTATAATTGGTTAATGCTTCTGTTTTATTATTCATGGCTTCAAAACATTTGCCTTGCCAATAATAAGCATCGGCATATGCATTACTAACTGAAGCTGCTAATTGAAATGTTTTCAAACCTTCTGTATATTGCTTTTTATCGTAGTAAATAAACCCTTTTTCTAAATAAGCTACAACATAGGTGTATCGTGCATTTATACAAGCATCAAAGCTAGACAAGGCTGCTTCTGTATTTCCTTTTCTGGCATAATATACACCTTCAATAAATCGACAATCAGCTTCATATTTTTTATCAGCACTCAACCCATTCACTTCTTTGCAAAGTAGTAAAGCAGTATCATTTTTGGTTTCTGCAAATAAATTGGCCAAGGTTAACATCGCATCTGGCGATGGATAAATACGTAAAGCTCTCTTATAAGAAACAATAGCACCAGCAGTGTCTTTTGCGTTTTCTTGTAAATGACCTTTGGCATTCCAAAAAGCAAAATTCAAACTGTCTTTTGCAATTAGCGAATCCATTTGCTGTAAAGCTTCTTTGTGTAAACCACTGCTGTCTAATGCATTGATTAAACTAATTCTAAGATTTACGCTATCCGGATATTGTTCAGTTTGCTTAAACAATCCTTTTAAATAAGGCGATAAGTTGGCAGATGAATTTTTATTCGAAACACTGGTATCACAAGCAAAAAATAAAACAACTGTACCGATAATAATGGTAAAATATTTCAGCTTCATGCTGCAAAAATAGACTTGCATTTTACTTCTTTACTTTTTTGTGACATATTAATGAAAGCAGCAAGTAATTTTCACTTTTACTTTGCAGCATGAAAAAAATAGCACTTGTTCTTTTACTGGCATGCAGCAATTTTTTATTTGCTCAACAAATGCCAACCGATTCTACCCAATACTCAGGAGAAAAACATTTTAAAAATGTGCAACAATTAACTTTCGGAGGCGATAATGCCGAAGCCTATTTCAGCTTCGATGGCAAATACATCATTTTTCAAAAAACCAGTCCCAAAGAAGGGTTGGATTGTGATCAAATGTTTATAGGCAAAGTGCCTAAACAGGGAGAAAAATTCAAATTTAAATTGGTAAGTTCAGGAAAGGGAAGAACAACCTGTGGGGCGTTTTTAAAAGATGGCAAACACATTATTTATGCATCTACACATTTGGCTGCTGATAGCTGCCCACCGGTACCAGATAGGAAAAAATATGGCAACAAATACATCTGGCCCATCTACAATAGTTTCGACATTTTTATGGCCGATACCAATGGCAAAATTGTAAAGCAATTAACTAAAGAAAAAGGCTATGATGCCGAAGGAACGATTTCACCTGATGGAAAAACAATGGTGTTTACCAGTACTAGAGATGGCGATTTAGATTTGTATTTAATGGACTTAAAAACCCTTAAAGTAAAACGCATTACCAGCACATTGGGTTACGATGGTGGAGCATGGTTTAGCCCGGATGGTAAAAAAATAATCTGGAGAGCTAGTCGTCCTAAAACCGATGCCGAGGTTAAGGAATACAAAGACTTCTTAGCACAAGATTTAGTTGCACCAACCAATATGGAAGTGTGGATAGCCAATGCCGATGGTAGCAATGCACACCAAGTTACCAGTTATGGACAAGCAAATTGGGCACCAGCTTATATGCCAGACAGCAAACGCATTATTTTTGCCAGTAACCACGAATACAAAAGAGGTTTTCCGTTTAACCTATACACCATTAATGAAGATGGCAGCAACTTAACCAAAATCAGTAGAGATAAAGGTTTCGACGCTTTCCCAATGTTTAGCCTCGATGGTAAAAAAATTATTTTCTGCAGCAACCGCAACAATGGGGGCACTAGAGACACCAACATTTTTATTGCCGATTGGGTAGAGTAGATGCTGTTTTAAAAGTTTTAAAACCTCAACACTTTTCGTGTTGAGGTTTTTTATTTGGGGGCTGTTGGCTGTATAACAATTTTCAACTGTAGTTTGGGCTTTTCGTTACAAGTCCTCGTCACTCTTGCGTCGTTCCTGTGGGCTTTTCACTATAATCCCAAGCCCTTAAGCAGAAGAATATGGTTTGGACAAAAAGAGAAAGGTTTGGTTAAAGGTTAAGGAATTAGGATGGAGGGTAGGAGGTAAAAGGTAAAAGATTTTATGCATGTCTATGAAAGGAAACATCTGCCCAGTTATTTGGCTATTTTATTTCCCATTCAGTATAATAATTGCAACAATTTGTTTTGCTGTTGGTTAGATTTGTAAAAAATTATTTTATGTACACAGGATTACTGCATTTACACAGTTTATTACGTTGGGTAATATTGATTCTTTTGTTGGTAGGCATTTACCAAGCTTTTACCAAAAATAAAGGGCTACAAAAAGTAAGTTTATTCTTATTGATTTCGGCTCACATTACTTTGTTATTGGGTTTATATCAGTGGATTTTTAGCAAAACAGTTGGCCTAAAAGTGCTTATTGAAAATATGGGCGGAATGGGTAATGTGATGAAAAATTCTTTTTCCCGTTTTTGGGCAGTTGAGCATTTTGCAGGTATGTTAATAGCCATAGTACTTATAACTATTGCCAGAGGAAAAGCAAAGAAAGACAATTTCGATGCAGCTAAATGGTTGTATTTGATAGCATTGGTGCTAATACTTGCATCTGTGCCTTGGCCATTTAGGGAAGTTGGTGCAGGAAGAACGTGGTTTCCTGGCATGTAGTTCAAACAAAATAATATAGTTTATAAAAAGGCTTCATTTATGAAGCCTTTTTATTTTCTTTATGCAATGAAGTCGAGCATATTTTTTATGACCATACTGGCAATTGGCTTTTTAGTACTTGGATGTAATGCCGATAAGGCAACCACAAAAGCATACATTGAGCAACGTGCTGTATTTAACGATTCAACTTTAAAAATAAGTTATCGATATCAGGTACAAGATAAATTGTACAGAGATAGTGTTGAAGTAAAGAATAAAATTGTTGTTTCAGATAGTTTGATTGTATTTTTTTCAAAAAATAATCCACAAATGCATGCTGTTCAAATGCCCTAAAATTGGGCATTTGCCATTTTTTTTTAAGTTGTTGCAGAAAAGATAAAAAAAAATCTTTTCAAGAATTTTGTTGATATTAGTTTTCCATTACCTTTGCCATCCCGAAAAACGGGGTAAGTTCATTAAAATGAGATTTTTAAGCCGAGGTAGCTCAGTTGGTAGAGCAGCTGATTTGTAATCAGCAGGTCGTGGGTTCGACTCCCTTCCTCGGCTCTGGATCTTGGGTAGTTGGCCGAGTGGTTAAAGGCGACAGACTGTAAATCTGTTCTCGCAAGGGTACGGAGGTTCGAATCCTTCACTGCCCACTGTTCTTTGAATCCCAAATTTTAATTTGGGATTATTGGCGGAAGTAGCTCATTTGGTAGAGCGGTAGCCTTCCAAGCTTCAGGTGGCCAGTTCGAGCCTGGTCTTCCGCTCAGAATAGTTTGGGTTTGTGGTTTTGCAAAATTCCACAAACCTAAACTTTACTACTTTCTGAGTAAGCCGTTGTAGCTCAGGGGTAGAGCACTTCCTTGGTAGGGAAGAGGTCGTGAGTTCGATTCTCACTAACGGCTCAAAAATTTAAAACGTCAGTTTTAAATTTCTTGAGGCGATAGAATAAAAAAAGTTGAAGTGTGCGACGCAACTGGTGCTCAATTAAAGTACTATAGCCAAGTTCACAAAACATTAAATAACCATGGCCAATAAGGCTGGTAAATTTTAAACACAACAAAAACCGATAAAAATGTCTAAAGAGACCTTTAAGAGGGATAAACCCCACGTAAACATTGGTACCATAGGCCACGTTGACCATGGTAAAACAACATTAACTGCTGCTATTACCATGACTCTTGCCAAAAAAGGTATGGGTAATGTTATTAAGAAGTACGATGAAATTGATGGTGCTCCTGAAGAAAGAGAGCGTGGTATTACCATTAATACTGCTCACGTAGAATATCAAACTGATGCTCGTCACTATGCTCACGTTGACTGTCCAGGTCACGCCGACTATGTGAAGAATATGATTACTGGTGCTGCCCAAATGGACGGTGCTATCTTGGTTGTTGCTGCTACTGATGGTCCTATGCCACAAACCAAAGAGCACATCTTATTGGCTCGTCAGGTAGGTGTACCTCGTATCGTTGTATTTATGAACAAGGTAGATTTAGTTGAAGATCCTGAATTATTGGAATTAGTTGAAATGGAAATCCGTGAAGAATTAACTAAACGTGGTTTCGATGGAGATAATACGCCAATTATACAAGGTTCTGCTACTGGTGCAATTGCTGAAGAACCACAATGGACTGCTAAAATTGAAGAATTAATGGCAGCTGTTGATGAATATATTCCATTACCTCCAAGACCTATCGACATGCCTTTCTTGATGAGTGTTGAGGACGTTTTCTCAATTACTGGTCGTGGTACTGTTGCTACTGGTCGTATCGAAAGAGGTGTTATTAAAGTAGGTGAAGGTATTGAAATCGTTGGTTTAATGGAAGCTCCATTAACTTCAACTGTTACAGGTGTGGAAATGTTTAAGAAATTATTGGATAGAGGTGAGGCTGGTGATAATGCAGGTTTATTATTACGTGGTATTGAGAAGTCTCAAATCCGTCGTGGTATGGTACTTTGTGCACCAAAATCAATTACTCCACACACAGATTTCAAAGGAGAAGTTTATGTATTGAGCAAAGATGAAGGTGGTCGTCATACTCCATTCTTTAACAAATATCGTCCACAATTCTATTTCCGTACTACAGACGTAACTGGTGAAGTTATGTTACCTGAAGGAACTGAAATGGTAATGCCTGGTGATAATGTAAGTATCTCAGTTAAATTAATTCAACCAATCGCAATGGAGAAAGGTTTGAAATTTGCTATCCGTGAGGGTGGTAGAACTGTAGGTGCAGGTCAGGTTACTGAAATTGTAAAATAAAGTAGGCTGTTAGCTTTTAGCCATTAGCTACAGGCAAATTTGCTGAAGCTAACAATAAAAAGTCTATCTTTGAAATATGCTAAAAGCTATTGGCTATACGCTAATAGCTTTTAGTTTTCTTACGGGCATGGTGCAACGGTAGCATACGGGTCTCCAAAACCTTTGATCTGGGTTCGAATCCTAGTGCCCGTGCAATGAAAATTGCAAATTTTCAAATTATTAATTTCTAATTTAAAATAGAATGAACAAGGTTTCAGCTTACTTTAAAGACAGCTACAGAGAACTTTTAGAAAAAGTAACCTGGCCTACCTGGATGCAGTTACAACAAAGTACAATTATTGTATTAGTTGCTACGGTAATCATTACTATTTTGGTAGGTGTAATGGATTTTAGCAGCAACCAATTGTTGAAATTGATTTATTCTTTATTTAAGTAATTCTCAATAAAAATGGAAGAAATAATAGCTCAGGAAATACCAGTTCCACAAGTTGCAGATAACACCAAATGGTATGTGTTACGTGTGGTTAGTGGTAAAGAGCGTAGTGTAAAGGAATATTTAGATAAGGATATTGCACGTAGTGGTTGGGCAGAAATTATTAAGCAAGTGTTCTTACCAATGGAGAAAGTGTACAAAGTACAAAATGGTAAGAAAGTGATGAGAGAGAAAAACTATTTTCCTGGTTATGTAATGTTGGAAGTATTAGATGGTAAGTTAAACGATGACATGGTTCAGCACATTAGCAATATTTCTAACATCATGCATTTTTTAACCGATGGGAAAGGGTCTAAAGGAAATATTATTTCTTTGCGTAAGAGTGAAGTAAATAAAATGTTGGGTAAGGTAGATGAAATGAACGACCAAGGTGTTACTATTAGTGAGCCATTTATTGTTGGAGAAACAATTAAGATTATAGAAGGACCATTTAACGATTTCAATGGTGTTATTGAAGAAGTAAATGATGAGAAGAAGAAATTGAAGGTGGTGGTGAAAATTTTTGGTAGAAGCACACCAGTTGAATTAAACTATATGCAGGTTGAAAAATTAGCTTAATCTGCTTTTGAAATAGGTAAAAAAAATCCCAACTAAAACTAGTTGGGATTTTTTGTTTTATTGGATTAGAAATATGCTAGGATTCGAACCTGCGACCCTCCTGCTGTCCAGCAGGATATTCTACCAGGCTGAACTACTTAGACGATTGTAAGTTGTGGTATTCCATATTCCAACCATCTTTTAATATCTCTTGCTTTTATTTGTTTTTCTTTTTTTATATCTTCAGCTATTATGCTACATTCTAAATAACCAATTAGCTTTCATATGAGTATAGTACATAAAAAAAGTTCACTAAAAATAGTGAACTTTTTTTGTCGGGAGGACAGGATTCGAACCTGCGACCCCTTGGTCCCAAACCAAGTATTCTACCGGGCTGAACTACCTCCCGAAAAGTCTTTTTTCAAAGACTTGCCAATCAGGTAATTTTTGATTGGGGTGCAAATATAGGCGGCTGCAACTAAAAAAAAAATTATCCTTTCACTTTTTATTGGGTTTATTATTTTTTCTTTCTACGTGCTGCAGGGTATTTTTTGTAAAAGCTACAAATTGATTGTGTAAAACAAATAGGATAGCTATCTTTTCATTGTTCAAGCAACTATAAATACCATTAAAATACCTACAAGTGGGTAGCCATTCAATTGTAAAAATGTTATTTATTCGAACATCCAAAAACAAGTTTATCATCATCAAACAAAAGCATATGAAAGCAGTAAAAATTGGACTTATTTGTTTCTCTACCATGTTACTTGGTACCCAGCTTTCAGCACAGCAAACCAAACCTAAACAAAAGTATGGTTGTAGTAGTGAAGTACCTTCTAATAAAGTACATATTGAAGATACAGCAACCGGCAGGGGCTTGGCAGATAATTATTATTTATGGGACAATGGTAAAACCATTTACATAAAATTTTTAAGTGGCAGTAAATCTATGCAAGACAAAGTAAAAGCTGTTGTGAAAGAATGGGAGCGTTATGCCAATTTAAAATTTGAATTTGTATCGGTTGGAGCTTCTAATATTCGGATTAATTTAGACAACAAAGGTGGGCACAATTCTATGATTGGTACATTGGCCAATAATGCAGCTGCCGATGAACGTACCATGAATTTTGATACCACCGATTTTAAAACCTATGCTGCTATGCGTAGAACAGTATTGCATGAGTTTGGACATGCAATTGGCTTGCTACACGAGCATTACAGCCCCATTGCTGGCATTCCTTGGAATAAAGAAGCCGTTTATGCCGATTTGAAGAAAACGCAAGGATGGGATAAAGAAACGGTTGATGTAAACTTGTTTCAACAATACAATGTTTCTTATACCAATGGAACCAGCTACGATAGAAAATCGATTATGCATTATCCGGTTTTTGCAAGGTGGACAACCAATGGTTTTAACGTAGATTGGAACAATGATTTATCGGAAGGGGATATTACCATAATTGGGTTGTTGTATCCTAAAAATGGCGAACGCCAAAATGAAGTGCCTAGATTTACCGTATCGGATTTTACCAATATTACGGTAAGTAAAAATGACACCAAACAAGGTATTTGTTTATATCCTTCGTTTAAAATTAATACAGCAGGAAAATCGGCCAGGGTTTATTTTATTGCTTTCTTTTACGATGAAGATGGTAATCCAATTAGAAAAGAAACTGAAACCTACAATATCAATAATGTAGCTGCTACTTTCAAGTCTTCGATTTTGGGGGTTGGCAAATCGATTGCCGCAAATAAAATTAAAGCCAACGATTTTGAACTATTCATTCCTTATAAAGAATTACCAGTAAATACAGGTAAAAATAATTTTCAGGTAGAATTCAGGGTGTATTTACAAGACGATAAAGAAATGAAAATCCTGTATCAATCGAAACGCAAAGTATTCAACTTTATTAAATCATAAAATCAATTCAATTACTTCATTACAGTTCATAAAACTCAAAACAAATAATATGAAAACAATAAAACAATTATTCATTCTAAGCATGGCTATTTGCTTTGCTACAGCTGCAACAGCACAGGTAAAAACGAAACAAGAAAGTTATAAAAAAATGGGTTGTGCTACCATTGAACCAAGTCAAATTTTTGCCTTTGATACAACAAAAGGTAGAAACATGGCTGATAATTATTACTTATGGGACAATGGAAAAGTATTACGTGTGAGAATTATGAGTGGCAGCCAAAAGTATAAGGACATGATTAAGCGTTATGCCAAAGAATGGGAAAAATTTGCCAATATTAAGTTTGAATTTATTGAAGTTGGCGATTCTCATATTCGTGTAATTCTTACTGGTAACGATGGTGGTGGCAACTACTCTAAATTGGGTACTATGGCAACTATGGTTCCTCAAGATGAGCATACTTTGCATTTAGATACTACATCATTTACCACTCCACAATATACTTATACAGCTATAGTACATGAGTTTGGTCATGCAATTGGTTTAATGCACGAACACATGAATCCAACATCGGGTATTAAATGGGATAAAAACCGTGTGTATGCAGCTTATAAAATGCAACAAGGATGGGATAAGGATATGGTAGATGCTCAGTTATTTAAGAAGTATAGTGTTAGTTATACCAATGGTACTAAATACGATTCTAAATCGATTATGCATTATCCAATTTCTCGTTGGGAAACTTTAGATGGTTTTTATGTAGATTGGAATTACAGTATCTCTGAAGGTGACAAGCAATTAATAGGTGCATTGTATCCTAAAAAAGGAGATAGAATAAATGAAGTGCCTCGTTTTACGATCAGCAGTTTTTCGAACATGACGGTAGAAAGAAACGACAATAAACAAGGTGTTAGTTTTTATCCTTCATTTAATATTACAACAGCAGGTAAAACTGGTAGGGTATATTACTTAGCAGTATTTACCGATGATAAAGGCAATATGTTTGAAACAACCAGCAGCGAGTACAAAGTATTTGGAGTATCGGGTACCTCAAAATCGGCAGTATTAAACCCTGGCTTAAATAATGTTGCAATCAATAAAGGCAAAAAAGATTTAGAATTATTTATTCCTTACTCAGAAATTCCAGTTGCTATTCGTAATAAAAATGTAAGAGCATCTTTTTATGTGTTCTTATACGATAACGATGAAATGAAATTATTGTATGCTTCGAAAAGTGTTCCATGCAACATGGCAAGATAAAAGTTGAATCGATTTTTAAAAGGCGTTACTAAACAGTAACGCCTTTTTTGTGTAAATGGTAAGCTTGCTTTGTGAGCAACTGTTAACTTCGTTACATAAACAGGAAGTAACAATGAGAAAAATTGTATTCACTATTTCAGTATTGATTATTCACTATTCACTTTTAGCACAAACGCCCAGCAATGAAATTTATTTAGGCTTAAAGAAATTGAATGTACTGGGAAGTGTGTTATACATTGCTGCACATCCTGATGATGAGAACAATGCTTTGTTGCCCTATTTTGCTAAAGAAAAAATGTATCGTACCGCTTATTTAAGTTTAACCAGAGGTGATGGCGGTCAGAATTTAATTGGCAGTGAACAGGGTATTGAATTGGGCTTAATCAGAACACAAGAATTATTGGCTGCAAGAAGAATTGATGGCAGCGAACAATATTTTACAAGAGCCTATGAATTTGGTTTTAGCAAAAGTGCCGATGAAACCTTGAAAATTTGGGATCATGAAAAAGTATTGGCTGATGCCGTTTGGGTAATTAGGCAATATCAGCCAGATGTTATAATTGCACGTTTCCCTCCTGATAAAAGAGCAGGGCATGGGCATCATACAGCCAGTGCTATTATTGCACAAGAAGCATTTACTGCAGCAGCCGACCCTACTAAATTTACAGAACAGTTTAAATATGGTGTACAACCTTGGCAAGCCAAACGTATTGTTTGGAACACGTTTAATTTTGGTGGAAACAACACAACCAATAACAACCAATTAAAAATTGATATTGGCGTGTACAATGCTTTATTGGGAAAAAGTTATGGTGAAATTGGTGGAGAAGCAAGAACCATGCATAAAAGCCAAGGTGAAGGCAGGCCACGACGCAAAGGAAGTATCATAGAATATTTTGCACATGTAAATGGGGATACTGCTAAAAATGATTTGATGGAAGGAGTGAATATTGGTTGGAGCCGTATGAATGGAGGAGCATCGATAGAAACTCAGATAAACAATATTATTGCTGGATTTAGTTTCGAAAAACCTGAACAATCGGTTGCTGCTTTAGTAAGATTATATAAAAATATTAAAGTATTACCGGATGAACTTTGGAGGAAAAAGAAGCTAGAAGATGTTCAATATTTAATTGAACAATGTAGTGGTTTATTCACAGAAGTTACTACTGTTCAAGAATCTGTGGTGCAGGGTGATACATTAAAAGTTAGTTTCTTTTTTAATAAAAGGAAAGGTTTAACAACAACCTTGAAACAAGTTAAGTTAGAAACATTTGATTCTACATTTTTATTACCATTAAGTACCAATACAAATATTAGTATCAATAAAAATATTGTAGTTGATAATAGTAAAAGTATTTCTCAGCCTTATTGGTTGGTAAACCCACAAACAGAAGGCATGTTTAATGTTAGTGAGCAAGCCCTAATTGGAAAAGCAGAAAATGATGCATCTTTTCAAGCAATGATTACACTTAATATTGAGGGCGAAGATTTTATTTTCTATAAACCAGTTTTATTTAAAATAGTTGATCCTGTAAGAGGAGAAATTTATCAGCCTGTTGCTGTATTGCCTAAAGAAGAAGTGAAATATGATAAAGAGAATTATATTAAAATAATTAACAAAGGGCAAGATTTACGTACTGAATTGAAGGAGAAAAAAGGAGTAAGCACACAAACTATTAAGTATGATCACATTCCTACAATTACCTATTTTAAAAAGGCAAAAGCCAATGAGTTAAGCATACATTTAAAAACTAAGGGTAAAAAAATTGGCTACATTGTTGGAGCTGGCGATAAAGTACCAGAAGCATTAGAAGGCTTGGGTTATGAAGTAGTATATTTAATTGAAAAAGATTTAACTGAAACATACCTCAAGCAGTTTGATGCCATCATTACAGGCATTAGGGCTTATAATATGTATGATTATTTGAGCAATAAAAATGAAGTATTGAACGAATATGTAAAAAATGGTGGCAACTTAATAGTACAATATTTAAAAAGCAATTCAGTTGGTTTAAATAAAGTGAAGGTTGGACCCTATCCATTTGTGGTAAATGCAGGCTCAAGGGTTACAGAAGAAAATGCAACAGTAAAAGTTCTATTGCCAACACATAGCGTATTAAACTATCCAAATAAAATTACCGAAGCTGATTTCATAGGTTGGACACAAGAAAGAAGTACTTACCAAGCAGAACAATTAGATACACATTTTGAAACGCCTTTAGCCATGAATGATACAGGTGAAAAGGAAAGTAAAGGTAGTTTGGCTATTGCAAAATATGGCAAAGGTAATTTTGCGTATGTAAGTTTGGTGTTGTTTAGGCAATTGCCAGCTGGTGTGCCTGGTGCGTATAAAATATTGGCCAACTTAATTGCATTACCAAAAAATAAGTAATATGCAATCGAGGAAAAGAATATTGGGTATAACGCTAATTGTAGTTGGACTTGCGTCAGGCATATTTTTAAAAAATGTAAAAATTGGATTAATAATAGGATTGATGCTTGGACTTTTATCGGGCGGATTATTCAATAGCAAAAGATAATAAATACGATGACAAAACCACCACTTTTTAATACTTGGAAGCATTGGTACATATTTGTAATAAGTGTGTTGCTATTGTTGATTATTTTATTTTGGTGGATGACAAAGTATTTTTCATAAAGATGTAGCACTTGTAAAAACTTTGTGAGCTTTGTGTTTTCCTTTGTGTTCTTAGTGGTAAGCTATACGCTACGATAAAGCTGAGTAATGTTATAGGGCTGAAGGGTGTGACACAACTGGTGTTTAATTAAAATTCAAAAGCTGGTTTAATAAAAAAATAGCCATGAGTAAATTAGATTGGATAGTTCTTTGTGTAACCCTTTTAACCATTATTGGTTATGGCTTATATAAAAGTAAAACCAGCAAAAATTTAGAAGGTTATTTTTTAAGTAACCGCAACATGCCTTGGTATTTAGTACTGTTGAGCATCATGGGCACACAGGCCAGTGCCATTACTTTTTTATCGGCTCCTGGGCAGGCTTTTACCGATGGTATGCGGTTTGTACAATACTATTTTGGCTTGCCTATAGCGATGGTGATTTTATGTATTACGTTTGTGCCATTGTTCAATAAATTAAAAGTATTTACTGCATACGAATTTTTAGAACAAAGGTTTGATATTAAAACAAGAACTTTTACTTCGTTTTTATTTTTACTATCAAGAGGGCTAAGTACAGGTATCAGCATTTATGCCCCATCAATTATTTTATCTTCTTTATTGGGTTGGGATATTTTTTGGACCAACATAGTAATGGGTGGCTTATTAATTATTTACACCGTAAGTGGTGGAGCAAAAGCAGTTGCTTATACCCAGCAATTGCAATTGATTATTATTTTTATTGGCATGTTTGTAGCCGGTTATATGGTGGTGCATTTATTACCTGACGGAATGGGGTTTTCAGATGCATTAAAGGTTGCAGGCAATGGTGGCAAAATGAATATCATTACAACTGGCTTTACCGAAAAAGGATTTGATTGGAAAGATCGTTACAATATTATTAGTGGAATTATTGGAGGCTTTTTTTTAGCACTCAGTTATTTTGGAACTGATCAAAGCCAGGTGGGGCGTTACTTAACAGCCAAAGACAACACAGAAAGTAAAGTAGGTTTATTAATGAATGGCTTGGTAAAAGTGCCCATGCAATTTTTTATTTTGTTGTTGGGTGTTTTGTTGTTTACGTTTTATCAGTTTAAACAACAGCCTATATTTTTCAACAATGCACAGCAGGAAAAATTATTGGTTAGCAGTAAAAAAGACAGTGCTATTTTATTGCAAAATCAGTTCACTACTTTAAATAATGAGAAGCAAAAGGTTTTGCAAAACTTTAAAAGCGATGAAGTAAAAGCCAAACAAGATTTACTAGAACTTAACCAACAAAGTGATGCTTTAAGAAAACAGTACAAAGGCTTAATAAAATCAAGTGAAGTAAAAGGCGATGACAATGATACCAATTATATTTTCTTGCGTTTTGTAGTAGATTATTTACCCAAGGGATTGGTTGGCTTATTAATTGCCATTATATTTTTAGCTGCATGGGGTAGTATTGCAGCAGCACTCAATTCTTTGGCTAGCTGCACTATGATTGATTTTCATAAAAGATTCAGTAGAAAAAATAAAAATAATCTTTCTGTAGAACAATGTGAAACGGACTATAACACTTCTAAATTGTACACTTTAGGCTGGGGTATATTTAGTGTAATTGTGGCAGAGTTTGCCACAGGTATGGGTAGTTTAATTGAAGCAGTAAATGTGCTGGGCTCTTTATTTTATGGCGTAATTCTTGGAATATTTTTGGTTGGATTTTACTTTAAAAAAATTCAAGGTAATGCAGTTTTTATAGCAGCCATTATTGGAGAATTGATTGTAATTACTGTTTTTATTTTAGATAAAACAGGTGTAATAGGTTTGGGCTTTTTATGGTTAAATGTTATAGGAGCTGTAGTGGTGGTTTTATTGAGTTGGTTATTGCAAAAGTTTAATACAAAAGTTGCTGTCTGATTGGTTTTCTTATAAACCTGATAAGTAATTGTTTTCCTATACCCATCTATTCTTTATAGCCATCTTTACGGCTTCTGTTTTTGAAGAAACATGCAGTTTTTCATACACTTTGGTAATATGATTTCTCACTGTAAATGGACTAATGAAAAGTCGTTCGGCTATTTGTCGAAAGTCTAATCCATCAACAAGACCCTTTAGAATATCCATTTCTCTTTCTGATAAGGTAGTTGCAATTGTATTGTCTTTTGAATTGCTTTTATTGCTCAACAAATCCAATGTTTTGCGTGCAATTCTTGGGCTCATAGGAGCTCCTTCCTGTTCCATCACTTCTTTAATGGCACGAAGGATCACATCAGGTTGTTCTTCTTTCAATAAATAACCATCAGCACCTGCCTGTATGGCATCAAAGAGCTTATCGTCATCGTCAAAAACAGTAAGCATAATGTACTTGATGGATTCATAGAGAACACTGCAGGTTCTTACACTTTCAATGCCATTCATTAAGGGCATGTCAATATCCATTAGCACCAATTGAGGATGCTGTTCTGTTGGAATTTTTGTTAGTTGCTGCAAAAAATCTTCCCCATTTCTTGCCCTCAATACTATTTCCACTTCACCCAATTGGGTAAGTTCATCTGTTAATGATGCAATGATTTGAAAACTGTCATCTACGATTCCTATTTTGTAAGGCATAGTTGTGAAAGTACGTTATAGCTACATTGTTTCCAATAGAGCAGATGCTCTATTCTTTTGTTATGGTAATGGTTGTTCCTTCATTTGGTTTTGCATCAATGGTTAATGTACATGAAATTTCTTTTGCCCTATATTTCATGTTTTCTAAACCATAATGCAAGGTTGTATTGATATTGTTTTTATCAAAACCAGTTCCATTGTCTTTAACGGAAACGATGTACTTGTACTGATCTGTTTTCATTTCAATTGCTAGCTTAGAAGCATTGGCATATTTCAGTGCATTCGTAATAGCTTCTTGGCAAATTCTGAACAAGTGCAATGCTTCAGCAGGGCCTAATAAAATTTGTTCATTGCCCGCCACTTCTTTAAACTCAACTGCTGTTTCAGGGCTCAATGCAGTTTGTTTTTGGGCAAAAGATTTAAGTTTATCAAAGAACTCTTGCAAGGAAACTTCTTCTTTATTCAATGCCCAAATGGTTTCTCGTAATGCACTAATAACTTCCATGGAGCTTTGACCAGTTGATTGCAGCTTCTTCTTTTTGTCTTCTTCAGAAATGGCTGTAGAATCATTCATCATACCCTGAATACTCTTGCTAATAAGGCTTAGCTGTGTACCTACATTATCATGCAGGTCACGTGAAATTCGTTCACGTTCCATTTGCACTTTGTGTTGTACTTCTAATGCCCTCATTTTCTTTTTAAACTCAAGCTTCTGAATAAAAACCACAATACCCACAATTAGTGAAACAAATAGCAAACCTGCTAAAATAATGAACCATAAACGTTGCCAAAATGGTGGAACAATGTATATGCTGATAGTTGTTGGTACTTCATTCCAAATGCCATCATTGTTGCATGCCTTTACTTTAAAAGTGTATTTTCCTGGGCTCAATGCTGGGTAACGAGCAAACCTTTTATCACCTGAGTTGATCCAGTTTTTATCAACGCCTTCCATCATGTAGGCGTATTGGTTTTTTTGTTGGTTGGTAAATTCGGGCAACACAAATTCAAAGCTTAAACTGTTATCTGTGTAAGGCAACTCTAAAGAATGAATGTTCCAATAAGCACTATCCGTTTTATAAGGTTCATCAAACAATTTAATGCCAGTGATTTTTACTTGGGGAACGTTCGGATTGTCCAAAACTTCTTTGGGATAAAATGAATTCGTACCATTGATTCCTCCAAAAAACAATTCTCCGTCAATGGTTTTAAAAGAAGCTTTGCTATTGAATTCATTGGCCTGTACTCCATCTTCTTGTGTAAAAAATTTAATTTTTTTTTCTTTTACATTATAAAGTCCCAAACCTTTATTGCTACTGTACCACATATTGCCATCATCATCTTTTAATAAGCAGTAAATATGGTGGTTGATTAAACCAGTTTGTTCATTGTACAGTTTTATTACTTTTTCATTTTTGTCAATTATAAATAAACCTTCAACGCTGCCAATCCAAATGTTTCCATCATTATCTTGATTGATTGTTTTTACAAAAACATTTTTTTGTAATTGAATGGGCATCCATTGATTATTTCTAAAATGATATACACCATTATACGTACCTATCCATAAAGTGTTTTCTTTGTCTTGAAAAATGGCATTGATGTTCTCGTTTTTCAGATAATCTAATTGCTTAACCTCTAACTTGCCATTGGTGTATTGAATGGATAATAAGTATTCGTTACAGCTTGCGATAAAAGCTCCTTCTTTCTGTTGTAAAAAAGTAAATATGCAGGTTTTTAAAGAAGGGTAAGCAGGAATAAATTTTTGAAATGCATTTGTTACATCAGTGAATTTGTTTGTAGCGATGGAGTAAATGAAAAACAACGTTTCATTTTCACCAAAAATATTCAGCAGAAATTCAGTTTTATTAAGTGGGAGGATACTATAAACATTGTTGTTAGGGATTTTAGCTAGCTTGGCTATATCAATATTTTTTTTAAACCCATTTTTTCTGGAGAATATATCAATGCCATTATTGAAATAACCAACCAACAACTTATTCGAGTCTGCATAAACGCTTTTAACAATATTGCTTTTTATATTATTTGTTTTATAATGCTTAAACTTTTTGAAGGGGTACATCATTTTTCTTAGTCCATCGCCATTGGTACCAATCCAAAAATTGCCAGACTTATCTGTAAACAAACATTCTGCATAAGAATACTTGCTCTCTTTGCCAGGATCAAAATCGCTTATTGTTTTAATTAATTTTCCTGAAAAAATATCTATGTATTGTAAGCCTACTGGCGTAGCAAGAATTACTTGAGAACTGTCTTCATTGTTGAAGTGAATGTCTGTTGCAATTTGCACTAGTTTAGGAAGATGTATGGGAACCACTCTTACTTGAAGACTCTTTTTATTAATGAGAAAGAAATTTTTTGTATTGGCAGTTAGTAATTCAGCCTTATTCACATTAAGCGTTTGCATGGCCACTTTTATATTGCTTAAAAGTGTAATGCTGTTTGTGTTGATATTGTACCTGAAGAACGCATTTTCGTTGTTGCCATAAATAGTACCATCTTCTATAAAGCCCTTCAGCCAATACACATAATTAGAAAGTTCTGTCGTGTTTACAGTTTTCAATAATGTGTATTTATGTGTATTTAGATCTATTTTAATCAATCCAATATTGGGTAATCCAGCCCATAAAAAGCCATTAAATTCGCCATAAATACAACTATAACTTTGTTGTTGAAGTCTAATGGGTTTATAACTGTAAATATTGTGAAATTTGTTTGTTGCGTAGTTGTATAAGCTAATACCTCTTTCAGAACTTATCCATAATTGTTGTTGCTGATCTATATAAAAACGGTTGTCTTTTTCATAGTTAATAGAAGTGGAATCTTTTGGGTTGTGCTTGTAAACAGTAAACTTAAAACCATCAAATCTGCAAAGCCCATCAGATGTACTTGCCCAAATAAAACCATTCTTGTCTTGCGTAATATCCCAAATGCTGCCTTGTGGCAAACCATCATTTACAGTGTAGGATGCAAATCGGTAATTGTCTTGAGCCTTGGTAAAAAGGCACATCAGTAATGCAATAAATGGGAAATAGTATTTGGTCATCAAAAGCAGGGTTCGGACAGCTAAAAATAGAGCATCTGCTCTATTGTTTATCCTTTCATGTGAAATTAATTTTACAACTCAAACAAATTCCTCTTTTGAAGAATTAATGTAGGCTAGTGACAAACTTGTTATTAGCCTACGGATAATACACTTTTTATGAAAAGAAAATTACATTATTTAGTACTTGCTTTTTTTTTAATTGTTCTAACAAACAGTTCAAAAGCACAGCCAGGCAATGCCTTAAATTTTGATGGCAGTAATGATGGTGTAAGCATACCATCAGTTGCAGGTTTTGGGGTTAGTATGGTAACCATTGAAACTTGGGTTTATTGGACGCCCAATGCTGCTACAGATGTGCAATTTATTTGTAGCAAAGGTCTTGGTGCAGGTACTGAAGTATTGGAAATACACACAGGTGGTACAGCCAATTCACTTAGATTTCTGCCACGTCCAAATGTTTACATAGATGTAGCCAATGCATTGCCAGTGAATAGATGGACACATATTGCCTATGTGCATGACCCAAGCACTAGTTATTTGAAAATATATATCAATGGTGTTGAAAAGTCATACACAGTAACATTGGGCTCAATTAGTACTGCATTAACAACAAGTAGCAAT
>CALRLF020000027.1:0-48413 GCA_943368475.1 Allobosea thiooxidans
TGCCTGATGCGATATAAGATGCAACAGATGCTGTACGGCTTGCAGCCAAATAATTGCCTGAAGGGCTTTGTGTATTGCCATTGGCAGTTACTGCATTTAAAGTTGCAGTTCCCGAACCACCCGTACCAGCAGTAGCTATGTGATTATGAGCAGGTATTTGGGTTGTAAGTAAAGTTACTGTTTCAACTCCACTGATTTGACCCAATTGAATACTCGATAATCCAGGTCCTTGACCTACACCAACAGCCACCCTACCTCTAAAATCGGGTAAGGCAAAAGTTGTTTGACCATTACCACCGTAGGTAGTACCTAAAATTGAGAACAGAGCAGTGTTACTAGAAATGCTTATAGCTCGACCATCACAAAAAGCCCAAGTTCTTGGGGAAAAATTTCCAGCAAATAAGCGTATTTCTCCAATCGTTCCTTCCATAATTATATAGTTTTAATAAAAGTAAAGTAATTTACACTAAAACAAAATTTTATTTAAACAAACTTTTCAGGATGAGCTTGAATACAAAGTGTCTAAAATTCGATTGTATTCATTTGAAAATTTTTACAGCATTATTTTATTGGCTCAATCTGCATTCACTAAAATGTTCAAGACTGTATAACATGCATAATTTTCATGAATAAATTAGGATTGTTGTAATCAAACACGGTTTGCAACGAGATTAATTTTTTAATTCAGCCATAAACCAATATTTTTAATATTCGTTAAATTGTTATACCCACAGTTTCTTTAAAATTGAAAATTGATTATGCAAAACAGAAGAAAATTTTTAGCTGAAACAGCTTTTGCTGCCAGTGCAATTGCGTTATTAAAACCGCTAAATGTTGTTGCAAATTCATTAGAATCTGTTACAAAAAAAGAATTAAACAGGCTAACTGTGGTTTTTAGTAGCGATTTGGCTTCTGATGGAAAAACCAATAATTCGAATGATACATTTAGCACAAATATTAAAGCAATTAAATACTCTGTAAAAGATATTATAGCCAGTAATTACAATGTTCTACTGCTTCAAAATGGAAATATCTGCAGCATTAGGAAGGTAGAGGAAGAAATTGTAAGCCAAAGATTGTTAAAATTAAAATCACTTGGCTATGATGCAGTGGTGGCTGGAAAAAACGATTTAAAATCAGCTAAATTATTTAATTCTTTAGCTGCAAAAACAGGGTTAATAGTACTCGGCAAAAACACCCAAATTATTGAGAAAGGGAAGATGAAGATTGGATTGATTGCAAACGATTTTGGTGAAACCAGTACTATTTCAGGAATAAAAAGAAAAGCTACAATATTGAGCAATAAAGCAAAAGAACTAAAGGAACAGTATAACTGTAATTTGGTGATTTGTCTTTCTACCAACAATATCGCAAATAATAAAAAGGCGATAAAAAATGATATAGAATTAACTGCAAATACCCACAATATCGATTTAATTATCAGTGGTAATAACTTTAGTAACAAACCCATTCAGCTTACAACTGCCAATTTACATAAAGAAGCTGTTTTGTTAACTAGCAATAAGTTTATTGGAACGTCTATTGGTAGAATTGATATTGACTTCGACGAAAACTTGCAAAAAGCCAAGATTTCGTTACCGCTTCCTATCTATAGTTAATTGTAGTTGTGCCAAACAATACCAATGTTTCTAAAATAGTTGAATGTAAAATTGAATCTACAAAATATAGTGGTATGCAACTTAGGGGTTCGATACATTTAAGATTATTTTTTTCATTAACTGGTAGTTAACTATATCAAGCAACCATTTATACATCTTTTGCAACTGAATGCCTGCCAATAAACCCATATATGTACTTGGTACAGGATTATCGCATGATGGTTCTACCTGTTTATTAAAAGATGGTAAAATAATTGTTGCTATCGAAAAAGAAAGGTTAAGCCGTATAAAACATGATGGAGGCAATGATTATTTAACAGTTGAATATTGTTTAAATGCAGCGGGCATTACAGTAAACGATTTAGCTTTAGTGGTACAAGTAGCCAATTTTGAGAAAGATAATATTTACTCTTCATCTTTTAGAGGCAAACGTTTATTTGGCGATAATTGTACAGTACCTTTTGTTACCATCTCTCATCATTTAGCACACGCATACAGTGCTGTGGGTACATCTCCGTTTGAAACCTGTAATGTAATGGTAATCGATGGCTGCGGTAGCCCTTACGCTCATTGTGAAGATTTAGATCATGCAATTATTCCACAAGATGTAAATGCAATACCAGGATTATTTGGAGAGAAAGACAGTTATTATCATTTCGATGGCAAACAACTGATTGCTTTATATAAAGATTTTTCGGTTATATCGTTATACGATCATAAATATCCAGTTCATCTTCCTACTTCCAAACATTCGATAGGTGGTTTTTACAGCATGGTTAGTGGTTATTGTTTTGGCAATATGGATGATGCTGGTAAATTAATGGGCTTGGCTCCTTATGGACGAGATGGAGTACATACAGAAGAAATTTTTTTATTGAAAGATGGAAGGGTATTTGTTAGAGAAGAAGTATTGGCCATGTTTACACAGCCTATGGATTTTTTAAATAGGCCATTAAAAGAAAATTTTCAATATTATGCAGATATTGCAAAATGGGTGCAACAAGAATTAGAAAGAGCGGTATTGTATGTTTTTAAACAACGTTTATCCTTGCATAAAAACGATAAAATTTGTTATGCTGGTGGTGTGGCATTAAATGCTGTTTGCAATACAAAAATTGTACACGAACTAGGCATAGAAAATTTTTACATAGAGCCAGCTGCAGGCGATAATGGACTGGCTTTGGGGTGTGCATTTTATGGCTGGATTGAACTCCTAAAACAACCTAAAAAAACTCCTAGTAAATCTACCGCTTTTGGTAAAATATATAATACTAACGAAACGGTAGAAGCTATTGAATATTTTCAGCAAAACCATAAAACTTTACAGTTCGACTATGGGTTTTACAACGATTATATTAATAAAACAGCAGCTTACCTAGCTGATGGTAAAGTGATTGGCTGGTTTCAACAAGGAGCTGAATTTGGTCCACGAGCATTAGGTTTTAGAAGCATTTTAGCCGATCCTAGAAAAGAACAAATTCAACAATTTATAAATAGCGATATTAAATTTAGAGAAGATTTCAGACCATTTGCCCCAGCTGTTTTAAAAGAAAAAGTACAAGATTATTTTCAATATGGGCATGAAAGCCCATATATGATTATGATTGATAAAATTAAACCCAACTGGAAAGAAATATTGAGTGGTATAGTACATGTAGATGGTACATGTAGGGTACAAACTGTTACTGCAGATTGGAATAAACATTTTTATGAATTAATTTCAGCTTTTCAGTCAATAACCAATATAGCTGTATTGCTAAATACATCCTTTAATCGAAAAGGGATGCCAATTGTAGAAACTCCTTATGAGGCGATTGATTTTTTCTTTCAGTGTAAATTAGATGTATTGGTTATTAATAATTGTATTATAACAAAGCAAACCAATGGTTAAATATTTGCAATTACCTTTTTTGTTTGATGTAGCTGCAATGCAAAATGATTTAGCAGCACTAGAATTACAATCGTGGAAGCTACATTACAATACCCAACATTTCAACGGGGTGTGGAGTGCTTTGCCATTACGCTCAGTTAATGGAAGTCTTCAAAATATTATTGCACACGATTCCGCAACAGCCGTTTTTGCTGATACAGAATTAATGAAAAGTTGCCCAGCTTTACAAACAATTATCAATGAGTTTAAATGTGAAAAATTGGGCATTAGGCTTTTAAAATTAGAAGCCGGTGCTGTTATTCATGCACACAGCGATAGAGACTTATATTTTGAAGAAGGTGAAATTCGATTGCATATTCCAATTAAAACAAACGAACTGGTAGAGTTTTTTTTAGAAGACGAACAAATTAAAATGAAAGAAGGAGAATGCTGGTATATGAACTTAGCATTGTTGCACAATATTAATAATAAAAGCAAATATGATAGAGTGCATTTAGTATTGGATTGTGTTGTAAATGATTGGGTAAAAAACTTATTTCAAAGCTCTGCTATTTCAGTTAAAAAAGAAGTTGCAAGTATTATAAAAAAAGGGGAGGATATTGAAAGTAAACGAATGATACTAGAATCTTTACGTTTATTAAATACTGCTGTAGCCAGCGAATTGGCAGATAACTTACAAGCCGAAATACAAGCTATGGAGTTAGCTACTAAATAAAACAATCTCCAACTTTTAAGCCCATATTAAACAGTTTAATGCCCGATAAATAGCCTTCATTGGTATGCACAATATTTATTTTTACAAATTGTTTATTCATACAAGCTACAATTAAACCATAAGTGGCATCTGCATAAACAATGGTACCTGCAGCAAAACTATCTGGTGTATTTACATCAGCAGGGGCTACTTCTAATATTCTTATTTCTTGTTGTTTAAGAGAGGTGATTGCACCATCATATTTGGGATTGGAAGCATTTACCAGACACTCTATTTCATCGGCTGTTTGCTTTTGCCAATGAATACTCAACTGCTCAATTGATGGTGCTGAAGAAAATGCTGTTGAATGATATTGCTCTTGTGTAATTGCTTTTTTTTGAAAAATTTCCTGTAACTTTTTTACCAATTCACTAGCAAGCATGGCTAATCTTGAACAATGAATTCCGTAGGTTTCGCCTGGAATAATTTGCAATTCGGCAACATGTAAAATATTGCCTTCATCAACTTTTTCAGTCATTGTATGAATGGTTATTCCACCCATTGTTTCTCTATTTTTCAGTTGCCAAAATACAGGATCTGCTCCTTTATATTTTGGTAATAATCCAAAATGAAAATTGATACAACCCAATGCTGGCTTGGTTAAAACATCAGCTGGAATTTGCCATGGAAATGTTAGTGCAATTAAACAATCGGCTGCTGTGCTGCTTAATAAATGATTTAGTTGAGCAGATAAATTTTCCTTTTGCAATACATGTATGTTGGTACTGTTTAATCCTGTTTTTTGTAATGCAATACTTAAACGTTTTGCTTGGTTTTTGGGAATTGCAACACCTGCCAATTGATTGCTTTGTAGTAATTGATATACAGTAGGTAAAACAAGTATTTCTGAGTTACATAGCATCAATATTTTCATAATAATTAATTGGAGTAGGTGAAATTTAAATAGCCAGATATGAATTTATCCAACCAAAATTGTGTGTTAAATCTAACTGTTTTAAGAATGGATCTTTTAAAGAAAGTGTGATACTTTCTTCTAAAATTTCAGTAATAACTTCTTCTGAATTGGCTGTGATATTGTTTTTTGTAAGCACTGGCAGTTTAGTTTCATGTTTAATATTTTTGTCTTGCTGTAATTGATTAATATTAAAAAAAGCTCCATCTGCCTCTAATTGTTGTTGTAACTGTTTCCAGCTTTCTACCTTAACTGCAGCTTGTGCAATGCCAATACCTGCCTGATAACCTAAATGATAAAAAGATTGTTTTGCAGTAATATTGGGATTGTGAGCAGTAGGCAATGTACTGTAGCAAACAAGATCATCTTTCAAAGCTGTAAAAGGTTCTAATAAAAAGGGCAATCCCATAAGCTGTATGCGTTTATGCCAGCCTTCTTCTATAAATCTGTTTAAAAACAAAGTCGTTTCTGTACCACAAAATGCAGCAAAAATAAAATCCGGTTCATATTTTTCTATAAAAGGAAAAATAATATTCATGTCAGAAAGTTCTCCTTTGTTGGGTATTGGTGGAATTGAGAAAAACCATTCACTATTTGGGTCGGCAGCTTTCATGCCTTCATGAAACATATACGAAAAACTATAGCCACCATCGTATACTGCACCAACAAACATTCCTTTATTTCCAAAACGTTTAACACCCTGATAACCCAATGCCCATGAATGTTGCCATAGAAAATAGGAGTTTAAAAAAACATACTCATTCAGTTGTGTATAGAGAGGTAATTGTTCTCCAATATTAGAGACTACAAAAGGCTTTTTTGCTAAGTTGAACTTTTCTCCCATACTCCCAGCACTCATACCCGATACTATACCTGTTACAATATCTACTTCATCATACGTAAGTAATTTTTTAATTGCTTCTTCTGTTTTTACATGTCCGCCTTGTGCTATAAATTCCTTGGTAATTTCGAATTCAAGTTCAGGAAAATTCGATAAACCTTCTTTTAATCCCTTTTCATAATCTTTTCCAATTGGTAAAATTGTTGAACTTGGTATCAGTACGCCAATATGAATTTGTTTCATAAATAATAGTTGCAGATAAATATTATAAATCGGTAAACATTCGTAAAAGATTGCTATATACTTGTTGAGACAACAAGTGCAAAGAAGATCCTTGTTGTTGCTGATTAAGTAATTCTTGTAGCGATTTTAGTTGAAATAATAAATCTCTTTGTTCAGTACTTTTAATCATACTCTGAATCCAGCTAACTGCTACCATTCTCACACCAGCAGTTACTGGCTTTACTCTGTGTAGTTGTGTTGTAGGATACACTACAGCATCTCCTGCATTCAGCTTAAAAGTTTGCAGTCCACTCGAAGTTTCAATTTCTAATTCACCACCTTCATATTCAGAAGTAGCATTTAAAAAAATAGTAATGCTTAAATCAACCCTTATCATATATTGATCAACAGCCATTAATGGACTATCTACGTGCCAGCCATATTCCATGTTTGGGTAATACCTGCTTATTAAAAATGGAAGTATGCTTTTAGGTTGTGTAGATTCTCTAAATATGGGACTTGTCATTAAAGCCTTTTCCAATACCTGATTAATGGCTTTGGTATGGTATGCTTCACGGTCAAGTTGTTCATTGTTTTTTACTTTAACAGCTGCACCGCTGGCAGTAATTTTACCACTTGTAAATGTTGCTGCCTGCAGCAATTCTTTTATTTGCAACTGCTCTGTACCATTTAATAAAGAAGGGATAACTAAATACATACTTGATAAGATTTAAAAAAACCAAAAAAGTACTAATAAAACGATGGCATATTAATTGCAATTAAGTATTCAGCCATTTTAACATGTGTGGGTAAGCTGGAACGTCTTCTGCAACAGCATTTTTTTCATCTTTTGTAAACCCCATCCATTGCAGCATTGGTACACCAAAATAATTTTTCTTTGCAAAATTATCTGCTATAAAACCACCACCACCTTTATAGCCAAACTCATGAAAAACAATTTTAGGATCAATATTTAAATATACAGCTGCCGCATAACTCCAGGCAATAGCCATCATTTCCTCAGCTGGTGCTTCTCTGTTTTCATTGGTTAAAATACCATCCATTTTTTTTCTATTCTCACTACTTACGACTGCAAGATGTCCTGCTTCATGTAAAATATCTCCAGGATATTTTAGCGTTTCAATATTAATGAGCAAACCTCCATGATGAATGCAAATACCCGGCACAAATTCTTTTTCAGGTGGAACTGATCCAAGCTCAACATGTATTCCAATCGATTGAACAAAGTCTATCATTTTTTTTGTTACAGTGTCCATGGTGTATTGAATTAAAAATAAATTACTAATTTTTTTATCAGAACGTTGTAAATTTATGAAGTACTACATAGTTTATATGAAAAAATAAATTCAAAATAGATGTGAATAGGGAAAATGAAAATTATTTGTAAATACTATTGATTGTAATAGTAGTAAAATTTTGATTTAATTGAGATTGTGTTGATTTAAAATGAAAGAATTAGATAATTTTTACTTACAGCAAAAGGAACCCATCAAAGCAACACTGCATGCATTGAGAGCAATTATATTACAGCAAGACAAGGATATAACCAACGATTGGAAGTACGGAATGCCTTTTTTTTGCTACAAAGGAAAAATGTTTTGCTACTTGTGGTTACACAAAAAACACCAACAACCGTATATAGGATTTGTAGAAGGAGAAAGGTTCGATGAACCTTTTTTAATTAAAGAAGACCGTAGCAGAATGAAAATTATGCTGCTAAACCCAAATAAAGATTTGCCGCTACAAACAATTGAGAACATTTTGCAAAAAGCAATCAACTTATACAAAACAGGAGTAATAAAAATTTAGATAAAATAGGTATACGATAAACTACGCTTTTTTGAACCCTAAAACATTTACCAAATTAATTCGAGATTTTATTTTTTGCAATCAATTGGTTTCGTATATATTTGCAACCAATTGATTGCATGATGGATTGTTGCTGAATGCCAGCAGCGTTATACATCCAACCAATTGCAGCTGAAATGGAAGGAATCGATCAACATGGAAAATAATAATCAGATACATCCAATTTTACAACAAGCATAAAATAAGCCGCCATGAACCGAAATTTATTGTTCGACTTTACAGTAAACAAAGAAAACAAAACAATAACCGCAATACGAGAGTTTGCAGCTCCACTTAGTTTGGTGTGGGAAGCCTGGACGAATCCTGTAATTATAGATCAGTGGTGGGCACCCAAACCTTACCAAACCAAAACCAAATCAATGGATTTTAGAGAAGGTGGTTATTGGTTGTATGCCATGATCAGTCCTGAAAATATTGCACATTGGTGTAGGGCTGATTATGAAAAAATTGTTCCCTTAGAAAGCTACGCTGCTTTGGATGCATTTTGTGACGAATCAGGCAATATTAATGAAGATTTTCCAAGATCGTTTTGGACGAACCGTTTCACCGAAGAAAATGAAACAACCACTGTACACATGGTAATTGCGTATAAAGAATTGGCCGATATTGAAAAAATTATTGAGCTTGGATTTAAAGAAGGCTTTACTGCTGCATTGGGTAATTTAGATCAGTACATCGAAGCTCAGTTTAAACTAAGAAATGAAATGAAAATAGGCACAGCCGAAAGGGTGTGCACGTATGTAAATTTTCCTGGTAATACCGAAGAAGCATTTCTGTTTTATCAATCGGTTTTCAAAACAAATTTTACAGGTAATGGTATACAACGTTTTGGCGATTTACCAGCCGATGCCAATCAACCACCAATAGCTGAAGCAGTAAAGAAAATGGTGTTGCATGTAGAACTACCAATTACAGCCAATCATATTTTAATGGGTACCGATGCTCCTAAAGAAATGGGTTTTACAGTAGTGCAGGGCAATAATATGCACATAAGTTTAGAGCCATCAACAAGAGCCGAAGCCAAAAGAATTTTTCATGAGTTATCGGTTGGCGGCAATATTTCTATGCCATTACAGGATATGTTTTGGGGAGCTTATTTTGGTTCATTTACCGATCGGTTTGGTATTAACTGGATGATAAATTGTTTGGCCAAAAATTAGTGCAGATTTAATCATTACGTTTCAATTTATATGCAGGAGTTGTTTTAAACAACTCCTGTTTTATTTCTACATCAGTAAACAGGCTGATGGGTGTAATAGTACATTTGCTGCATGAAAATTATTCCACTTTCAGAAGGTACATTTACTATTGATAAGACTAAAATTTTTGTTCCGTTTAATACAGAAAAAGATATTTTAAATGAACGACCAATTGGTAGTTTACTGGTAGAAGTACAACCTTTTGTGGTGATTACTTCGAAGGATATTCTTTTAATAGATACTGGTTTAGGTTTCACCATTAACGGTCAGTTGCAATTGCACCAAAACCTTATTGCCAATGGCATTCAACCAACTGAAGTGACTAAAGTTTTAATGAGCCATTTACACAAAGACCATGCAGGTGGGGTGAGTAAAAGAGACCATATTGGTAACTATACATTAAGTTGCCCCAATGCCATTTATTATGTGCAGGAAGAAGAGTTTGCTTATGCAACGGAAACAGGTTATCCCAGCTATATGACAGATGAATTTGCTGTGTTGGAAAATCACAGTCAGGTAGTTTGGCTAAATGGAAATGGAATTATAGATAATTATATCCGTTATGAAATTACTGGAGCCCATAGTAAATTTCATCAGGTATTTTGGATTGAAGAGAACGGTGCAACTGTTTTTTTTGGTGGTGATGATGCACCACAATTGCAGCAAATGAAAAGTAAGTTTGTTGCCAAATATGATTACGATGGAAAAAAATGTATGCAATTAAGGCAAGAATGGTGGCAACAGGGCAATGAAGCCAACTGGCAATTTTTATTTTACCACGATATTAAAACGCCTGTTTTTCAACATTAATAAAATACATTATTACCACAGTAACACTGAATGGTATAGCAATGGAAGTAGAAATTTATTTTGCTGCTCCGTGTTTCTGTGGCAATCTTTTTCTTCGTTTTTTGGCAATAAACTCTACCCTCTGAGTTTTTATAAATGGACTATGAAAAAATATTTATCGCATTTTTACGATTAATTAAATAAACTCCCTTAGCTTTGTTTTATCGTATTAAAACGATTTAATAAAATGGCGGTACATAAAACAGAAGAATTTGGTAAGAAAGAACAAGATTTAGCAGCATTTGCTAAAGCTGTAAGTCACCCTGCACGAATTGCCATACTTAAAGTTTTGGCACAACGCAATGAATGTATTTGTGGCGAAATTGTAGAAATACTTCCACTAGCACAAAGTACAGTAAGCCAGCATTTAAAAGCCTTAAAGGAAGCAGGATTAATTAATGGAACAGTAGATGGTCCTAAAAGCTGCTACTGCATTAACTGGAAAGCTTTTGAAAAATTCAACAGCGAATTCAATTTATTATTCAGCAAGCTGAAACAACAAAATGAAAAAGCCTGCTGCTAGTACATTTTTATAATTATTCATTTTAAAATAAATTTTATGCAAACAGATAATGCGTTAAAAGAAATTGTAAAACAGAAATACAGTGAAATTGCTTTACAAGATAAGGAAACCAATCAATCTTCTTGCTGTGGTGCAGGAGGTTGCAGTACAGAAGTGTACAATATTATGAGTGATGATTACACCAGTTTAGAAGGTTATAATGCCGATGCAGATTTAGGCTTAGGCTGTGGCTTACCCACACAATTTGCCAAAATTAAAAAAGGTGATGTTGTAATTGATTTAGGTAGTGGTGCAGGTAATGATGCATTTATTGCCAGAGCTGAAACTGGGGAAACTGGTAAAGTAATCGGTATAGATTTTACGCCGGCGATGATTGAAAAAGCCCGTAAAAATGCAGAAGCCAGGGGCATGCACAATGTAGAGTTTAGACAAGGCGATATTGAAGAAATGCCTATTACCTCGAATGTGGCTGATGTAATTGTGAGCAACTGTGTATTGAATTTAGTACCCAATAAAGATGGTGTAATTAAGGAAATTTACAGGGTATTAAAACCAGGCGGACATTTCAGTATTTCTGATGTGGTTTTAGTGGGTAATTTGCCTGAGGCTTTACGTAAAGATGCTGAAATGTATGCTGGCTGTGTAAGTGGAGCCATACAAAAAGAAGTGTACTTAGAATTGATACATGCCAATGGATTTAAAAATGTAACTATTCAAAAAGAAAAGGTGATTACTATACCAGATGATATTTTAGTGAATTATTTGAATGCAGAAGAATTGAATAGCTTTAAAAATGGCAATACGGGCATTTTTAGTATTACCGTTTATGCTGAAAAAACTGCTGTTGAAACTTGTTGTACACCGGGTGGAGGTTGCTGCTAATACAACTAATAGCCTATTAAAAAAGGTGCTGCAATTGCAGCACCTTTTTACTGCTTTAAACAATTGATATGATCTTGTTCTAACAGTATTCAGAGGGGGCTTTAAGCTATTTTATTTTGCAAACTACTCCATCCGCCGCCATTATACACTTCTGTAAATCCAGCAGCTTTTAAAGCACTTTTTGCAGCAGCACTTCGCATGCCACTTGCACAACAAGTGATCACTGGTTTATCTTTTTTAATTTTCGATAATTGCGATTGCAAACTATCTAACGGAATATTGATGGAGTTTTTGATATGTCCACTTTGGTACTCTCCTTTACTACGAACATCAATAATTACTGCTCCATTTGTTATTAGTTCTTTGTAATTAACAGATGGGCCTAAACCAAATAAATTTTTCAAAAATTGTATCATATTTTTAATTGTTGTTATTGTTTACTGCAATCCAGCTACCACCATTTTCACAGTTAATACCAAGTTGCTTTAAATATTGTGTTGCCTGACCACTTCTATTGCCACTTGCACAACATAAAATAATAGGCTGCTTCATTGCTTTAATCGTTTCTACTTTTTCTGGTACTTCGTTTAGTGGAATATTGATGCTTCCAGCTACATGACCACCAGTAAATTCTTCTGGTGTTCTTACATCGATAATTGTTTGTTTCATTGTTGTAGAATTTGTATTACTTGAAATTTTGTGTCAATTCGTGCATTCGTGCCAAAGAAAAAAAATCATTTGTTTATTAATAGATTTAATTATTCTGTTCATCGGTACAAACCTTCCATAATTTAAACCCACCTGCAATATTTTTTACTTGTTTAAACCCATGTTGTATCAATATTCTTTGTGCCAAATAGCCACGTAATCCAATTTGGCAATAGATATAGAGGTTTTTATCTGTAGCAATCTCACCCAATCTATTTCTTAATTCATCTACTGGTATATTGATGGCGTTTGGAATATGTGCTATTTCAAATTCTTCAGGATTTCTAACATCAATCAATACATCATCATTGGTTAAGGCATTGGTTATTGTCCATGGCACAGTAATTAATCTTTTGTGTAAAATGTTTTCTGCCACAAAACCAACCATATTCACAGGATCTTTAGCTGATGAGTAAGGTGGAGCATAAGCATGTTCAAACTCAACCAATTCGTAAATGGTACTGCCACGTTGAATAACAGAAGATAAAGTATCAATGCGTTTATCAACCCCATCTTTACCAATTACTTGAGCTCCTAATAATTTACCATCGGTTGGTGAGAAGCTAATTTGAATAGTCATTTGCTCTGCGTCAGGATAATAACCAGCATGAGAACCACTATGTGTTATAGCAGTTAAATGTGGAATATTGGCAGTAGTTAAATGTTTACTGGCAACACCTGCAACAGCAACAGTTAAATCGAACAACTGCACAATAGCTGTATTGATAGAGCCATTGTATTTTTTATGGTTTCCCAAAACTAAATTATTGGCACAAATTCTTCCTTGTTTGTTGGCTGGTCCTGCTAAATAAGTAGGCATTGAGTTGCCTGTAATTGGATTGATAAATTCTATGGCATCACCAACTGCATAAATATTTTCATTAGAAGTTTGCAGGTATTCATTTACCAAAATGCCTTTGGCATTGCCTAGCTGCAAACCTGCTTCAATAGCCAATTTGGTATCAGGTTTTACGCCAATAGATAGTATCACAATATCTGCTTCTAATGCTGACTGATCTTTCAATAATACCTTCAATCCATTTTCATTTCGTTCAAATCCGGTTAAAGCTGTTTTTAATTTCAGGTTAACTCCTTTGCTACGTAAATGCTGTTGTGCAAATGCTGCAATGATAAAATCGGTGGGAGCTAAAATTTGATCACCCATTTCTACAACAGTGATTTGCATTCCCAAGTGATGCAAGTTTTCAGCCATTTCTAATCCAATAAATCCTGCACCAATAATTACAGCCTTACCTTTTGGAAACTTTTGAACATAGGCTTTTATTTTATCAGTATCTGTTACATTTCTCAATGTAAAAATCCCATCTAAGTCAATGCCAGTTAATGGGGGACGAACTGGAGAAGCACCAGGAGAAAGTACTAATTTATCGTAGCTTTCTTCATACACTTCTTGTGTAACCAAATTTTTTATTTGTACAGTTTGAGCAGTTGAATCAATTTTAAGAACTTCATTCAATACCCTAGTATCTATATTAAAACGTTGTTTAAAGGATGTAGCGGTTTGCACAAATAATTTATTTCTATCGGTAATTACATCTCCAATATAATAGGGTAAACCACAGTTGGCATAAGAAATATGGGCACCTTTTTCCAGCAAAATAATTTCAGCATGTTCATCCATTCTTCTTAAACGTGCTGCTGTACTTGCTCCACCTGCAACACCACCAATTATAATGTACTTCATAAATACCTGTATTAATCTATTGCAAAGGAAATTCTATCGAAGTACTTAAAATGTAACATTTGTCACTAAATGGAAAAATATTGGCAATCACGAAAATTATATTTTCAGTGTGTAGAATTTAAAATTGATAATTTCTTCATACAACGAACTTATTGCTTGATTAATTAATCGTAATATTGCGATTGAATGGGAATAACAAAGTCTGATATATTTAGTGCAAAGCAAAATAAACTGGCCAACCTGTTGAAAGCATTGGCACATCCTGCAAGAATAGCCATTTTACAGCAATTGATAAAAGCAGAAACTTGTGTTTGTGGCAATTTGGTAGAAGAGTTGGGATTGGCACAATCTACCATTTCTCAACATTTAAATGAATTGAAAAAAGCTGGTATCATAAAAGGATGTGTGGAAGGAACGAGTACCAGCTATTGTATTGATGAAAAAGTGTGGAAGCAGGTAAAAAATGAGTTGGATGGATTTTTTGTAAGCTATCACTGTAAAGACAACTGTTGTTAATAAAATAGAAAACGGATAATAATGAGTGCAAACAATTGTGCACCTGCACACGAAAGAAAGCAATTAGGATTTTTAGACAGATACTTAACCCTTTGGATTTTTTTAGCAATGGCAATAGGTGTTGGTATTGGATATGTATTTCCTTCGTCATCTACATTTATCAATTCTTTTTCAAGTGGTACCACCAATATTCCTTTAGCAGTTGGATTAATATTAATGATGTATCCACCATTGGCTAAAGTGAAATATGAAAAAATGGGGGAGGTCTTTACCAATATTAAAGTACTATCTACTTCACTTGTTTTAAACTGGATTATTGGTCCTATACTGATGTTTTTTTTAGCCATTACTTTTTTAGCCGATTATCCAGAATACATGATAGGCTTGATTTTAATTGGCTTAGCCCGTTGCATTGCAATGGTTGTAGTTTGGAATGAATTGGCAGAAGGCAATAGAGAATATGCAGCAGGATTAATTGCATTGAACAGTATTTTTCAAGTTTTATTTTTTAGTATATATGCCTATATTTTTATCACTGTTCTGCCTCCCATTTTTGGGTTGAAAGGATTGGCAGTAAACATTACCATTGCTGAAATTGCCAAAACAGTTGGTATATATTTAGGCATTCCTTTTTTAGCTGGAATTGTCAGTAGATATGCTTTGATACAATTAAAAGGGGAAGAATGGTTTCAAACAAAATATGTTCCGTTTATTTCTCCTATTACCTTAATAGCATTGCTTTTTACCATCTTGGTAATGTTTAGTTTAAAAGGAGAACTAATTGTTCAAATTCCACTTGACGTAGTTCGTATTGCAACTCCTTTAGTAATATATTTTGTTCTGATGTTTGTTATCAGTTTCTTTTTAGGCAAATATTTTGGAGCCGATTATTCACGTTCAACTTCAATTGCATTTACAGCAACTGGTAACAATTTTGAATTGGCTATTGCAGTTGCAATTGGTGTATTTGGCATTAATAGTGGACAAGCATTTGCAGGTGTTATTGGTCCTTTGGTTGAAGTGCCAGCTTTAATTGCTTTAGTGAATTTGGCTTTTTGGTTTAGGAAGAAATATTTTAAAACCGTTTAATTGATTAATATGAAAAAGAAATTACTTTTTGTTTGTGTTGAAAATAGCAATCGTTCTCAAATGAGCCAGGCATTTGCAACCATCATTGGCGGCTCAACTGTAGAAGCTTACAGTGCTGGCAGTAAACCTAGTGGTATTGTAAATCCTAAAGCTATTGCTGCTATGAAAGAGTTGGGTTACGACTTAAGTACACACGATAGTAAAAGTTTAGAAGAAGTAAAATCCTTTGCACCTTTTGATGCTGTAGTAACAATGGGTTGTGGCGATGCTTGTCCTTGGATGCCAGCCAAGCAATTTATAGATTGGCAAATACCCGATCCAAAACACATGGAGCCAAAAGAATTTAATGAAGTAAGAGATTTTATTAAAGGAAAAGTTGAGGCGTTGATTAATAGTTTGTAGAAATGTTTCACACAAAGAAACAAAAGATACAAAGCTCACGAAGTTGTATAACATCACTATGCAACTCTTTTGCTATGTGGCTTTTTGGTTAAACTATTGCTCACTGATTACACGGATGAACACAGAAAAGAAGTGCTAAAAATAGGTTCATACTGATTGCATCGTTCCGACCCTTTTTTTACCACGGAGTAAAGGAGTACACAAAGTAGCACAGAGAAATTTTGGATAAGAAAACCACAACGACTCAACGGTAGAAAGTTGCACAACGAAATAACTCAGCGAAACTCCTTTGCTCTGTTGCTCTGTGGTTAAATAATAGCCGAAGGCAATCAATAAATTTTAACGTGCTAAGAAACTTGTAACAGCACTTTTCCATTTGTTGTTTTCATTTTTACATAAACTGACGTGACCACAGTTTTCGTACTTAATCCATTGTTTGTTGGAAGTAGCTAAATTATTAAACAATTCTTCTGTTTCAGTTGCAGTAACCCTTGCATCAAGTACACCCCATTGTAATAAAGTTGGACAATTAATTTTTTTTACATAGTTGCTTGGGTTATGGTTAAAAGCCCAAAAACCTTGTTGGGCTCCTCCCCAAAAACTCAATAAAGTTGCAATAGGCTGTTCAGGCAAACCCATTGTTCTTACTCTGCCTTTAACTGCATCACTTAATGAGCCAAAAGGCATTTCTAAAATAATTTTATTGGGTTGAATATTGTAATCATAAATAGCTTTTGTAATGGTAGAAGCTCCCAAAGAAATGCCCCAAAGAATAATATTGGTTTCATCTTTGGCTTTTATATAATCGTACACTGCTTTTACATCTTTACTTTCGTTAAATCCAATAGTGCAAACTGTTCCATCACTATTTCCATGAGCTCTAAAATCGGTGATGAGTACATTGTAACCTAAATTATAAAATTCTTCTGCTTCTCTAATAACAGCACCTTTATTACTAGCATGTCCATGAAACATTAATACAGTTCCTTTACGAATATTTACATCACCATTAATATTGGGTTGCTGTAAATACCAAGCTTCTAGTTGTAAAGAATCACTGGTTGTAATTTTTATAGTTGAATGAGGAATTAATAATGAATCTACCACTTTACTTTTTGGATAATTCACACCAAAAAATATAGCTTGAGCTTTTTCGCCAGCACTCATTTGTTCTGGCTTTTTAATGGCTTGAGCATTGGGATAAAAATGCGTAAACTTATACGCATGAAAAGCACTAATGATATTGAGTAATAGAAAAAGTATTACTAAGGTTAAACCAATTCTTTTGAACCATTTTTTCATGCGATAATATTAAATATTTTACACAAAGAAACTAAGGATACAAAGTTCACGAAGATTTTTATTTCTGAGTGTAACGCCTTTTCTCTAAAACTTTGCGGTATATTCTTCTTCCTTGCTTCTTTGCCCTGTGGTTAATTATTGCTCACAGATTGGCAAAGATTTACACAGAATTTTTTAAACGAAGAAAAGCTGAACGATTCAACAGTACAAAGTAGTACAACGAGAAAACTCTGGGTAAATTCTTCTTCCTTGCTTCTTTGCTTTGTGGTGAAAAAATCAATTCAAATATTTTGCTACAATAGGTACTCTTCTTCCAACACCAAAAGCTTTTGGACTAATGCGAATAATAGGACAAAACTGATTACGTTTATACTCGTTATTGTTTACCATTTTCAAAGTTCTATCTACCAATGCAGCATCAAAGCCTTGTGCTTTAATTTCTGCAGGACCTTGCCTGCGTTCAATGTATTGATATAATATTTTATCGAGTATAGCATAATCAGGTAAACTATCGCTGTCTTTTTGCCCAGGACGTAACTCGGCACTTGGGGGTTTGGTAATGATATGTTGTGGAATAATTTCTTTTTCCCTGTTGATATAATTGGCTAGTGCATATACCTGTTGTTTGTATAAATCGCCCAACACACCCAAGCCTCCAGCCATATCACCATATAAAGTGCCATAGCCTGTAGCCAATTCACTTTTATTGCTGGTGTTTAACAAGATATAGCCAAGTTTATTCGATATAGCCATTAATAGATTACCACGGCTGCGGCTTTGAATATTTTCTTCAGCTAAACCAAAAGGTAAATCTTTAAAAATGGGTTGTAGTGTGGTTAAAAAAGTTTCGTACACATCGTTAATGCGTACAATATCGTAAGGATTGTTTAGGTTTTTACTTAGCTCCACTGCATCATTCACACTATGTTCTGTACTGTAAGGTGATGGCATTAATATGGCTCTTACATTTTCTGCCCCCAATGCTTCACAAGCTAAGGCCAATACCAATGCACTATCAATTCCTCCACTGCTTCCCAATATAGCTTTGGTAAAACCCATCTTAGAGAAGTAGTCTTTAATGCCCATAATTAAAGCCTGATGAACCTGTGCAATATTCAAATGTTCATCTAAAACAGCAGGACTTAATTCTTTATCTGGTACACGACTGGCAGGTTCAATAATTGCTGCGTCTACAGTTCCGTCATCATTTAATACAACGCCTTCAACTGCTTCTTCAAACATGGGTAAAGCTTTTACTAAGTTGGCATGTTTATCAAAAATATAACTACCACCATCAAAAACAATTTCAGTTTGGCTACCTACTGCATTGCAGTAAAACATAGGTAATTTGTACTTTAATACATTGGCTTTGATGATGGCTTTTCTATCTTCATCATGTGTGTAATCAAAAGGACTTGCACTTAAGTTGAGCATTAAATCGGGCTGCTGTTTCATTAATTCATCCATCGGGCAAATTCGGTACAAAGGGTTATCGCCCAAATTCCAAATGTCTTCACAAATGGTAATAGCCAGCTTCTTTCCTTTAAACTCAACTGTTTGCCAATTGTACGATGGTTCAAAATATCTGTATTCATCAAACACATCATAAGTAGGTAATAGTGTTTTATGAATTTCGGCTTTCACTTCACCTTCGTATAAAAAGAAAGCAGCATTAAATAAATCTTTCCCTTCTTTAATAGGGTTACGTGCAGGCGAACCAATCAGTACACCAATACTAGTAGCATGTTCTTTTATGGTGTCTATAGCAGTATAGCATTTGTTAATAAAATCGCTAAATTCTACAAAATCTCTTGCAGGATAACCACATACACTCATTTCACTAAACACAATTAAATCGCCACCTTGGGCTTTTGCAGTTTCAATAGCAGCAATAATTTTAGCTGTATTGTTTTCGAAATTGCCAATATGATAATTCTGTTGTGCTAAAAAAATTTTCATGTTTCAAATTTCACGATTTATGCCGAATAAAAACAGAAGAGTTTTGATTAACCAATAATAGTATTTCAATTTGGCATTACTTGCAAGTTTATCCTGAGCATAGTAGATGAACACCAGTATTGGTTGTGTTCTTTGGGCAGCAGAATAAAATTCATGTAGTGCAACTTTTTACTTCAATAATTCATGTAAAGCTGGTTCTAATGCCAATGCATGACCATGACCAAAGGTAACCATCACTCTATCATTTGTTTGTAAAGCAGTTTTTATTTTGGTTAATAAAATACTGTCTCTAACCATTTTAGACGTTCTTCCCACTTCACAAAAATGACAATTGGGGTTTACATAATCAAAGGCCTCAATGTCAATATTATCAATACTAAAATCTTGTTTGAAGCTTTGTTTATATAGCTGCTTAAAGTAGCTTAAAGTTTGTTCCTGCTTGGTTAAAGGAAATTCATTTTTTAAGAAATAAGGTATTGTGTGCTTTATAAAAACTGAATCAAATGGCATTTTGCCATAAGCTCCATATTTGTATGGTACTGCAAAACGTTCTATCGTATAATATAAATAAAAGTCTTCCTTAGATTGTTTTTTAGTGGTTATAGGCCATTCTATTTTAAAAGAGATATCTCCATTTTGCATAGGAATGCCAAGCTTATCAGTACAAAACTTTAACGCTCCTGTTTCCCCATCTTTACTGGCAGCTTCACCTAAAGTATGGTAGTGAGTACTATCTTCAATTTGCCCACCTTCATTAAATGAAATGGAAGGCTTTAGCTCCATGGCATATTTTTCAATGACTTTAAACTGTGCATGTAAACTATCGTTGTTGTGATCGCAACCAATAAATACAATTCTTTTGTTGCCATTGCTTACATCAATTATATAAGGTGGATGAATACTATCCATCATTTTACCAACAGTTATATAATCTCTAGTGGTAAATTGTTTTTTTACTGTGTTGTTTTTACAGGCGAAAAATGTAAGGATTATTAATACTGCAACAAGATTATTTTTCATTATTTTATACCATTAAAGGGTATTAGTTTATAGTTAGGGTCGCAATCGAAAATTTGATTTAAAATACTGATATGGCCTTGACCAAAAAGTACTAGGATTCTATCATTTTCACTAGTTGTAATTTTTTGAATGTTTCTATAAATTCTTAAATTTCTGTCGTACCAGTCCATAGCCAATGCATCAGCACCTCTCGTATCTCCTTTTTTAAAATAATCTCCTGAAAAATACGATCCGTAATTTCTTTTAAGTGCATTTGCCGAATTGAGATTGTAAAATACATTTAATAATCTTTGCTTTAAAATAAACTCTGTAGTAACAGCCTGCACTGAGTCGAATAGTTTACAAGCAGGCTCATCACACTTATAGGTTTTGGCATAATTTTCCCAACCTGCAAAAATGGTATCAAGTGTTGGGCGTAGTATCAGTGAATCTTTAGAGTAATACAAATCCTGAAAAATAGAACCAGCATCTGCACCATATAAAGTATCGAGTTTGCATTTATCCATTAGTCTAAATGCTAGTTGCTCAATTTCGTTTTTGCCTCTTTGCTTTGTTCCTGCTTTTATGGCTCTGTATCTATTTATAAAAACGGTATCACCTGGCTCTTGTTCTACAACAATTTTTGTTGGTTTAAATCGGGCAATATAATTAGCCAGTTCGTTTAATTCCTTTTGCTTTTGAGCAGATAAAATATTTAGTTGTTTATCAGCCGATGTTTTATATACATCTCTGTTGTAATAAGCAAAATGAAATGTACCTACCAATAATATTTTTGGGAGCTTTCTATTGCCTACTAAAATATCATCAGGGTTTAGATTTTTTTGTTGAGATTGAGCATTTAGAAAAGTAAATAATGCCAAGGCGATAAGCAGTTTTGATATTTTCATTTTTAATAGTTTCAACGTAGAAAAAACAGCATGCATTTTTGTTTGTGTATGAGTATTTCGAATTATATAATTCAAATGCTTAAGCAAATTGTTTATTTATGTTTCATTCTTCCAGGAAAAATTACCAACTGAATAAAGTTAAACTCTAATTGGTCTAATGCGTTTTTACTACCATCGTTCATGGTTACATTTAAGTTGGGCTGCCAACGCAAATTGGTTCTTAATAAAAATGCTTGCAATCTGTCGGGTCTAATATCCCAGCCAAAAGTAATACCTGGTTGTACGCCTTTATAAGTATTGGTAACAGTAGCATTATTGCCATCTTTTTCATTAATAGTTAGATTCTCGTAGCTTAAACTAGGGCCAATAAATGGCACAAAACCATGAAAGTCGAATAAAAATTTATACGCTTCTAAAGTAATGGCTGTTCTTTTTGCATCTTGATGGTAACCATAGGCATCAATTTTAGATTTAAAAGTTCTATAAGCAATATTTGCTTGCATATCTGGCTTATGCCAATAGTAACCAGCACCCAACTCTACAGTAGTTTTATAATTGTGCTCACCAGCAAAAGCATATTTTGTTTTTAAATAGTTCGATGATTTTATTCTAAATGCACTTGTAGGTCCAACAGCCAAAGAAAAACTGTTTAGTTTGCCTGCTGCTGCCAATGCTTTTGTGCGTTTTGCAGTAGTACCATTACGCCAATCTTTTTCTACACCACCAGTTGTTTCTAAAGTGTATTTATAGGTTGCACCAATAATAAACGGTTGAATTTTTGCCATACCCAATTGTGTTCTACTAATAGCATAATCAAAATCTCTTTTGTAGTTAAAAACAGCACCCAGTTCAAACTGGTTATTACCTTTCATAAAATTGATGCCTGCCATTAATGGAAAATAAGTTTTAGAAACTTTTGGACCATCATTTTGCTGATACGAAAATGGATTCATTGAAATACCAACATAGGGACGAAGTTTATTTTTCTCAATTCTCCATGGATAGTATTTAGCTTGTAAATCCACACCATATTTCATTCCATCTCCAAAAGATGCAATAGGAATGGTTAACGCAAAATCGGCATGTCCCCAAAAATGTGTACCACCAACAAAAATGGCTGTGGTGTTTTTATTGCCATATTGAATATTTTTTACTGTACCATTTTCCAATACTTGTGTCTCACCAGCTTGGGGTGCAATGTATTGTGTAAAACCAACTTCTAATTGGGCAAAACGATGACGGGTTTTGCCATTTTTTACTGTGTAAGGCTGAGCAATGGTTTGTAATGCTGCCATTAAACTTAGTAAACTTAAAATGCGTTTCATAAACTGTTTTTTTATTTTGTATTAAGATTTTAATTGTAATTTTTTCACTTGTCTTTGGGCAATAGGAATAATGATTAGGGTAGGTAAAATCCAAAGTATCCAACTGTTTTGAATTTGAATATTTACTACCACAAAAGCAGTTACTGTTGCTGTAAATGCACCAGCCATTCGACCACTATGTGCTGCAAGCCAATTATATTTTATGGACTTGGTGGTATAAAATTTTCTGATATCAGCATAGCCAAAAGCAAAGGAGAGAGTGCCAAATAGTGCAGGCACAATGGCAAACATGCCTTTTTTAATAAGTAAGCCACTTATTATTAGCAGTCCAATGCCAGCCATTATGCCACTAAAACTTAGTATATAATCTACCAAAGCAGGTTTTACTTTTCCAGATCCTAACTTTTTTAAAGCTAAAATTCTATAGCCTGTGGCTGCTAAATAGAAACTGAAAAAACCAATAAAAAACAAAAACCAGTTTTGTTTTACAATACTCATATAAACACTAGAAACAAAAATGAGTGCCATAGCCCAAAAGAAAATTTTACCAGCTACTCTGTGTAATTTTTTGCCTTTTGTACTAACCATGCCAATTAATCCAGTTACTAAACCAACAGTTCCACTAGCAATGTGAACGATTAAAATGCAGGTAAAAATTGAAAAGCTCATAATGCAGTTTTTGGTATAGTGAATTATTGAAACACAAAACTGCACTTGAAAAATGCCTTTTACAAATGGAAGGGGTAAACTGTAAACCTACAAGGGTGTTTTGGGGCAACTGGTAAGAATCAATGTCTAAAAGCATTGATTTTGCTGTATTTTGGGGTGAATGGATAGCTGGTTATGCAGTAATATTTTCTAATTTTTGCTTAATTTCTTTGTTTAAAGAACGGCTAACGGGTAAAATTTCTTCGGTTTCGGTAAAATGTAATTTATAGCCTTGTGTGTTGCCACTAATATGGGTAACCTTAGCAAGGTTTACCAAAAAAGTTTTGTGGCAGCGATAAAACTGTGGGTGTTTGGTTAAGCAAGTTTCCATTTTCTTTAAAGTAGTTCTAAACAACAATTCTTTTAAAACACTGCCTTGCAGGTAGGTAATTTTTACATAATTGTCAGATGCTGCAATAAATAAAAGTTCCTCAACCGTAAGTTCTACTTTTTCATTGCTACCATCGCCAATAAGTTCAATTTTTGAAATGATAACTTCAGTTGCCGATTCATTTTTTTCGGCAACTGGTTCAACAATTGGTTCAATCTGTTCATGTTTATGAATAATGGCATCTAATTGCACAGCACCAGCCGAATATTTTTTTAGCAATCGTTGTTGCTTTACTAAAACAGAAACTGTAATAGGCAAGAAACCAATTAATACCGTATAAACACACATGACTTTTAATAAAGTCCAGCTAAAGCCAGTTTTATTTAAAAACATAATTAGCCCAGCATTGCCCAAGGCAATGCAAAACAACAAGAACAATAAAAAAACAATTTCATGAATTACTTTCCAGTGCTTTTCATCAAAAACCTGAGGAATTAATTTAGGCAATACATAAGTAATCATTAATGAAATAATGCCAGTTACCAGTGCAAATTTTAAAGCAAGTTCCAACTGTTTTTTTGCAGGCAATGAGTTCATGCCAAAAGGCTGTAAAAAATACAAAATACCAAATACACAGCAGGCAGCAAACAAACACATGTTGATGGTTTTTTTATCAGAGCTGTAAGAGGGAAATGGTTGAAGTAAAACTTTAAACATGTATTCAATTGTATTTGGGTATCGTTCAAAAATATCCTAACTACTAATACAAACATATATTTTGTAGAACTTGTTGAGTAGTACAATACAGGCTAACAAAATAATTATTTGTATTAAGCCAGCAGCAGTCCCGATAACTATCGGGATTCAATTTTGCATTATCCGATAGCTATCGGATTCAAAATTCTGTTCTTTGGCAACATAAAAACATTTATGCAAGTCAACTTTTTAGTTTACTAAGCAATACTTAATTTCCCATTCTAAACCAAAACGCATGAAAGCAATATTTTCAGTACTGCTGTTAACTGTATGTATAAACTGTTTTACACAAAAAGTAGATTTAGATCGTTTTCATTTCACTGCCCAATACCGCAATTTTCCCAATACACCTGTAAATAAAAGTTACAATACATTCAATCTATTGTTTGGTGGTAGCCCCACTTCAAAAAGCTTTATGATGGAAGATGAACTTAACCATTCTATCTCCATTGTTGGCTGGAAACAGTTGCCCTACAAAGCTCATATTGCAGTACAAACTTTTTTTGGAGACTTTATTATTAAATCCTCCAACGTTACTGAGCGTAAAGAAGAAGTAAAGGACAAGGATGGTAAGATCACTGGTTACAAATATTATTATGCTGCTCAAATTGTGTACAATTTTCCAATTAGGTACACAGTTACCGACTATAAAGGTGTAATGATTACCAATGAAACTGTGATTAGTAATGATAGAACTTGGACATCTTCAGAATACAATAACCATAAAGATGCAGCAGATTATTACAATAATAATCGTTCGGTTATTAGAGGAAACTTATCAAGAAAAGATATGGGTGAAGCCTTAAAATCAATTACCAGCAGCCTTAATTTTAAATATGGTTTTCCACCAGCAATTTATTACACCAAACTGTGGATTTTAAACAACAAAAAACATCCTGAATATGAAGCAACACAGGCTATATGGAATCGTTTTAAGCAAGCAGCTGCAAGGGTAACTTATGAAGGTGTTGGCGAAGAAGATAAAGGAACTTTTCTTGCTGTAATCGATTATTTTAATACATTAAAAACAAAATATAATGGTAGCGATAAAACAGATAAAAAAATGCGTTATAGCAGCTACTACAACAATGCTATGATATACATTTGGTTGCTCGATAATTTTGATGCAGCTCTTAAAGAAGCTGATGATTTAATTGCCAACGATTTTGATAGTGGCGATGGCAAAGATTTTAAAAAAGACATTGAACGTTTACAACAAGGATTAAAAAAAGCAGGTGTAAACTCTTTGCATTATGTTATTAATGTGGAAGATGCAGTTGGGCCTAATTAATTTTAATTTGTGGTAACCAGCAGCAGTATTTCAATTTTTCTGTTGACGGCGACGCTCCATTCAAGGTTCTGTTATTTGGGCAACATTTATTAAATACTAAGCTGCCTCAACAATTTTAATTTCTTCGTCTGTTAAATTATACAAAGTATACACAATTGCATCTATGGCTTTGTCAGTAGCAAGTATAGTTGCTAAAATGGCTACTGCTTTTTCTTTTTCTGCTTCAAAAAAAGGCATCCAATCGGCTTGTTCTTGTAGCGATAATTTTATTTTTTGCTTTTCTAATTCTTTCATAAAGACACCAAAAGTGAGGTTATACCAATCGTTTAGTTTTTTATTAAGTTGAAGATTTTCAAACTTGCTTTGCAATAGTTTTAAGAAACTAGTTTGTACTTTTTGCAGTTCTTCGTTTTTTGCCAACATGATATTGGCTTTTTCTATAAAAGGGAGTTGTTGTTCAAAAGTTAACTTCTTTATTGGCAGTGGATCAACGTAAATAATCTTTACTTGAGCAAATACTTTACCTTCTTCGTTGATGCTACTGACATATAGGTGTCGTAATAAGCTACTGTTTAAAAGACACAATAAATATTTTACATCAAATGAGTTATCTATTATTACACCATTATGAACAGTATCTAATGTATAAAATTTACTTGTGTCTAAAGCACAAATAGGGTAGCTGCTTGTTTGCCTCAATAAAATTTTAACATCAACTTCAAAAATTTCTTTTTTCCTTGGACGATGTAATAGTTGTTCATCGTAAATAACATATTGCCGGTTCCATGAAAGTAAGTATCTGTTAAAGTCACTTCCTGTGATAACTTTTTGAGTATTACTTTTTGGAGAGTCCGTTAACATCTTTTTGTTATCTCCAGTAATAATACCTTGTTTAAAATTTACAACTTCCGATAGCTGAGCGGTATCTGTTTTAATCTTTTCAATATCCAAACCATTTTCTTTTATCTCAAAAGACAAGTCACTCATCTTCCAAAAAGAACTCTGAGATATTTCTTTCTTACAAAAAAGTCCCTCTGCAAAATCAGTAATACCATTAATAATATTAATTCTGTTATTGCTTATAGCAGACACTTCTATAATTAAAATAATGGCATCAACAGCTGCGTCCGGGAAAACGGAAACTCCCTTAAAATCAACGATTGAATCAATAAACGTGTTTTCTAAAATATACTTTCTACAGTTTATGAAGTATTGATTTTTCAAAAGAGTGTAAGGTGTAATAAAACCAATCTTACTTTTTGACTTGGAAATTTTTATAGCTTTCTCATAAAAGAGAGGGTATAGATTAAGCCTTCCGAATGCAGAATAATAGGTGTTTTCTAAATAAGTTTTATCAGAACGACTAATATATTCAGCAGGTACATATGGCGGATTTCCAATTATCACATCAAACCCTTTCTTTATTTCTTTTTTATTGCCATACTCTTCAGCAGGTTCGTTTACAATATTAAAATCTGTATTTACAATAGCATTGTCTCTATTGGTAATATGTTCAGTAGAGTGATTGTTGTTTAGTGTATTTTCTATTGTTGCTTCAGCTGCTTCTACATTGCTTGCAATTGACTCTATTGTTTGTAAAGTTGTTGCTATTGTTTTTGTTGGCAGTTCTACATATTCACCAAATACTTGTGGAAATTCTTTTTGCCAATTAAATGCTTTATCGCCTGCTACAGTTGCATCGTCTATTAAACTGTTGCCACATTTAATATTATCGCTAAGATTATTTAGTTTTCTTCCTTTGTGTGCAGTACGCAACCATAAACTAAGCCTCGCAATTTCTACAGCTTCTTCGTTAATATCAACCCCAAATAAATTGTTTTCTAAAATTTCTTTTTCAACATCGCTGTACACAATACTATCGCCAAAAAGTTTGGCTTTTAACTCATCTACATATCTATGTTCTGCCAATAAAAAATCCAATGCTTGATTTAAAAATGCACCACTACCACATGCAGGATCACAAATGGTTAACTGCAATAGCCATTGCCTGTAAGTATCTATTTGTATTAATAATTTCTTTTTATTGGCTTTGCGTTTTTCTGTTGTAAACTCATCGTCTACAATTTTAAGTTCAGCTTTTTTAGCATTGCATAAACTGCCAACTGTATTTTCTACAATGTATTTGGTTATATATCGTGGTGTGTAAAAAACACCATCTTTTTTACGTTTGGTTTTTGTTTTATCTATTGCTGTTCCATCTAACTCGGCTTGCAGTTCTTCAATTTCATTAAGGCTGTGTTCAAAAATATGCCCAAGAATATTTACATCTACTTCTGTATCAAAATCGTAATTACTAATGGTTACACAGCTTTGGTATAAAGTATCATCATCAATAATAATCGTTTCTAAAACTTCATCTGTTGCAAATAAGCCACCATTGTAGGCAAAAATTTCATATAGCTTTCCTTTATGCCCTGTATTTAAGTAACCAAAGTACTTTTTAAACCTATCGTATAGTGGCACATAATTATCTAACTCGGTTAATTGTTGCCATTGTTTTAAAATTTCTCTTACACTATTGGGTGGCAATAACAATCTATCTTCTGCAAAAAAGATAAATAGAAAACGGTCTAACAGTTTTTGTGTTTTCTTAAATAATACCAGCTTATCGTATTGTGGGTTTAAGACTACAATGTTGTGGTAGAGTTTCTTTTTAAAGGTCGAATAATCGGCATATAATTTTCTTGTTACATTTTCTTCGGCTGCAATTGATGCTTGTTTTATGTGTAAAGGAACATGGGCAAGTAAATTATCTTTCTGTAAGCACAAATACAATAACGTAAATCTTTCTTGCGATAAAGTAAACAAGTTAAATTCTTCAAAATCTGTTGCATCGTTAATGTATAATCTTAACTTTTCGAAGTTGGATGTAATAACATAAGTGCAGCCTTTTTGATTGTTTTTATAACTAAAAGCTTGACTTTCTACTTTAGCTAAATCGGTAGTATCGGTTCCCTTTAATTCAATCACTGCAACAACCTGTTCACTATTTAAAATTGCACCATCGGCTTTCTTATTATCTTTTTCGTTTTTATATTCTGTTGTAAGATTAAAGTTGGGCTGTGGGTTTAATGTGTAGCCCAACACATCGGTAAATAGTTCTCTTAAAAATCCTTCTTGGTATTGTTCTTCTTTTGAGTTTCTAATGTTTTGTTGTTTGGCAGAATTATGAAAAAGCAATTGAAACCGTTGCCATGCAGTTTGTAATAACTCTGTATCAATGTTACTGATATACTTTTTTAATACTGATTTTTGAAATAATGCCATAAGGCTAAGGTAGTATAAACTTCTGTTTAATGATGATTGAAGTTAATTTGTTTTTACACTACTATATCTCACTTCAAATTATACCTTAAACCAGCAAACACACGCAAACCTTGTAATGGTGCATACACATAATTGGGGTCAAAGCTTAAAGCATAAGGATTGTTGGATGTTGCTATAATTTGTCCATTGCTGTTGTATTGTACATCTTTATCAAATGGGTCGTTGGTACGTGCAATTAAAAATGGATTGCTGGTTTTAAAAGGTGTCCAGTTGAGTAAATTTTTTATGCCACCGTATATTTCAAAACGTTTAAATCCACTACAAGTAAATTGTATATTTTGAATACTCCATGTTGGTGAAAATGGTTGCCTTGGATCTAATGCTCCCAACAATGGCAAACGCATTGGGCCATAAACATTACCTGTATAATCAATAGCAAGATTTAGTTTTTTTACTTTGTAACTAATAGCCCAAGTGCCAGTAAATTTTTCAGTTAACAGTTGTTGTGTACGTTGCTTGTTGGCTACAATATCTACATTCATAAAAGTTGCACCAGCAATAACTTTTAAACCATTAGCAAAAGCAATATCTGTATTAATGCTAAAGCCTTTACTTTCTGCGAAGCCATTTAAGTTATTGTAAATAATTTTATTTACATCACTTTCATAATCGGCAATAATTCTGTTGGTAAAATACGTGTACCAGGCAGTTGCGTCTATATTAATTATAGTGCCAGTTGAAGTAAATTTTTTATGGGTGTAATTCAAATTGGCATTGTAACTTTTTTCTGGTTTTAGTGCATCTTTAATTTCTACAGTTCTTGCACCTGTTAATGCAGCATGATCTTCAGTAAATAAATTTACTACCCTAAAACCCGTACCAGCATTTAAACGTAAGGATTTATTGTTGTTCATCGTCCATTTATACGCAATACGTGGTGTATAAATGTTGCCATGAATTTTATTGTTATCGTACCTAAAGCCAATCAACAATTTGTGGTTATCATTCAGGCTAATTTCATCTTGTACAAAAATACCTGGCAATACAACTTTATCTGGCTGATTCTTATGATTATTTATATTGGTAGTTGCAGTAGTATTATCATCGTAAAAAGTATAACGTACCGCTGTACCAACCAAGAAATCGTGTTGTCTTATTTTTTTATCCCAAGTAAATTGAGCAAACGCAATATTTTGTTGAGCATTAAAAACAGTAGTTCCATACCTGCTATCTTGTATATGACTATTGTATGAAAACGACAACATCATTTTTTCTTTTACAGGCAATTGATAATTGCCTAGTAACTCCCAACGATTGGTATAAATGCTTTCAGCATATAAGCTATCGCCACCTCTAAATGTTTTATTCCAACGTGTATCTCCACCCCAACGGTCTTCAGTAAAATATCTTGCAGCTAAATTAAAAACTCTGTTTTGCCTGCGGCTGAAATTCCATTTTTGAAAAATTGAAAAGCGTTGTTGCAAGGTTATATCGGTAAACTGATCGTTATTTTCATCTACAATATGGTTATAGTAATAGGTGTTTATTCCTGTAAGCAATTGAGCTTTTTTACCAATTGCTTGTTTAAAACCTAAATCAACATTGTATTCCTGATAAGATGTAGCCATCACATCAGCACTCAACTTTGGAGCTGTAGTTGCATTTTTAGTAATGATGTTAATTAAACCTCCAATTGCTTCACTACCATACAAAGACGACGCAGGTCCTTTTACAATTTCAATTCTTTCTACCAAACTATTGGGTATGCCACTTAAACCATAAACCGTTGATAAACTACTTACAATGGGCATTCCATCTATTAAAACCATGGTATATGGGCCTTCTAAACCATTAATATGAATATCACCAGTATTGCAAATATTACAGTTCAGCTGTGGGCGAACACCATTTACATTTTGTAAAGCATCGAATACACAACTCGACGGATTTTTTTTGAAAAATGCTGGTGTGAAAATTTCAACTGGTACAGGACTTTCACTTTTTCTTACTTCTTTTAAAGTTCCTGTAACCACCACTTCTTCTAAATTAGATGCAATAGGCTGTAAAAAAAACAACAAAGTATCAGTACTGCTAAATGATGTTTTAAGTGGATAATAACCAATTGAACTTACACTGATTGTTTGTTTAATAAGTGGTGTAGGTAATACAAAATTACCTGCACTATCGCTAATGGTTTTGGTTTGTGTATTTGCAATTACAGCATAAGCAATGCCCTTACCCGTAGTTTTATCTGCAACTTTTCCTTTGATGGTTTGTGTAAAACCAATAGTGCTATTTATAGCTATAGCTAAAAATATAGTGAGACTCTTCAAAATAATATTTTAGACAAATCTAAAATTTATTTTTAAATGAGCAAATATCTTTAATTATAAATCGGAAACATGTCTTTAAAAAGTAGTCCCTTTTGCATGTGCTCTACTTCTTCTGCATTACATAAACAGGCTTCTAATTCTAACATAATGCTGTTTTTATTGATAGCTTGCCCAATTATTACCAATTCGTTTAATCTATCACCAAAACGTTTATCCCATTTTGATTCTATTTCTTGCTGGTTTTCTACAAACGATGCATATCGAATTCTATCCTTATAAGGCATACTAGCCCACCAAACACCAGCTTTTTCTGCACGTAAACTACCGCCAGCTTGACTCCAATTTAAAGCATCGGCCTGCCTAGAGGCTAACCAAAATAAGCCCTTGCTTCTTATTACATTAGCAGGCCAGTCGTTATTCAAATAATTCCAAAAACGTTCTGGGTGAAATGGTCGTTTGCTTCTAAATACAAATGAACTAATGCCATATTCTTCTGTTTCTGGTGTATGATGTGGCTTATTTAATTCTTCAATCCAACCAGCACTTTGGCTAGTTTTATCAAAATCGAATAGACCTGTATTTAAGATTGCATGTAAGTCTATTTTACCAAAACTACTTTCAATTATCGTTGCCTGGCTATTCAGTTTGCTAATAATAGCTTTGAGTGTACCTAAATCTGTAAGACTAACCAAATCGGTTTTGTTTAAAATAATCACATTAGCAAACTCTATTTGATCGGTAAGTAGATTTACAATGGTTCTGTAATCGTCTTGCATATCAGTTGCATTTCTATCTTTTAAGGTTTCAATGCTACCAAAATCTTTTATAAAATTGTAACAATCTACTACTGTTACCAATGTATCTAAACGACTGATTTTGCTTAAGTCAATTCCTTTAACATCGTCTTGATAGGTAAAAGTTTGGGCAACTGGTAAGGGTTCGCTAATGCCGGAACTTTCAATTAATAAATAGTCAAACCTATTTTCTTTCGCCAACTTTTCAACTTCAATTAATAAATCTTCTCTTAGTGTACAACAAATACAACCATTGCTCATTTCAACCAATCTTTCCTCTGTTCGGTTTAGCGTATTTTCATTTTTAACCAATTGAGCATCTACATTTACTTCGCTCATATCGTTTACAATCACCGCTACTTTTAGGCCTAATTTATTATGTAAAACATAGTTTAATAGAGTTGTTTTACCGGCACCTAAAAAGCCACTTAAAACAGTTACGGGTAATTTTTTAATTGCTTGGAACATGCTTATTCTACGATTCTATAAATGAAACAATGTTGCAAATGTATGAAAAATGAAACAATGTTGCAAATTTTTTGGCTTGCAAGAAAAGGTAATACATGAAAACAGGAAGTAAAATTTTAGTGGTTACAATCATCGCTATGAGCATGATTGTGCACCCTGCAAGATTTATAATTAATAAAATGAGCAACCACAATTAGCACAACAGCAGGAACTAAAAACCAAATTTGTTGTGCATGCCAAATTTGCTTACCAATTAATAGTGCAATACCAGTACTAAACATTAAAAAAGGCCTCAGGCTATGGTGATGTTTTTTAAAACCATGATATAGTGAGTAGGTACCAACCACAAAAGCTAGGCCTATCATAAAATATTCAAATCCAACATTGTCAATTATATTCACCCCAAATAAAGGCAAACTGGATAGCACCAAAGGCAATACTGCACAGTGTATAGCACAAGCTATTGAAGTGGTAATTCCCAACGCATCCCAGTTGATCTTAAAATTCATAAAGTGTGCAAAGATAATAATTGCAATTTTGTTGCAAAAATTTTTCTTTCCTTAGTAATAGCAACCAAAGCCTCTGTATTTTTGTTGTATTATTATGAATAAAAAACTATTGTATTACGCAGGCTTTTTTGGTGTTTTGGTATTGTTATTTTGGGTTGGCTTATATGCATTTACAGATACGTTTAACCAAAGTAGATTACAAAAAAGATCAACCGTTCAATCATTTTCATTTTTAAAAGAAGATGGTTCTGTGTTTGCCAATGCCGACGTTAAGGGAAAAGTGTATGTGGCAGAATACTTTTTTACAACCTGCCCAAGCATTTGCCCACGAATGAACAATAATATGCGTAAAATTTACGACGCTTTCAAAGATGAATCTGATTTTTTAATTTTATCGCATACCTGCGATCCAAAAAGAGATTCTGTACCACAAATGAAACACTATGCCGACTCTTTAAAAGTAAATACCAAGAAGTGGGTTTTCTTAACAGGCAGAAAAGACAGCTTATACAATATTGCACGTTTTAGTTATGGAATAGATGATCCCAAAAATGTAGTAAATAATATTGAAGATGATTTTATGCACTCACAGTTTTTTGCATTGGTAGATAAAAATGGAGTTGTTCGTGGTCAGGTGTATGATGGTTTAAAAGAAGAAGAACTAGAGAAATTAAAAAAAGACATTAAAGATTTGCTGAAAGAAAAACCGATAGGCAAAAATTTCAGCAATGGCATGTTTAATTAAAAAAGTATGAGCACAACTTTATTGGATATTTTAAAACGCAATCAACTGAGCGTAACCGATAGCAGAAAAAAAATTCTGGAATTGTTTCAGTTTAGCAATGGTGCATTGGCTCATGCAGATATTGAGAAAAAAACTGGTGATTTATTTGATCGAGTGACTATATACAGAACGCTTCAAACCTTTGTAGATAAAGGCATTATTCATACGATTCCAACAGCTGATAATTCAGTTTTATATGCATTGTGTAAAGATGAATGTACACAAGGACATCACCAGGATAATCATGTGCATTTTATTTGCGACAGTTGTAGTGTTACCTACTGTTTAGATCATGTAACTTCTCCTCAGGTTTTATTACCAGCAGGCTTTCAAGAAAAAAGAACCGATGTTGTGGTAAGCGGTATTTGCAATAATTGCAATTAGTTTACTACATTTCCATCCCAAATATCAATGCATGATTTTAGTAACAGGAGCAACCGGATTAGTGGGCTCCCAATTAATACAACAACTTATTGCTCAACAGCAAAAGATAAAGGCTTTATACCGAAGCTCTATTCCTTTTGAACATGTATTGATTGATTGGGTAAAAGCCGATATTTTAGATATTGTTGCTTTAGAAGAAGTCATGCAAGGTGTTAAACAGGTTTACCATTGTGCAGCCATTGTTTCATTTAATCCCAAACAAAAACAAGCATTACACAAAACTAATATTGAAGGAACAGCCAATGTGGTAAATGCTTGTTTAAATGCAAATATTGATAAGTTATTATTTGTAAGTTCTGTTGCTGCTTTGGGTAGAATTAGAGAAGATAAGCCCATTGATGAATCTATGAACTGGACAGAAGAAACCAGCAACAGTGAATATGGCAAAAGTAAATTTTTAGCTGAAATGGAGGTGTGGCGTGGCATTGGTGAAGGCTTGAATGCGGTAATTGTAAATCCAACTATTATTTTAGGAAGTGCCGATTGGGATAAGGGTTCAGCTAAAATTTTCAAGACCGTGTACAATGAATTTCCCTGGTATACAGAAGGCACAACTGGTTTTGTAGATGTGGTTGATGTTGCTAATGCTATGATACAATTAATGAAAAGCAATATTGTAGCACAACGATTTATTTTAAGTGCCGAAACAACATCGTATAAAAATTTATTTTATCAAATAGCTGCTGCTTTTAATAAAAAACCACCACACAAAAAAGTAACGCCATTTATTGCAGCTATTGTTTGGCGATTGGAAGCATTGAAAGGAAAATTAACAGGAAAAGAACCATTGCTTACTAAAGAAACAACTAAAACTGCTCAGGCAAAAGTGAGTTTTGATAATACTAAGTTGAAAAAATATTTACCTGATTTTTCATATACGCCTTTACAAAATTCAATTGAAAGAATTTGTGCCGAGTTAAAACAAATGCATAACTTGTAACTCTTGTGCAAAGAATAATTACCATACTACTTGCTTTTGCGTTGTATGCTCCCAATATTGCAAGTATATTGGCATACAGCGAATGTGAGCTAATTGCAAAACTGAATAGCAAGCCCGATTGTGATTGTAAACTAACAACTACACCTCAACAAAGCAATACTCAAAGCCTGCCCGATAAGCACAAAGAAATTGTACAACAAACCGATTGGAAGTACACGGTTAATAATGTTTATCAAACTTCACTATTGGTTGAAAGTGCTACTAATAAAGCGTTTCAGCAGTATCAGTCTCCTTATAATTCTTTGTTAACAGCTAACTCAATATTTCATCCTCCCTGTTGTTCATTGTTATTTACAGTATAAATTTTTATACTTTTTTTATTGGGATTCCAGCTGCAGAATTACTATGTAACTGTGGTTGCGTCGTTGAAAAATCCTGCTTTGCAGCAGGGCACCCTTGTACAGTTAGCCCAATGCTGAGCTTTACTGTTGTGCACTTATAATTAATTAAAAAAATTACAACAATGAAACAATTATTCATCGTTGCAATGGCAGTATTTTTTACTGCCTGCAACCAACATATTGCCCCAACTTCAACACCAATTCAAAATTCTGAAGTTGTTAATCAAAACAAGCAAACCATTTTACTAGGTCATTGCTCTATTAATGCAATGCAACAAAGTAGTTACAAAGAATGGTACGATAAATCTTTCAATGTATATACTGTAGATTCATCAGTATTGCCTCAACTAAAACCCTTGTTAGCCAATAAAAAAATCGAAATATTTTTAGGTAGTTGGTGTGGCGATAGTAAAAGAGAAGTTCCCAGAATGATGAAGTTGCTACAAGCAGCCTCGTTCGATACAAGCAATATTCAATTGGTTTTTGTCAACAACGATGAAAAACAATACAAGCAAAGTCCACAGCACGAAGAAAGAAAAAAGTTTATTCATCATGTACCTACATTTATTGTTTATGAAAATGATACAGAAATCAATAGAATTGTAGAGTCACCCATCGAAAGCTTGGAAAAAGATTTATTGGTTATTCTTTCTAAAAACAAGTATGTGTCTAAGTATCAGGCTTTGCTGAAATGGCAACAATTAAAAATCAAGAATACAAAACTCGATGATGTTACATTAACAACGCTTGCTGAAAAATATAAACCAATTTGTAAACATGCAGGAGAGTTTAATGCATTGGGCTATGTACTAATGGCAGAGAAAAAATACAAGCAAGCCATTAATGTGTTTAAACTAAATACATTGATTTACCCCGATAATGAAAATGTATTTGATAGTTTAGGCGAAGCTTATTTTATAATTGGAAACAAAACGCTGGCCAAGTTAAACTATGAAAAAGTATTGGCAATAAACCCAAAAAATGAAAACGCAAAAACGATGTTAGAAAAATTGAAATAAGCTTTTCTAAAATCATAGAGCCACATTTTAAATGTGGCTCTATGATTATTATTCCATTACTTTTTTCCATAGCTCAGGTATTCGTTTAACCCAAACCAATTCTCTACGTTTTACAGCTGCGTCTTCTGCAGGATAGCCAAAATAGGTTTTACCACCTTTTAATGATGAAGGCACACCACTTTGTGCCAATACAACAGCGTTGGCTCCAATCGTCAGAGTTTTGCTAACACCAACTTGACCCCAAAGTGTAACACCATCTTCAATAGTAGTTGCACCAGCAATGCCTACTTGTGCAGCAAACAAACAGTTTTTGCCCACAACCGTATCATGACCAATATGCACCATATTATCCATTTTAGTGCCTTTGCCTATAATGGTACTGGCTGTAACACCTCTATCAATAGTACAGCCTGCTCCTATTTCTACATTGTCTTGTATAATCACTTTACCACAACTCACCATTTTTTTATACCATACATCCCTATTTTTTTTGGTGTTGTAATAAAACGCATCGCTGCCTATTACTGTTCCAGCTTGTATTACAACATTGTCGCCAATTTCAGTATAATCTAATAAAGCAACGTTGGGATGTATTAAACAGTTTTTGCCAATTGTTACATGATGACCTACAAAAGCATTGGGCATTACAACAGAGCCTTCTCCAATAACAGCAGTAGGGTTTATGGAGTTTGTTTGTACTGTGTACGGACGAAAATGTTGTACAATTTTTAAGTAAGCTTCAAAAGGCTCATTTACTACCAGCAAAGTTTTTCCTTCAGGAATAATTACATCGGTAGTATTAATTATAATAAATGTGGCTGCACTATTTAAACATTTGTCGTAATATTTGGGATGATCTACAAAACATAAATCACCATGTTCAACTTTATGAATCTCATTAATTCCTGTAGTAAAAGCATCTTTTTTGCCCAAAAGTGTTGCTCCAATTAATTCGGCAACCCAAGAGGCCGCAATCGGTGAAGGAAATTGCATAATTAAATTTCGGCAAAGGTACAGTTACAAGTTAAAATTGTTAAATTTTCTTTATTTTCAATAAATATTGAAAATAAAGAAAATTAATGTATAGTTTTAGGTTATTAAAGCAATGGTTATGAAAAAAAGCACATTTAACAAAGCCATTATCTACGACGATAATTGTCCACTTTGTAAAGCCTATACAACAGCATTTGTAAAGGGAGGTTTTTTACAAAAAGAAAATCGAATTTCTTTTACCGAAGTGAATATGCAACAATTTAAAATTGATTGGCAAAAAGCGAAACATGAAATACCATTAATTGATTTAAAAACAGGTGAAGTAAAATATGGAGTAGATGCTATGGCTGAAATTTTGCAACAAAAAATTTTCTTCATCAAACCAATTTTAAATATTCAATTGATTAACTGGTTGGTAAAAAAATTATACAAACTTATTTCTTACAATCGAAAAATAATTGTTGCAAGTACACCTACGGCAAGTGCAAATTTTGATTGTACACCCGACTTTAATTTTTTTTGGAGATGGATGTTTATTACAGTTTGCCTTTTACTGAATTTATTTTTTATTACTACAATACTTAATAATTTAAGCATACATTTTTCTTTGCAGTCTACTTTGTTTGTAAGTTCAATTTTATCTACAGTTGTATTTCTTTTATACAAGCTTATGCATAAAAAAATAGTTACAGAAATATGCTCACATATTTTGATTAGTATGTTGATTGCTTCATTTTTTATGCTTTGCTTAATTTTTTTTAGAAATTATTTTCATTTATCCGCAGGTTTTTTTTACGTGTTTTACTTATCGGTTTGTTATGTATTTATACAACAACTAATTAGACGTTATCGTTTTTTAATTATTGGTTATACAAGCTGAAACCCTTTATTCATAATTATTTCAGCGTATTACAATTTAATTTGTATAAACAAATGAATCATTTTCTTGTATGGTAACATGTTAATAGCACTACTTAAATTGGTATGTTGAATTCACAGTGGCTAAAAAAATGTGAATAAAATTGTTATTCTTTTTTTTTGTTTCCGCAGAAACTCTTTTTATTATTGTGGTGGGAAATTTATTTCCCAGTACTTACTAACCCATCCATATATAAAGTGTCGCATCTGCGGCACTTTTTATTTTAGCATGTTTCACTACTTTATTATATACAAACCATTCAATACACTTTGTCAATTTTCTAAAGAAGGAGATAAAAAAACATTGGCTGATTTTTTTATTGTACCTAAAGATGTATATCCAATTGGCCGTTTAGATTATGATAGTGAAGGCTTATTAATTTTAACGAATGATAAAAAATTAAACCATCGTTTACTGCATCCGTCATTTGAACATGAACGTGAATATTGGGTACAAGTTGATGGTGCAATAACACCAACAGCAATTGAACAATTAAATACTGGTGTTACTATTAGTGTTGATGGAAAACTGTACGCTACTAAAAAAACACATTGCAAAATATTTGAACAAGATCCAAATGTTGTAGATAGAAATCCACCCATACGATTCAGAAAAAATATTCCTGCACCGTGGATTCAATTAGTTTTAAAAGAAGGTAAAAACAGGCAGGTAAGAAAGATGACAGCCAAGGTTGGTTTTCCTACTTTACGTTTAATAAGGTATCGAATTGAAGAGCTAACTTTAGGCACTTTACAACCAGGAGAAATAATAGCTATTTCTGGAGAAAATTTGTATAAAAAACTCTTCAATGAATAATTTTTACGAAACTCAATTTGCTGATTATACGATTAGTACCAACCCTTCTTTACTTCAAATTGAAGTTATTCATCAGTATCTTGCTCAAGAGTCTTATTGGGCTAAAAACATACCAATTGAGGTGCTAAAACAATCAATTGAAGGCTCATTGTGTTTTGGAGTCTATTGCAATGATGTACAAATTGGTTTTGCAAGATTAATTACTGACAAAGCCACTTTTGCTTATTTGGCAGATGTATTTATTTTACCTGAACATAGAGGTAAAGGCCTATCTAAATGGCTCATTCAAACCATCCATGCTTATCCTCAATTACAAGGATTGAGAAGGTGGTTATTGGGCACCAAAGATGCTCATGGCTTGTATGAGAAATTTGGTTGGACAAGGTTTGGCGAAGAACAAATGAATCGCTTTATGCAGTTGCACAACCACAATGTGTATGATAAAACATGAATTTACTTAATCTGGCTATTAATAGCCTTTCAAATCAAAATCAATTGTTTCTATTCGTTCTACTTTCTTTTTCATTTTTTTTTCAATAACTGAAAAATGATGTTGTTCGGTTTCGGCAACCAATGAAAATGCTGAGCCAGCATTACTTGCTCTACCTGTACGCCCAATGCGATGAATGTAATCTTTTGGAGAACGGGGTAACTCGTAATTAATAACGTAAGGTAAAAACTGAATATCAATACCACGTGAAGCCAAATCGGTTGCTACTAATACTTTTAGTTTGCCAGTTTTAAAGTTGTGTAAAGCATCGGTTCTTGCACCTTGGCTTTTTTTGCTGTGCATTGCAGCAGCTTCAACACCATGTTTGGTAAGTTTTTCTACAACTGCATCTGCACGGTGAACAGATGAACAAAACACCAACACTTGCGTCATGTTGTGTTGTTTAATTAAATACCTGAGCAATGGTCCTTTTCTATCTTCAGTTACTTGGTAACAAGTTTGTGTAATTAAATCGAGGTTTTGTTTTTCCTCTTCAACTTCAATTTTTACGGGATTGTGCAACAAAATTTCTGTAATGGTATTAATCTCTTTACCAAGTGTTGCAGAGAACAACAAATTCTGTCTTTTCTCGGGAAGTAGTTTTAAAATGTTGGCCATTTCATCTTTAAAACCCATGTTCAGCATTTTATCGGCTTCGTCTAAAACTAAAATGTCAATTTCAGATAAGTTCATGGCATTGTTATCTGCCAAATCCAACAATCTACCTGGTGTAGCCACTAAAATTTCTACCCCTTGTAAATTCATCATTTGTGTGTTGATGGAAACGCCTCCATAAACTGACATAACTTTGGTCTTACGTGGCATAACATCTGCAAACAACTTAAACACATCGCCAACTTGTACAGCTAATTCTCTTGTTGGTACCAAAATTAATGCTTTAATAAATCGGTTTTTAGCTACAGGCTTTGCTTCAAACTGCTGTAAAATAGGTAACACAAAGCTGGCAGTTTTACCACTACCTGTTTGTGCAATTCCCAAAACATCTTTCCCTTTTAAAATGGCAGGAATGGCTTGTTGCTGTATAGGATAAGCTTCTGTATAACCCAAAGCAGTAAGCTTTTTTAACAATGTAGCATATAAACCCAACGATGAAAACGACATAATGATTAGTTGTAGATGTTGGCAAACTTACTGTTTATAAAATTGATTCCATTTGTCAGCTTTTAAACTTTAGATATTCGTTAGGTTCTATACCAATTGAATAATACTTTTGCAACCTGTGTAAATAGGTTTCTATTATCGTTAACTTAGTAATATGCCAACAACAAGAACATGGTTCGACTTCTTTTTAATCATTGCACTTCGCTACTATATTATTGCAGGATTGGCATTTTTAGTTTGGTACATTATTAAAAAGAATAAAATCGCTTATAAAAAGATACAGCTAAGAATACCAGAGCTTAAAGATTATCAAAGAGAAATTGCATACTCAAGTATAACGATTGTAATTTTTTCGTTTGTCCCTTATTTTTTACTGAATACCGATATACGTCAGTACACCTTATTTTATGCTGATATGAATGCGTATGGCAAACTTTGGTTTTGGCTGGCTTTTCCTATAATGCTGTTTGTACATGATGCTTATTTTTATTTTGCCCATCGTTTAATGCATCATCCAAAGTTGTTTAAATACGTGCATTTAATACACCATAAAAGCACCAATCCTTCACCTTGGACGGCATTAGCTTTTCATCCATTAGAAGCTGTTGTAGAAGTGGGTATTGTTGTGCTATTTATTTTTTGCATGCCTTTATGTCGTTATCATTTATTCTTTTTCTTTTTACTAATGATGGTGTACAATGTATATGGGCATTTGGGTTGGGAATTGTATCCAAAAGGATTTAATAAAACCATTATTGGTAAATGGGTTAACACGTCTGTTAATCATAACCAGCACCATCAGTATTTTAAAGGTAATTATGGTTTGTATTTTTTATGGTGGGATAGATGGTTTAAAACCATTCGTACCGATTATGATGAACAGTTTGAAGAAGTGAAAAGTCGATAAATTTTTTATACTGTTTTCTTCTTGCGTTTATACTGCATCATAAAGTTGATACCTGCATTAAGCTGACTTAATCCATCAATGGGAGCATTGGCAACTTGCTGTTCCATATTCACTTTCCAACTTCTATTTTTAAAACTACCACAGTACAATACAAATAAACTTAAGGCTTGATTATTGTTTTTGGGATTAAAAAAATCTACAGCTAAACCAACCCGATAATTAAAAAACATATTGCTAATTTTAACTGGTGTTGTATTTGCTTGAATTGAACTCGACTGTAGTACATCATTAAAATTAATATTGGCTAAATCTTTATTTAGTGTAACTGTAAAAGAGCTGCCCCCTAATCCTGCAAATGGAGAGATTCTCGTGTTTTTACCTTTCGACAGGTTTATACCAATATCCCAACTCCCTGTAAAATAGTTGATAACTGTATTTTTTCTTTCACTATTACCCTTTGTACCCCTTCCAAAACCAATATTTGTTTTAAATAATATTAGATCACTTTCATTCAAGTAACCTAAGTTCCAAGCAATAATACTCTGTGGAGTTTTTTCGTATAAATTTCCTAAGCTTGCAATTGTAGTATTTAGGTTATTAAATGATTGGTTGTTATAAGAAACGCCCCAATAAGCCATAAATCTATGATTGCTGCTAATTACACTATCGCTATTAGTATTTTTTTGTGCAAATACTAAAGCTGGGAAAATCAATAATGAGCAAATGAATATTTTTTTCATACAATAATTTTTTACTATAAATATATTACACATGGTTGTTAATTAAAATAAAAAATCCCACCCCTTAAAAGAGGCAGGATTAAAAAGTTGATGCTTCTATGTTTAAATTAAGAAGCTTTTGTTTCTGCTTTTTTACCAGCAACCGCAATTTTGTGTGGTCTGCTTTTACCGAAAGAGCCCTTAAAGCGTTTGCCCTTTGCAGTTTTTTTGTCACCTCTACCCATGATAGTTCTATTTATTTTAGTGAATGATAGTTGGCGAAAATAAAAAAATCCTGCCGAAACCGACAGGATTTTTTTATCAGAGCCAAATCTAGGTTAGATTTTAGCACTTAATTCCTTACCAGCTTTAAAACGAGCTACTTTTTTAGCTTTAATTTTAATAGCTTCTCCAGTTTGAGGATTACGACCTGTACGAGCAGCACGTTTAGAAACAGAGAAAGTACCAAAACCAACTAAAGTTACTTTATCGCCTTTTTTTAATGTTTTTGTTACTGTAGCTACAAAAGAATCTAAAGCAGCATTTGCTTGTGTTTTTGTTACTCCAGCATCTTCTGCAATCTGAGCAATCAATTCAGCTTTGTTCATAATAATTGTGTTTTAAAAAGTGTTTTTTATTTGAGAAAACAAATTTATCTGCTTTTACTAACAAGCAAAATTTTTTCTCTTCAATTTCATTTGTTGGTACATGCTAAAACCCTTACAGGCAAAGGATTTGATAAAAATGCTGCTATTTAAATACTTGTTTATTTTTCTATCAAATCTCTTGAAAGCCTTATAAATAAAGGGTTTTAAGAGATTGTTGCTGAAATACAGTGCCAATAAGGCTTTTAGATTAATATAGGAAAGATTTGGTACAACAAAAATCTATTTAAAAATCTATCCACACTCAATCCACAACCTCCATTAATGTTCTAAAACCCATGAATTTATTGCCCCAGGCTCTATTTGCTTCTTCTCTTAAAGTCGGTGCATGCAGTTCGATGTAACGGTTATAATCGGCTTTACTTTCTGCAAAATATTGTACCGCATAGGTTAATCCATCTGTTTCATCAATGTCTCTTAAACGTACAAATTGGTATTTTACAAAGCAATTGGTTGCTATAACATCGGGTATATGTTTGCTTTTCATCCATTCGACCCAAGGTTCATGTATCGAATGCTCTAATTTGGTGGTAACGTTATAAATAAACATGGTTTCTTTTTTGATTTTCTTTTTTGTTATTCTGTTATTTGGTTGAGTTTGTCAAAAAAACAATACTTCGACAAGCTCAATGAGACAATAAGATTTTATTAACTGTAGATAGCTTTTTATGGTTGTGAACTGTGGTACAAAACTCAGCTTTTGTTGCGTTGTTGTAAATCCTGCTGAATAGCAGGGCACCCTTGTACATTTTTTTCAATGCTCAGCAATGTTATACAGTTTAATGGCTGCCAGATTGCAGCAAAGTAGCTTATGCTTTTGCATAACTACTTGTGAAAAGCTGTAACAACAGTTGATTGATGTTGTGCAGCTTATAGCCCCAATTAAATACTTAATTCTACATAAATAGGGCAATGATCGCTATGTTTTACATCGGGAAAAATGGCTGCTTCTTTAATACTTTCTTTAAGGGTATCGGTAACACAAATATAATCGATACGCCAGCCTTTATTTTGTAAACGTACACTTGGAAAACGTTGGCTCCACCAACTGTAAGCCCCTTTGGTATCGGGGTTTTTAAATCGAAAACTATCTATCCAGCCATTGTTCAAAAATTTAGTCATCCAAGCTTTTTCTTCAGGTAAAAACCCCGATGAATTTTTATTGCCTTTTGGGTCGTGAATATCTATATCGGTGTGTGCAATATTGTAATCGCCGGTGAGAATAATTTTCTTTCTTTTTTTTCTCAATGCTTGCACATAAGTAAACATTTCATCGAGCCATTGGTATTTATAGGTTTGGCGTTCATCGCCACTTGTACCACTTGGGAAATAGGCGTTTAATAAAGTGATGTCTTTAAAATCTAAACGAATGACACGACCTTCAAAATCACTTTGTTCAATCTTTGTTCCGTACTCCACCAAGTCGGGTTTTATTTTTGTAAAAACAGCAACACCGCTATATCCTTTTTTTTGTGCAGAGAACCAAAAGGTTTCAAAACCCAATGCCTCTATGGCTTTTACATCTACATCTTCTACATTGGCTTTAATTTCTTGAATACAAATAATATCTGCTGGATTGGTTTGCAGCCACTCAATTAATCCTTTTTTCATGGCAGCTCTTATGCCATTGGTGTTGTACGAAATAATACGCATATCATGGAGTTTTAAAAAATGCCATCATTAATAATTGTTCAAAAATATTGGCTGGTAAATTGGTATCCAATAAAATAAATGCATCGGGTAAATTTTCGCCACGAGCAATACACACTAATTTATTATTGTAATAAATTTCTTTAAGTGTATTCGATGCCGAAGATAAAATTTCGAAAGGTGTATTTTTAAGTGTACCTGTTATTTGTAAATTATAAGTAATAGTTCGTTTAGCAGTTGCTGCATTTTGTGTTAATTGAAAAGAAGAGTCGACACCGTTGTATATTTTATTTAAGTACACCTCTTTGTTTGGAGAAAGAATATTTTGTTCAATCGAAAATGTGGCTACTGTGTCTTTATCGGCTAAAAAATAATGCAAATTGCCTGGCAGGTATTTAAAGCCATTTAAAGCAATATTAAAAGCATCGTCGTTAATGGCTACAAAGGTTTTGCAGGTATAGTTATTGTTACTTAACACACTTCTAAATTCTTGTTCTGCAAAACAGTATTTGTAATTGATATTTTCTTTTCTATGCTTTAAAGCAGCTACAAACTGCTGTGTATATTGAGCATCGGCTTTCTTTTTTAAATTCATGATATAAATAACAGGCTCTATAAAGCGTAATAATTTTTTTGAAGAGTCTGCATAGGTATATTGTATAAAATCTTTTTTTATTTCGGGAAATATTCTTGTTTTATTTACTGTTGCTGGCATAATAAAATTATCTGTAAACAAAGCTGCACCACCAACCACAATATTTATAGGTAAGATAGTTTTACTGCTATCAATGAGCATGTGTATAGATTGTTTTACAAAGTCGGTAAAGGCAGTTGGTGATAATGAATAGTTCCAGTCGGGGTATCCAAATGCATTTTTATTATTAGCCTTTATAATGAAGTAAGCATTGTTTTTATGTTGCACTACACCACTATTATCTTTTAGGCAAAGCTGTACTTCGATAATAGAAGTGGTAAGTGGAATAAGTTCAATAGCATCGGTTGTACTACCTAAAATATTTAATAAATAATTGGGTTGATTTTCGTTTAAATGCAATGACAAGTGCCAACCGTTAAATTCAGGTTTAATTAAAGCAGTATTTATACGTTCGTTACTAATGCTGCCATTGGGTTTTATTTTAGTATTAATTTCTGTATTATCTAAATCTTCTGCTTGTAAATTCCAATATTGATTTACTGCGTTGCTAATATGCTGTAAAACGGTTTGTTTTACAACAGCATTGTTTAAAAAATCGAAAGTATTGCTACAGCTTGTGGTAGTTTGAATTCTGTCGATACGCATTTTTGTTTGCGTATTCGCAGCAATGCATATTTTTAATGCCAGAAAAAGTACCAATGCTTTTTTCATTTTTTAAACTTACAATAGTTCTGTAATACTTGTAAATAGTTTTTTAATGTATGAATAAAGAAAGAATCATTCCAGCAAAAAAAGCTGTGTATTTAGATGGTCCCAAACCAAGAATGTATGAGCTGGGCTTTGCGTGGAAAATATTTAAAGAATTTATCTATTCATTTAGAACAATGCACTTTGTAGGGCCATGTATTACTGTATTTGGCAGTGCTCGTTTTACAGAAGATCATGCCTATTATATTGCTGCAAGAGAGTTTGGTAAACGTATAGCAGCATTGGGTTTTACAACCATGACAGGCGGTGGACCAGGAATTATGGAAGCTGCCAACAGAGGTGCTTTTGAAAATGGTGGAGAAAGTGTGGGCTGCAATATTAAATTGCCTTTTGAGCAAAAAGAAAATCCTTACATACACAAGAGTATCACCTTTAATTATTTTTTCAGTCGAAAAGTGTTGCTGGTAAAATATTCTTACGCATTTATTATTTTACCAGGTGGATTTGGTACAATGGATGAGTTGTTTGAAACCTTAACACTAATACAAACAAAAACCATTAACGATTTTCCAGTAGTATTGTATGGTAAAAAATATTTTCAACCATTGTTAGATTATATTCAATTAATGATTGAAGAGAAAACGATATCCCAAGAAGATATGAAATTGGTTTTGTTAACTGATGATTTTGATGAAGCTATTGATCATATTGAGAGTTATGTAAAGAAAAATTATACAGTGAAGCCACGAAAAAAACTTTGGTGGTTATTCGAAAAAAGATAAATGCAACCATTTAAAAATTTTATACCTGCTTTTGTACAGCAATTGAATACTGTTGTACCTGCTGCCATAACCCATGATGCTTATGCACAGCAGTATTTACAAACGCTGTTGCAACATAAAGAGCATTATTTACGCATTTATGCGTATGTTCTAGAAAAGGCATTTGCGGCAACCAACTCAACCAATGTGGCTTTGCTAGACTTTGGTACTGGTAATGGTTTGCTGGCATTGTTTGCAAAATTTTGTGGTGTACAACAAGTGTATGCAAGCGATGTAAGTGCTAGTTTTTTATTGGCAGCACAACAACTGAGTAAACAGTTAAATATTGAGTTAGATGGTTGGATTATTGGTAACGAAGATACATTGGTTAAACACTTTTCTAATAAGCAATTGAACATTGTTGTGGGTACAGATGTAATTGAACATGTGTACAATTTAAATCACTTATTTGATAACTTGTACAGTATAAATAAGCAAATGATCACTGTTTTTACAACAGCTTCAGTTGCTGAAAATTGGTTTAAGTCGAAACAACTAAAAAAATTGCAGTTAAAAGATGAGTTAGAAGATAGCAATGCTTTTCAAACAGCACAAGAAAATGAATGGGCTGGTATTTGTTTTTTAGAGGTTAGAAAAAGAATTATACAAGCTTATCATCCTTCGATAGCAGAAAATAATATTGAGCAACTTGCTATAAGAACAAGAGGGTTAAGAAAAGATGATATTGAAAAAGCTGTAGATGTTTATTTAAAAACCAACACACTTCCAATAGCCATAGAACATGCTACCAATACTTGCGACCCCATTACTGGTAGCTGGACAGAAAGGCTATTAACAGTTCAAGAATACCGAAGAATTTACACAAAACATCAAACTGCTTTGCTACTTCATTTGGGTTTTTACAATTCTTCTGAAAAAGGATTGAAGTATGTTATTGCTGGATTTGTCAATCAATTGATTCATATTTTAGGAGGCTGGGGTATCAAAATTGCTCCATTTATTGTGTTAGAGGGGCGTAGAAAAAACTAATGAACTTCTTTATCTTACAACTACAACCCAACCAGTTTTTCGTGTATTACTTTTTGTATCTAAATCAATTACATAATAGTATGTTCCAGAAGGAACAGGTTTGCCATTGAAAGCTCCATTCCAAGGATTATTGTAACCAGTACTGCTAAAAACCTGTTGCCCGTTTCTATTAAATACTTGTACTTGGGCTGTAATCAAAGAGTTTAATAGGTTAATGTCCCATGTGTCATTAATACCATCCCCATTTGGACTAAATGCATTGGGAATAATTAATTCTATATTTTTTACTTCCACAAAAACAGTATCGTAAGCAATACAATTATCGCTGGAAGTTACTTTAAGATAATAAGTTTGTGAAGCCAATGGATTTGCATTAGTAGCATAAGTATTTGTGTT
>CALRLF020000028.1:0-47772 GCA_943368475.1 Allobosea thiooxidans
AAATGAAACGATGCGTACTAAAAACTCACCGCTCTACGAGACTTGCAGTCTCGTAGTTGTATTCTGTTGCTTGCAGCAACAACATTAAATATTATCATATATCTTCAATGCTAAAAAATTAACTATATGAGTTATGAAAATGCAGAAGGCTATAAGATAAGAAATCAAGCTGCTACTCACTTTCTTACCTTTTCGATAGTTGGTTGGATAGATATTTTTTCAAGGCAACGCTACAGAGATATTATTATTGAAAGCTTTAAGTATTGTCAGTTGCATAAAGGTTTACAAATTGGGGGTTATGTTATTATGAGTAACCACATTCATGTAATTTTTACGGCCACGCAAAATAATTTAAGCGATGTTATAAGAGACTTTAAAACCTATACCAGTAAAGCCATTACACAAAGTATACTAACAGAAAATGAAAGCAGGAGAGAGTGGCTTACGTATATGTTTGAGTTTTATGCAAAAAGAACCAATGCCAATCAATTTTTTAAAGTTTGGACGAGTAACAATCATCCAGAAGAAATTTATTCCAGGGAGTTTTTATTAACCAAACTAAACTATATACACTTAAATCCTGTAAGAGCAGGTTGGGTGGTGGAGCCAGAACACTATATATACAGCAGTGCAACAAACTATATACACAATAAAGGACTGATTGAAATTGATTTTTTATTGTGATGGTAGTAGATTGCCAAAGGCAATAGAATGAAGCTTCGAGACTGCAAGTCTCGAAGAGCTGGGGCCGCTAAAGTATAAACATGCTTTAATTAATTAGTGCACACTTTCATACTTATTGTTGATGATGATCTGCCAGCCAATATCACTTTGTTTTCGCAGAGTCCTGCCAACACACAATGCTTGGAAGAGAGACTCTGCGAGAAAAGAAAAAAGTACTAAAAGAGGGTGTTCAACCAAACGCAATTAATGTTTGCGATTTGAGTGGTAAATTTTTATTTCAAGCATCGTCTCCTGTTGAGTCATGTGTAAAGCCCAGGGAGGATGCGTATTATACAGCTAAATATTTTCAACATACGCATCTTTCCCAATTCAACGCACAAGAGTCTTCAGGGAAAAGGTGCTACGAACTTCTTTTATTGCAGCCTTATGCCTGAGGATATTGCCAGTAAAAAAGCACTTGTAACAAAATTTTCGTAACAATTTAAATTGTTACGAATTTTTTGTTACACACAAGCCACTAAAAATCACTACGTTATGGAAAAATGTAACATTGTTCAACAGAATTGTTGCATTAAAAACAATAGAACCAATAGATTTAGCTTGCCTTAAACGCCCTTGTGTGCAGCGTATAATAAGCCACAGCCGAACTTGCCAACATAAAAATGGCTCCCAATAAAAACGGTGCTCCCGGAAAATAAATACTGTGCGATTTATTGGTGAAGTAAGCAAAAGTGTTGGTCATTAATAAAGGCCCAACAATGGTAGTTGCACTCATTAAACTGGTTAAAGAACCTTGTAATTCTCCCTGCTCATTCGCTGGCACATGACCAGCCATAACAGATTGCAATGCTGGCCCACTAATACCACCCAAACAATAAGGCACTAAAAATGCAAACATCATCCAGCTTTGGCTGGCTACTGCAAACAACAACATGCCAATGCTGTACAACAGCAAGCCTAAATAAATACTTTTTTCATTTCCCAATTTGGGGTTTAATACCCTGGTTAAACCAGCTTGTACACCACCCACCAGTAAACCAACCACACCCAATGAAATACCAATCATTTGCGGACTCCAATTAAACTTTTCTATCGTAAAAAAACTCCAGTTGCTTTGTACTGCATGAGAGCCCAAATACACTAAAAACAAAGAAACGACCAAGCCCATTAAAGCTGGATATTTTTTAAGGTTGTATAAGCCAACACCTGGTATGGCTCTTTTCCATTCAAACTTTCTGCGTTTGTCTTTATCCAACGATTCGGGCAATACAAAAAAGCCATATAAAAAATTGAGCATACACAAACCAGCAGCCACCATAAAAGGTACTCTTGCTCCAAATCCTCCCAATAAACCACCAATCATGGGCCCAATTACAAAACCTAAACCAAAAGCTGCACCAATCATTCCAAAGTTTTTGGTACGTTCTTCGGGTGTACTAATATCTGCTATATAGGCAGCTGCTGTAGTAAAACTTGCACCTGTAAAGCCTGCTACAATACGACCAATAAACAACCAGGCAATATTGGGTGCAAAAGCTAAAAATAAATAGTCGATTGCAAAACCAAAAAGCGATGCCAGTAAAACTGGTCTGCGACCATAACGATCACTAAGCCCACCAATTAAAGGAGAAAAACAAAACTGTGTTATGGCAAATGCAAACAACAACCAACCACCAATTTTAGATGCTTCACTTACTGTAGCATGACCCAACTCTTCTATCAGCTTGGGCATCACTGGTATAATAATACCAAAACCAATTACATCTATTAACAGGGTAATAAAAATAAAACCAATTGCTGCATTGCGTTTTGTTGCCATAAAAAAAGTATAGCACAAAGATGCATTTTTTGAAAATGCAATAAACACCTATTTGAAAATAGTAACAGAACCTGTAAATGGTTCTTTTAAATAACCATCATTGGTTTGAATAATGTAGTAGTAAGTGCCTACTGGCAAAGGTTTGCCATTGTGTTTACCATCCCAATCAGTGGTGTATCCCCTGCTTCTAAATATTTGCCTTCCACCTCTGTCAAAAATTTCTACCGTACAATTGGGTAAAGCTGCTAAAGCAGGAATAGACCAGGTTTCGTTTAAACCATCGCCATTGGGCGAAAATGCATTGGGAACAACAATGTTTGGAATTACTCTAATATTCACCGTATCAAAAGCATAACAACCATTGGCACTGATTGCTTCTAATTTATAGGTTGTAGTTAGCAAGGGTTGTGCAACAGGATTTATAACTGTATCGAAGTTTAAAAAATAATTGGGTGTCCATTTCAATATTGCAGCATTGCCTGTTATGGTACCATTTAAAATAGTAGAAGACTGTTGAATAATTGCTTTGTTATTGCCTGCATCTACCACTGGCGATTCAAATACAGTAATACTTTGTTGCTTACTGGCAGCACAACCATTATTGGCTGTATATGTATATATTAAGTTATGATTACCAACCCCAGCAGTTGCAGGTGTAAACAAGCCTGTTGACGTAAGTCCAGTACCAGAATAAGTTGCAGTACCAGCAATACCGGTTGTTTCAATTGCATTAATTTGAAAAGGAGCATCATTGCTACAAATATCATTGAGTGCTGTAAACTGAATAACTGGAACTTCATTTAATCTAGCAACAATACTATCTACTGCACTACAACCATTGGCTGTTACTGTTAAGTAATATTTACCAGTATCGCTGTAATTAAAACTATTGAATGAAAAATTTTGCAGATTACTGCTAAAGCCATTTACAGACGACCAAACATAGGTTGCAGGTGTAACTGTATTATTGTTATTGATTGTGGCAGACGTAAGTCGGCAAACAGGAAAACTGCCTGTAATTTGTGCCGATGGTGTTGGTTTTACAGTAACTGTAACTGTATCAAAATCTTTACAACCACCATTTGCAGTAACTAAAAAATAATTACCCGCTGCAAGCAATGTAATATTGTTCAATGTGTTGGTTGGCGAACTACTTGTAAAACCATTGGGACCCGTCCAGCTGTAGGTTGCACCAGCACCAGCCAAAGTACTATTTAAAGAGATAGAAGCTTTTTCGCAAACAGGATTTACAGGGCCAATACTTACCGAAGGTTTTGTATTAATAATTACCGAAACTGTTGTGTTTACTGTATTGCAACCAGGCTTTGTTGCAGTAACTGTATACGTTCCTGCCATATTGGTTTGCATATTTAACACAATTGGATTTTGCTCATTGCTGGTAAAACCATTAGGCCCAGTCCATGAAAACTGAATACCTTCTGCAGCACCCACATCGCAATACAATTTCAAGCTATCACCAACACAGCCTGGTGTATTGGTATTTGCATTGCTTAAACCCACAGCATCAAACCTATTAAAGCCAGAAAAATAACCATACCTGCAACCAGTAGAAGCATCGCCATGTATAATACTTAAGTGAAAATCTTTGGCGTTATTTTTTACAATGGCCGTTGCTCCTGCTGCCATTTGACCAGTACTCAATTGTATTCTTGCATATTTCCATGCACCATTGCTAAAAGGTACATTAGAAAACTGAGCTGCATTAATGGTGGTATTGTCTCCATTAAAAGTAAAGCCGTTCTCTCCACCAGTTGGCACCAAAATATTTACATATAAAGGCGATGCTATAGAACGTGTAAAACCTACTGTTCTTGAACCTGAACAATCTAATTGAGGCAATAACGCATGCCCAACTTCGCAGCCAAAACCCGATAAATGCAATACATATACTGGTTTAGTGGTTTCTACATAAAAAATATCGTTGTAAGAAGCCTGCATAAAGGTTTGCCCTTTATTAATGGTACTCACATTGTTGCCATTGATATTAATGGTGGTATTGTCTTCTGTTGCTAAAATAAAAAGATTATCAGATGGCCGACCCGATGGAGTGGTAAGATAACCAGGTAATGAAATATAACGTGTGCCTATTAATGTAACTGGTACAATTTGCTCACCAGCTAAATCTAAACAACTACCAAAAGCCCCACCACCAATAGAATCATCTTTAATGGTAACAGCAATAGGTTTGTTTGCTACAATTGTACTGCCCATTAAATGGCCACCTACTGCATTGCTTGTTGCTGTTGCCGAATAAGTTTGTCCACGATTTAAAGTAATGGTAAAAGGTGTATTGGCCGAATTGCCAATAATATTTTGTGCAGGTGTAATGGTTACTACTGTTCCATCTTCAGTTGCTACAATATCGAAAGAGGATATAGGAGCAGGATTCATTGCTGTACTATTGCCCAACATATTTTGTGCTGGCACAAAAAAATTAGTGCCCAATGCATTGCGTCCTTTCAGTGCAAAAATTTCTGGATTATTTACAGACGCTTCTTCGTAGTAAGCTGTAATAAAGGCTGTGCTTCTTATTAGCAACCCATAGTTTAACAGTTGATTGGCTGGTTTATTTTCTACCATATCTATTCTGCCTGTTAAATCATAGGTTTGAGAGGTATTGGCTGGTACAGTAACAATAATGGGAGCAAAACCTGCATTGGCTGGCTGCGATACAGTTACTACTGCATCCTGATTTAATGCGGTGAATCGAAGATAAATAGGTCTATCTCCATGAATATTTCCATTGTTATACGTAACCTCAGGAGCAACAAACCAAAAAGCAGTATCGGTTTGTGCTTTTAGTTGTTGAATGGTGTTGCAAAAAAGAAATACAAGCAATAATTTAAAACAGCATCTCATGTTTTGTAAAAGTCGTTAAAAAAACAATATAAAATTGTTAATCAGCCAATTATCGTGAAGTTTTTGATGTGTGGAAGAGTGCAAAAAGTTACATGCATGTTCAACTGCTCAAAGGCCAGGGATTGCAGTGGTAGCTAACCCAACGAAAGTGGTTACTACAAACGAAAAGCCCAGTACTACTGCTACATATTGGTTCATCAGCCCATAGCCCCATGTCAAAAAATATGCACAAAATTCAATTGGTTTTATTCCATATAATTTAAACCATTAACTTGCCGCCATGGATAAGTTTATTGTTTCTGCCAGAAAATATAGGCCACAGGCATTTGATACTGTGGTGGGGCAGGCACATATTACTACAACACTTAAAAATGCCATTAAGCACAATCAATTGGCTCATGCATTTTTATTTTGTGGCCCTCGTGGTGTGGGCAAAACAACCTGTGCAAGAATTTTAGCTAAAACCATTAATTGTGAAAACTTACAACCCGATGGTGAAGCATGTGACCAATGCAATAGCTGTAAAAGTTTTAATGATGGTGCTTCTTTAAATATTCACGAATTAGATGCTGCCAGTAACAATAGTGTAGATGATATTAGAACATTGGTTGAGCAAGTTCGTTTTGCACCACAAGCTGGTAAATACAAAGTATATATTGTGGATGAGGTACACATGCTTAGTGCAAGTGCCTTTAACGCATTTTTGAAAACGTTGGAAGAACCACCTTCTTATGCCATTTTTATTTTAGCCACTACTGAGAAGCATAAAATTTTACCAACCATTTTAAGCCGTTGCCAAATTTTTGATTTTAAAAGAATTACCACCAACGATACGGTTGAACATTTACAGGAAATTGTAGACAAAGAACAAATTATTGCCGATAAAGCATCGTTGCAAGTTATTGCTCAAAAGAGTGAAGGTTGTATGAGAGATGCCTTGAGTATTTTGGATAAAATAGTAAGCTTTACCAATGGCGAAGTAAACTATGCCAATACTTTAGAGCATTTAAATATTTTAGACCACGACTATTATTTTAGAATACTAGACAGCCTGCAACAACAAGATTTAGCTGCAGCTATGTTGCTGTACGATGAAATCAATAGAAAAGGTTTTGAAGGAGATTTGGTATTAAATGGTTTTGCAGAGTTTATTAGAAATATATTGGTTTGTAAAGATGATAAAGCCATTTCGTTGTTAGATGTGGTGGAGGGTATGCAGGAAAAATATAAAACAGGTGCACAAAAAGCCAGCTTATCTTATTTGGTAAGTGCACTGAATATTTTGAATGATGCTGAGATTAACTTTAAAATGGCCCGTAACAAAAGATTGCATGTAGAACTCACCTTAATAAAGTTGAACTTTTTACAACAGGCAATAGATTTAAGTGTAAACGACAATGGTGGCGTAGTAAAAAAAAAACGGGTTGATGGCCCAATTGCAGTAAGGTTTAAACAAGTACCATCGATACAGGTAAAACCAGGTGGTGAAGCTAAATTGTATGTGCAAGAGCCTAAAGCCGTTAGCAGTAAACCATTGGCAGCTAACCCAAACACGGTACAAAATATTGTTGCTGAACCTGCAATACAACAACAGCAAGCTACTATAGCCCAACCTGTAATTGCACAACAAAGTATTCCAAAACCACAACCAACAAATACTACTGGTCCTAAAAAAAGCTTATTAGAAGTATTAAGGGATAAAGCTGGTGACAGATACAATGTAATTGAAGTTAAAGAAGTAGAACCCTTAAACATGGAAAAGTTACAGCACTGCTGGAACGAATACATGGGCATTGTACAGCAAAAAGGCGATAAACATGCTACTGTTGGCACCTTTAAAATTGCACAATTGGCCATTTTAAGCGATGTACAGTTTAGCATTACCGTTAATGCTTTAACCCAGCAAAAGTTTATTGAACAGGAAAAAGTTTTACTAATAGACCATATACAAACTGCTTTTAACAACAGAGCAATTACCTTTACAATAATCGTTGGCGAAACAGCTGAGCCAAAAGATGTACCAATTCACTTAACTTTGAACAGCAGACAAAAATTTGAACGTATTGCTGAACAATACCCATTGGTTAGAGAATTGAAGGAAAAATTAAAATTTGATATCGATTATTAATTGGCAAATTGCCTAAGATGCACACCTTTTTTGGGATGCTAAATCATAAATTTGATTTGAAGCAAGGTGAATAAACTACACACAAATACTATATTACACTATGGATTTTAATATGGAATACAACACAGATAGAAACTATTTAGTGATGAGGGAATATGGCAGACATATTCAAAAAATGGTGGAGTATCTTTTAACATTGGAAGACCGTGAGAAAAGAAATTTACAAGCCAAGTCTGTAATTGAATTAATGGGCTTTCTAAATCCGCATTTAAGAAATGTGGAAGATTTCAGGCACATGTTGTGGGATCATTTATTTTTCATTAGCGATTTTAAATTAGATGTAGATAGCCCATATCCTATTCCACAAAAAGAAACGTATAAAGAAAAAGGTGAGCGTATGTCTTACCCAAAACGTTACCCTAAATATGCTCATTTGGGTAAAAATTTAGAAATGGTAATTGACAAGGCACTGAAAGAGGAAGATGCTGAAAAGAAAGTAGGCTTTGCCAATTCCATTGCATACTACATGAAATTGTCTTACAGCAACTGGCATAAAGAATTGGTACACGATGAAGTAATTAGAACAGAACTTACTGAAATTACTGATGGACAATTAGAGTTCAGCAACACACCATTTATAAAACATCGCAACCAGAATTTTGAAAGAGATGATTATGGTCGTGGTGGGCAACAACAACGTCGCCAAAACTTTGGAGGAAGAGACAACCGCAACAACAGAAACAATGGTGGTCAGCGTGATAACAGAATGGGTGGACAAAGAGACAACCGTATGGGCAGTGGGCCAAGAGACAATAGAAATGGACCAGGTGGACCAAGAGATAACAGAAATGGACCAAGTAACGGAAACGGCAATAATAGAAATTTTAAAAAGAGATTCTAATTAGCGAATTTTCGAATTAGTGAATTAACGAATTGATAAAAAAAAGTCTTGCAAAATGCAAGACTTTTTTGTGTTGATTAGTTCAACTATTTTCGTTTTAATAATTTACCGATTCGACCAATTCAATAATGCGACAATTATTCAATTCGTCAATTCATACAATTCAACAATTCTCCCATGAATTCATTTGAAGTAAGAGGTGGCAAAAAATTAGCAGGCTCTATTACACCACAAGGTGCAAAAAATGAAGCCTTACAAATATTGTGTGCGGTTTTATTAACCGAAGAAACAGTTACCATTTCTAACATACCTGATATTTTAGATGTAAACCTGTTGATTGAATTGTTGCATGATATGGGTGTGCAGGTAAATAAAATTGACAACCACACGTACTGCTTCACTGCAAAAAATGTAGATGAAAATCATTTAGCCAGCGATGCTTTTAGAAAAAAAAGTGGTCGATTAAGAGGCAGTGTAATGCTTGCTGGACCAATGCTGGCAAGGTTTAAGAAAGCATATATCCCGAAACCTGGTGGAGATAAAATTGGCAGAAGAAGATTAGATACCCATATTATTGGTTTTGAAAAATTAGGAGCAGCATTTAATTACGATGATGAAAGTGGTTGCTTCAAATTATCCTCTCCACAACTTACTGGTGCATTTATGTTGCTGGATGAACCCAGTGTTACAGGTACAGCCAATATTTTAATGGCAGCAGTTTTAGCAACTGGCACCACCACTATTTACAATGCAGCTTGCGAACCTTACATTCAGCAATTGTGTAAAATGCTCAATAGTATGGGTGCCAATATTAGTGGTGTGGGCAGTAATTTACTAGTTGTAAATGGAGTTACATCCTTACATGGTACAACACATACCATGTTGCCTGATATGATTGAAATTGGTAGCTTTATTGGGCTTGCAGCCATGACCCAAAGTGAAATCACCATTAAAAATGCTGGGGTTGAACACTTGGGTGTAATTCCAGAAAAGTTTCAGCAGTTGGGCATTCAAATGGAAATTAAAGGCGATGATATTTATATTCCTGCACAAGATAGTTATGAAGTAAGCACCTATTTAGATGGTGGTATTTTAACCATTTACGATCATCCTTGGCCAGGCTTTACTCCAGATTTAATCAGCATTGTGCTAGTAGTTGCTACACAAGCAAGAGGCAGTGTGTTGGTACACCAAAAAATGTTTGAAAGCCGCTTGTTTTTTGTAGATAAACTCATTGATATGGGTGCTCAAATTATTCTCTGCGATCCTCACCGTGCAACAGTTATTGGCTTGGGACGAAAAAATAATCTACGTGGTATCACCATGAGCAGTCCTGATATTCGTGCAGGCCAAGCTTTATTAATTGCAGCCCTTAGTGCCGATGGAAAAAGCACCATTCAAAATATTGAACAAATAGATAGAGGTTATCAATTTATTGATGAGCGTTTAAGAGCATTGGGTGCCGATATTAAGAGGGTGTAAAAAGAACAATAAAACATTGAACCGTATATCTTAATAAACCATTGACAAACGTCCAAAATGATAGAGATTTTAAAACAACATATCATTAAAAGACTTGGAAAAGACATCGAAAATTTAGATATAGTTTTAAGCAACTTCAAACCTTTACATGTTGAGAGAAACAAGTTTTTAGTTGAACAGGGGCAGGTTTGTAAACAAGTTTATTTCATTGCAAAAGGCTGCCTGCAGATTTTTGTGTACGACAATGAAATGAATGAAACAACAAGAGATATTGTAACCGAAGGAACTTGGTGTTCTGAATTATTAAGTTTTGGCAGTAGCAACCCCGCCAATGAAAATATTAGAACCGTTGAACCCTGTGAATTATTAGCTATTGACAGGCAAGGCTTTCAAAAAATGATGGAAACTGTACCACAGTTTGATAAAGTGTACAAACAAATTCTAGAAACTTCTTACGCCAACTCTGTTTACCGTATCAACACTTTTGTGGCTCTTTCTGCACTAGATAGAATAAAATGGCTAATGGAATTCAGACCTCAATTAATGACGAGGGTCTCAAGTAAACTCATTGCTTCTTATTTAGGCATTAATAAAGATGTTTTTAGTAGATTAAAAGCCAAATTATAAGTAGATGAAGCCAATTGAAAATGTAAATACCTTTTATGCAAAAAATCAAGTGGAATGGAGAAATTGGTTGCAAAAAAATCACTTGCTAAAAGAAAGTATTTGGTTGATTATTTATAAAAAAGAAACTGGCATACCATCTGTTTACTATCCTGAAGCTGTAGATGAAGCTCTTTGTTTTGGATGGATTGATAGCTTACCCAATAAAAGAGACGAAAAAAGCTATTATCAATTTTTCTCTAAGAGAAAACTAAAAAGCAATTGGAGTAAAGTGAATAAACTGAAAATTGAAAAATTAATTCGAGAAAATAAAATGATGCCTCAAGGAATTAAGATGGTAGAGTATGCCCAAAAAAATGGCACTTGGGATGCTTTAAACAAAGTAGATATTTTACTAATTCCTAATGAAATGGCAGTATTATTCGAAAGCAATCAAACAGCAAAGGTAAATTTCGACAACTTCCCTCCTTCAATAAAACGAGGTATTCTCGAATGGATTTATAATGCTAAACAAGATGCTACAAGGTTAAAACGAATTACGGAAACGGTATCATTGGCTGCTCAAAATATTCGAGCCAATCAATATGTATCAAAAAAACAAACTCCCAAAATGTAGACTTTTGTCATCATCTGCTAAATTTTAGTCTTTCATTTTTACATAATTATTCACTCCTGATAGGTATTGGGATAAAATGTAAAAAATGAAAGAGTATTTATTATTATTTAGAAACGCAAGTGCCCAAGACGGCTATTTAACAACCAATCAAGATATGGCTGAGGATATGCCTAAATGGCAATCTTGGATTGGTAATATAGCTATGCAAGGCAAACTGGTTCACACTGCACCAATTGAATATGCAGCATCTGTTGTAACCAATCAAAACTTAACTATGGAACCTTATAAAGAAAGTAATTCAGTTTTAGTTTCTGGTTTTGTAATCTGCAAAGCAGATAATTTGGAGGAAGTGCAAGAGTGGAGCAAAACTTGCCCAATCTTAAAGTACCCAAATAGTTCAGTAGAAATTAGACCATTAACCCCATTTCCAATCAGCTAAAATTTTAAACCATGAACAAAATCTTAAATGCAGGAAGATACATTTTCCCTTTATCGTTTTTATTGTATGTAGGCTTACACCTTGGCAAACCCGATGTTGGAGCTGCATTCGTGCCAAACTATATCCCGTTTCCATACTTTTGGAATTACTTTACATTAGTTTGTATTGTACTTTTTATAGTTAGTGCAGTTATTGGAAAGTATGATAAATTGGCTTATTGTTTAATGGCATTGTATGTACTATTAATGGCATTTTTAGTTCACTTACCAAGAGCAATGGGCAACGAATTAGATACGACTGCAATGACTGTAAATATTGATAGAGAAAAGGAACTTGAAATGGTGAACTTTTTTAGAAACATAATGGTTACAGGTGCTTTGATGGCATTTGCAAAATTTGTATCGAAAGACAAAAGACTTATTGGATAGCGTTAAATAGTAAAGTCTGAAAAATTCATTCCGACTTTACTATTTATTGTTTTTTATAAAATATTCATACTAATTTCTCCTCAACCCAATTCCATTTCTTGCACCTGTATGTTTTCCTTCTTCAACAGTTAAAATACCATTTACCAAAACATATTTAAAGCCTGTACTGTATTGGTGTGGCTTTTCAAAAGTAGATTCATCTTTCACTATTTTTTCATCAAATACCACAATATCAGCAGCAAAACCTTCACGTAATAAACCACGATCCTTTAGTTGAAATTTTTGTGCTGGCAAACTGGTCATTCTTCTAATGGCTTCTTCTAAGCTCAACACTTTTTCTTCTCGTACATATTTGCCCAAAACCCTTGCATTGGTGCCATATCCACGTGGATGTGGATTACCTGAATTATACACTCTAATGCTTGCATCACTGGCAAACATGTTAAACGGATATTGCATAATACGCTTTACGTCATCCTCACTCATCCCATGAAAAACAGCACTTGCACCGCCATGCTCCATAATTTCTAAAATGGTTTCTGCTTCAAACTTGGCTTTGTGTTTTCTGCCTTTCAACAAATTAATTTGTTCAATACTCTTTCCGTTATAACTACTATCAAAACCATAACTGGCTACAACTGCATAGCCCCAATGTTTTAGTTTTCGTTTTTTCAATTTAGCATACATGGCATTTTTTACATCTTGTCGTATGGTTGCATTTGCCAATCTTGCTTTAATGCTATCCTGCCCATCGGCCAATACCCAATCTGGCAATAATGTGCTGATAGAAGTAGAACTTGCAGTGTATGGATATTGGTCTATCGTAACATCCAAACCTTCTGCTCTTGCTTTTAAAATCATGGGAATGGTCTCTTTGCTACGTCCCCAATTTTGCTGACCACTTAATTTAAAATGAGAAATTTCCACAGGCATTTTTGCTTCTCTTCCAATAAGCAAAGCTTCTTCAATTGCATGGGTAACACTATCGCCTTCATCCCTCATATGGCTTGCATAAATGCCATTGTATTTGGCTGCTACTTTTGCTAAACGAACAATTTCTGTTGTTTTACTATAGGTTCCAGGTATATAAATTAATCCAGTTGATAAACCAACGGCTCCATCTTTCATGGCTTGTTCTACAATGGCTTCCATTTGTTGTAGTTCTGCTTCGTTAGGGTCTCTCATGGCTCTTCCCATTACTTTTTTACGCACATCGTTGTGGCCAATTAATGCAGCTACATTAATGGATAATTTCAAACTATCTATAAACTTAAAATAGTTGCCAATATTGGGATTGCTGCTGCCACAGTTGCCTGTGATACAGGTAGTAACACCATCTAAAATAAAATTGCTTGCCAGCGGATTTCTTTTTTCATCATCTTCTAAATGGGTATGTACATCTATAAAACCAGGAGCAATTATTAATCCTGTTGCATCAATTGTTTTTGTTGCCTGCCAAGTTTTTAGGTTACCAATTTTTATAATTTTTCCATTACTAATGGCAACATCAGCATAAAACCAACTGTTGCCTGTTCCATCAATTAATTTTCCATTTTTAATTAAAATATCTGCCTGTTGTGCATTGGCAAAGCCACAACAAAACAACAATGCAAAAATTAGTATTCTCATAATTTAAAAATAAGCATTCTTGTTTAAAGGGCATTTTTTTTGAATCCAGCTATTGTACATAAATCAACTTTACTGGCGTCGTTTTAAATCCTGCTTATTGCAGGGCACTTTTCAACGTTCGGTACAGTAGTCATCTAATAAACCCTTTCGTATAAACATTGCTTTCAAAACGTTACTTTTGCCCACCGAAAATTATATTGAGGCATGATTGATAAGTTAGACGCTATAAAAGCAAGATTTGAGCAGGTTGGCACCGCATTAACCAATCCTGAAATCATCAACAACCAAAAAGAATTTGGCAAGATGAGTAAGGAATACCGTTCTCTCGAAAAAATTGTTCAACCCTATGAACAATATCGAAGAGTAATGGCTGATTATGATTTTGCCAAGGAAAACCTAAACAGCAGTGATGATGATATGAAGGAATTGGCACGAATGGAAATGCCTGAACTGGAAATTCAAAAAGAACAATTGGAAAAAGAGTTGACCAAACTCCTAATTCCTAAAGACCCTCAAGACGATAAAAATGCCATTCTTGAAATTCGTGCAGGAACTGGTGGCGACGAAGCCAGTTTATTTGCAGGCGATCTATTGGGCATGTACTTGCGTTATTGCAGTAAGAAAGGTTGGAAAACTGCTGTTGTAAGTGAAAGTGAAGGAACTGTTGGTGGTTATAAAGAAGTTATTTTAGAAGTAACTGGCGAAGATGTTTATGGTACATTGAAATTTGAAAGTGGTGTACACCGTGTACAACGTGTGCCCAATACTGAAACGCAAGGTCGTGTACATACCAGTGCTGCAACTGTTGCTGTAATGCCAGAAGCCGAAGAGATAGATTTTGAATTGAAAGAGAGTGATGTAAAAATGGAAACTGCAAGAAGTGGTGGTGCTGGCGGACAAAATGTAAATAAAGTTGAAACCAAAGTTTTCTTAACGCATATTCCTACAGGTGTGGTGGTGGTTTGCCAAACAGAAAGAAGTCAGTTGGGGAATAGAGAAAAAGCCATGACCATGTTGCGTACTAAACTTTATGAAGAACAGGTTAGGAAATACGAAGATGAGATTTCACACAGAAGAAAAACATTGGTAAGTACAGGCGATAGAAGTGCAAAAATTAGAACTTACAACTGGCCACAAGGTCGTGTAACTGATCATAGAATTGGATTAACTTCCTACAATTTAGATGCTGTAATTAATGGAGAAATTGAAGAGTTTATCGAGGCATTGCAAATGGCTGAAAATACTGAGAAAATGGCCAGTGAGCAGCGTTAACAACGTATAAAAAAAGAGAGGTCTTTTCTGGCAGAAAAGACCTCTCTTTTTTTATGTATCGGTACAATTAGTTTTTACATTCCACCCATTCTTGTTCCACCCATCATTCTTGGTTGTCCATCTCTTCTAAACATACCCCTCATCATTGGTGGCATTTGCTGGCCTTTGCCTGCAAACTTTCTAAGGTTATACGTAAACGTTAGCATAATATAACGTGTAAGTACTTGTGTACGGGTATCCTGAATATAGTTTTGCTCTACGGTTCTGCTAATGCTCTTATTTTGGTTTAATAAATCGTACACCGATAATTTCAATTCACCATCTTTCTTTTTGAAAATTTGTTTGGCAATACTTGCATTCCATAAAGGAATGGTTTGGTTGTAACCAGCACTTTGTCCACGATACATGGTTAAGTCGAAATCGTTACCAAATATCCAGCCCCCCTTAGATGTATAAGTTGGTTCAACAGAAAATACTTGTGTAAAATAATCACCGTTTTGGCTGGTACTTTGCGTATATCTTGCCAATGTATAAGTAGATGAACTAGAGAAGTTTAAATCGAACTGTTCTTTAATGTTCATATTATAGCTGATACGCTCCGTAAATGCATAGTTATTGGTAAAGTTTTTAATGTTGTTGTAAATATTTACATCTCTTGAATACGCAACATTGGTACTGAAGTTAACATTGGCTTTCGGCTTTTTGGTTGGGAAACCAAAATTGATGAATCCATTTACATTAACACCTCCATTTAAATTGGTTGGTTTCGAATACTGAGCTCCAGGAATTAAGGTTATACCATCAACTACAATTGGTGTGTTGCCTGTATTTTGGGTAACTGCATTACCAATTTTATCTTGCGTAAAGCTGCCATTTATACTTGCTACAAAATTCTTAAATGTAATTACATCGAACTTGGTATAAAACAAACTGAAGCTATGGCTGAACTCTTGTTTTAAAGATGGGTTACCATTTTTTATATTTAATTGATTGGTATTATCGATTACATCTTGCAATTGAGAAATTGAAGGTGCATTGGTTCTTCCACGATAGTTAAATCGCAAATTATTTGCTCTTGATTTACTGTACTGTACCTGTACATTGGGAAAATAATTGGTAAACTTATTGCTCAAGTTTGTTCCTTTTGTTTGGTTATTGCTGGTTAACTCGGCATATTGAGCACCCAAACCAACTGTGTAACTTAGCTCTTTATTAATTTGCTCACGATAACTTAAACTAAATCTGTTTGAAATATTGGTATTCTCAAATTTATTGGTCAAATTAGGTACAATAACATCAAACGCACCAGTAGTTTTATTGTAACGTAAGGTTTGTTGGTCGCTATTGTTTAAACTGTAATTGTAATTATAGCTTAACTCTAACTGTCCACGTTTGCCAATAGGTTCAGTATAAGATAAGTTGCTGCTAAAGGTTTTACCATCTCTTGTTGTACTGCTTATTTGATTAATGGTATCACGTACATAAGCCGAGCCAGAATAAATATCGTTGTAAGATATATTTGTGCTATTGGCATCGTTGGTACTTAATCCTGGATTGATATTTAAAGAAATGGTTCTTCCTTTTTTATGAAAACGATGCCTGAATAAAATACTGGTATTAAAATTATATCCATCACTGGTACGTGAATTAAGTTGCTGTACACCACTTAAATTGGTAAGCTTTCCTTTTGTGGTAAATGTATTGGTTTCACTAAAACTTTCGTTGTGCTGGTTGCTAAAACCTGGACGAATTTGTATTGAATTAGATGAATCGAATTTATGTTCTATCTCGAAATTGAAACGATGATTTTGATTTTTATTATTTGATGCAGTTGTACTGTTATTAAACAAAGATGAATCGCCTGTTGCAAACGTTTCTCTAAAGTTGGCATTATCGTTATTGGTGTTCATGTTATTGTAAAAATAACTGCCGCTAACCGATGTTTTTTTACTCCAAACATCGTTGTAGTTTAAACCACCAGCCCATGTACGGGCAATGCCACTTTGTGTGCCACCAATAAAATTGCCTATGTTTCCACCGCCGCCGCCACCACGATTTCCACCACCACCCATTGCTCCTAAAATATCCTGAATAGAAAAGTTTTGTTGGTTAATATTATTGCCCTGACCAATTAAAGAAATTTGCTGGTTGCCATTAAATCTGTTCATACTAATAGACGATGCAAACCTATCGTTGTCTCCAGCACCAACACTAACTTTACCAAAATAACCTTTACGTCTATCTTTTTTGGTAATAATGTTAATGGTTTTTTCTCTGTTGCCATCATCGAAACCACTAAATGCACTTTGATCACTTTGAGCATCGTACACCTGAACTTTATCAATTACATCGGTAGGTAAATTTCTAGTGGCAGTTTTAGGATCATCGCCAAAAAAGCGTTTCCCATCTACCAAAACCCTTGTTACGTTTGTTCCCTGGGCTTTTACAGTACCATCTTTTTGTACTTCTACACCCGGTAATTTTTTTAATAAATCTTCGGCAGTAGCGTTGGGTTTTGTTTTAAAACTTCCTGCATTAAATTCTGTGGTGTCGCCTTTTACCTGTACCGGGCTCGATTTTACTGTTACACCACCTAAATCGTTTGGAGCTAATTTTAAATACACATTGCCTAAATCTACAGTTGGATTGGTTTTAGAAAAAGTAACTGTTTTAAACAAAGGTTCATAACTATTAAAACTTATTTGAATGATGTAAGTACCAAACGAAAATCCTTTGATTTCAAAACTACCATCGGCTTTAGCAAGGCTAAAAGATTCTACAGTAGAATCTTTTACATCTAAAATACTCACAGAAGCATCTTTCATAGATTGCTTATTCGTAGTATCTAATAACTGACCCTTAATTGTTGCAGAACTTTGTGCCAATACTTGCTGACAAATTACAAATAGTAAAAGGGTAGTAAAAAAAAGCTTCATAAATGTTTGGGTTTAGAGAGAAGTACGAAACTAATCGTTAAAATGTTGCATCAACGTTAATAACCATATTAACGGCAAGCTACTGTTATTGTTGGCTGCTTTGTGTAATTTTTCGGTGAGACAAAGCAAAATCAGGGTATATGGATGAGTGGAAATACCATAATCAGGCATTATGCAGCATTGGTTCTATATTTCCCTTTTCTGAAAAACAACATTTCGGTAATAAAAATGAGTAACAAACTAAGCACTGTACTTCCTGCAACTTTACCTAAAAACAAGAGGAAATTGCCAAATTGCAGCCATTCAATCATTACTAAATAGGTGTGATGAATAAATGTAAGCAATACAATATATAAACTGTAGGGAGCCCAACCCATACTTTTAATACTAGGTTCGATATAACTCTGCTCTGTTGTTTCTTGTGGAATTAATAAATTGAGCAGAAAAGGACGTAAGTAAGCTATCAACAAACAAGGTGCTGTATGCATACCATACCAGCCAGTAAAACTATCGATGGTAAACCCAAATGCAAAAGCAATAGCCAACAACAATAATCGATTGATATTAAAAGGCAACCACAAAATAAAAAGGAACGATAAGTAGGGCACAAAAAATTTGTGTAATGGTGGTACTTGATTTAAAATGTACACCTGTATAAGTACAAACAGAATAAAACGGATAATATTTTTAATCAAACTACTCATTAATCTTGGTATCCTTCTTTTTTGCTAATTCGTTTTGCTCATTAAAACGAATATTTTGTACTAAATAAGCGTATTGTAAGTTAAAGAAATTGGTTGCTGTTTTTACTTTAAGGTTATAAAAACTTGCAGCAGGATCAGGCTTAATTTCAGCAACTGTACCCACCATTATATTAGAAGGAAAATTGGCTGAATATGTACTGGTTATTACAGTATCTCCAATGGCTACTTTTGCACCTTTACTCACTTTACGCATTGTTACAAAGTGAGGGTCAGTACCATCCCACTCAATATCGCCACTGGTATTTCCCTTTTTTAGCATGGCACTAACTTTAGAAAATTTGTGCAACAAGCTCATTACTTTACTATAGTTATCACTTACTTCTATTACAACACCAACAATACCTTGAGGAGCAATTACACTCATATCTTTTGTTACACCTTGCTTGCTACCACGTTCTAACATGATATAATTGGTGTTAGAAGTTACCGTATTACCCACCACTTTAGCTGGCAAAAAAGTAAATTTTCTATATCGGTTCAACGAATCAGTAACCAAAGAATCTATTTGAGTAATAGACGATGTATCTGGAGTTTCGAAATTGGCTTTAAGTTGATTACGCAACAATGCATTTTCCATTGCCAGTTGCTTATTGGTTTCTTTTAGGCTGAAATATTCTCTAAAACCATAGTATTTTTTGTTGATGCCACCAGTTACTTCATTTGCTGTTGAAGCAAAAAAGGCTTCATGGGTTTTGCTGCTTCCACTAAGCATTATAATGCATATTATCTGCAAAATGATAAAGCAGATAAACACAAAGTAACGCTGAATAAATAGGAAGATATTTTTCACAAAAAAGCTTTTAGCTTTTAGCCATTAGCTTTTAGCCAGCCAATATTATTCACTAACGGCTTAGGGCTATTTGCTAACAGCTTGCTATTATTTCATAATAAATGGAAAACGCTGATAGTTTTTTAAAGCCAACCCTGTACCACGTACCACACTTTTTAAAGGATCATCGGCAATATGAACAGGTAATTTAATTTTGGCACTTAATCTTTTGTCTAAACCTCGTAACAATGCACCTCCACCAGTTAAGTACAAACCTCTGCGATAAATATCAGCAGCCAATTCGGGTGGTGTAGTTTCTAAAGCTTTTAAAATGGCTTCTTCTATTTTAAAAATGCTTTTGTCTAATGCTTCAGCAATTTCTTGATAGCTTACCATAATTTGTTTAGGAATGCCCGTTACAAGGTCACGACCATTTACTGGCATATCATCTGGTGGACTGTCTAAATCTTTCATGGCAGCACCCACATGTATTTTAATTTGTTCGGCTGTACGTTCACCTATTAATAAACTGTGGTAACGGCGTAAAGCTTCCATAATATCAGCAGTAAACTCATCGCCGGCAATACGAATACTTTGATCACACACAATACCTGCCAATGCAATTACTGTAATACCAGTTGTACCACCACCAATATCAATAATCATGTTGCCCACTGGTTCTTCTACATCTATACCAATACCTAAAGCAGCAGCCATAGGCTCATGAATCATGTATACTTCTTTTGCACCTGCTTGTTCAGCACTATCTCGAACAGCACGTTTTTCTACCTCAGTAATACTTGAAGGAATGCAAATTACCATTCTCCAGCTTGGCGGAAACAATGGTTTTTTTGGATAAACCAACTTAATTAACTCACGTATCATTAATTCGGCAGCATTAAAATCGGCGATTACCCCATCTTTTAACGGACGAACAGTTCTTATGCTTTCGTGGGTTTTTTCATGCATCAGCAAGGCTTTTTTGCCTACTGCCAAAACCTCTTTTGGGTTGTTGCGATTTAAAGCAACAATACTAGGCTCATTTACCACAATATCATCATTATGTATAATTAGGGTATTGGCAGTACCCAAATCCATGGCAATTTCCTGAGTGAAAAAACTAAAAAGTCCCATTATATCAATTAAATTAAATTTTTTTAAATAGCCAGCAAAGGTGGTAGAAATAAATGGATTAACAAAGCTTAAAATTATAGATTTTTCGGGCGGTACACCAAGAAATTGTTCATAGATGCACATCCTACAAAACAATATTGCTAAAAGCATCCAATTTTAACAGTTTATAGGTTAAATAGCTTAGGTTTCTCTTATAAAATTTAGAAATAAATCCTCAATTCTCTGCTTAAGATTGTTTTGTAAAATTTAGGTATTAATTATAACAATTGCACCTCACTTTTTGTAATCGTTTTTAGAACAACTCCACCAATATTTTTAATAGTAAACATCTATTTACGCATTCTTCTATAGGATAAAAAGAAGAACCTGCAAGGCTTACTACACCTTACAGGTTCTTCAAAAAAATCAACGAAATATAAAACCAAAATCAAATGAAAATTACAATACAATTACGCTATTGCTTCCACCATAAACATTGGGTTGTTCATTATCGGCTTCTGGCTCATTTAACCAAAGTGTTTCATCTACTCTGTACTTAAATTCGTGGGTAGAATCTTTAGGTAAATTTACATCAGCAGTAAAACTGCCATCTTTCTTTTTACTTAAAATAACTGCATTTTCCCAATCATTGTTTAACCCTAAAATTTCTACTGTTTGAGCATTTTCGGGAGTAAAAGAAAATTTTACTTTACAATAATCTTTTGTTTTGTAGTATGTTTTCTGAATCATATTTGCTTGCTTGTTTAAAATGAAATTCTACTTTAATACAAAAAAGAGTAAAAAGTAACCCAAAATGCTTGTTGGAATTGGCTTTTGTGTGTACGAAAAGTATAAAACTATTGATTATCAAGCTGACGCAAGTGTGCTAACAACTGTTTGTTATACGTGGGGCTTCTCTATTCTTTTTGCCAATGCACTGTATTTGCTTTGCCTATAGTACTGACAAAAAAACAGGTTTCATTCTTTTTGGTAAGCTATTTGAATACAAAACGAAAGCGTTACAACAATTAATTTTTAACGTTGGTTTTTATACTCATTATTTTATCTTTAACCTAATAAAAAATAAATACTATGTCATTTTTTAAGTCGGGAAACCCAACTTTAACTGAAAAAATTTTTGATAGAAGCCGTATTGCTGAGGCTGAAATGAATGGCACAATGACGGTAAAAGGAGCAATTAATAAGTTTGGCTTCTTATTACTGATGGTTGTTGCTGGAGCTTCATTTACTTGGCAGCAATACTATAGTGGCCAGCCAGAAAGTATGAAAATATACATGATTGTTGGTGCTATTGGTGGGTTAATTACTGCAATTGCAATTTCATTTAAGCCTAACTGGTCGCCTTATTTAGCACCTGTATATGGCATTTTGGAAGGTTTTTTTGTGGGTGCTTTATCTGCTGTAATTAATGATGCAATGGCAGAAAGCTATCCAAATATTGTAATGCAAGCTGTTGGCTTAACACTTGGTGTTGCTGTAGCCATGTTTTTACTGTATAATTTTGGTGTAATCAAAGCAACAGAAAAATTTAAGAGTATTATATTCTCTGCAACACTAGGTATTGCTGTATTTTATGGTATTACCATGTTATTGCGTTTGTTTGGTGTACAAATGGAGTTTATGAGTTTTGGCAATGGCAGTATGTTGGGCATTGGAATTAGCTTATTCGTTGTGGCAATTGCTGCTTTAAACTTAATTATGGACTTTGATATGATTGAACAAGGTGCTGAAAGAGGTGCTCCAAAATTTATGGAATGGTATGGTGCATTTGGTTTATTGGTAACTATTGTTTGGTTATACATCGAAATTTTAAAATTGTTAAGCCGTTTGGCAAGTAGAGATTAATTGGTTTTGATTTATAAAAAAGAGAGGCTTCGTTTATAAACGAAGCCTCTCTTTTTTCGTACACACCTTTCTACAGAGTTATTTTAAATTGGTATTACTTTGCTGTATGACACATTTTGATGAACAATTGCAACATTTGGTTATCGAAGCTTTGAAGGAAGATGTTGGCGATGGAGACCATAGTACATTAAGTTGTATTCCTGCAAATAAGCAAGGAAAAGCAGTATTGAAAATAAAACAAGCAGGTATTTTAGCTGGTATTGCTGTTGCCGAAAAAATATTTAAGCAGGTTGAACCAACTGCCCATTTTATAGCCTATAAAAAAGATGGCGAACCAATGTCTGTTGGTGAAAAAGCATTTGAAGTAGAAACTTCTATTCACACCATTTTAACCTGTGAAAGATTGGTGCTTAATTGCATGCAACGAATGAGTGGCATTGCAACACTTACACAGAGTTATGTGCAGTTGTTGCAAGGGTTTCATACAAAATTGTTGGATACCCGAAAAACTACACCCAACTTTAGGTTGCTCGAAAAAGAAGCTGTAAAAATTGGTGGTGGTATCAATCATCGTTTTGGTTTGTATGATATGATTATGTTAAAAGACAACCATATTGATTATGCTGGAGGGTTAGCAAATGCCATTAATAAGGCATATGAGTATGTTGTTGCACATAATAAACCCTACTTAAAAATTGAAGTTGAAACCAGAAGCATTGAAGAGGTGCAAACTGTTTGCAGCATTGGTAAAGAAAAAGTATTTAGAATAATGCTCGACAATTTTACACCTGAACAGGTATTTGAAGCAGTAAAAATTATTGATGGCAATTTTGAAACCGAAGCAAGTGGAGGCATTAATTATGAAACAATACAAGCTTATGCTGCTACAGGTGTGGATTATGTGAGTGTAGGTGGATTAATACACCAGGCAAAAAGCCTGGATTTAAGTTTGAAAGCTGTGATTGTGTAAGAAATAAAAAACGAATGATGTCTAAAAAAAACAAACCCGATTCCCTAGGCTTTGTCTTTAGTACAGATCCCAATTTTAAGTTTGAAGAAGAAGAACAAACTGTTGAAACAATTGCCCCCAATCAGCAAAAGTTACGGGTTTGGTTAGATACCAAAAAACGTGGAGGCAAAGTTGCAACCCTAATTACTGGCTTTATTGGTACAGTTGAAGATTTAGAAGAAGTAGGCAAAAAACTCAAAAACTTTTGTGGCACTGGTGGAAGTGCAAAAGACCATGAAATTATTGTGCAAGGAGACCAACGTGAAAAAATTGTACAATGGTTGCTAAAAAACGGGTACACAAACACTAAAAAAGCTGGGTAAACTTTTCACAGCCTTCAAAAATGTATTTTAAGAATGGCAACATTTAGTTGTCTCAATACATTATTTTCGTTACTCAAAATAATAATATATGCGTAAAAATGTTTTACAATTAGTTGCCTTTTCAATGGTACTAATTGTTATGGTTTCTTGTGGTAAAAAAGCACCTAAAGAAGCAAAATACATCCCTAAAGATGCTACAGCTGTTTTGGTTGTAAACCCAAAATCTTTAGAAGATAAAATGAAGAAAGGAAACTTAACCATCGACACTTTTATTAAAAAGTTTCAGAGTGGTGGCGATACAATGAGTGCTAAAGACAAAAAAACATGGGAAGATTTTAAGAACAGTGGTGTTAGTTTAGACGATAACGTGTTTTTGTTTGTAACCCAAAAAGGTTCTATGCAAAAAGGGCAATCATCTGCAATAAATGTATTGGCAACTATTAAAGACGAAGCCAAATTCGAAAAGTTTGTAAAAGAACAAGATGAATTAAAAAGCAAAACCATTACAAAAGACAAAGGCTTTTCTTACTTAACAACTAGCTACAACAGTTCTTTGGCTTGGAACAAAGAAGTAGTGGTTGTTACTATGTACAATAAACAAGCAAAGTTTGAATTTGATTCTCTTGGCAATTATAAAATGCCCGATGAAAACGATTCTAAAAAAGAACAAGCCGAAGAAGTTGCCCGTTATTTTAGCTTAAAAGAAGCTGAAAGTGTTGCCAGCGTTGATTTATTTAACGATATGTTTAAAGAAAAAGCCGATGGATATTTATTTGGCAGTAGTGCTGGTTCTTTGGCTGCTTTAAGTGCAACACCTTTAAACTTACCTAAAGTACAAGAGTTGTTAAAAGACAATTACTCTGCAAGTACTTTAAGCTTCGAGGATGGTAAAATTGTTGTAAAAGGAACTTCTTATACCAATCCTTTGTTAAGCAGCATTTTAAAAAAGTATGCTGGACCAACAGTTAATTTAAGTGCCCTTGAAAAATTCCCTTCTCAAAATATTAATGGAGCTATGTTGGCATCTTTCAATCCTGAGTTGTTTAATGGCTTATTGAAAGAATTAGAAGTTGGTGGAATGGTTGATGGATTTTTATCTAAAGAAGGTTTAACGAGTGCCGATATTTTTAAATCTTTAAAAGGAGAAATTAATGTAGTTGTTGCCGATTTTAGCATTGCTCCAAAAGAAGTGTCTTACCCAATGCCTGATGGTAGTGTTTACAAAACAACTACTACTATGCCTACTGCTAAAATGGTTTTCACCGCTTCAATTGGCGATAAAGCTGCTTTTGCAAAAATTATGGAAAAAGCTGTAGAAGCTGGTGTTGCTGTAAAAACTGCCAATGGTTACAGTGCTGGTAAGATGTTGGCTATTACCAATTTATTTTTAGCTGTAGATGATACAAATTTTGTTTTAGCAAGCGATAGTGCTACTTATGTTTCTTATAAAGCAGGTACAGGCAAAGCAACTATGAATGCAGATATATTGACTAAAATGAAAGGCAAAAGCACAGCTGCATTTATTGATTTGAATAGCTTGTTAACAGCATCAATTGCTGGCGTTAAAGATGAATCAGCAACTAAAATGTTATCGCTTGTAAATAAAACATTTAAAAATGTTGTTTTAACGGCTGATAATTTTGATGGAAAAGGTGTTAAAAGTGAATTTGAAATTAACATGACCGATACCAAACAGAACAGTTTGGTAAGTGTGCTAAACTTAATTTCTGATATTTTTACTGCTTCGCAGGAAATGAGGGCAAATAGATTCAATCAATATAAAGCCGAAGAGGATATAATAACTACTCCAATAAAATAACCTAGTTCTAAATTATAAAAAGTCCTGCATCAACTGCAGGACTTTTTTATTTTACGCAAACCCCTGTAAAAAATCAGTTTTTACAAAAACAATATTTACTACATTGCCTCACTAAAAATTTTTGTTTGTATGAAAAAATTATTTGTCTCTCTTGCCTTAATGCTAACTATGCTTCGTAGTTATGCAGATGAAGGTATGTGGCTGCCTATGTTATTGGGTCAGCAAGTATATAACGATATGGTTAAACGTGGTTTAAAACTAAAACCCGAACAATTGTACAGCATTAACCAAGCTTCTATTAAAGATGCCATTGTAATTTTTGGTGGTGGATGTACAGGCGAAATTGTAAGTAACCAAGGTTTAATTTTTACCAATCACCATTGTGGTTATGGTGCCATTGCTGCAGCAAGTACAGTAGAAGCCAATTATTTACAAGATGGCTTTTGGGCTAGCGATAAAAGCAAAGAAATTTCCAGCAAATTGAGCGTTAAATTCTTAAATAGAATTGAAGACGTAACTAAAAAAATAAACGATGCTTTAGGCAATTTATCTGGTGCCGAAAGAACTAAAAAATACAATGAAGTTGTTGGCGAAATTGTAAAAGGAATTGTTGGCGAAGATGAATTTAAAGATGCCGTTGTTGCCAGCATGTTTAAAGGCAATCAGTTTTTTGTTTTTGTGTACGATGTGTACAAAGACATCCGTCTAGTAGGTACACCACCTGAAAGTATTGGTAAGTTTGGTGGCGATACTGACAATTGGGAATGGCCTCGTCACACAGGAGATTTTTCTGTGTTTCGTGTGTATATGAACAAAGATGGTAAACCTTCAAAATACAGTGCAGATAATGTGCCTTTAAAACCAAAATATCATTTGCCTGTTAGCCTAAAAGGCTTTAAAGATGGGGATTACAGCATGATTTATGGCTATCCTGGTGGCACCAACAGATACGAAACTTCTTATGGTGTAAAACTAGCAACAGATATTACCAGCCCTGCATTGGTTAAATTACGTGATATAAGATTGAAGTTGATGTTTGAGCAAATGAAAAAAGATCCAGCAGTTAAATTGCAATTAGCTAGCAACTATGCAGGCATTGCCAACTATTGGAAATTTTTTGATGGAGAAACCAAACAGCTTTTAAAATTCGATGTGTTTGGAGCTAAACAAAAAGAGGAAGCTGCATTCATAGATTGGGCAAAAGGAAAACCAGAATATGAAAATATTTTCAGCGATTATGCTAAAAATTATGAGGCTTGGATTCCTTATGCAAAACACCGTCAGTACATAAATGAAGGTATCGCTGGCAGTCCATTAATTGCTTATGCAAGCAGCTGGATGAGCTTAGAAAGTTTGTTGATGAAAAAAGATTACAAGCCCGAAGAAATTAAAAAAGCAATCGATGCTGCAACTGCTGCAAGAAAAAATTTCTTAGCAGATGAAAATAAAAAAAGTGACCAAAGTATTTTGGCCAATGTTGTTGCAATGTTTTACAGCGAAATCAATAAAGACCAACACCCAAAAGGTTTTTATGAAGAATTGTTTAGAAACTATAACGACATTGAACAAAACCCGTACAAAATGTTTGCAGCCGAAGTTTTTGCTAACACAATGGCTTTCGACGACGCCAAATGGAAAGCATTTACCGAAAAACCAAATGCTGCCGATTTAGCCAAAGACCCTGCATTTAAAGTGGCAAAAGCTTTCTTCACCAACTACTCAAGTAATTATGCTCCTAAATATTCAACTTTTTTTACCAAGAACAACGATTTGGGCAGATTGTACTTGAAAGGTTTGTTTGAAATGAATCCAACCAAAATGAACAGCACCTACCCCGATGCTAACTTTACCATGAGGGTTTCTTATGGCAATGTAAAAAGTTATATGCCTAAAGATGCTGTGAAGTACGATTTCTATTGCACATTAAGTGGTGTTGCTGCTAAATATATAAAAGGAGATTATGAGTTTGATTTGCCAGCTAAATTCTTAGACTTACAAAAAGCCAAAGATTATGGTGAATATGCTGATAAAAAGTTGAATGATGTTGTGGTAAGTTTCATTACTACCAACGACATTACAGGTGGTAATTCAGGCAGCCCAGTACTAGATGCAAAAGGAAATCTAATTGGTTTGGCTTTCGATGGCAACTACGAAGCATTGAGCCATAAATTAGCTTTTGATAAAGATTTAAACCGCACCATTTGTGTAGATGTACGTTATGTTTTATGGTGCATCGATAAATTGGGTGGTGCAAAACATATAGTAGATGAGTTAACTTTAGTAAGATAATTCTGCTAAACAAACTGTTTTAAAAAAGTGCAGCATTTTTTGCTGCACTTTTTATGTTATAATGTAATCATTACTTCGATGTTTGCCAAATCGGTTAAACAATATATGTATTTACTTAACTATTTTAGTTATGTTACACCCATTAACAATCCCCTAAACTGTCGTTATGAAAAAAAGAGGTAACTTCTCATGGAGTGATTCATGCGAACCACACAAACTCAGAACTAAAGAAATTATCACCCAGCATCCTGAAATAAGAAACTTAATTGGTAGAAATCCTTATACCTTCTTAATCATTTTATTTTGTGTTGGCCTACAAATTTCTTTGGCCTATTTTTTACGAGACCAAAGCTGGTGGTTGGTTGTAGGTGCAGCTTATTTAATTGGTGCTTTTGCAAGCCACACTTTATTTGTATGTATTCACGAATGTGCACACAACTTAGTGTTTAAGAAAAGATATATGAACACATTGGCTGGTATTTTTGCCAATCTTCCATTGGTATTACCTAGCTCTGTTTCTTTTCAAAAGTATCACATTAAACACCACTCTTTTCAAGGCGTTGAAGAGTTAGACGGTGATATGCCTTACCATTGGGAAGCCAAACTAATTAATAATTCTGCCCTTGGCAAAGCTATTTGGTTGTTGTTTTATCCGTTATTTCAAATGTTACGTCCAGCAAGATTGAAAGAAATTTCTTTAATAGATGGATGGACAGTTGTTAACATGGTGGTTGAAGTAACTTTTATGGCTGGCTTATTTTATTTATTGGGCGTTAAAGCATTTATTTTTTTATTGGCCAGTTTCTTTTTCTCTGTTGGTTTGCATCCTTTGGGTGCAAGATGGGTGCAAGAACATTTTTTAACGCATGGCGAAGAACAAGAAACCAAAAGCTATTATGGCCCATTAAATACCATTAACTTAAATGTTGGTTATCATAACGAACACCACGATTTTCCTTCAGTTCCTTGGAATAATTTACCTAAAATAAAACAAGCTGGTGGTGTATTTTACAATTCATTAGGTCATCATAAATCTTACACGATCTTACTGTTTCAATTCTTATTCGATAAAAATTTATCTGTGTATTCAAGAATGGCAAGGTCTAATAGGGGTAAAACCAAACTGAACGACTTTAAAATGTACGATGTAGAAACTTCAAAGAATCTATTAAAAGAAGAACTGGTTTAAACCAGTTCTTCTTTTTTGATTTATACTTTTATTGCAAATACGGATTGTTTCTTTTTTCATGCCCAATGTTCGTACTTCTCCCATGGCCATTGTACACAATGGTTTCATCGGGCAATACAAATAGTTTTTGTTGAATACTGTTAAGCAAAGTTTCATGGCTTCCGCCAGGTAAATCGGTTCGACCAATACTTTCATAAAACAAGACATCGCCACCAATTACAAAATTTTGTTGGGCACAGTAAAAACAAATACTGCCTGGGCTGTGGCCTGGTGTTAACAAAACTTTCAGTTCATCTTCATCTAAAAAAATATTGTTGCCTTCATGCAAAAAATGTAGTGGTCCATTGTAGTTCTCAAATGGTAAACCCCACTTTAAACCACTGATTGGTGCATATTGTAATACCAATTCTTCATTGGGATGAATGTGTAACTCTAACCCAAAGGTTTCATACACCCATTTGTTACCAAATACATGGTCTAAGTGGCAATGGGTATTTAATAATTGAATAGGTGTTAAACTGTTTTGTTCTAAAAAACGTTTTAACATTTCCTGTTCAGCATTCGAATAACATCCTGGGTCTATAATAATTGCTTTACCATTATTGTTATAAACGATATAGGTGTTTTCTTGAACTGGATTTAATGCAAAAACCTTAACATGTAGCATGACCGTTTTTTTATAGTAAATAATGTGTAATTGCCTAATTTTAGCAAGTGTAAACGCAAAGTTTTAAATAAAGCCTCAATATGCAAATGAATATGTATAAATATAGCCGTATTTTTTTATCCCTTTTATTTCTGATGCCATTATGTATTCATGCACAGGTGAATACGGTTGAATTTGGAAAAAATAGAATTCAGCATAAAAAATTTAAGTGGAAGTTTTATCAATCAGAAAACTTCAATACCTATATGTCTCAAGGTGGTACTGAGCTAGGCAAATTTGTTGCTCAAGTTGCCGAAGCCGAGTTGCCAGAATTAGAAACATTCATTGAATATTCTTTACAACGCAGGGCAAATATTGTGGTGTACACCAATTACGAAGATTATAAACAAAGCAATATTGGTTTAGGAATAGATTGGCAGCAAGCTGGTGGATTAACCAAATTGGTAAACAATAAAATTGTGGTGTATTTCGATGGAAACCATAGCCATTTAAGACTACAAATTCGTGAAGGCATTGCAAAAGTATTAACCGATAATTTATTGTTTGGAGATGATATTGGCGAATTTGCCAGCAACCAAGCTTTATTAGATTTACCAAAATGGTTAACCGATGGATATATTGCTTATGCTTCTGAAAATTGGAATACTAAAAAAGACGATGAATTAAAAAGTGCCATTTTAGGTGGCGATTATAAAAATTTTTATCATTTTGCTTATAAAAAACCAACATTGGCTGGTCAAGCTTTTTGGAATTATATAGCAGAGAAATATAAAAAAGACAATGTTACTTATTTTTTATACTTGGCCCGTATTTATAAAAACCTCAACCATGCTTCGCTAAAGATTTGTAAGAAAAAATTTAAGGAAGTATTGGATGAGTTTATGCAGTACAAGCAAGACAAATACTATGAAGACATTCGCAAACGTAAAAATGTTCCTAAAGGAAAATTAACGATTTCAGAAGATGTAAGTGAACACGATTATTACAATTTCCAAGTAAATCCAAATCCTAAAAACAGTGCCTATGCAATGGTTGAATATAGAAAAGGCATTTACAGCGTTAAGTTGAACGATAATTTTTACGACGTTAGAACCTTATTAAGCAAAGGCGTTAAAGTGGTTCAAGGAGACCAAAGCCCTAACTATCCTGTAATTGCATGGGATGGAAAAGGAACAAGGTTGTTGGTTGTTTATGCCGAAGATGCAAAAATTAAAATGTTTGTATGGGATTATGTAGCCAAATACAAACGCTTTAAACAAGTAATAGAAGGTGTAGACCAAATACTAGATGCATCTTTTATGTTAGATGCCAATACAGTAATTTTTAGTGCTGTAAAAAATGGTCACACCGATATTTTCATTTATAAAATCGAAGAAAATAAGTTAGAGCAAATCACCAACGATGTGTACGATGAGTTGAACCCAACTTTTGTTTCTTTCCCTAATCGTTCGGGAATTATTTTCTCAAGTAATCGTCCATCTCCCGATGCTCCCAGCAACGATACCATTTTACCAAGCAGGTATCCTTTCAATGTTTTCATGGTAGATATTTTAAATAAAAGTGCAGTTAAACAAATTACACAGTTGAGTAATTTAAAATATGGTAATGCAACTTATCCAATGCAGTACAATACCAATCACTTCACATTTGTTGCAGATGAAAATGGTATTGGCAATCGTTATGCTGGTTTCTTTAGCACACAACGTACAGGGTTAGATACTTTATATTATGTTGGGGAAGAACTGCTTCGCAATCCATCTCCCAAAGAATTAGACAGTACTTTGGTTGCATGGCGTAAACAAGAGCCTGATAGTATCAGTTATTTTCAGGTATATAAAGATTCTACTTATACTTTTCCAATTACCAATTATCAAAGTTCGTTGCAAGAAACAAGAATTGCAGGTAACAATGGTTTAATTAGCGAAGTAAGGCAAGAAGGTGATTATAAATTTTTGTACAAACTGAAGATTGATGAAGATGCTTTAAGTAGAAGAAATATTAATCCTGCTCTTACCAATTACATGAAGTTTAAACGTCAGGATATAAAACAAAAAGATGGTAAAGCCACCTTTACAAAAGGCAAAGGAAATGTTGCAGTAACAGATACGTCAACAGGATCTAAGAAGAAGGTTTTTCAAACCGAGTTCGATGATGAAAAACCCGATACCGCAATAGCTGTTGTACAAGATGCAACTGATATTGCCTACGAAACACCATTATCTAAAATGCGTTTGTATAATTACAAATTAAAATTTAGTACCGATTATTTAGTAAGTGGCGTTACCAACAACATTTTGGTAAACCGTTATCAATTGTATGGTGGTGGTCAGGGTCCTATTCAACTAAATAATGGTAACGATTTAAACTGGAGTTTCCGAGTTGGTGTAAGTGATTTAATGGAAGATATTAAGTTTATTGGTGGTTTGCGATTTGGACAAAGTTTATCCGATAAAGATGCATTGTTCTCTTTTCAAAACTTACGTAAACGTGTAGATTGGGGTGTAACTTATTATAGAAGCACAGTTTCAAACTTCTTTCCAGCTGGCGGTTACGACAATAAATTAAATACCAATTTATATCAGGTAAACGTATCCTATCCTTTCGATGAAACTAAAAGATTGGCAGTAACCATGGGCTATCGTTCAGATAGAGGCATTTTAAAATCGGCCGATCCAATTTCATTGGTTGTAGAAGATACAGTTACCAAATATGCATTATCGAGAATTGAGTATGTGTATGACAATACATTAAATCCAGCTCAAAATATTTGGAAAGGTTTACGTTGGAAAACTTACATGGATTTTAACTTACCCATGAGCAAAGGAGCAAGCAAAAATTTCAACTTCAACTTTGGTTTCGATGCAAGAAATTACGTTGAAATTTATCGCAACTTTATTTGGGCAACAAGAGTAGCGGGTGATTTTAGTTGGGGCGAACAAAAAATTGTGTACTTCTTAGGTGGTGTAGATGGTTGGGTTGGTCCTCAGTTTAATAGTGCCATACAACCTGCACAAGACCAAACTTATGCTTTTCAAAGTTTGGCTGTTAATATGAGAGGTTTCAAACAAAATATTGCCAATGGCAATAATGCTTTGGTAATTAATAGTGAGTTGCGTTTTCCTGTTTTTGCAACATTGTTAAACCGCCCAATAAACAATGCATTTTTACGCAATTTTCAACTAACACAATTTATAGATTTAGGTACTGCCTGGAATGGTAAATTTAATGGAATAGAAAGACCATACAGCGTATATACAGAAGCCAATAACCCTGTAAGTGTAAGAATTAAAGCTGGTGGTATTGGTCCATTTGTTGGTGGTTATGGCTTTGGTGCAAGAAGTACTTTATTGGGCTATTTTATGAAAGCCGATTTAGCTTGGGAAATGAACGGTATTTTTAAAGGCAAACCGATGTTTTATTTTGCTTTAGGATTAGATTTTTAATGGAAAACTGATAGATTCTAACTTACATTAGCCGTAGTTGAAATAACTGCGGCTATTTTTTTAAGCAATTTATTATGGCATATTTAAAGTTTAGGGCAGATGCAATTTTTACTGGAACAGAAATGTTACACAATGATGTTGTCTTGATTACAAAAGAAGATGAGACCATTGAAAATATTATTGCTGCAAATGATGCAGGTGACGGAATTCAACAATCAGCAGGAATATTAACGCCAGGTTTTGTAAATACTCATTGCCATACAGAATTAAGCCACATGAAAGGATTAATTCCTGAAAAAACTGGGTTAGTAGATTTTGTAATCAATATTGTTGCACAACGAAATTTTGAAGAAGAAAAAATAATCGAAGCTATTCAATATGCTGAAACAGAAATGCTGCATAATGGCATTGTTGCTGTTGGAGATATTTGCAACACCACACACAGCATTCAACAAAAAAAACAATCCAAATTAAACTGGTACAACTTTATTGAAATAAGTGGATGGCTACCACAAATTGCTGAGAAGCGGTTTGAGCAAATGAAAACTGTTGAAAAAGAATTTTTAAACTCAAACTCCGAATTACAAACTGCAATTGTACCTCATGCACCATATTCAGTTTCAAATAAATTATGGGAGTTAATTCAACAAGATTTTTTTGGTAAAACCATCAGTATTCACAATCAGGAAACACCAGCCGAAGATGAATTGTTTAAACATGGAACTGGAGATTTTAACAGAATGTACAACTTAATGAATATTGTAAATACTGATTTTAAACCATCGGGAAAAAGTAGCTTGCAATCGTATTTTGCTAAACTAAGTAAAGCTAATAATACAATTCTTGTTCACAACACATTTACTACTGAAGAAGACATTGAATTCATTAAGCATTCACCAATTGCCACTCACCACACACCTTATTTCTGCCTTTGCCCCAATGCCAATTTGTATATAGAAAACAAACTGCCCAATATAGAGATGCTAAGGGCTAACAATGCAAATATTGTTTTGGGAACAGATAGTTTGGCGAGCAACTGGAGTTTAAATATTGCAGCCGAAATACAAACCATTCGTAAAAATTTTCCTGCAATTGCTTTAGCCGAAATACTGCAATGGGCAACCATTAATGGAGCCAAAGCCTTACAAATGGATAAAATGCTGGGAAGTTTTGAAAAAGGCAAAAAGCCAGGTGTTGTTTTATTGAATGATGCAAAAGTGAAAAGATTACTGTAATGATTTACCATTTATCAGCTGAAATTCTATAAATAAAAATTAACTCAAAAATTAGTTGCATAAACAACTTTTATTTACATTTGATGTCTAAACAGTTTGCCATGCAGGAAGCATATATTGTTGCAGGTTTTAGAACAGCCGTTGCAAAAAGTAAAAAAGGTGGATTTCGATTTACTCGTCCCGATGATTTGGCTGTAGAAGTAATTAAAGGATTGGTGGCTACCATTCCACAATTGGATTATAAACGAATTGATGATGTAATTGTGGGCAATGCTGTGCCAGAAGCTGAACAAGGCTTACAGTTTGGTCGAATTATTGCCGCCAAAGCTTTAGGTATAGAAGTGCCAGGCATTACCATCAACCGTTACTGTGCAAGTGGGTTAGAAAGTATTGCCATGGCAACAGCAAAAATTCGTACAGGCATGGCCGAATGTATTATTGCTGGCGGAACTGAAAGCATGAGTTTAGTACCCACAGCTGGCTGGAAAACTGTACCTAGTTACAATATTGCAAAAGACGAACCCGACTATTATTTAAGTATGGGTTTAACAGCAGAAGCTGTTGCCAAAGAATATAATGTTAACCGTGAGCAACAAGATGAATTTGCATACAATTCTCATCGCAAAGCTAGTATTGCAATTAGTGAAGGGCACTTTAAAACTGGTATTTTACCAATTACAGTCGAAGAAGTGTATTTAAACGAAAAAGGCAAAAAATCAATTAGAAATTATATTGTTGATACCGATGAAGGTTTACGTGCCGATACCACTATTGAAGGTTTAAGCAAATTGAAACCTGCATTTGCAATGGCTGGTAGTGTTACAGCTGGTAATAGCTCACAAACCAGTGATGGTGCAGCTTTTACGATTGTTATGAGTGAAAGAATGGTAAACGAATTGGGTTTAAAACCAATTGGTCGTTTGGTAAATTGTGCAAGTGCTGGAGTGCATCCTCGTATTATGGGCATTGGTCCAGTTGCTGCAATTCCAAAGGTTTTGAAGCAGGCAGGCATGAATTTAAATGATATAGATTTAATAGAACTAAATGAAGCTTTTGCAAGCCAAAGTATTGCTGTAATTAATGAATTGGGATTAAATAAAGACATTGTAAACATTAATGGTGGAGCAATTGCATTGGGTCATCCATTAGGTTGCACTGGTGCTAAACTAACCATTCAGGTATTGAACGATATGAAACGTTTAAACAAAAAATATGGTATGGTGAGTGCTTGTGTTGGTGGTGGACAAGGCATTGCTGGCATTATTGAAAATTTATAAACGAATACAAATTTTGAGAGTGGTCTTCTCCTGCAGAGAAGACCACTCTTTTTTTATATCCATTTATTTGCTCAGTCTTGCTATACAGTTGAAGGGTGCGACGCAACAACAGTTTCATTTTTGTTCTACAGTTTGCTTCATAAAAAATTCAATTACGGTTTGTCTAAATTTTCTACCTTCAAGGCTATGAGAAAATTTGCCTGCCTCATTATTACCATTGCCTGTTTTAGTTTAGTACATGCTCAAGAAAAATATCGTTATTTAAGAACTACTGGTAAGCTGCCAATGATGGCTTATGGCTTGGGTGAAGATAGATTGGGTGGTGCCAAAATGAATTATATTGATACCAATATTTTGGTTAAAATAGTTGATTCGACCAAAGAAATGTATGTGGTGCAATTGTCGAAAAATCATACTGCTTACTTAGAAAAAAACTACACCAAAGTTGATACAGCTTTAAAACTAAAACCTTTTTATCTCACCAATTCGTGGAGTGTAAAAGGTGTTGCTGATAGTTTTGATGTGGTAAGTATTAGTTTGGATGAACGCCTGCCCTATAAAATTTGGATGGAAACCAATCCTAATAAAATAATGCTGGAATTATATGGTGTACAAAGCAATACCAACTGGATTACCCAACTGCAAAATGTAAAAGAAGTTGGTAATATTTATTTTAATCAAACAGAAGATGATGTTGTACAAGTAACCATTGAGTTAAAACACGAACAACATTGGGGCTACACCGCTGCTTACAAAAACAAAACATTGAGCATTAAGGTAAAACAGCCTCCTACTGATTTTTCTTTTAATAATATGGTGATTGCTATAGATGCAGGACATGGTGGTACAAATACTGGTGCAAGTGGTTTAACTACAAAAATTTTAGAGAAAGACTATACTTTGCTATTTGCTAAAGCCCTCGAAAAAGCATTGGTAAAAAGAGGTGCAAAAATTATAATGACAAGAGATAAAGACACTACTTTTGATAACAAAGACAGGGTACTTTTTTTGCAACAACAAAATCCGCGTTTGTTTATCAGTATACACTTAAACTCATCGTCTAAAACAGAAGTACAAGGTGTAAGTACTTACTATAAGCATGTTGGTTTCAGGCCATTATCAGTAAGTATATTACAAAAAATGCTTGAATTAGACTTGATTGAGTTTGGTAATGTGGGCAATTTTAATTTTGTGCCTAATGCAATTACCGACTTTCCCAATTGCCTAGTAGAAGTTGCTTTTTTAAGCAATGAACAAGATGAAAAGAAAATTCTTGACCCCAAATTTCATAAAAAAGTAGCCGAAAAAATCTATTTGGGCATTCGGGATTTCTTAAAACACAGCAAGGATTAGCAACTATTTTTTCAACTAACAAAAACTTTCTTTTTCCCTAACGTTCGTTAGTGTATTTTTGTGCACATGGGACGAATTAAAACTTCAGATAATGCCAGCCGTAAAGATGTAATTGTACAAAAGGCTGCCATCCTTTTTAAAGAAAAAGGCTTTAAAGCTGCCAGCATGAGAGAGTTGGCAGAAGTTGTAGGTGTAGAAGCGGCCAGCTTATACAACCACATAAAAAGTAAAAATGAGTTGCTGCACGAAATATGCTTTAGTGTAGCCAACAGATATAACCAAAAGTTAGAAGAGTTGGAAACCAGCGAAGCTTCTTCTTTAGAAAAAGTAGAAACCTTATTGCGTTTTCATATTGAAGGAATGGTACATCATTTTGAAGAAGTATTTGTAAGCGATAGAGAATGGAAATATTTATCGGAACCTTACTTATCAAATTTTCAAAATCAACGTCGCAGCTATCGTAAGCGGTTTGCTGCCATTATTGAAGATGGTATCAGAAAAAAAGAAATCAAAAAAATTGATGCTACTACTGCTGTGCTTATTATGTTACATGCAATTAGTGGTATTGAAAGTTGGCACAGAAGTAAACAAAAAATTAGTGGCGAAGAATTAGAAGAAAACATGATTGCTATTTTGGTTGGAGGCTTGAAAAAATAATTGTCCTTCTGCATTATTTACTCATTTATCTTATACGATAGTATCAGATGAATTAAACGATTGAATGTCTATATGTCAATACATTTTCATGCACTTACCATTCAGGATGTAAGGCAGGAAACTAACGATTGTGTTTCCATTGCATTTGCTATTCCTGATAATTTAAAAGAAGCCTTTGCTTATAAGCAAGGTCAAAACATTACTTTAAAAACTGTGATTGATGGAGAAGAAGTACGTCGTTCCTACTCTCTTTGTTCTTCTCCATTAAGTAACGAATTCAGGGTGGCCATTAAAAAGGTTGACGGAGGTTTGTTTTCAACTTTTGCCAATGAAAATTTAAAGGTTGGTGATAGTGTAGAAGTAATGTCTCCTGCAGGAAAATTTTACACAGAATTAAATCCAACAAATACAAAAAACTATGTTGCATTTGCAGCAGGTAGTGGCATAACGCCCATTTTATCAATTATAGAAACAACATTAATTGCCGAACCTAGAAGCAATTTTATTTTAGTATATGGCAACAAAAATCATAATTCTATAATTTTTAAAGAATCGTTGGAGGCATTGAAAAATAAGTTTTTACAACACTTTCAATTAATACATATTTTAAGCCGTGAAAGAACGGATGCCGATGTTAATTTTGGCAGAATAGATTCAAACAAATTACAACAACTTAGTTCTTTAATCAACTATAAAACCATTGATGAGTTTTTTATTTGTGGACCAGAAGAAATGATTTTTTGTGTGAAAGATTTTTTAACTGCACAATCAATTGAGCAAAAGAAAATTCATTTTGAGTTATTTGCTGCTTCTACTCCTAAAACAAAAATTGTAACAAATACAACAACAGATACTACTGCAAAAAGCAATATTTCTGTAACGGTAGATGGTAGAAGTTTCGACTTTGATTTACCGTTTAATGGAACCAATATTTTAGATGCAGCTTTACAGCAAGGTGCTGATTTGCCTTATGCCTGTAAGGGCGGTGTTTGTTGCACTTGCAAAGCCAAATTAATTGAAGGAGAAGTAAAAATGGATGTTCATTGGGGTTTAGAACATGAAGAAATTGAACAGGGTTTTATACTTACTTGTCAAAGCCATCCAATTACAGAAAAAGTGGTGGTAGATTTTGATGTGAAATAAATTGAATATTCCTTTCATTAATATTTTTCAAATTATAGTTTATGCAAAAACTACACAACTACATTTTGGGTAAACAAATTACCGGAGATGGAGATGGTCAATTATTATACAATGCAGTAACTGGTAAAGCCATTGCTACTGCTAGTACTAAAGGAATAGATTTTGAAGAAGTACTAAATTATGCAAGAAAAAGTGGTGGTGCATTACGCAAAATGACTTTTCATGAACGTGGTTTAATGCTTAGGGCATTGGCTTTACAATTGCGTGAACACTTGGATAAATTTTATGCTATCAGCTATCAAACAGGGGCAACAAAAGCCGATAGTTGGGTAGATATTGAAGGTGGAATTGGTAATTTATTTGCCAATGCATCGCTTCGTAGAAAATTGCCCAATACTCCTTTTTGTTTAGATGGTGAACACCATCCTTTAGGAAAGATGAATACTTTTATGGGCCATCATTTATTGGTACCTAAAGAAGGTGTGGCTGTTCATATCAATGCATTTAATTTTCCTGTATGGGGAATGTTAGAAAAAATTGCTGTGAATTTATTGGCAGGCATGCCTGCTGTTGTTAAACCTGCAACAGTAACCTCCTATTTAACAGAAGCTGTAGTGGCAGAAATTATTGCTTCGAAAATACTACCAGAAGGTGCATTGCAATTGGTTTGTGGTAGTGCTGGCAATATGCTGGATTTTGTAAACAGTCAGGATGTAATCACATTTACAGGTAGTGCATCAACTGGGTTATTGCTTAAATCTCAAAAAAGAATTCTCGAAGAAAATGTGCCATTTACAATGGAAGCAGATTCGTTGAATTGTATTGTTTTAGGAGATGACGTAACTCCGAATACCCCTGAATGGGATATTTTTATTAAAGAAGTGAGAAAAGAAATGACTACCAAGTGTGGTCAAAAATGTACTGCCATTCGTAGAATATTTGTTCCTGAAAATAAATTAGAAGATGTACAAATTGCTTTAGGCAAAGCTTTGTCGCAAACCACTATTGGTAATCCTTTGAATGAAAAAGTGAGAATGGGTAGTTTGGCTGGCATGTCTCAACGAGAAGAAGTAAAAGCTCAGGTGCAAAAATTATTGGCTTCTTCTCAAATTATTTATGGCAGTTTAGATAGTGTTGAAGTAATTGATGGCGATGCTATCGATGGTGCATTTATTAGTCCAATATTATTATTAAATGAAAACCCACTTACGTCAACCGATGTGCATGAAGTAGAAGCTTTTGGTCCTGTAAGTACTTTAATGCCTTATAAAAATTTAGATGAGGCAATTGAACTTTCTAAAATGGGTAAAGGTTCATTGGTAAGTTCTATTGTAACTGCATCAACAAAAAATGCACAAGATTATGTATTGGGTTCAGGTGCTTATCATGGCAGAATTTTAGTATTAAATAATGATTGTGCCAAAGAAAGTACAGGTCATGGAAGTCCGTTGCCATTATTGGTTCATGGAGGCCCAGGACGTGCAGGTGGTGGAGAAGAAATGGGAGGGTTACGTGGTATTAAACATTATATGCAAAGATTGGCTGTACAAGGAAGTCCTGATATGATTACAGCTATTAGTCAAGTTTATCAACCAGGTGCAAAAGGTAATTATGATGGTATTCATCCTTTCACCAAATATTTTGAAGAATTAAAAATTGGTGATCAACTCATTACTGAAAAAAGGTTAATTACATCTGAAGATATCAATCGTTTTGCCGATTTAAGTGGCGACCATTTTTATGCCCATAAAACCGACACTGATTTTGCAGGTACAATGTTCGATCAACAGGTTGCACATGGTTATTTTATAATGAGTATTGCTGCTGGATTATTTGTTGATGGTTATAAGAAAAATCCAGTATTACTTAACTACGGAATTGACGAATTGAGGTTTACTAAACCAGTATATCCGGGCTCAGAAATTCATATTCGTTTTACCTGCAAAGAAAAAATAGTACAAGAACAAAAAGAGCCAACCGATATTCCGAAAGGTATTGTAAAATGGTTGGTTGAAATGATTGATGAAACAAATGAGTTAACAGGTATTGCAACAATATTAACGATGGTGGAGAGGAGGAATACCTAAAGCAAAAGAAAAGCTAAGATATAGAAGGTTTGAAAACGAGTGAAAGAAAATGAATTTGATAGTTTTGTGGTTAAACAAATAGTATTAAATTCAGTTATGGAAATTAATACACTCACTGGAATCATTATTGAAGCAGCTATAAAAGTACATAACACCATTGGACCAGGCTGTTACGAAAAAGTGTATGAGGAATGTATGGTTTATGAATTGTATAGAAAAAACGTAGAAGTACACAGGCAATTGATTCTACCAATTAGTTACGAAGAATTACGAATAGAAAATGCATACAAATTAGATTTACTGATAGACGAAAGAGTAATTGTAGAAATTAAATGTGTGTACGATATGCATCCTGTTCATTTTAAACAATTGAACACTTATTTAAAGTTGCTCAACTTAAAACATGGCATACTATTAAACTTTAAAACCAATTTAATGAAAGAAGGAATTCACAGAGTGTTTAATAATAAAGGTCTAGAATAGTTTTTGCTTCTCTCCTTTAACCTCGTTTCCTCTTTCAACCTCTTAGCTAAAAAATTTCTTATGATAGAACAAATTAAAGAAGGCTATGTAAATGTAGAACGTGAACATGGCATTGTAACAATAGAATTTCATCATCCACAAAGCAATTCTTTACCAGGCAAAATTTTAGATGCTTTGGCAAAAGATATTCATGCCGAAGGATTGAACCCAGCAACCAAAGTCATCATTTTAAAAAGTGCAGGTGATAAAGTTTTTTGCAGTGGTGCAAGTTTCGATGAATTGGCAGCTATACAAACCGAAGAACAAGGCTTAAAATTTTTTAGTGGATTTGCCAATGTAATTAATGCCATGCGTAAAGCCCCTCAAATTATCATTGTTAGAATACAAGGTAAATGTGTGGGTGGTGGTGTTGGACTTGCAGCAGCTGCCGATTATGCTATTGCTTGTGAAGGTGCAGAAATTAAACTGAGTGAGTTGGCGGTTGGTATTGGTCCTTTTGTAGTTGGGCCTGCAGTTGAAAGAAAATTAGGTTTTAGTGCTTTTACTCAATTGTCTATCGATGCTACAAAATGGCGACCAGCCGACTGGGCAAGAAAAAAAGGCTTATTTGCTGAACTACACAGTGATGTTGCAGGAATGGATGATAGTATTGCTCGATTATCAAATACACTTGCAAAAAGTAGCCCAGAAGCCATGAAAGAATTAAAAAAAGTTTTCTGGAAAGGCACCGAACATTGGGATGAACTCTTAAAAGAAAGAGCAGCCATCAGCGGTAAATTAATATTAAGCGAATACAGCAAAAACTTCATTGCTAAGTTTAAAGAAAAGCAAAAATCTGCCGAGTAAGTTTCACCACAGAGTAACTGATTTTTAGAGTTGCACGGAGAAAAAAACAACAAATCTTTCCCCTGTGAATCTCTTTATTCTCGTTGTCTCTGTGGTAAAAAATTTGCTATTATCTTCGCTTTCTTATGCTATTTAAAGATGTTATTGGTCAGCATGCAGTAAAACAACACCTTACCGAAATGGTGGAGCAAAACCGTTTATCGCATGCATTACTTTTTTTAGGAAAAGAAGGTAGTGGTGCATTGCCATTGGCTTTGGCATTTGCTCAATTTGTAGTTTGTCAGCCAGGAGCAGCACCAGTTGTTGAAGATTTGTTTGGTGGCATGAGTGCATTAAGTAGCGGACCAAAATTTATTCATCCCGATCATTTAGAAGAAGTCGATTCATACCAAAAAGCAAATCAACTCGTTCATCCCGATTTGCATTTCTCCTTTCCCGTAATTACCAAAAAAGCTGGTGAAAAACCCACCAGCTCCGATTACATTTCAGATTGGAGAGAATTTGTAAAACAATTTCCGTATGGCAATGTGTACGATTGGTTACAAATGATTGGTGCCGAAAATAAACAAGGCAATATTACTGCAGAAGAGTGCAACGATATTATGCGTAAGCTAAGCCTGAAAAGCTTTGAAGCAGGACATAAAATTTTGCTGTTGTGGATGCCCGAATATTTGGGTAAAGAAGGGAATAAACTTTTAAAACTGATAGAAGAACCACCTGCCAATACCTTGTTCATTTTAGTTGCCGAAAACGAAGAACAAATTTTACCCACCATTTTAAGTCGTTGCCAACTGGTAAAAATTCCTTTGTTAGAAAATACAGAGGTAGAACAGGCATTAATTACCAGAGCAAATACACCACCAGATACTGCAAGGCAAATTGCTGCCATTACCGAAGGCAATTATCGAGAAGCCTTGCATCTTTTACAACATGCCGATGAAGATTGGCAATCTTTATTGGGCGATTGGCTAAAATTCATCATTCGTAGAATGTTGCAGGATCAAGTGAAATGGACCGATGAAATCAGCAAACTTGGTCGTGAAAAGCAAAAACAGTTTTTACGTTACTTTAACCACATGTTAGAGCAAGCAATTCGAATAAAAGTTTTAGGAGCCGATAATATTGCCCTGCCAGCCAACGAAAAAGATTTTGCCCAACGCCTTAATAAAATTGCCAGCGTTAGCCAAATGCAGGCTATGGTCGAAGAGTTGGATAATGCTTCCTATTACATAGAACGTAATGCCAATGGGAAAATCCTTTTTCAGGCTTTAACCATAAAACTCTTTCACATTATTCAAAATAAAGTAGTGGTAGAAATGTAGTTTTTTAATCTATCTGTTGTTTTTAATCCATTGTGTAGTTGGCTTCTTCTGTAATTCGGTCAGTCATTAACAACATTGGTTCGCTAAATTCCCTATTTTTGAATGTCGAGGAATTTTTGTGTAGTGAGCTGTAGAACAAGAGTGTAGCACCCGTGGCGTCGCACCCTTCAACTGTATATCGTTTATCATCTTTGTAAAATAGTATTGTTGGTTATAAAAAACAATATATCGTCGTAGTAAAAAAGTTCAGTAAAGAACCGAACGTACAAGTGTGCGACGCAACAAAAGATACATAGCAGTACAACAGCTGGTTACCCAAAACTCTTCTTTGTGTATTTAATTAATAACCTTATCAACTTAAGAATATGGGCTGTGGATCTTGTGGAACTGGTAGTAGCGGAAAACCAGGAGGTTGCAAAAGCAATGGTGGTTGCAGCACAGGTAGCTGTAACCGAATGAATGTGCACGATTGGTTGGCCAATTTACCAATAGACGATTCCGAAAATACCTGTAAAGTGCTTGAAGTAAGCTTTAAGCAAGGTAGTAGAAAAGAGTTTTTTAGAAACTTAACCGGACAAATTTTTGAAAAAGGCGACTATGTAACCATAGAAGGTGTAAATGGTTTTGATGTAGGTGAAGTTGCTTTGAGTGGAGAACTGGTTCGCATACAAATGAACAAACGTGGCGTAAGTGAAAACAGTGATGAAATTAAAAAAATACTTCGCCGCAGTACCGATAGAGATATTGAGAGCTTCTTAATAAGCAAGGGTCGTGAAAAAGCTGTTCAGGCTCGTAGCCGAGAATTGGCCATTCAACTAAAATTACAAATGAAGTTGAGTGAAGTAGAAATTCAGGCCGATGGCAAAAAAGCTACTTTCTTTTATACTGCAGATGATCGTGTAGATTTCAGAGAATTAATTAAACAATTTGCTGCTGAGTTTAAATTGAAAGTTGAAATGAGGCAAATTGGTATTCGCCAAGAAGCAGCAAAAGTGGGTGGTATTGGCAGTTGTGGACGAGAATTGTGTTGCAGTACCTGGTTGCACGAATTTAAAAGTGTAAATACTACGGCTGCTCGTTATCAAAATTTAAGTATTAACCAAACCAAATTAAGTGGTCAGTGTGGCCGTTTAAAATGTTGTTTAAATTATGAGTTGGATACTTATTTAGATGCATTGCAACATTTTCCGGATAATGCCGAAAGTTTTGAAACTGCTAAGGGCACAGCTTTCTTAATTAAGAAAGACATTTTCAAAAACCTAATGTGGTACATTATTCAAGGTGGTAGCAAACATTATCCATTAACCATTCAGCGTGTAAAAGAAATTAAACAACTGAATGCCAAAGGTATAAAACCTGAAGAATTAGAACCAGTTGATGTTACAACAGGCAAACCAAAAGAAATTGAACCAACATTTGTAGATGCAGTTGGTGAAATTAGTTTGCGTAGTTTAGAGAAAAACGATAGAAGAAGAAGAGATCAGCAAAGAGATATTAATAGAGGCAACGATAGAAGAGGCAATGACCCAAGAAATGCTGGTGGCGATAGAAGACCAGATAACAGAAACGAAAGACCCGCACCACAACAAGGTGGTCAGCAAAGACAACAGCAACAAGGGCCAAGACCACAGGGAAATCAACGACCTCCACAACAAGGTGGTGGTCAACAAAGGCAAGCCCAACAGCAACGTCCACAACAACAAAGACCAAATCAACCAAGGCCAAATGGACCAAGACCTAACAATCCAAATACCAATAAGCCAGAGGATAAAAAGGAATAAAACAATAAAGCCACACAAAATTGTGTGGCTTTATTGTTTTAAATATGATCTACGTAATACTAATTATTGATTTTACTACGCAAAGCTACTATTAACCCAAATCAAAACGATCTAGGTTCATTACTTTGGTCCATGCTGCTATAAAATCGTGTACAAATTTTTCTTTAGCATCGGCACAAGCATATACTTCGGCAATGGCTCTTAATTCGGAATTAGAACCAAAAATTAAATCAACTCTTGTACCTGTCCATTTAAGTTCACCAGTTTTTCTATCACTACCTTCAAATACATCTTGTTTATCTGACGTAGCTTTCCAAGTAGTATTAAAATCAATCAGGTTTACAAAGAAATCGTTGGTTAATGTTTCTGGTTGTTTGGTAAACACCCCGTGTGTAGCTTGATTAAAGTTTGCATTTAAAGAACGTAAACCACCCACCAATACTGTCATTTCAGGAGCAGTAAGGGTTAATAGCTGTGCTTTATCAATCAACATTTCTTCTGCAACAGTTCCGAAATGACCTTTTGTATAATTGCGGAAACCATCGGCTTTTGGTTCTAATACTGCAAAAGATTCTACATCGGTTTGGTCTTGGCTTGCGTCAGTTCTTCCAGCAACAAAAGGAACTTTCACTTCATATCCAGCTTTTTTTGCAGCATGTTCAATGGCTGCACTTCCTGCTAAAACAATTAAATCGGCCAAAGAAACTTTTTTATTGCTAGCCTGAGCATTGAAAGTGTTTTGAATTCCTTCTAATACATCCAACACTTTGGATAATTGAGCAGGATTGTTGGCTTCCCAATATTTTTGTGGTGCTAAACGAATTCTTGCACCATTGGCACCACCACGTTTATCAGAACCACGGAAAGTTGAAGCAGAAGACCAAGCTGTATAAACCAACTCACTAACTGATAAACCAGAAGCAAGTACACTAGCTTTTAAAGCAGCAATATCTTCATCGTTTATTAATTCATGTGTTACAGCAGGAACAGGATCTTGCCAAATCAATTCTTCACTTGGAACTTCTGTACCCAAATAACGTGCAATTGGTCCCATATCTCTATGTGTTAATTTAAACCAAGCTCTTGCAAATGCATCAGCAAACTGATCAGGATTTTCGTAAAATCTTCTAGAGATTTTTTCGTATGCAGGATCAACACGTAAAGCCAAATCAGTAGTTAACATAAATGGTGCATGGCGTTTTGATGCATCATGTGCATCTGGCACTAAACCTTCACCAGCATTGCCTTTTGGCTTCCATTGGTGTGCACCAGCAGGGCTTTTAGTTAATTCCCATTCGTATCCAAACAGGTTTTCAAAATAATTATTGCTCCATTGTGTTGGTGTAGTTGTCCATGCACCTTCTAAACCACTGGTAATTGTATTGGCACCATTTCCAGATCCAAATGTATTTTTCCAACCTTGGCTTTGTTCTTCTATACTTGCAGCAGCAGGTTCTTTACCTACATATTTGCCAGGGTCAGCAGCACCATGTGTTTTACCAAATGTATGGCCACCAGCAATTAATGCAACGGTTTCTTCATCGTTCATTGCCATACGGGCAAAAGTTTCACGAATATCACGTGCCGATGCAATTGGGTCAGGATTACCATTTGGTCCTTCAGGATTTACATAAATCAATCCCATTTGTACAGCAGCTAAAGGGTTTTCTAAATCACGGTCGCCAGTATATCTATTATCGGCCAACCATTCTTTTTCGGCACCCCAATAAATATCTTCTTCAGGCTCCCAAACATCTGCTCTACCACCACCAAAACCAAAGGTTTTAAAACCCATAGATTCAAGGGCACAGTTACCAGCTAAAATCATTAAATCGGCCCAAGAAATTTTATTGCCATATTTCTGTTTAATAGGCCAAAGTAATAAACGAGCTTTATCAAGATTGGTATTATCTGGCCAGCTGTTTAATGGTGCAAAACGTTGTGTACCAGTGCCACCACCACCACGACCATCTTGAATACGATAGGTTCCTGCACTATGCCAAGCCATACGAATAAAAAATGGACCATAATGACCATAATCGGCAGGCCACCAATCTTGCGATGTAGTCATTAAATCGAAAATATCTTTTTTCAATGCTGCTAAATCAAGACTTTTAAACGCTTCGGCATAATTAAAAGATTCATCCATCGGGTTGGATAAAGTAGAATTTTGACGAAGTACATTTAGCTTCAACTGATTAGGCCACCAATCTGTATTTCTGGTACCACTACCAGCAGTTTGTTTCATTGCTCCATGCGGAAATGGGCATTTACTTTCATTATTCATAACGGCATTATTTTATTTAAAAAGATAAAAATTATTAAGTTGCGAAGTTACCGATGATGCTGCAAAATATTTTATCTATTTAATTGATTTGTTAATAGATAATAACTATGATGCTATTAAACAATAAACATAATTTCTACAACAAAAAATATCATTGCTCACCAATATTTGCTTTGCTTTTGCTTCATTGCTTTACTAAATAACATTTGGCA
>CALRLF020000029.1:0-46877 GCA_943368475.1 Allobosea thiooxidans
AGGTAGCGGAAAAAGTACCATTGCACAATTGTTATTGCATTTTTATAATCCAACAGAAGGGAAAATAAGTATTGGTGGAAACCCAATTTATCAAATTTCTTTACATCATTTAAGAGAACAAATCAGTTACGTACCACAAGATGTTTTCTTATTCAGTGATTCTGTAATAAATAATATAGGCTTTGGATTAACTGAAAAAGCAACTAAAGATGCAATTGAAAAAGCTGCAAAATTTGCAAGCATTCACCATGAAATTTTAGGTTTTGAAAAACAATACGATACTGTAATTGGAGAAAGAGGTGTTACATTAAGTGGTGGACAAAAACAAAGAATTTCCATTGCTAGGGCATTAATTAAGCAACCAGAGATTGTTGTTTTTGATGATTGTTTAAGTGCTGTTGATGCAAAAACTGAGCATGAAATTGTAGGTAATTTGTATAATTTTTTACACGACAAAACTGCCATTATTATTACCCATCGAATTTTTTCGAAGTTTAATTTCGATAAAATAATTGTGTTAGATAATGGAACCATTGTAGAAGAAGGAATACATGAAAGTTTGCTTGCAAAAAATGGATATTATACAGAATTGTACAATAATCAAATGAATGAAAGTAGAACTGAAACAATTGTGTAAGCTCTTTCCAGTTGTTTAACAATGGCTAGGTTTCATATTTTACTAAGTTGATAATTAATGGTTTAACTTATTTTTAAACGATGAATTTGGCTTGTGTTTGATATATCGATAAGCGGAATGAAATACTTCTTTAACAAATTATTTAATATACAATACATATTAAGCTGCTACATTTGCACCCACGAAAAACAAAACTGTTTTTCATCTTACAGCTGCACTTAACGATTTGTTAGCCACACTCGGGGGAATTGGGGGATTTATTTAAACGATTAAAAAGGAATAGAAATTATGAACAGTAATGTAGTGGCATCTCGTATGCAATTAGAACAAGAAGATTTAAGTAACTTATTAGAAGAAGTGCAAGAAACTGTTGCACCTGAGGTTTTAACAAAACAATTCACATCGGCAGATTTATGGCAAATTAGAAGAAACCAAAAAACTGCTGCTGGTTATACTAGAAAGTGGAACTTGAATTAAATTGTAAAAATCCCATTTAAAGTAAATGGGATTTTTATTTATTTATTATCCTATAAAATTAATAGAGTATTATATTTGCACAACAAAACTAAAATACTATGAGTTTAAGATTAGGTGACCAAGCTCCAGATTTTAATGCCAAAACCAGTATTGGCGATATTAATTTTTATGAATACTTAGGCAATAGCTGGGGGGTATTATTTTCACATCCTGCCGATTTTACGCCAGTTTGCACAACAGAGTTGGGAAGAACAGCTGCACTGAGTGAAGAATTTGCAAAACGCAATGTAAAAGTATTGGCTGTTAGTGTAGATGATGTAAACAAACACCATGAATGGATTAAAGATATTAACGAAACGCAACATGTAACAGTTGGCTTTCCAATTATTGCAGATGAAAATAGAGTAGTAGCTGATTTATATGATATGATTCATCCTAATGCAAGCCAAACTTTTACTGTAAGATGTTTATTTATTATTGGACCAGATAAATTGGTAAAACTGATGATTACTTATCCTGCTAGCACTGGTAGAAATTTTGTAGAAGTATTAAGAGTAATTGACAGTTTACAATTAACTGCTGATTATAAAGTAGCTACACCTGTCGATTGGAAAGAAGGGGAAGACGTAATTGTGGTTCCAGCAATTACAACAGAAGATGCAATTGTAAAATTTCCTAAAGGTGTTAAAGTTGTAAAACCTTATTTGCGTTATACGCCACAACCTAATAAATAAACAAAACGTAGTATAGTAAAAAGCCCCAAATTAATTTGGGGCTTTTTACTTAAAGTATTTGCATCATCCTAAAATAAGTTGACTTATAATTTTTTTATTAATTCTGTAGCCATTCTTACATAATCTGTATTCTTTTGTTCTGTTGCACCTGCAATACACTTTTCAGCACTTGTTTTAGCACTTACTTTATCGCCCAAAGCGACTTCAATTTTTGCTTTCAATAAATAGTTCCAAAATGCTTTTTGGTTTAAGTCTACAGCTTTGTTAATACAGTTTAAAGCCTTGTTGTAATCTTTATCCATTTCATAATAAAAATTAGCAGCAGTACTGTAGGTATTTGCAGAAACTTTATCACCTGCTAGGGCTTGTTCTGTTTGGGTTCTAATTCTGTCTTTTACATTTGTTGCAATAGGTAAGCTTAATGCTACTTTTCCCCACATTAAATGCAATTCACAGCTTTCGGCTTGTACATTGGCAAACTGCATTGTGAAAAGTTCTATACTCTCTTTTATCTTCATTGGAGTAACTGTTACTCTTACTACATCATTCTCTTGCTTGTAAGCTGAAGGCTGATTAACAGTTGTATCTTTTGAAATGATTAAAGTCCATTCACTTTTACCAGGAATAGACAATAAACCATATTTACCAGCTTTTAAAGTAACACCATTGATCATTACTTCATCAGTAAATTTTAAAGTGGTTGCACCATTTGCACCTGTACGCCAAACATTGTTTAATGGAGCTAATTCGCTGCCATCTTTAAACATTGCTCTACCTTTTATGGATGGACGGGAATAACTTAATTCAATTTTGCCTAATCCAAAATCTTGTGTAATGGTTTGAGTGGGGCTAGGGGCTGGCATTTTAATTTGTGCATTAACAGAAATAGCACATGCAAAAGCTGCAATTAATAATAACTTTTTCATACTTGTTTTTGATTTATAATTACAAACCTACAATAACAAGAAGTATTATCAAATGTTTTTTATGAACGGAATTTATTTAAAACTGTAGCACCAGTTTTACTTTTTTTGCTTTTTTATCAGCCTGCCATTTAGGACCTTCTTTAATAATTTCAATTGCTTTTTGGCTCAGCGTTTTGTTGTTTGTTCCTTGAGTTTTTATATTATAGGGATTACCAGAATCGTTTACTTTAAATTCAATGGTTACGTCGCTAAAATCTCCATCTTCTTCGGTTTTGTTGTTTAATACTTCTGCAATTTTTTGCTGGAGATAATCATTGAAAGATTTCCAGCCGCCAACAGGTGTTGCACCTGTATTTATTATTTCTTGGTTAGCTGTTTTTGAAATGGCACCAGTCATCGATTTTTTCTTAGATGCACCATAACCAACAACCACTACTTCAGAAAGTGATTGATTTTCTTTATCTAAAACAATATTGTTACTTGTATTGGCATTTAATTTCAATTGACGTTTTTCATAACCAATTGATTGCACCGATGCAATTGCACTGGTATCGGCTACTTTAACTGAAAAATTACCTTTGTTATCGCTTAAAGCAACAAAATTTTGGTTGTTTGTTTTGATATTAATATTTGCTGCAGGAATAGCTTCTCCTTTATCATCTGTAATCCTTCCTCTAATTACATTCAATCCTCTGTTATCGGCATTGTTAGAATAATTTCTGCTGTTGTTTGAAACAAACGGAGTAATGTTAGAATCAGTTGAGCGATTGGTATTGGGCTTTGCTGCACTAGCAGTTACGTTACTATAGTCTTTATTTTCAGTAGATATACTTTTAACTGCATCAGTTTTTTTTGCTGCATTTAATAGCAGCTCTTTTTGTGTAGCTTCCTCTACTTTTAATCTATTTGCAACTGCATCCTCAATTTTTTCTTTTGCAATCAACTGTTCTTCTTTGTTATCGATTATTGTTGCTGCTTCTTTTGTATCGATAGAAGGTTTAATTGTTGGAAACGATTTTGTAGCTGAATTTAAAGCTTCATTTTTGGGACCACTAGCAACATCTGTTGTAACCTCATTGGTTTTTCCTGAAGAATTTTGAACTGAAGCAGAAGGTGCATTTTTAACTTCTTCATGTGTTTGTGCAATTGGTTGTTCAATTGTGGTAGTTTTTTTATTCATTAACCAAACCGTGCTACCAATGCCAACCATTAATATAACTGCAGCAGCATAACGTAGCCATTCCTTGTTGTTGCTACTATTCATAGCTACAACTTTAGTTTCTTGTTTTTCTACTCCAGAAATATTGGTTGCAATAGTTTGCAAACGATCCTGAACAGTTACAAAATTTACTTTTTCATAACCCTCCATTGCATCTGCTAAAAATGGGTCTTGTATGGCAGCTTTTTCTAAAGCATATCTTTCTGCGTTGGAAAGCTTGCCTGAAAAGTATTGTTCAATATCGGTTAAAGCGTATTTTTTTGTAGTGTTTGATGCTAAAATCATTGCTTCAGTTTTTGCTAAAGCATTTTCCGTTTTAATTGTATCGGCAATTTCAAAACCTTCGATTGCATCGGCTAAAAAAGGATCTTGCAAGGCAGCTTTTTCAAGTGCATGCATTTCTGATGCACTCATTTTGCCTTGCAAATATTTTTCAATATCGGCTTTGCTGTAATTAATATGTGTATTATCGTTAAGCATTGCTTTCCATACAAATTTTCAAGTTACGTCTTCCGTTTTGTATCAGGCTGCGTACTTTATTCCATTCAATGCCAGTTATATCAGCAATTTCATTGTAACATTTATTTTCTAAATAAAACAATTGAATGCTTTTTTTCTGGTCATCATTCAGGCCTTCTATACAATTTTCAAGACTTTGTAAATGTTGTTCTTTTTCTAGAACACGATCAAGATGCGAAAAGTCTTCTGATTGCATAAATTGTCCATCAAATTCAACAGTTACTGTTTTTTTATCCTTCCTCAACTGCATTAAACAATGGTTTTTGGTAACCACATATAACCAACTTTTAAAATTATCAACTTTGTGCTGAGGTAACTTTTGTACCAACTCTTGATAAATATTCATCACAGCATCTTGGCTGGTATCTTCATTTTTAAGGTATTTCATGCAAGTACCAAATACCAAGTCGTTATAACGTAAGTATAAGATAGCCAATACATTTTGGTCAAGCGTTTGTTGATAAGCAACCATTAAAGATTGATCGTCTGCCGTTTTATCTACATGCCTTACAGGTACCATAGGGCACTAAGATAATTGTTCTCTTATATAATTACAGTTTCTGTGATAAATTTTGAGTTCTATTGGCTAATAATACCCAATAGAAGGTATTTATAAAAGGTAATTTTTTGTAAATGGCACAATTAGTTTGTGAGAATAAGTAGGCACTTAAAAAACGAGAAAACTTCGTTTTAAGAGCTTTCTTTTCCACAAAACTGTCTATAAAATTGTTTTTAGCGTTGCAAAACCATCAAAGCATTATTTTTACGCCCCAATAGAAATTGTATGCCTAAATACCCTAACAGACAATTCTTAGAATTTGAACAGCCAATTAAGGAGTTATATGAGCAAATTGAGCAAACGAAAAAGCTGGCTGAGAAAAATCCGAAAATAGATTATAATAGCACGCTGCAACAATTAGAGCAATCTATTATTGATAAACGTGTAGAAATAACCCAGCATTTAACACCTTGGCAAAGAGTTCAGTTAAGCCGTCATCCTGATAGACCTTATACATTGAAGTATATCGAAAAAATGACTACTGGCTTTCTGGAATTACATGGCGATAGAAATGTAAAAGATGACAAAGCTATGGTAGGTGGTTTTGCTGAACTCAATGGCGAAACAGTGATGTTCATTGGTCAGCAAAAAGGAATCAATACCAAAACCCGTCAGTTGAGAAATTTTGGTATGGCCAATCCTGAAGGTTATCGCAAAGCTTTACGTTTAATGCGTTTGGCTGAAAAGTTTAATAAACCAGTTGTTACTTTAATTGATACGCCAGGAGCATTTCCAGGTTTAGAGGCTGAAGAACGTGGGCAAGGTGAAGCTATTGCTCGTAATATTTACGAAATGGTACGTTTAAAAGTACCTATTGTTTGTGTAATTATTGGTGAGGGAGCAAGTGGAGGTGCATTAGGCATTGGTGTTGGTGATAAAATGCTGATGATGGAAAATACTTGGTACACAGTTATTTCTCCAGAAAGCTGTTCTTCTATTTTATGGCGTAGTTGGGATAAAAAAGAAACTGCTGCCGAGCAATTGCGTTTAACAGCAACCGATATGAAAGGTTTTGGCTTGGTAGATGAAATTGTTTCTGAACCTGATGGTGGAGCCCATTGGGATTATGACGATGCTGCTCAACGTTTAAAAAACTGTATTGTAAATGCTTTAAGTGAGTTTAAAAATATGAATCCGCAGGAACGTATTAATAAACGTATTGAAAAGTATGAGCAAATGGGCTTTTTTGATGAAGTTCCGGTTTAAGAATTTTTATTCTCAATTTGTAATTTCTGATTAAGTGAAGTAATTATTTGGTGACGAACTGTGGGAACTTTAATCAACTGCAGTGGCGTCGCACTCTTCAACCCTGGAATTTAATTGAACCAACAAACTACTAGTATAATTTCAAATAATAAATATCAAATTTCAAATTCAAATGTCTTTACGTTCTCAATTAGGTGGCACTGGAGTAGCATTAATTACTCCTTTTAAAAAAAACAATGAAGTAGATTTTGATGCATTGGGTAAAATAATAGATTATGTTATTGATGGTGGCGTAAACTATTTAATTACACTTGGCACAACTGGCGAAACGCCAACCATTGATAAACAGGAGAAGTTTGACATTATTAATTATACCTACGAAAAAGTTAATGGTCGTGTACCCGTTGTTGTGGGTATTGGTGGTAACAATACACATAGTTTAGTAAAAGATTTAAATGAATATCCTTTAGATAAAGCAGTAGCTGTTTTAAGTGCATCGCCTTATTACAGTAAACCTTCTCAAGAAGGCTTGTTTCAACATTACAAGGCATTGGCCGAGGCAAGTCCTAAGCCAATTTTATTGTACAATGTTCCTGGACGTACAGGAAGAAACTTAGCAGCTGCAACCACCATTCGTCTAGCTCATGAAGTGGCTAATATTGCTGGTATTAAAGAAGCTAGTGATGATATGAATCAAGCAATGCAAATTCTACGTGACCGACCTGAAGATTTTTTGGTGGTAAGTGGTGATGATGCGTTGATTTTGCCTCAATTAGCTTGTGGAATGGATGGCGTAATTAGTGTTGCAGCCAACGCATTTCCAAAGGATTTTGCCGCAATGATTCAATTAGGATTGAAGGGTGATTTTGCCGCTGCAAGAAAATTGCATTATCGTTTATTAGAAGCCTACGATTTGTTGTTTGTAGAAAATAATCCAGCTGGCGTAAAAGGATTTATGTATGAACAAGGATTAATTGAAAATATATTACGCTTACCAGTAACACCTTTAAGTGAAGCAACTCAAAATAAAGTGAAAGCGTTTTTAGCTAAATATTAGAAACTAAAAGCCATCTGAGAAGATGGCTTTTTTGTCAGGAATTGTTTTTGAAAATTAATTTAATTGCTCAGTTTTGTTCTATTGTTGAAGGGTGCGACGCCACTGAAGCTCGATAGTAGTGCAATTGCTTGGTACAAAATTATAAACTTGGAAATGAAAAAAATTATAATTGCAATTGATGGGTTTTCGTCTTGTGGTAAAAGTACTTTAGCTAAACAAATGGCTAAAGAATTAAACTATGTTTTTATTGATACAGGTGCTATGTACAGAGCAATTGCATTATATTTTTTTAGAAACAATATTGATTTGTCGAATGAAAATGCGGTAACAGAAGCTTTACGTCATGTTCAGTTAGCATTCGAATACAATGCAGCAAAAGGTACTAGTGATATTTTATTGAATAATGAAAATGTGGAGGCTTTAATTAGAGATATGCACATAAGCCAAATTGTTAGTACCATTAGTGCCAATAAACAGGTTCGTGAATTTGGTGTTGCCCAACAACAAAAAATGGGAGAGCAGAAAGGCATAGTAATGGATGGTAGAGATATTGGTACAACTGTTTTTCCTAATGCCGAATTAAAGATTTTTGTAACTGCCAATGTTGATGTACGTGTACAAAGGCGTTTTGCTGAATTAGCAGCCAAAGGTGATACTGTAACTAGAGATGAAATTAGAGAGAACCTACTTTCAAGAGATCATATAGATAGTACCAGAACATTCAGTCCTCTAAGACAAGCTGATGATGCTATAGTATTAGATAATAGCAATATTACAAGAGAAGAGCAATTAGCAATTGCTTTAAAATGGGCTAAAGAACAAATCGAAGCTTAGAGTTAAAATAAATTGGAAAGGTGAAGTATTAAACTTCACCTTTTTTTATGCAAAAATGTAACGAACGTTTAAATGGTTCGTTCAAACAAACTCCTCAACTTTTCCATTCATCCCTCAAAAATAACCGTTCATGCTAAAAGCATGTACTATGTAAAGCATGGTAGCTAGTTTTGTTTTGTAATATTTAATAGCAAGAACTAAATAAAATTAAAAAATAATCAAAATGAAACTACTTATTACTACACTATTTTCAATTGGATTGCTGCTTAATCCATTGATTAATAATGCACAAGAAACAAAAAATGGAAAAATTACTGGTTCAGTTTCTGGAGAACAAAAACCTGTTGAAGCAGCCAATGTTAGTTTGTTAAAAGCCAAAGATTCGGCATTGGTAAAAATGTCGATTACTAATTCTAAGGGAGAATATGAATTTTCAGCACTTGCAAATGGTAAATACTTGCTTTTAATTCAGGGTATTGGCTATGTAAAATTTTATAGTAATTCAGTAGAAATTAGCAATATAAATGCAAGTGTTGTATTGCCAGTTCGTTTAGTAGTAGCAAGTAAAGAATTGGGTAATGTAACAGTTGCTTCTAAAAAAGCATTTATAGAACAAAAGTTAGATAGAACAATTGTAAATGTTGATGCTTTGGCAACAACTACTGGTTTAACAGTGTTGGAGGTGTTGGAAAAAGCCCCTGGCGTTGTAGTTGATAAAGATGGTAATATTAGCTTAAAAGGAAAATCAGGTGTTTTGGTTTTAGTAGATGGAAGGCCAACTTATTTATCTGGTCAGGATTTAGCCAATATGCTTAAAAATATGCCTGGTGGTAATTTGGATCAGTTAGAAATTATGACCAATCCACCAGCAAAATATGATGCATCGGGCAACGCAGGTGTAATTAACATCAAAACCAAAAAAGCAAAAACTGTTGGCTTAAATGGAAGCGTTTCTGTTGGTTATGGACAAGGTATTTATCCAAAATCTAACAATAGTATTAATTTAAATTATCGCAATGGTAAGTTTAACTTTTTTGCCAATGGTGGTTACAACTATAGTGAGCGTTTTCAAAATATTGACATTACAAGAAAGTTTACAGATAAAAATAACGGGAATCTGTTGTCCTTATTCGATCAATATGCTGTAAGCAAAAAAAAATACAATAGTCATTCTTATAAAGTTGGTGCCGATTATTTTGCAAATAAGAAAACAACTTTTGGTATTGTAGTAAATGGCTATGGAGAAACAGGAGAAGAGCTTACAAACAATTTATCTTTTATTCAGAATAATGCAGGTGTTGTAAATACCAAAAACGTAGCAGTAAACAATGTATCAACTGATTTAAAAAACGTGGGTGTAAACTTTAATTTTCGCCGATTATTAGATACGCTGGGTACTGAAATTACAAGTGATATAGATTACCTCCACTACAATTCGGGCAACAAACAATTTATGAGTAACTTGTTTTATGATGCAGCTGGTAATAAAAAAGATCCAGATGAATTAATGCAAGGTTATTTACCAGCCGATATACATATTTACAGTGCAAAAGTCGATTATTCACATCCCATTAAAAAAGGAACCAAAATTGAAGCTGGTTTAAAAAGTAGCTATGTAGAAACTGATAATAATGCCTTGTACGATAACTGGGATGGCAACAAGTGGGTTACAGATGCTGGCAGAAGCAACCATTTTAAATACAAGGAAAATATCAATGCTGCTTACGCAAATTTTAATAAGGAGTTGACTAAAAAATGGAGTATTCAAACAGGTTTAAGGTTAGAAAATACCATTGCAAATGGTCACCAAATTACTACACAACAAAAATTTGAAAGAAGTTACACTCAGTTATTTCCCACAGTTTATGTAGGATTTAATGCCAATGAAAAAAATCAGTTTGCTGTAAGTTATGGAAGAAGAATTGACAGACCAGATTACGAAGACTTAAATCCGTTTTATTATTTCTTAGATAAATACACTTTTCAGGCAGGTAACCCATATTTAAGTCCTCAGTTTAGTCATAATATTGAGTTAAGCCACACATTTGGTGGGTTCTTAACAACAACATTAAATTATAGTGCAACAAAAGATATTTTACAAGAAGTATTCGATCAGGTAGATAGTACAAACACCACTTTTATAAGAAAAGACAATATCGCTAAACAAAAGAATCTTGGAATAGCTGTTAGTGCAATGGTTCCTATTGCTAAATGGTGGAAAGCCAATATTTATACCAATGTGTACAATTCAAAATATAGTGGCTTAATTAACGGATCTTATTTAGATGTTGACGGAACTACGTTTACAGGAAATATTAGCAATCAATTTAGTTTAAAAAAGGGGTGGAATGCCGAGTTGAGTGCTTTTTATCAAAGCAAAGCAGTTGGTGGTGTTATTATTATGCAACCAATGGGTGCTGTAAACATTGCTGTAACAAAACAAATTTTAAAAAATAAGGGAACATTAAAATTGAATATTAGAGATGTATTCTTAACACAAGTATTCGATGGTTATTCTAAGTATCAAAATATTGATATTACCATTCATCAAACAAGAGATAGCAGAGTGGTAAATCTTGGATTTTCTTACCGATTTGGAAAAGGAAAACCAACACAACAACGCAAACGTGGTGGAGCTGGAGATGAACAAAGTAGGGTGAAAGGTGGCAGTGGGAATTAAAATATTAAAGAGAGGAGTTAACTGTTTAGAACGACCTCTCTTTAACAATTGCCCCCTTTGGTAAGCATAAAATTCCGTTCATCATACATGAAAAAAAATGCTATTCCATCAAAATCAAAATAGCTCCGTTTATACAAGATTATCGCGTTGAATGAATGAAATTGATACAATTTAGTTCAGAATTTAGAAAAGCAAATAAACCTAAAATAACAAATTTTAATTAGTTTTCTCTCATGTGTTTATAGGAATAAAAGCCGACCCTCATGTCTATGAGGGTCTTTTTTTTGCGTTTTTTGTTTAAGTAGATAACTTATTTCGGCAATATCCTGCAAAAAATTATATTTGTACTGCAAAATAACGCAAACTATGCAACAAAAATTAGAAATCGACTTAACGGACAGTTTTGAAAAGATACCTGTAAAAATTTTTGAAACGTCGAAACAAGGGTCATTATTTGTAGCAACTGAGATTGCAAAACTTATTAAAGAAAAGCAATCCAAAGGCGAAGATTGTGTGCTGGGTTTAGCCACAGGTTCTACACCAATTAGCATGTATGCAGAGTTGGTAAGAATGCATAGGGAAGAAGGGTTAAGCTTTAAAAATGTAATCACTTTTAATTTAGATGAATATTACCCTTTAGAGCGAAATGCCTTTCAGAGTTATTGGAGTTTTATGCATCGCCATTTATTCAATCATGTAGATATTGATAAAAGCAATATTCACATTCCCAATGGAGAATTACCAAAAGAAGATGTAAAAAAACATTGTCATAAGTATGAACAATTAATTGAAGCTGTTGGTGGTATTGATTTGCAGGTTCTAGGTATTGGAAACAATGGCCACATTGGTTTTAATGAACCAGGCAGTAGCATATTTTCAAAAGCAAGAATTACTTCTTTAGATAACAGTACTCGAATTGCAAATAGTTTTGAATTTCAAAATATTTCACAAGTTCCACGTATGGCTATTACAATGGGCATTAGCACCATTATGAAAGCCAAAAAAATATTATTAATGGCTTGGGGAATGAAAGCCCCTATAATTGCAAAAAGTGTTGAAGGAAATGTTACTGAACAAATACCAGCAAGTATTTTACAACAACACAATGATTGCACTTTTGTAATTGATAATACAGCTGCAAGTGAGTTAACAAGAATTAAAAGTCCATGGTTAACCGGAGAATGTGAGTGGACAGATAGGATGATTAAACGTGCTGTTGTAAATATGTCGTTAAAGCTGAACAAGCCAATCTTAAGCCTAACTACACACGATTATAACGAATGTGGTTTAAGTGATTTACTAGTTGAAAAAGGCGATGCTTACGAAATAAATTTGCAAGTGTATTATATGCTGAGAGATAGCATTACAGGTTGGCCTGGAGGCAAGCCAGATGCTGTGATTCCCAATCATCCTGAAAGAAGTACGCCACATCCAAAACGTTGTATAATTTTCTCGCCACACCCCGATGATGATATCATTAGTATGGGTGGAACTTTCATGCGTTTACATGATCAAGGGCATGAAGTACATGTTGCCTATCAAACAAGTGGAAATATTGCAGTAACTGATGAATTTGTTACACGATTTTTAGATTTTGCAGTTGGGTTTGAAGATATGTTTGGTATTGATAATAAAACAAGCCAGCAAATATTAAATGATGCCAGAAAATTTTTGGCCACCAAAAAAACAAACGATCGAGATACAAATGAAATAAGGGCTATCAAAGGTTTAATAAGAAGATGTGAGGCAAAAGCAACTTGTCGTTATGCAGGGTTAACAGATGACAGGGCTCATTTTCAAAACCTCCCTTTTTACGAAACAGGAACAATTGAAAAGAAACCAATGGGTGAAGAAGATGTTTTGCTAACCATGGAACTTTTGCAAAAGTTACAACCCAATCAAATTTTTTGTGCTGGTGATTTAGCTGATCCTCATGGTACACATAAAGTTTGCTTAGATGTAGTTTTCGAAAGTATAAGACGTTTAAAAGAACAAGGAGAGGAGTGGATAAATGATTGCTATGTATGGATGTACAAAGGGGCTTGGCAAGAGTGGGATATTGCTGAAATAGAAATGGCCATTCCAATGAGTCCTGATCAGGTAATGAAAAAACGTTTTGGCATTTTTATTCACCAGTCTCAAAAAGATATGGTACCTTTTCAAGGAAGCGATTCAAGAGAGTTTTGGCAACGTGCTGAAGAAAGAAATGCCAATACTGCTAATCTATATGCAGCATTGGGTTTAACTAAGTATGCAGCAATGGAAGCATTTGTTAGATGGCATTTTTAAATTAAACATAGTTCCTTTGAATAAACCATTACCTCTGCAATAATTTGCAGAGGTTTTTCTTTTCTCAGTAAACGCAATTCATAAAAAGAAATATTATTGCACTATGAATATTGGCTTTAAAGAATCTTGGAAATTAGCTTGGCTTCAACCCAAATTTAAGCAGTTAGTGATAATTGGAATTTTGTTGTTGGTTATTATTCTAATTGCATTTCCTTTTTTCTTTAATTATATAGAGTCAAGGGAAGGCCACACTTTTAATGACCCTTTATTGAACGTACTTCCTGCTGCAAATGTTTCTAATTGGGTGTTTTCAATTATTTGGTCTATGGCTCTTTTAACAGTTATTAGGTGTGTTCAACAGCCAAAAATATTTTTAGTATTTCTATGGGGATTTATTTTTTTGAGTTTATCGAGGTTCATTTCAATTTTATCGCTTCCGTTAAATCCACCACAAGCATTAATTGAATTAAAAGATCCTTTGAGTAACACTTTTTATGGCAGTAAGTTTATAACTAAAGATTTGTTCTATTCAGGGCATACAGCAACGCAATTTTTAATGTTTTTATGCTTACAAAAAAAGTGGGACAAACTGGTTACACTTTTATCTTCAATAGCAATAGGAATATTGGTTTTGGTGCAGCATGTGCATTATTCGATAGATGTTTTAGCAGCCCCTATTTTTACATTTATTATTTTTCTGCTGGCAAAAAAGCTCACTGCAAATGCATTAGAAAGCTTCCCCAATTTGAAAGTATAAACCTTTGTTATTGCCTTTTCCAATACCATAATCAATCCTTAAATTAAGTCTTTCAGATTTATTTAAAGCAAATCTTAATCCTCCTCCAAAACTGTATTTAATGTTTTCAGTTGAATACTCAACCAAATTATTGGCAACACTACCAAGGCCTGCAAATGCAGCCAATCCAAAACGACCCCAAACAGGTAATCTATATTCCGATTGAAATACCAATAAATCATGGTCTCTAAATCTACCATTATAATAGCCCCTCATACTATTTGCCCCTCCTAAAGAAGCCAAATTTCTAAGCGGAATTTCTTTCCCAATATTATTAAAACTATATGCCTGTAAAGCCAAAACATGTGTTTTATGAATAGGAATGAATTTTCTTATATCAATTACTAAAGTTGAAAAATTGTACGATGAGCCAATTCGTTCGTTATAATCAGTAAAAAAAACTTGAGCAAACAATCCTTTATTGGGGGTAAAAGCATGATTTCTTTTATCATAAGTAACGCTAATTCCCAATCCTGCACTACGGTAGCCATTTCTGCCAGCTATGTTTTCAGTATCAAACAATCCTCCTTGTTCGTACTTAAGTTGCATTACATTTTGAAATTCAGCTAATCCGCCAATAAATAGCTTATTGCCAAGGTTTCTCATTAAATGGGCATAAATAAAATATTGTTGAAAAGAATACGACTCCTCTGCTTTTGATAATGTTGCATTGCCAATGCCCCAAAACTTATCGGGAAAAGAACTGTAAGAAATTTGTTCATTTAAAATAAGTTTTTCGTTTTTAAAGTACTGATTACCATTAATAACAGCTACAAATTGCTTTTTTAGGGAGTAAATGGCTAAAACTTCAATATTTGATGTTCTGCTTACTGTATCTTTTTTTGAAATTTTAAATGTAGAAATAGATGCTAACCCAAAAGACCAATTCGTTTCAATAGATTTTGTAATAAGTGGAAGTAAAATACTCTTTGTTTTAGATGAAGTACGGGCTGTATCTTGTTGAGCCATAACTATTAATGGCAGAAATACAATCGTTAATAAAGCCTTGTTTTTTGTAAACAACAAGTAACCAAGTACCCTCATAGGGTGCAATTTATAAATAAATATGTGAGTGGATTGTTTAAATATCTATCAAAAAATGTCTTTCTACTTTTTTCAATCACATTATCTTTACATTTTTGTAATAATTTCTTAACATTACATTGTTTAAGACATTTAATTAATTAAGGATGAATAAATGGAATTGTAATTATGAGTTGGGTGAAAGCCTAACTCAAGAACAATTGGATTTTTTTGATAAGCATGGGGTAATCATTTTTAGAAACTTTCTCACCAAAGAAAAAGTAGATGTTTACCTGAGCGAATTAAAAAGATTAGAAAGTGAATGGCTTGCTGAAAAAAAAGAAAAGGTAAATGGTATTCCTTTAAAGTATGGTAAAGACGATGCCGGAAATTTAACGATACAAAGACTTTGTTTTTCTTCTTTATATAGCAACCCTTTACATCAATTATTAGAAGATGTTCGTTTAAAAGCATTGATCGATTTTTTGCATCCTTATGAGGGAAGAGTTGGTGAAAATGAAAAAGATGGCTTGGTAATTAATAATTATATTAATACACCTAATAGCACATTTACCCAAATGGGGTGGCATACTGATAGTCCAAGAGATTTGTTTCTAGGTCAAAAAATTATGCCTATGTTAAATGTGGGTATTCATTTAGATACCTGTTTATTCGAAAATGGAGGATTGAGGGTATTACCAGGAACACATAAGCAAAACATGCTTAAACTGCTTTTCGGCAAAAAATATTTTATAGATAATAGTGATGATGCCAAAGAAGTTGGATTCGATATTCATGCAGGCGATTTAACAGTACATGATGGAAGAACTTGGCACAGAGTTAAGCAATCGCCTTTGGTTGGTGAAGCAAGTAGAAGAAGGGTAATGTATATTCCAATTATTACAGGAAAGTACAAACCAAAGAGTGAAACAAGTAAAACCCCATTTTATCATAAGTTCACCGCTAAAGTGCACCACTAACAAAACCTTTTAACTTAAACTAACTTTAAAGCCAACATTTTTGTTGGCTTTTTAAATGAACAATAAATGAGTTACGCATTAATAACAGGAGCAAGTAAAGGCATAGGAAAAGCAATAGCTATAGAACTAGCTAAAAGAAATGTACCCGTATTATTGGTTGCCAGAAATGAAGCCTTGCTAAAAAACGTTTGTGAAGAAATAGCAAATACATTTAAAGTTGATGCTAAATATTTAGCAATAGATTTAGCAAATGCTAAAGCAGTACATAAAGTGGTAGAATGGTGTAATCATCAATCTTTAAAGGTCAATATTTTAGTAAACAATGCAGGTTATGGTTTAAGTGGTGTTTTAGAAAAATACAGTTTACAAGAACATGAAGATATGATGCAGTTAAACATGCATGTACCAATAGCATTAACCTATTTATTGTTACCAGAAATGAAGCAAGAAAAGAAAGCTTATATAATGAATATTGCCAGTGGAGCATCTTATCAGGCTGTGCCAGGATTAAACATTTATGCAGGTACAAAAGCATTTATATTGAGCTTTAGTAGAGGATTAAGATATGAACTTAAAAATACCTCAGTTTCAGTAACAGTAGTTGCACCAGGAGCCACCGATACAGATTTTGCGAATAGAGCCCGTGTTACTGGGGCTAAAGCAAAGAAAATGGCCGAAAAGTTTAATATGCAACCTGCCGATGTGGCAAAAATTGCTGTAGATGGTATGTTTGCAAGGAAAATTGAGGTCATTCCGGGTTTTGTAAATAAGCTAGCAGTGTTTTTTGCATGGATTTTACCAAAAAAGTTGCTCGAAAAGTCGGCTGCAAGCATTTATGATTTGTAAATTCGAAATAGGCACTTATATTTGCAACCCGTTAAAGGGAAATGGCTGCGTAGCTCAACTGAATAGAGCATCTGACTACGGATCAGAAGGTTTTAGGTTTGAATCCTAACGCGGTCACAAAAATTGAAAAGGTTACAGAAATGTAGCCTTTTTTATTTACCCAATATCAAATACTTATAAATCATCAATACCATGTAACTTGCGTTGCCTTTCAGGAAAATTATTGCAAAAGGTAACATTAATTCATTTTTATGGCTGATTTATCTAAGTTCAATCCCAATTCGGTAAGCAATCCCAATAACAACATTTTCGGACTTCCTTTTACAGAGGATGAAGCAACACTGGTTTTATTTCCAGTGCCATGGGAAGTTACAGTTAGTTATAATGCAGGAACTGCAAGAGCTGCTGAACATATATTTAATGCAGCACTTCAAGTTGATTTGTTTGATGCTGATTGTAAAGACGCCTGGAAGAAAGGTTTTTACATGAGACCCATCGACCGAAAAATATTAATGAAGAGCGATTACTTACGCAAAGAAGCTGAATTGTATATAGACTATATTTCTAAAGGAGAAATTTTAGAGAACAATAAGTTTATGTGTAATGGGCTTAAAGAAATCAATGAAGGAAGCCGTTTTTTAAACAATTGGGTTTTTGAACAAACCAAACAATTATTGAGTAAGAATAAATTGGTGGGATTGATTGGTGGAGACCATAGCACATCATTTGGCTACATAAAAGCATTAGCCGAGAAACATTCTGATTTTGGTATTCTACAAATTGATGCACATGCCGATTTACGCAAAGGCTATGAAGATTTTAAATATAGCCATGCCAGTGTAATGTATAATGTGCTAGAAGAAATTCCAGCTGTAACAAGGTTAATGCAAGTTGGTGTAAGAGATTATTGTGAAGAAGAATATGATTACATAATGAGTGCTGGTAACAGAGTTTTTACTTACACGGATAAAACCATTAAAGAAAAAATGTACGAAGGTGTTACATGGAAAGAAATAGCCAATCAAATTATAGATTACTTACCACAAAAAGTGTACATCAGTTTTGATGTAGATGGCTTAGATCCTAAACTATGCCCAAATACTGGTACTCCTGTGCCTGGTGGGTTTGAAGTAGATCAGGTGTTGTATTTATTTAAAAAAATTAAACAGTCGGGTAAAACAATTATCGGTTTTGATTTGGTTGAAAGTGGTGTTGGCGATCACGATTGGGATAGCAATGTAGCTGCAAGAATTTTATGGCGTATGTGTAATATGATTGTGAAAGACTAACTGCTTAAACTAAAATACTAATGCAATTTATTTTTAATGACTTGTGATTTTCAATTCAAACTAAAAAACTCACGAAAAGCCTCAATACGTTTAATGGCAAATTCTATTTTGCTGTTAAATGGGTTTGTTTTGCTTTATTTAATATTTAGGTTTAATGCTTCTTGGAGCTACCTTGTATTTGGCATTTGTATAGTTATTGCTGTTTTATTAGATCTCTTATTTAAAAGGAAGGATTGGATATTTCATTCGTCAGGCGTTGTTTGTGCTTTTATAGGATGGATGGGAATAGGTTATTTGTGGATTGGCATTGCAATGATTGGCTTATCGGCATTTGCAGAAATTGTTTCTAAAGACAAGTTGATTTGCTTTGAAGAGAATCGTATTTCAACTACTACACTATTTGGAAATGAATACCATTGGAAAAATTTGAACAATGCAATTATTAAAGATGGTCTGCTTACCATGGATTTTAAAAACAATAAACTTTTACAGGTTTATTTAGATCAAGAAATTAGTGCAACACAGGAACAGGAATTTAACGACTTTTGTCTTCATTGTTTAAAAAAGAATAGTTAACCATTTAGCCATTCTTTATTCATTATTTACTAGAATTTTATGCTTAAACATTCACCCTTCGTATTGTATTCAGATGGTAATGGAAATATTTTTGAAGATACTTCACTCTATGTTGTAGGTCGTGCAGGTTGGGATGCATTTGAAGTACCTGTAGAAGAATGGATTGAACTACCCGATGGTGGAAACCTATATGAGTTGCCAGGAAGAAGAGGTATTGGCATTGATGTAAAAACTGGTGAAATGCGTTTGTGTGAAAAAGGATGGGCTGTTGCAGCATTTATCCCTCCTGCACATACCAGTTTATTTTTGGCTGCTTATGAAGCATTGCCAGAAGCTCCAACACTTCCATTATTTTGTTATACAGCAGCTGGTTGGTACAATGAAAAAACCTATGTTACTGCTGTAAGAATAGAAAGAGACATCCGTCAGGAGTGTGCTGGTTATGATGACGATAAAATAAAAACTGGCTCTGAAAATTTATTAGAAGCTTTTCCGCATAACCGTTTGGTAAAACATTTAATGGATACTTGTTGCAACACATACAGTTGCCCAGCAGCAAGAAATTTTTCTTTAGGACGTTGGGAATGCCCAGTTCCAGCTTCACCTGCATGCAATGCCAATTGTATTGGTTGTGTTTCTTTTCAACCACAAGAAGAAGAAATTACATCTCCACAAGATCGATTAACTTTTAAACCAACAGTTGAAGAAATTGTAGAGTTTACCGTACCTCATTTAATGAATGCTCCTTTTCCAATCATCAGTTTTGGACAAGGTTGCGAAGGTGAACCTTTACTAATGTGGGAAACCTTATGTGAATCTATCAAAGAAATTCGTAAACACACTAGCAGAGGAAGCATTAACATTAATACCAATGGTTCTATGCCAAAAGCTGTGAAAGCCATGTGTGAAGCAGGTTTAAACAGTATTCGTGTAAGTACTAACTCAGCTCGTAAAGAAATTTATACCAAATATTATCGTCCAAATAATTATCAGTTCGAAGATATTATTGAAAGCTTAAAAGTTGCTAAAAGTATGGGTGCATGGACAAGCATTAACTACTTTGTTTTTCCAGGAATGACCGATTGTGAAGAAGAATATGAAGCATTGAGAAAATTGATTAAAGAAACAGGATTGTGCATGATTCAGTGGCGTAATTTTAATATTGACCCTGATTGGTATCTTGGGCAAATTGGTATTACAGAAACAGGTGAAATGATGGGTGTAAAACAGTTGCAGGATTTAATTCATGAAGAATTTCCTGAAGTTAAGTTTGGATATTTTAATCCGCCAATGGAAAGAATTAAAGGCGATTATGAAATGGATTTTGCACATTAATGCTGTTTTATTGAATGACACCAAACCACACCAAAAATAACTTTTACATTGGCATTGCATTGGCATTAACTGCTGTGATTGTATGGAGTGGAAATTATGTTGTTGCAAGAGGCATTGCCCAAACTGTTCCTCCAATTAGTGTGGCTTTTTATAGGTGGTTTATTGCATCTGTTTGCGTCATTCCAATTGCTTGGAATAAACTTAAAACCGATAAAGCTGTTGTTCTACAGCATAAATCGTATTTGTTTTTTGCTGCTGTTACAGGCGTCACTTTGTTCAACACATTTATCTATTTAGCTGGTCATCATACCAAAGCAATTAATCTTGCATTAATAGGTACAACTACTGCTCCCATATTTGCAACCATACTTGCGTCAGTATTTTTAAAAGAAATTATATCGACTTTTAGAATTGCCGGAATGATGGTTTGTTTTACAGGCATTTTATTTTTATTGTCGCAAGGTAGTTGGCAAAAATTAGTCAATTTTCATTTCGAAAAAGGTGATGTGCTTATGTTTATTAGTGCCATTTCTTTTGCCAGTTATACTACGTTGGTTCGTAAAAAGCCAGCAACTATATCTGCTCTTACTTTTTTAATGCTAACATTTGTTATTGGTACGGTTGTGCTGTTTCCTTTTTATTTGTACGAGCATTTAACTAGTCCAGCAGTTGTTTGGAACATGAATTTGGGCTACACTTTTGCCTATTTGGCAATCGGCAATTCGGTATTGGCTTTTTTGTGTTGGAACGCAGCTATCAAACGTTTAGGGGCTTCGGTAACTGCTTTGTTTACTAATTTAATTCCAGTGTTTAGTACCATTGAAGCAGTTGTTTTTTTGAATGAAAAATTTACCAATGTTCATTTGGTAAGTGGTGCGTTAATTGTTACAGGATTAATTATTGCTAATCTTAAAAAATAGTTTTCTTTGGTAGCGAACTGAAGAATATAAGTCAACTTCACCCGATAGCTATCGGGTGGCGTCGTTGAATATCCTGCTGAATAGCAGGGCACACTTCAACAATAAAACTTTATTCAGGTTAATTAAAAATTTTAAATCAATAATGAGTCATGGAAACCACAACAATTATCTTACTATGTATTGCTGCTTTTGCAGCAGGCTTTGTAGATGCCATTGTTGGTGGTGGTGGTCTAATTCAAACACCTGCAGGATTAATATTATTGCCCAATTTGCCAGTAGCAACTGTAATTGGGTCTTTAAAAATTCCTGCATTTAGTGGAACTTTTTTTGCTGCTCGTCAGTATCTGAAAAAAGTGGATATGAACTGGAAGCTTTTAAGTACAATGATGGTGTTGGCTTTTTGTTTATCGTTCACAGGTTCATTTGTTTTGTCTAAAGTGCACAATGATTTTATGAAACCAGTTTTGCTGGTAGTATTATGTGCTGTTGCTGTTTATACTTATTCAAAAAAAAATTTTGGTCAGCATAGCGATAAAAATCATTCTCTTAAAAAACAATTTACTTATGCAATGCTCATTGCGGTTGCAATTGGTTTTTACGATGGATTTATTGGCCCAGGAGCAGGTAGTTTTTTGGTAATGGCATTTATTACTTTATTGGGTTTCGATTTTTTACATGCATCGGCCAATGCCAAAATGGTGAATTTGGCAACCAATATGGGCTCTATTGTTTTCTTTTTAATTAAAGGTTCTATCATTTGGAGTATTGCTATTCCTATGGCATTGTGCAATGCTTTAGGTGGGGCAATAGGAGCCAAGCTTGCTATTAGTAAAGGCAATCAATTTATTAGAATATTTTTTCTATTGGTTGTTGTTGGAACATTGATTCGTTTCGGATATGATGTGTTTGTGAAGGGGTGAAGTATATAGAGTTGATAGAGTTGAAGAAGTTAAAAAGGAAATTGTATGAATCTTCCCCTCTTGGGAGGGGTGAATGAAAAAATGAATTGGTTTGGATGTTTCAAAGGGGTGGGTTTAGTTGAATAGGGTTATGAACTCTGAAGTGTGCGACTCAACGGAAGTTCAATGCTTATTCTACAGCTCATAACATAAAAAATAAAAACCAAAAAGATTCAAATACTTACTTTCGCAAAAATTTAAAACAATGGAATTACAGCAATTAATATTAGAAGCTTGGGCTAACCGTGAGTTATTGAAAGATGCAAAATACAGTGATGCTGTTCGTGCAGTAATTGAAGAAGTGGACAAAGGTCGTTTAAGAACTGCATCACCAATTGCTGATGGACAATGGCAAGTGAACGAGTGGGTTAAACAAGCCATTTTAATGTATTTCGGCATCCAGCAAATGCAAACATGGGATGTTGCTCCTTTTGAGTTTTATGATAAAATGTTGTTGAAGAAAAATTATGCTTCGTTGGGTGTTCGTGCAGTGCCTCATGCTGTTGCTCGTTATGGAGCATACCTTGCTAAAAATGTAGTATTGATGCCAAGTTATGTAAACATTGGTGCATTTGTAGATGAAGGCACAATGGTGGATACATGGGCAACTGTGGGTAGTTGTGCCCAGATTGGTAAAGGTGTGCATTTGAGTGGTGGAGTAGGAATTGGTGGTGTGTTAGAGCCATTGCAAGCAAGTCCTGTAATTATAGAAGATGGTTGTTTTATTGGCAGCCGTTGTATTGTTGTAGAAGGTGTAATTGTTGAGAAAGAAGCTGTATTGGGTGCGAATGTTGTATTAACACAATCAACTAAAATTATTGACGTAAGTGGAGATACACCAATAGAAATGAAAGGTCGTGTTCCTGCAAGAAGTGTGGTAATTCCTGGTAGTTACAATAAACAATTTCCAGCTGGTGAATTTGGTGTTGGCTGTGCATTAATTATTGGTAAACGTAAGCCTAGCACAGATCTGAAGACAAGTTTGAATGATGCTTTGAGAGATTTTAATGTAAGTGTGTAAGATAATGTCATGTCGACCTTAGAAGAGGTCTGCTACATAAATATGAGATTCCTCGTTCCTCGGAATGACGATAATATTTAAAGTCTGTATCAATAGGATGCAGACTTTTTTATTGTTGCAAAATAGCTTTTGCTAAAGTGCTTAAATCTTTCTCAGTATGTAAAGCGTTTACTACTGCTCTATTAATTTTTTTACCTTGTGGATTTGGATAAGCAAATGACGAAATAATGATTTGCTGTTTGGTAAAATAATCTTCATCTAAATGTTCAGGAAGTAGAAAAACAGGTAGTCGATTATCGTTGTAAATGTGTTGATTTTCTTTAAGCAAATTTTTAAGAAAACTGATATTGTGCAAGAGTTGTTCTCTCTTAAATTTATAGATAGCTTGCCCGTTAATAAATGCATAAGCCAAAGCTGGTGCAAGTGCTGTTGCTGCAGTATATTCTGGTAATGCTTGAATTAAATTGGCCGTGTTGATATTGCTGCAGCTTATTGCACCTCCATTTATACTAAATGCTTTAGATAAAGAGTAAGTTAACACATATTCTATATTGTCTTTTCTCGGTAAAATGCTGCTAATGCCTTCTCCTTTATTACCCAATAAGCCAATGCCATGTGAATCATCTATTATAATAATCACAGGCTTTTCAATAAACTTCAAAAAATCAAAATCGTTTACTTCTCCAGTTAATGGATTTACAGAATCCGCAATCAATATAGGTGTTTGATCAAATGTTTTTTCATGAATACTATGTAATGTGCTTTCTGCCCATTTGTCGAAACTTACATGGGGCTGCTGTATTTTATTTATAGCAGGATGAGCTTCAGGGCAAATACTTGTTGGATGCCCTTTGAACAAACTTGATGCAACTGTTCCTGCACTATAACCTGAAGTAAAACTAATCGTTTTTGCTGTATTGGTTAAATAAGAAAGTAAAGTTTCAAACTGTTCGAAAATGACACTTTGTGTATTCGAAATTCTCGATGAAGGAAATAACCAGCCATGTTTCTCAATTCCTTGTTTTACCAATTGCTTAAACTGTACATCATGCTGAATACCCAAATAGCCATAGCCAGAAAAAAATAAATATTCTTTCTTATTGTTAATAGTACATCGGCCAGGATTATCAGAAAGTTGAAACATGGTATGGGTTCAAAATATTTTTGTCGCAAACTTTTTGAAGGAACTTAAATTATAGCTGCCTCAAATTCGTGTAATTGGTGTAATTCTTTTAATTCGTGTTATGCTTCTCTTTCATTGCTTCATTAAAGCTTTTGCTATTGCCTTTTGGAATACTCAAACTTTGCCAATTATTGTTTTTTAGCATCCTGCCAAGGTACACAATTTGCCCAACATGATAAGGGTAATGTGCCAGTTGTCTGAGTATGGCATCATACACAATTAGGGCTTCGGTGCGTATATAAATCGTTTTGTTTAAATCTTCTGGCTGCAGGCTTTTTAGTGTATCTAATAAACACTTCCAGCCATCATTCCAAAACGAAATAAGGTCTTCTTTACTGCAATGCATTATTTCAAATTCAGCATCACGTTTACGCCATTCTTTTTCACCATCTTCTGTTAAAAAATTAGTCCATCTGCTCAACATGTTTCCATATAAATGCTGAATAATTATGGCAATACTGTTACTTGCTTCATTGGGTTGATAAAAGAAATCACTTTCTTCTAATTGAGCAAAAGTATTATCACCTAAGGCTTTATAATATTCAAAGCGTTTAATGATGTCATTTAAAAAAGTAGTTTGCATAAATTTTTTTACTAGATTTTGAATACTTTCTGTAGTAAAAGTAACTAATCATAGCTGTGCTTTAAAATTGTTAGTTTTTTGGCAATAAAACCAACTCAAATGTTTTTTTCAGCTTTCTGAATAAAAATAAACGTAAAAATTACACTTATTCAAAAAACTCTTGTACATTAGCTTTCTCTTAAAACGATTAGCTTAATACAATGTCACAAAATAATTATGTTATTGGCGTAGACTATGGAACTGATTCTGTACGATCTATTCTTGTAAATGCTGCCAATGGAAACGAAATTGCAGCTTCAATTTTCTATTATCCTCGTTGGAAAAAACAAATGTACTGCAATGCAGTAACCAATCAGTTTCGTCAACATCCTCTAGATTATGTAGAAGGGTTAGAAGCCACTATAAAAGATTGTGTAAAACAAGCAGGAACTGAAATTGCTGCTCAAGTAAAAGGTATAGCTGTTGATACTACTGGCTCAACACCAATTGCTGTAGATGCTACTGGTACTCCATTGGCTTTGTTGCCTGAGTTTGCTGAAAATCCCAACGCAATGTTTGTATTATGGAAAGATCATACAGGTGTAAATGAAGCTGCTGAAATCAACGAACATGCTACAAAATTTGAAACCAATTATTTACAATTTGTAGGTGGCATTTACAGTAGTGAATGGTTTTGGGCAAAACTATTACATGTATTACGTGAAGATGAAAGTGTAAGAAACAATATACATAGTTGGGTAGAACATTGTGACTGGATTCCTTTCTTACTAACTGGTGGAAATAATGTTAAAGATATAAAACGTGGTGTTTGTAGTGCAGGGCATAAAGGTTTGTGGAGTGAAGCTTTTGGCGGTTATCCGCCCAATGATTTTTTTGCTTCATTAGATAAGGTATTAGATGGCTTTACAGAAAAACTTCCCAAAGAAACTTACACTTCTGATAAAGTTGCAGGAACACTTTCTGCCGAATGGGCTAATAAATTAGGCTTATCAACAGATGTAGTAATTGCTGTTGGAGCTTTCGATGCCCACATGGGTGCAGTTGGTGGTCAAATAGAACCATACTATTTAAGTAAAGTAATGGGAACTTCTACCTGTGATATGTTGGTTGCTCCAGTTGATGAAGTTGGAGATACTTTGGTGAAGGGAATTTGTGGTCAGGTGAATGGTTCTATCATTCCAAACATGGTTGGTATGGAAGCTGGGCAATCTGCTTTTGGTGATGCTTATGCTTGGCTCAAAAATGTATTAAGCTGGAGTTTAAATTTGTTAGAAGATGAAACTTTAAAACAACAATTAAGCGATAAATTGATTGCAGAATTATCTAAGCAAGCTGCTGCATTGCCTTTACAAGATAAAGATGAATTAGCCATTGATTGGATTAATGGAAGAAGAACTCCAGATGCCAATCAACTATTAAAAGGTGCATTTACTGGTTTAAACATGGGTACAGATGCTCCAAGATTATTCAAAGCTTTGGTAGAAGCTACTTGTTTTGGTGCAAAAGCCATTGTTGAAAGATTTATTGAGCAAGGTATTCCTGTTAAAGGATTAATTGGATTAGGAGGCGTTGCTAAAAAATCTTCTTACATAATGCAGGTAATGGCAGATGTAATGTACATGCCAATTCGAATTCACAAGAGTGAACAAACTTGTGCATTGGGTGCAGCCATGTTTGCTGCAACTGCTGCTGGTATTTTCACAAAAGTGGAAGATGCAATGCAAGCAATGGGGCAAGGCTTTGATGCAGAATATCAACCAAACAATGCCAATGTTGAGTACTATGCAAAACGTTATCAGCAATACAAAGCATTGGGAACTTTCATCGAACAAAATTTATAATTACATAAAATAAACTCCCTTTAGGGTTGGGGCAAATGAGTAAATATCAACACATTCAAGAAGAGGCCTACCTTGCCAATATGGAGTTACCTAAGTTAAACTTAGTGTTATTCACTTTTGGTAATGTAAGTGCAGTAGATAGAAGCCAAGGCGTTTTTGCCATTAAACCAAGTGGCGTTGCTTACGAAGATTTAACACCTGCAAAGATGGTGATTGTAGATTTTGATGGCAATGTTGTAGAAGGTTCACTTCGTCCTTCTTCAGATACTAAAACGCATGCAGTTTTGTATAAACATTGGGATAGCATTGGTGGTGTAGTACATACACATTCTACTTATGCAACAGCATGGGCTCAAAGCCAATTAGATATTCCCATTTTTGGTACTACACATGCCGATTATAATACTGTAGATATTCCTTGTGCACCACCCATGAGTGATGAAATGATAGGGGGAAACTACGAGTATGAAACTGGTTTTCAAATACTCAATTGCTTCAAAGAAAGAGGACTGGATTTTAAAGAAGTAGAAATGATTCTAGTAGGCAATCATGCACCTTTTACTTGGGGCAAAACTGCACACAAAGCCGTACACAACAGTGCTGTACTAGAGTTTATTGCAAAAACAGCATCTATTACTATACAAGCAAATCCCAATGCACCAAGATTAAAAGAGGCTTTGAAAAGAAAACATTGGGAAAGAAAACATGGGCCAGATAGTTATTATGGGCAGTAGAAGCTGAGTATAAAAATTATGGTACAAGCTGTAGAATAAAATTCAACTGTAGTTGCGTCGCACACTTGTACTGATGAATAAAAATGGACTTTTATAAAAGCGTAGATTGAACCACAAAGAACACAAAGAAAATACAACGCAAATTACACAAAGCAATTCTTAGCGTTCTTTGCGAAAACCTTTGCACTCTTTGCGGGTAATAAAAAATCTTTGTTTATCTGTGAAAATCTGTTAGTAAAAAAAATGAAAAAACTTGTTTGCCATATATTATTCTTTATCGCTGTTGGCAGTTATGCACAGCAAAAAGATTATGTTATTCAAGCAGTAGATTTTACTAAAGTTAAATTAACCGACAAGTTTTGGTTACCAAGAATTGAAACCAATAGAACAGTTACAATTCCTGCATCATTTGCACGTTGCGAAAGCACAGGAAGAGTAAAAAACTTTACAATGGCTGCCAAAAAAGAAGGCAAGTTTTGTACAACTTATCCTTTTGATGATACAGACATTTACAAAACAATAGAAGGGGCTTCTTACTCATTGGCAACCTATCCAGATAAGAAATTAGAAAGCTATATTGACTCTCTTATAACCATTGTTGGCAATGCTCAAGAGCCAGATGGATATTTATATACAGCAAGAACAATCGATCCTCAGCATCCACATAAATGGGCAGGCTTGCAACGCTGGGAAAAGGAAAGAGAATTAAGTCATGAGTTGTACAATGCAGGTCATTTATACGAAGCAGCGGTTGCTCATTTTTTGGCTACTAAAAAAACAAGCTTGCTAAACATCGCATTAAAAAATGCAGATTTGGTTTGCAGTGTTTATAGTCCTAATAAATTAAGTGTAGCTCCGGGGCATGAAATTGTAGAAATGGGATTGGTGAAATTATTTCGTATCACAGGCAAGCAACAATATTTAAATACAGCAGCTTTTTTTATAGCAGCAAGAGGTCAATACAAGTATGATGTAAAAAGCAAGGACGCTTGGAAAAATGGCAGTTACTGGCAAGATCAAAAACCTGTTGTATTGCAAGATGAAGCTGTTGGTCATGCTGTTAGAGCAGGCTATTTATATGCAGCAGTGGCAGATGTAACAGCTTTAACAGGAAATGATTCTTTATTAAAAGCCATTGACAAAATTTGGCAAAATACTGTAGATAAAAAAATGTATGTGCAAGGCAGTATTGGTGCAAAGGGTGATGGTGAACGCTTTGGTGATAATTATGAACTGCCTAATGCAACTGCTTACAACGAAACCTGTGCAGCCATTGCCAATGTTTACTGGAATCAAAGAATGTTCTTATTACATGGTGATAGTAAGTATATTGATATTTTAGAAAAGAGTTTATACAATGGTTTAATTTCTGGTATTGGTTTAGATGGAAAATCTTTTTTCTACACCAATGCCATGCAAGTAAAACAGTTAACACATATACATGGATCCAATAATGGTTTTACAAATGGAGAAGTAGAAGCAACACGTAGTGGCTGGTTCGATTGTAGTTGTTGCCCTACTAATTTGGTAAGATTAATTCCATCCATTCCTGGCTATATGTATGCTGTTAAAAGCGATGCATTGTATGCCAACTTGTTTATTAATAGCACAGCAACAATGGTGGTAAATGATAACAATATTCAGGTAGTACAAGAAAATAGTTATCCTTGGGATGGTGGTTTAAAATTCACTATCAATCCTGTAAAATCTTCAGAATTTAGTTTTAATATTCGTATGCCAGGTTGGGCTGTAAACCAAGCTATGCCAAGCAATTTATACAGTTTTGAAGATAGCACAACCGAAAAACCTGTGATAAAAATAAATGGTATAGTTGTGGCTTACACTATAGAAAAAGGCTATGCAGTGTTAAACAAAAAATGGCAAAAGAACGATGTTGTAGAAGTAATGCTTCCTATGCAAATAAGAAGGGTAGTGGCCAATGCAAATATTAAAGAAGACATCAACAAAGTTGCCTTGCAGCGTGGCCCATTAATGTACTGTGCAGAATGGGTTGATAATAGCAGTAATGTAAGTGGCTTTTTCTTGCCAAAGAAAACCAACTTTACTGCAAACTATAATGCCAACTTGTTAAATGGTGTAATGGTTATTACAGCTACTGCTCCAAAAGTTGCTTTAAAAAATGAAGAAGAATTAGAACAAACCAATACAAGATTTACTGCCATACCTTATTATGCTTGGGCAAACAGAGGTAAAGGCGAAATGATGATTTGGTTTCCTGCAAAACTTGCAGGTATTGATTTGATTAGTAATTAGTAAAAAGAATGCAATAACCACAGAGAACACAAATTTTTTCATTAGCGTTCTTTGCGAAAAACTTTGCACTCTTTGCGGTTAATAAAAAGTTGAATAATGAACCGAAAGTTGAAGCTGATAGCTATCGGCTGTGCGACGCAACGAAAGTTTAATTGAAATACCCGCCTGAACGAACGGGCAGGCAAAAACTGAAAATAAAAAATAAAAACAAAAAAATGATAACTGATTTAAAAACCCTTGAAGTTTGGTTTGTTACTGGTAGCCAAAACTTATATGGAGAAGAAACATTGAAGCAAGTTGCTATCAATGCTCAAACAATTGCAGCATCCTTAAATGCTCATGAGCAAATACCTGTAAATATTGTTTGGAAGCCAACTGTAAAATCTCCAGAAGAAATTTTTGCGGTTTGTCAGGAAGCCAATGCTATTGCAAACTGTATAGGTATTGTTGCCTGGATGCATACTTTTTCTCCAGCAAAAATGTGGATCAATGGATTAAAGATTTTACAAAAACCATTGTTGCATTTTCATACACAGTTCAATCGTGATATTCCTTGGGGAGAAATCGATATGGACTTCATGAACCTCAACCAATCTGCTCATGGCGATAGAGAATTTGGTTTTATTATGAGTCGCATGCGTTTGAATAGAAAAGTAGTAGTAGGGCATTGGCAAGACGAAGAAACGATTGCTAAAATAAATGCATGGACAAGAGCTGCTGCTGGTTGGAACGATTGGCAAGGTGCAAAATTTGTACGCTTTGGCGATAACATGCGTTATGTAGCAGTTACCGATGGCGACAAAGTGGAAGCTGAAATGAAATTTGGTTACTCTGTAAATACTTATGGTATTGGTGATTTGGTAAAAGTAATCAATGAGGTTACGGAAGGTCAAATTGATGCTTTGGTAGATGAGTATGTAGCAACTTATACTTTGATGCCTTCATTAGAAAAAGGTGGAAGTCAACATACGTCATTACGTGAGGCTGCAAAAATAGAAATTGGTTTAGAAACATTTTTAGTGGCAGGTAATTTCAAGGGGTTTACAGATACATTTGAAGATTTACATGGAATGACTCAATTACCTGGTATAGCTGCTCAGCGTTTAATGGCTAAAGGTTATGGCTTTGCAGGAGAAGGTGATTGGAAAACCGCTGCATTGGTAAGAGCAATGAAAGTAATGGGAAGTGGTTTAAAAGGTGGTAATTCTTTTATGGAAGATTATACCTATCATTTTAACCCTGATAATCGGTTGGTATTGGGTGCACACATGTTGGAAATTTGTGAAAGCATTGCTGAAGCAAAACCAAGCTGCGAAATTCATCCTTTAGGTATTGGCGGTAAAGCCGACCCTGTTCGTTTGGTATTTAATTCTGCTCCTGGTCCTGCTTTAAATGCTTCTATTGTAGATATGGGTAATCGATTTAGATTATTGGTAAATGAAGTATTGGCCGTTGCTCCTTTACACTCATTACCAAAGCTCCCAGTGGCAAGGGTTTTATGGAAACCATATCCCAATATGCATACAGGTTGTGCTGCTTGGATTTATGCAGGTGGTGCTCACCATACTTGTTATTCTCAAAATTTAACAGCTGAGCATTTAGAAGATTTTGCAAGCATGGCTGGTATCGAATTTTCATTAATTGGAAAAGATACTACCTTATACCAATTTAAAAACGAATTGAAATGGAGTGATGTGTATTATCAAATAAATAGATAGCTGTTAATTGATCCAATAATTAAATCTGACACATTTGTACACCATAAAAAAACGGTGAATGTGTATTTGTTATAAATTGGACTTTTAATTTTAGGATGAAATAAAGAAATAAATTAACTAACATCAGCAAACTAAAAATTGCTAAACTTTAAAACGATTGATGCTTATGAACAGTCTAGCCCTATCCGACAAAATCATTTTTGTTGTGTACTTCGTAATTGTAGCCAGTTATGGCTATTGGGTGTATAAAAAAAAGAAACAAGAGGTATCGGCATCGCATGATTTCTTTCTAGCTGAGGGCTCACTTACATGGTGGGCAATTGGTGCTTCATTAATTGCTTCTAATATATCTGCAGAGCAGTTTATTGGTATGAGTGGTGAAGGATTTTTTGTTGGTGTTGCTGTTGCTGCATACGAATGGATTGCAGCTATTGCATTAATCATTATTGCAGTTTGGTTTATTCCAATTTATTTAAAGAATAAGATTTACACCATGCCTCAGTTTCTTAAAACGAGGTACAATGAAACTGTTGCATTAATTATGGCTATCTTCTGGCTATTCTTATATGTATTTGTAAACTTTACTTCTATATTGTACTTAGGTGCAATTGCAATTGATGGGTTATTAGGTGGTGGATATTTACACATAGTAATGATTGGTTTAATGTTGATGGCATTGGTGATTACTTTAGGTGGAATGAAGGTAATAGGCTTTACCGATGTAATTCAGGTTGCGGTTCTAATTATTGGTGGTTTTGCTACTGTTTATATGGCTTTACAAATAGTAGATCAACGTATTAATGGTGTTGCTAGTGGAAGTGCTATTGCTGGGTTTAAAACATTAATGGCACAGGCACCAGAACATTTTAAAATGATTTTACCTAAACCCAATAATACAGATATGACTGCTGCTGGACAGTTGGCAAGAGATAAATACTTAGTGTTACCAGGTATTGCTATGTATTTTGCTGGTCAGTGGATTGTGAATTTAAACTATTGGGGTTGTAACCAATACATTACTCAAAGAGCATTAGGAGCACAGCTAGAAACTGCACGTAAGGGTATTTTGTTTGCTGGGTTTATGAAATTGTTCATGCCAATCATTGTAATGCTGCCAGGTATAGCAGCTTATGTATTATACAAAAATGGTCAACTACCAGGTTTTGAAGGTGGTAAAGATGGAGCTTACTCTGCTATTCTTGCTTTCTTACCTTCTGGTTTAAAAGGATTGGCAATTGCTGCGTTAACTGCTGCAATCGTTGCTTCATTGGCTGGTAAGGCAAATAGCATTTCAACCATTTTTACTTTAGATATCTATAAGAAGTATATTAATAAGAATGCTGATGAAAAGAAAATGGTTTGGACTGGTAGAATGACAGTAGTTGCTTCTATGATTATTGCCATCATATTTACTTGGAAAGATTTATTGGGTATAGGTGGAGAAGGTGGATTCACATTCATCCAAAAATATACTGGCTTTATTAGCCCAGGAGTATTTGCGATGTTTATTCTTGGTTTCTTTTGGAAGCGTACAACAGGTACTGCGGCATTGGTTGGTTTAATTATGGGCTTCGTATTGGCAATATTCTTTAACAGTTATGCCGTTAGTATTTTTGGACATGAAAACTTTATGTATAGTGCTTACCTCAATAAAGATGGGGCTTATGAAATTCCATTCTTAATTAATATGGGCTGGTCTTTTGTAATTACAGTAATTACAATGATAGTAATTAGTTTAACTGGACCAAAAGTTAATCCTAAAGCATTTGAAATAGATGCAAGCATGTTTAAAGTAAGTAAATCAACTTTGGTTTTAATAGTAATTACTTTAATGTTGTTGAGTGCATTGTACATTAAATTTTGGTAAATGAATTCTGAGGCTTATAAAGACCATGACAGTTTTTTAGTTGCTGTCGATTGCATCATCTTCGGTTTTGATGGTAAAGAAATCAAAGCATTATTAGTTAAAAGATCATTAGAACCGGAGATGGGCAAATGGTCGCTCATGGGCGGCTTCGTTACACAAAATGAAAGTGTACACGAAGCTGCGTCAAGGGTGTTAGAAAATACAACAGGATTAACCAATATTTATATGGAACAATTGCATTGCTTTGGCGATGTAAACAGAGACTCTGCTGGTCGAGTTATATCTATAGCCTATTTTTCGTTAATTAAGTTAGATGATTACAGCGATGTGTTAATGAAAGAACACAATGCTAAATGGTTTTCATTAAATAAAATCCCAGCAACCATTTTTGATCATAAACAAATGATTAAACTTTCTTTGGAATATTTACAGCAAAAGTCAATTACCCATCCAATTGGGTTTGAATTGTTACCCAATAAATTCACTTTACAACAATTGCAGGCATTGTATGAAGCTGTATATAACACAAGGTTTGATAAACGAAATTTTACTAAAAAAATCTTATCGCTTAATTTATTAAATAAATTATCCGAGAAAGAAAAAACAACTTCCAAAAAAGGCTCTTTCTTATACACTTTCGATAAGAAAAAATATGGCCAACTAGAAAAACAAGGAATTAAATTCTTTTAACCATTTGCCATGAAAAAAAAGCAATGTATTATTCTGTTTTTACTATTCAGTTTTAGTGCATATAGTCAAAAAAATATGAAGCTTTGGTATGCTCAACCAGCTAAAGATTGGAATGAGGCTTTACCTATTGGCAATGGAACATTAGGAGCCATGATTTTTGGCAGAACAGGAGAGGAATTAATTCAATTAAATGAACAAACATTATGGACTGGTGGCCCTGCCAATCTAAATCCTAATCCCGATGCTCCTAAATATTTACAACCCGTACGTGATGCTTTATTTAAAGATAGTATTGGACAAGCGGTAAAGTTGTTGCGTAAAATGCAAGGGCCTAACGTGCAGATGTACCAACCCTTGGGTGATATTGTTATTAAGCAATTGTATAAAGGTCAGCCAACTGATTATACAAGAGATTTGAATATCGCAAATGCAACCTCTACCACAAAATTTACTGTTGATGGTGTAATATATACTAGAGAAATTTTTGCAACTGCTCCCGATAATGCCATCATCATTCGTTTAACAGCCAACAAGAAAAATGCACTCAATTTTTCACTAGCTGTAAAGCATGAATTGAAGTATGAAAAGTTAGTTACTGCTGATAAGCAACTTGTATTGAAAGGTAAAGCAAGAATTAATAATGATGAAAGAAGAAATCCTAAGCCATTGATTTATGAAGATGCTGAACATAAGTTTGGTATGCGTTTTCAGTTCAGGATTAAAGCTGTAAATAAAGATGGTGAATTGAGTAATACAGATTCATCATTGGTTATTACAAATGCCACAGAAGTAATATTGTATGTTACAGCAGCAACAAGTTTTAACGGGTTTGATCAATTTCCTGATAAAGATGGCAAAGATGAAAATGCCTTGGCAAACAATTATATGCAGGCTGTAACTAGAAAGCCTTTTGCTATTTTATTACAAACACACATTAAAGATTATCAACAATATTTTAATCGATTGAGTATTGATATCGTCAAAGAAAGCAATGAAGCTAGACCAACTGATAAACGTTTAGATGCATATAAAAAAGGTGCAACTGATATTGGGTTAGAAGAATTGTATTTTCAATTTGGCAGGTATTTACTAATCTCTTGTTCAAGACCAGGCGGATTTCCTGCCAACTTACAAGGTATTTGGAACAAGGAAATCCGTCCATCTTGGAGAAGTAATTTTACGACCAACATTAATCTTCAAATGAATTATTGGTTGGCAGAAGTTTGTAATTTATCAGACCTTACAGAGCCATTGATAAAGCAAATACAACGTTTTGCTAAAAACGGTACTGCTACAGCACAAAATTTTTATAATATGAAAGGCTGGGCTGTGCACCATAATAGCGATATATGGGCTCAAACCAATCCTGTTGGTGAAGGTGGTGGAGACCCTAAATGGGCCAATTGGGCATTGGGTAGCCCATGGTTGAGCCAACATTTATATGAGCATTATCGTTTTACTGGCAATAAAAAATATTTACGAGATACGGCTTATCCATTAATGAAATCTGCTGCTGAATTTTGTTTGGATTGGTTGGTTGAAAAAGATGGCTTCTTGGTTACTGCTCCATCCACTTCTCCTGAAAATATTTACCTACATCCTAATGGATTTAAAGCTGCAGTCACAGTTGCGTCAGCCATGGATATGGAAATTATTTGGGATCTTTTTACCAACATCATAGAGGCAACTGATGTGCTGAATACAGATAAAGAATTTGCTCAACTACTAAAAAATAAAAGAGCTAAATTAAGTCCACTAAAAATTAGCAAAAAAGGAAACTTGGTAGAATGGTTTGGAGATTGGGAAGATGAAGACCCACAGCATAGGCATGTATCGCATTTGTTTGCCTTACATCCTGGTCGTCAAATTTCTCCTTTATTGGATACCAATTTTGCAAATGCAGCAAGAAAAACTTTAGAAATTAGAGGTGATGGTGGTACTGGTTGGAGCAAAGCTTGGAAGATAAATTTTTGGTCAAGATTATTAGATGGCAATCATGCTTATAAAATGTATCAAGAGTTGTTGAAGACATCGACCATGAATAATCTATTCGATACGCATCCACCATTTCAAATAGATGGAAATTTTGGTGCAACAGCAGGCATTGCAGAAATGTTTATACAAAGCCATTTATCCAATATTCAAATTTTACCAGCCTTACCCAATGCATGGAAAACGGGTAGCGTCAAGGGTTTAAAAGCAAGAGGGGGTTTTGTTGTTGATATAGATTGGAAAGATGGTAAACTTATACAGCTTAAAATATACTCAACCATTGGCGGCAATTGCAAATTGGTTTTCTCCAATCAGCCAAAACCATTGGCAGGTTTGGTGTTCGTTAAGGAAGCAAAACAATACCAACTGGTAACTGTAAAAGGAAAAATGTACACTATTAATTTTTAGTAATGTTATTTTTGGGGGCTGTGAACAGTAAATTAAAGCCTAGCACTCATTCACGCCTTTTGTAGTAGTGGCTAGCCAACACACAAAGGCAAACGCTCAAAGCCAGCTACTACTGCCAGTCGTGCAGCCTTTGTAGCCAAATATTAAAGCTGTGCTAATCTTAAAAACTTTAAAACTCTTTTGTTGAGTTAATGTTCCTCTGTTTAATGGCAGCAGGATTGTAGCGAAAATACCCCTGAATTTTTGGGGATTGCAGCGAAAAGCCTGAACTATAGCTGAGATGTTTACTATTGTTGATTGCCCCAAATTTTCTTTAAAATTTCAGGTAGGTTCAGGATGATTCGTAGCTTATTATAATGACCTTTAAGCCTTTGTTGTAAATACGTTATTTGCTTGTTATGCCATATTTTAAGAAACTTTTTTTAGTTGTTATTCTGTGTTTTGGCATTGTATTTTCTTTTGCACAATCTTTATCTATTTCTCAAAAATTTACGATCAATTCATTTGCTTTAGTCAACAATAAAAAAGCTGCGTCTATTGCTGTAGATAGTAATGAAGCTACTGTTGTTAAACTGGCTGCAAATTTTTTTATAAAAGATGTACAAGCTATCTCTGGTATTAAGTCTAGTATCAACAATAAAAATGCTACAGTTATTATTGGAACAATTGGTAAGTCCTCTTTTATTGATAAGCTTATAGCTTCAAAAAAAATTAATGTAGCTGCAATAAAAAATAAATGGGAAGCTTACATGATTGTTGTTTTGAATGAAGCTGATAAAAAAAGTTTATGTATTGTTGGAAGTGATGACAGAGGTACAGCTTTTGGTGTTTTTGAATTAAGTAGAAAAATGGGTGTACATCCTTTTTATTGGTGGGCTGATATTGTGCCTGAACACAAAGATCAATTATTTATTAGTGGAAGTTTAATTCAACAATCGCCATCCGTTCAATATCGAGGTATTTTTTTGAACGATGAAGATTGGGGTTTACAACCTTGGGCAGCAAAAAAAATGGATACTACCATTAAAGACATTGGCTCACGTACGTATGAAAAAATATTTGAATTGCTGTTACGACTAAAAGCAAATTATTTGTGGCCTGCCATGCATCCATGTACCAAAGCCTTTTATTATTATCCTGAAAATGGCAAACTGGCTGCCGATTATAGCATTGTGGTTGGCACAAGCCATTGCGAACCTATGATGCGTAACAATGTTTTTGAATGGGCTGAGAATTATAAAAATGAATATGGTGTAGCACCGAAAGAATGGCGTTACGACATAAACAAAGAACAAATTTATACTTACTGGAACGATAGGATTAAAGCTGTAAAAAATTACCCAACCGTTACAACTATTGGTATGCGTGGTATACATGATGGAAGTATGCCAGGTCCAAAAGATATTAAAGGAAAAGTGAGTTTGTTGCAAGATGTAATTAAAGACCAGCGTGCCATTCTTTTTAATAATTATCAAAAGCCTATTGAAACTATTGCACAAATATTTTGTCCTTACAAAGAAGTATTAAATGTATATAACGCAGGGCTTCAATTACAAGATGATATAACCTTGGTTTGGAGCGATGATAACCATGGATACATTCGTCAGCTATCAACCACTGAAGAAAGAAAAAGGAGTGGGGGAAGTGGTGTGTATTATCATTTAAGTTATTGGGGTCGTCCACAAGATTATTTATGGCTTTCAACCATTGCTCCTTCGTTAATTAGTTATGAAATGAGTAAGGCTTATGCTTTTAATGCAAAGAAATTATGGGTATTTAATGTAGGCGATATAAAACCAGCTGAAGCCGAAATACAGTTTGCAATGGAGCTAGCATGGGACGTAAAAAAATGGACGCCTGAAAAATCTTACAATTATACCGAGCAATGGGCTAAGGAAATATTTGGGCAAAGTTTTGCACCAGCAATTGCTCTAATTAAAAACCATTATTACCGTTTGGCGGCAGCAGGCAAGCCTGAACATTTACTGAAAGTTAATTATCGTGATTCAGAAGCAGAACATCGTTTGTTAGAATATCAATCTATAGCTCAACAAGCATCAGCTTTGTATGGCATGATGCCAGAGCGGTTGAAAGATGCGTATTTTCAGTTGGTATTATATCCTGTAGTTGGTGCAGCATTAATGAATGAGAAGGTTTTGTATGCCAAACTAAGTATTCAGTTAGCAAAGAAAGGAAACCATGAGGCATTGAATTATAGTACAAAAGCAAAATCAGCTTTTGATAGTATTGTACTACTGACGCAACAGTACAATCAACAAATTGCTAAAGGTAAATGGGAAGGTATGATGAGTTGGCATCCTAGAGATTTAGAAGTATTCAAAATGCCAAAAGTGGCAGAAGCTTCAATGATTAAAACTTTGGTTGATAGTGTAAGTAAATTAAGTGATACTGTTTTTCAAACTTATTTAAGTGCAGGTAATTTTGATAAAAAAAAGGACGCTGCCAAAAAACAAATAACAGTTTTACAAGGCTTAGGTATTGATGGCAATGGAGTAGCTGTATTACCTTTTAATACGAAAACTGATACTACTGCAATTGAAAAATCGGCTTATGTTGAATACGAGATTCAATTAGAAAAAGGCAATTACATTTTTCAGTTCAATTGCTTACCTACACACAATGTTAATAAGGAAAACAAATTGATATTTGCAGTTTCTGTAAATCAATCTACTCCTGTATTCTTCAAAATAGAAGCAACTGCCGATACACCAGCTTGGGATAAAAATGTTTTACAAGGATTTGTAAGTAATCAATACAATTATGTTGTAGCTGATAATAAAGAAACCATTATTAGAGTATATCTGCCAACTACAGGCGTTGTATTAAACACCATTGATATTTTAAAAGTGAATTCAAAATGATACCAAAAATTAATTTAAAAAAGGTTGCATTGTTATTTGCAGTATGTTTTGCTTTTGCAGTAACTGCTCAAAATAATGCACAATTAGTAGTAAATGGGTTAAACCCAAAAAACACCATTAGTAAACATATTTATGGTCATTTTGCTGAGCATTTAGGTCGTTGTATTTACGATGGATTTTGGGTTAGTGATACTTCAAGTGTTGCAAAAAAAGATCGAATAAGATTAGATGTAGTAGAAGCATTAAAGAAAATTAAAGTACCCAACCTACGTTGGCCTGGAGGTTGCTTTGCTGATGAATATCATTGGAGAGATGGTATTGGTGCAAGAAATCAACGCCCTAAAATGGTAAACACCAACTGGGGCAATGTAACAGAAGACAACAGTTTTGGTACGCATGAATTTTTAGAACTGTGCAGTCTTATTGGCTGTGAACCATACATTAGTGGAAACGTTGGTAGTGGAACAGTTGAAGAAATGAGTAAGTGGGTTGAATACTTAAACTTTGATGGACTGAGCCCTTTAAGTACTTTAAGAAAAGAGAATGGCAGAGATAAGCCCTGGAACGTTTCTTTTTTTGGTATAGGCAATGAAAGTTGGGGTTGTGGGGGCAATATGACGCCAGAATTTTATAGTGATCAGTTTAGACGTTACTCTACTTATGCAAGAAATTATCCCAATGCAAAATTGAAAAGAATTGCTACTGGTCCAAACTCTGGTGATTATAACTGGACGGAAGTCTTGATGCGTAATGTTGGCAACAGAATGTGGGGCTTGTCTTTGCATTATTATACTATTCCTAGTGGTTCATGGAATGCAAAAGGCTCTGCAACTGTATTTGATGAGAAAGAATATTTTGCTACAATGAAGCAAACTTTACGAATGGAAGAGCTGGTTACTCGTCATTCAACCATTATGGATAAATATGACCCAGATAAAAAAGTTGCATTGGTTGTAGATGAGTGGGGTATTTGGACTGATGTAGAGAAAGGGACAAACTCAGCTTTCCTTTACCAACAAAATAGCTTAAGAGATGCATTGATTGCTGGTATTAATTTAAATATTTTCAACAATCATGCAGATAGAGTTAAAGCTGCAAACCTTGCACAGGTGGTAAATGTGTTGCAATCCATTGTTTTAACCAAAGGAAACGATATGCTACTTACGCCAACTTATCATGTGTTTGATATGTATAAATTGCATCAAGACGCAAAGCTGCTGCCAATTACAATTGCTTCACCAGATTATACAGTTGATAATCAAAAAATTCCTGCTGTAAATGTTTCTGCTTCGCAAGACAGTACAGGTACAATTCATATTTCTTTGGTTAATGTTGATGCTAATAAATCGGTAACCATCAAGACTTCGTTGGCTAACATCAATTTTAAAACAATAACAGGACAAATACTTACTGCTGCAAAGTTTACAGACATCAACACTTTCGAAAATAAAAATGTTGTTGTGCCAACTGTATTCAATGGTGCAAAAAAAGATGGTAATGATTTGGTAATTACTTTACCCAAATTGAGTGTAGTGGTTTTGGAGTTGAAGTAGAATTTTTATGAAACCAGCAGTAGTACTGCTATGTAGCACCTGTTGCGTCGCACACTTTTACATTTAGTTCTTTATTCAACTTTTTTTAACCATAAGGCCCACAATCAAACATTTGTGTTCTTTATAAAAGTCATTGTAAACATAGTGGTTAAAGCTACATTTCAATAAAAGGGCAATAATGTTTGGAACCTTGAAGGGTGCGACGCCACTAAAGTTGAGATTTGTTTTGCAGCTGGTAACAAAATAGTATTATGAAAAAAAAGGTATTTTTTTTTCTTTCATTAGTAGCTTCGTTTTGTGTAATTGCACAAAATAAAATCCCTGTGCATGACCCTGTAATCATTCAACAAGATTCAGTATTTCATGTATTTGCAACAGGAAGAGGAATTACAGAATGGACATCTACCGATTTAAAAAACTGGACAAAACAAAAACCTGTTTTTGATACTTTGCCTTGGGCTGTAGAGGCTGTACAAGGGTTTAAAAATTATGTTTGGGCTCCAGATATTTCTTTCTACAATGGTCAATATTATTTGTTTTATAGCATAAGTACTTTTGGTAAAAATACTTCTTGTATTGGTGTTGCTACTAATGCTACATTAAATAAAAAAGACAGTAATTATAGCTGGAAAGATTTTGGAAAACTGATTTGTTCTCAACAAGGAAAAGATAACTTCAACGCTATAGATCCCAACTTAGTAATAGATAAAGAAGGCAAACCATGGTTAAGTTTTGGTTCTTTTTGGAGTGGCATTCAATTGGTACAATTAAACGATGATGCTTTAAGTGTAAAGCAGCATCAGCAAATTATCAACATTGCAAAAAGAGATAAACTCATCAATGGAAATACTGCATTAGAAGCTCCATTTATTTATTACAAAAATGGATTTTATTATTTGTTTGTTTCGGCAGATTTATGCTGCAAAGCAGCAGAAAGCACCTATAAAATTTTAGTAGGCAGAAGCAAAGAAATTACTGGACCTTATTTGGATAAAGAGGAAAAAAATATGTTGCAAGGTGGTGGTTCGTTATTGCAACAAGGAGATGGTGTAAACTGGTATGCTGTTGGACACAATGGTGTAGCATTATTGAATGGGAAAGATTACATCGTTTATCATGGTTACGATGTTTTAGACAAAGGAAAATCAAAACTCATTTTAAAAGAACTTAACTGGACAACTGATAATTGGCCAGTAATTAATAATTAAACAATGAAAAGTTTTTTTGCAATTGCTCTACTTTTTTTTGTGCAAACATTATTTGCTCAAAATGAAATAAACATACAGAGTCCTGATAAGAAAATTGTTGTTAGCTGCAATATTACTAACATGCTCTATAGTATTTCTTTCAACAAAGAAATTGTATTAAAAGATTCTAAGCTTGGTATTGTAAGAGAAGATGAAAATTTTGCTACAGGACTAAAGTTGATAAAAGCATCAGCTACTGTTGCAGTAAAAGATAACTACACCATTCTTACAGCAAAAAAGAAAAACATTACTTACACCGCCAATAAAAAAGTAATTGAAACTATAGCTGCGTCAGGGAAAAAAATGAACATTATTTTTCAGGTTTCAAACGATGGTGTTGCTTTTAAATATGAATTTCCAGAAAGGGATAAAAACATCAAAAAAATAACAGAAGAAACCACTTCCTTTCATTTCTTAAATGGAACAAAAGCATGGCTGCAGGAAAAAACAGAAGCACAAAGTGGCTGGGAGCACAGTAATCCAAGCTATGAAGCTCATTATCAAATGGAAATTGCAACAGGTACTCCATCACCAACAAAAAATGGTTGGGTTTATCCTGCATTATTCCAGTATAATAATGTTTGGGTGTTGTTAAGCGAAGCTGCATTGGGTAGAACCTATTGTGGTACAGCTTTAAAACAATTTTCTCCCAATAATGAATACAGTATTGGTTTTCCGCAAGCAGCAGAAACCATAAAAGGTAAAGCTTTAAATCCAGAGTCTTCATTGCCTTGGCAAACACCTTGGCGTATTATAGCTATTGGTTCTTTAAAAACCATTATGGAATCTACATTAGGTACAGACCTTGCTTTTCCAGCAAAAAAAATGGATGCCAATTTTATTAAGCTTGGTAAAAGCAGTTGGAGCTGGATAATGAAGAAGGATGATTCTACTATTTATCGTGTACAAAAAAAATATGTTGATTTTGCTAGTGAGATGAATTGGGAATATTGTTTGTTAGATGCTAATTGGGATACACTAATGGGTTATGACTCAGTTGCAATTTTGGCCAACTATGCTAAACAAAAAAAAGTAGGTCTATTACTTTGGTACAATAGTGCAGGAGATTGGAATACCGTCAAGTATCATCCCAAAGATAAATTGCTTACACACGAAAGCAGAGTAAAAGAATTTGCACGTTTGCAAGCTATGGGAATCAAAGGTGTGAAAATTGATTTCTTTGGTGGCGATGGACAATCTTTCATCAACTATTATCAGGATATTTTAGAAGATGCAGCAACCTATCATTTACTCGTTAATTTTCATGGAGCAACATTGCCAAGAGGTTGGCAAAGAACTTATCCCAACTTAATGACCACAGAAGCAGTATATGGTTTTGAAATGATCACATTTAATCAAAAAGATGCCAACTTAGAACCACAACATGGAATTTTATCTGCAATGATTCGTAATGTTTTTGACCCAATGGATTTTACACCAGTTAATTTTGGTGGCATCAATCGCATTAAACGAGTAACAACACAAGGCTATGAATTAGCAACAGCTGTAGCTTATTTATCAGGCATACAACACTATGCTGAAAGACCTGAAGGTTTGGCTAAAATTACACCAGCCTTAAAAACATGTTTCAGTAATATTCCTTCTGTTTGGGATGAAGTAAAATTCTTAGATGGTTATCCCGGCAAATTATTTATTGTTGCTCGTAGAGCTGGCAAAAACTGGTATGTTGCAGGAATGAATGGTGAAGCTACTGAGAAAATAATTACACTTGATTTGTCATTTATTGTACATCAAAAAGTAGGAACCATTTTTAACGATGCAACTGAACAATCAAGTTTATTAAACGCAGCTAAATTTAGAATAAATACAACTGATAATAATAAAATTACTATTCAACCCAATGGAGGGTTTTTAATAGTTTTTAATTAACAAACAACAACTAAAACATACACAATGAAAAAAAGATTGTTCCTTTTTATGTCAATTGCAGTAGTAATGGCTGCATGTAATAACAAAGAAAATACAACAGTAGTTAAAACTGGTATAACAAAATCAGCTTTTGGTAATACCGATGGCAAAGAAGTTGCTTTGTACACTTTAACCAATAGCAAAGGCAATCAGGTAAAGATTACGAACTATGGTGGTATAGTAACCTCATGGACTTTTCCTGATAAAAAAGGCAAAAAAGAAAGTATTGTTGTTGGTTTCGATAGTTTAAATCAGTACTTACAAAGTCCGCCTTATTTTGGAGCACTAATTGGTCGTTATGGCAATCGTATTGCGAAAGGTATGTTTAAAATCGATACTGCTGTATCTAAACTTGCAACTAATAATGGCGTAAATCATTTGCACGGTGGTAACAAGGGATTTGATAAAGTAGTTTGGGATGCAGCAATTGTAAATGATACCACACCAACTTTATTGCTAAGTTATTTAAGTAAAGATGGAGAAGAAGGTTATCCTGGAAATCTAAAAGTTAGCGTTCGTTACACATTAACCAATGACGACGAATTGGAAATTGAATACAATGCCGAAACTGATAAACCTACTTATGTAAATCTTACACAGCACAATTATTATAATTTAACTGGCGATGTAAATAATACTATTTTAGATCATAGTTTATTTATTGATGCAGACAATTATACACCTGTAGATACTACATTAATCCCAACAGGAGAAATTAAAGCAGTTAAAGGGAGTGCATTTGATTTTACAAAAGCTGAAAAAATTGGTGCAAGAATCGATTCTGTAAAAGGTGGTTACGATCACAATTGGGTGTTGAATAAAAAAGACACAATGCTTACAATGGTTGCAACTTTAACTGATGCTGCGAGTGGTAGAAAAATGGATATATTCACGACGGAACCTGGCTTGCAGTTTTATTCAGGCAACTTTTTAGATGGTAAGTTTGTTAATCATGATGGTAAAAATATTAAGTTGAGAACTGCATTGTGTTTAGAAACACAGCATTTCCCTAATTCACCCAACCAATCCAATTTCCCTTCAACCTTGTTGAAGCCAGGACAAAAATATCATACTATAACAAAGTATAAATTATCTATTCAATAGTTTATAATCCTTCAATCATATACATGATTGAAGGATTATGTTTATGGCACAAGTTGAAGAACATTTATCAACTTCAGTTGCGTCGTTCTAATACTGCTGAATAGCAGGGCACAGTCGATAGCTATCGGCTTCAACAATTAATAAAATATCAGCAGCATGAAAAAAATATTCATCTTACTTGCTTTTTTTTCTCTTACAATAATTGCTCAATCTCAAACAAAAGTTCGGGAAAAATTATCCTTAGACAATGGCTGGCGTTTTTATCAAGGTGATATTCCAATGCCCATTATCAAAGGTCAAGATATGAGTTATGGCAATGCCAAAGCTGGTAAAGCATGGGGAGCAGCAGCTCCAAACTTTGATGACACCGAATGGCAAATGCTCAGTTTACCTCACGATTGGGCTGTAGAAAATCCTTACGATTCTACCGCCAACTCCAATCAAGGTTATAAGAAACGTGGTACTGGTTGGTACAGAAGAAATTTTAAAATAGACAAAGCCGATAAAGGTAAATACCTTGAACTGCAGTTCGATGGTATTGCAACACATTGTACGGTTTGGTTCAATGGTACAATCTTGCACAGAAATTTTTGTGGTTACACTTCTTTTTATATTGACATTACTGCAATGGCAAAATACGGCGATGATTTAAACAATATTGCCATTAAAGTTGATGCAGATACACAAGAAGGTTGGTGGTATGAAGGGGCAGGTATCTATCGTCATTCTTGGTTGGTAAAAACGTCACCTGTACACATTATTACAGATGGTGTATTTGCTCATCCTATAAAAAATAACAAGGGTTCATGGATTATTCCTGTAGAAGCTACGATAGAAAATTCTGGTAAACAACAAGCTGACGTAGAGGTGGAGTCAGTTTTGTTTGATAAGAATAATAAGCAAGTTGTACAAGGTAAAACAACAACATCTGTTACTGCACTCGATAAGTCAGCAGCTAAATTTATATTGAATGTTGCCAATCCTGAATTGTGGTCAATCGAAAATCCGACAATGTATAAAGTGAGAACAGTGGTTTCTGCTAATGGAAAGCCTGTTGATACAGTTTATACAACCTGTGGGTTCAGAACAATAAAGTTTACTACTGATTCTGGTTTTTACTTAAATGATAAACGTGTTAAAATAAAAGGTGTATGTAATCACCAGGATCATGCTGGTGTTGGTACAGCAGTTCCTGATGCTTTATGGGAGTTTCGATTAAAGCGGTTAAAGGAAATGGGTGTTAATGGGTATCGATGTTCACACAATCCACCAGCAGCTGAGTTCTTAGATGCTTGTGATAAAATGGGTGTTTTAGTAATGGATGAAAATAGAAACTTCAATGCATCGCCTGAATACATTCGTCAGTTAGAATGGTTGATTCGTAGAGATAGAAATCATCCTAGTGTTATTTTATGGAGTGTATTTAATGAGGAACCTATGCAGGGCACTGAAATTGGTTATGAAATGGTTCGACGTATGAATGCTGAGGTAAAAAAACTAGATACTTCAAGACCAGTAACTGCGGCACAAAGCGGCGGTTTATTCACCAGCTTAAATGTTTCTCATGCAGTAGATGTTATGGGTTTCAACTACCAAATAAAAGATTACGATCGTTTTCATAAAGAACGTCCTGATTTGCCGATAACAAGTTCAGAGGATGTCTCTGGTTTAATGACAAGAGGAGAGTATGTTACAGACTACAAGAAAAAAGTAATTGCTTCTTATGATTTAGAAAAACCACGTTGGGGCGAAACACATAGAATGGCTTGGAAAGCCATTGCTGAGCGACCTTTTATGGCAGGATGTTTTGTATGGACGGGTTTTGATTATCGTGGCGAAACACAGCCTTTAGATTGGCCAACTGCAAGTTCAAGTTTTGGTATCATGGACTTGTGTGGGTTTCCTAAAACTGCATTTTATATACATCAGGCACAATGGGTAGAAGATAAGCCCATACTTACATTGGTGCCACATTGGAACTGGCCAGCTG
>CALRLF020000030.1:0-46391 GCA_943368475.1 Allobosea thiooxidans
AACAAAAGCAAGCAACGAATGATAGCAGTATTGCTGTTGTTGTTGTGTAGCATAAATAATTGTGAACTATTGGCACAATTAGGAGAGCCGGGTAGTGGAGGAGGAATATTAGGCGTATCACCATTGCAAGGATTAGATGGCAACAGCCAGCTAAGAGATGCCAATTGGGGTGTACTGCCCAGCAGACAAAATCAAACCGATATGTGGGGCAGAACAACGGCCAACAATCGCAGCACCCAACAACAAAACAGACAAAGAACCCAAGCCAGAGATTTACAAGGCAATCCAATATTAACCGACAGAAATGGTAATGTATTGTACGATGCCCAAGGACAAGCAATAGTAGATAGTATGGCCTTAAATGGAGGAGGGGTGCAGTATGATCCATCCTTAGATCCGGCCACCATTACACCACCCCCTGATGACCCCAATGATGTACCCTTAGATGGTGGAGTAACCCTATTGTTAATGATAGCAACTGGTGTGGGATATAGGAAGAGAAAAGTATTGCCTGTTTAAAATGGCAACAACAAAAAGGCAATCTTTTGAGATTGTTTTTCAGCCAAGGGAAACAAAACATTGTTTTCTAAGTAGACATATTGAAATAATTCCTTTTCAAACTCATTGAGCACATTCATTAGTTCAGTAGTATTAAAAATAGCAGTCAAAGTTGTGTGGTCTTTGCTGTCACTTACCACTTGAAAATGTTTTTTGCAAAGGCATCAACTTGTGCACCTTATTGTCATTTTTTTTGCTCAATGTTGTTATGTGCAATTACAACTTCCTAATGACTTTTTGGGAATAAGCCGAAATGAAATTCGATATTGGTGAAAACGAACAACATCAGCGAAGTGCTAAAGGGATGAAAGTGAAGAAGAACAGCAAGAAAAACAAGTGTATTGTCCCAACTACAGTACAAAAATATAGCACTAACTTATTAGTTTAAAATACAAATTATTTTTTGGAATTGCAGCTGGTAGCGTAAATCTTTGTATTAGCAGTAATGCTACAAGACAACTTAAAATTAAAACTGACAAAATGAAAAAAACGGTTGGGTTAATATTTATTTTAGGGTTAACTAATTTTTTGTGTGCTCAAAAGTTAAAGCAGGCATTTATAGCAACCGACATAGATAATTTTTGGACTGCATATGACAAAATCATTGCAACAAAAGACAGCGTTCAACAATACACCCTTTTAAAAGAGCTTTATCTTGACAAAGGAACACAAGGGTTAAAAGGCTTGATTGAAGTTAGACATTACACAGAGAAAGAATTTATGGATTGGATTACGAAATATCCAAAATTTTGGAACTCTATAAAATCTAATACCTATAAAGTAAAAAGTCTTTATCCAAAAATATACGCAAATATTCAGCAACTCAAAAAGGCTTATCCTAACTTAAAACCTGCAACAATTTATTTTTCTGTTGGTGCTTTTAGAACAGGTGGTACAACTCAAGGAAACAAAATATTGATTGGGAGTGAATTATCATTAGCTGATAAAACAACAATAATAGATGAGTTTCCAAGTTGGCGACAAACCTTCTACAAAAATCAAAACCCGTTGAATGAACTACCCCTTTTATGTACGCATGAATACATACATACACAACAAAAAGAGTTAGTTGAGAATTTGCTTTCGATGTGCTTGTATGAAGGTGTTGCCGAGTTTATTTCTTGCAAAGTAACAGGCACGAAATCTGATGCACCAGCAATTGAATTTGGAAAAGCGAATCAAAAGATTGTTGTTGATAAATTTGTATCCGACCTTTTTACAATGATTAATAATTACAATTGGCTGTATGGAGAAAACAGGAATGAATTAAACGTTAGAGATTTAGGATATTATATTGGTTACGAAATTAGTGAACGCTACTACAATCTTTCAAAAGACAAATCAAAAGCAATTAAAGAGCTAATTGAACTTGATTACACCAATGAAAAGGAGGTTGAACGCATAGTTGACTTAACGGAGTTGTTGCCTAAAACATTAGATGAGTTATACAACGATTATGAAAAACAGCGACCAAAAGTAATTTCATTGTCGCCATTTGAAAATGGAAACCAAAATGTTAAACCTGGCGTAATTAAAATTTCTATTAATTTTCCGAGGAAATGGACACAAATTATAGAGGATTTGATTATGGTCCTTTGGGGGAAAATAATGTCTATAAATTTAGAAAACTCATAGGATGGAGTAATGATAATAAAACCATTACCGTTGAGGTAGAAGTTGAATCCAACAAAAATTATCAGGCATTGATTACTAATAGATTTAAAAACAAAAAAGGGTTTGCACTTAAACCTTTTTTAATTGACTTTAAAACAACTGACTAAAAGCACTACTGTTAGTGTATTGCTATGAAAAAGATAAATAAATTTTTAGGGTTTACTATCTAGGTTATTCACATAAGGTTGTTGTTCATTCACTACTGCTACAACCCTAAGTATAACTTTTTTTCTAATAGCATTCAACACTAACATGCCATTTTATCTTCTGCTTTCTTGTAGCCCAAATATTGCCTGAACTCTGAATAATATTTGATGGTATTTAAGGCAGAGAAGCGTAGCAATTCTATTTGAAAATACAGATAAACTAATCAATGAACTGGAAGATACCATTAATAAATTATTGTACGATGAAGATTTTGTAAATAAACTTAAAGTTCGAGTAAACTTTTTTAATGTCTCCTTTTTAAAAATTTCAACCAAGAATTTAATGACAGGAATAGCCCTCTTTACGATGTCGATTTTAATGAACTTACTAACTGAACTAGTGAAAACTCCTTGATAAAAAAATCGATAGTCAGCCCAAAGAGAAATTTCTCACATGCTGGTTGATGGACTATGGCATTTTACTAATAGGTAATTAAGCAAACCTTTTACTAGTATATGTTTCAGGGAATTAATTCTATCCTTGAATGAACAATTTTTTCATACTCCCATAAACAAAATAGAGCGTAATAATTGCAGAATACTGTAATTAATGCCCTTCTTTCAAGTAGATCTACTCAAAGAAAATAAGAAAAATTACGTAAAATTTTCAGGCAAACCTCTATTGTTCAGCCCAATACAGGCATCTATTTTTAGTCTGTTAAAAAAGCAGAAATAGCCCTTAACAAAGAATCGCTTTTGCCAAAACCTAACAACTTAAATAAATCATTCAATTTTAAACCCCATTTTTTATGAGACAGCGTTTTTTCTTTCTAGCGTTTATTTTATTATCAGTATCAACGATGCTTCAAGCACAGAAGCAGCCCAGTATTACTCCCAACCCTTATTACAAGGTTCTGGTAACCAATATTGACAAAAAAGGTGGCGTGCCTTTGCAGTCATTTATCAGTGCCAGAAAAGGCGACAGCATTTTGTTGATTGGTGGAAGAACAAAAGGATTGCATAATTTCTCTGGAACTGCATTCCCTTTTAGTACCTCCAACAATAGATTGATGGTGTTTGTACCCGGTAATGGTAGCAACATTAAAAGCCAACTTTTTTCTGCTGGCATCCCTTCCAGCCTATCTCCTCAAAACCAATTACAACTGGCTTCTACCAATATGCAGTTTTGCCAAAATGCAGATACGTTGTATGGCATTGGTGGCTATGGTTTTAATGGAATAGTTGCAGGAGATAGTTGCTATGGAACATTCAATAGCATTTTTGCCGTGCAGGTTTCTTCTTTGATCAATGCTATTGCCACAGGCGATACATTGAATAATAAACTGGCTAACTATTTTACGTTTTCTACGCAACCCAATCCATCAGATTCTACAATGGCTATAACTGGCGGTGAACTGGTGAAAATGGGCAGCAGTTACTACTTGGTAATGGGGCAGGACTTTCAGGGAGAATACACTGGTGTTCACTATCAGCGTTACACCAACACCATCACACAACTTAATTTGAAGTACACTCCTGGTAGTAGCCTTGGCTATACAGTGGTTCAAAACATAGTTGGTGCATCGTTGGATTTTCATAGAAGAGATTTGAACGTGCTACCTGTTATTGGTACCAATGGTAAGCAGGGTATTGATGTTTATGGAGGTGTATTTACGCCAACTGCAAATGGTGGTCCTTATTTGAACCCTGTAAAAATTAGGATGAACCCTATCAGCGAACCATTCACCACAACTGATACTACGTTCATACAATACTTCAACCAATATGCTGCTGCACATATCCTTTTGTATGATGGCATTGGCAATAGGATGTTCTCTACATTGCTGGGTGGCATTAGCTTATACGACAGTGTTAAATTGGTAAACAACAATTCTGGCATCAGCCCATCTGATACCACCATGCCATGGGCTCGTGTTATTTCAACCATTACCAGAGATGCAAGAGGTAAGTTTAAAGAGTATGCATCAGACAATAATTTACTTCCTGCTTATATAGGTGCAGAAGCAAGGTTCATTCCTTACAAACAGTTTCTAAAAGATGGAAGCGAAGAAATTATCGACTACCGTAAAGTGGTGATGTATGCTGTAAAAAACAGGACTAAAATAATCAACATAGGCTTCCTATTTGGTGGCATTATCTCATCTGATGCTGGTGGTGATAAAACGAATAGCGACCCATCACTGTACCAAGTAAATCTTAACCTGAACTTGTTTTAGTCAACTTCTATTAACCAAACAATAAACTCGTTTTCATGAAAAAAATTACAAACGGATTGAAGCTAGATGTTGCCGTAATTGGTGGTGGCGTTGCTGGTACTTACAGTGCTTGGCGTTTACAAAAAAGTGGCGATAAGAAAAAAATGGCCATCGGATTATTTGAATACAGCAACCGTATTGGTGGCAGGTTATATTCAAGAACAATGCCTGATATGCCAAATGTGGTGGCAGAACTGGGAGGCATGCGATACATTCCTTCTACACAACCTTTAGTAACAGGATTGATCAACCACTTGAACCTTGCTTCTGCAGATTTTCCCATGGGTAATCCAGATAAAACCATTGATGCAAAACTTAATTATTACTACTTAAGAGGAAAGCATTTAAAGCTATATGAGTTAAGTGAAAAAGGAAAAATTCCTTACAATGTTTCTTGGCAAGAAGAAGGCATGAACCCAGACCAGTTGCAAGCTCATGTTATGAACCTCTATGTTTCAAATGCTTCCAAATTGTCGTTAAAAGAATGGTTCAATGTAAAAGTATTTGGTAAGTACATGTACCAACAGGGCTACTGGAATTTCCTTAGTCAAGTGCTTACCAATGAAGCTTATAGTTACATGCGTGACGCAGGTGGCTATGATGCCAATGTGGCCAATGCTAGCACCATTGCTCAATTGCCAGTAAGTGATTTTGGCCCTACAACAGAGTTCAGAACATTGGTAAAAGGCTATCAATCATTGCCCATCACCTTGGCAGAAGAATTTGAAAAAGATGGCGGTGGTGTTTACATGAACCAACGTTTGAAAAGCATTGTTAAACAAAAAGATGGCAGCTACCAATTAACTTTTGCTGCCACTGATACCGTTGAATACACCACCATTGCCAGAGATAATGCAAAGGAAGTGATTGTTTATGCCAAGAAAGTTATTCTGGCCATGCCCAGGCGTTCATTGGAACTGATTGACTGGAACCAGTTCCAAGACAATAAATTCTTGAAGGAAAATATCAGCAGCGTTTTAATTCAAAGTGCCTTCAAATTGTTCATGGCTTACGACTACCCTTGGTGGCGTTCTTTGAACCTTTGGTTTGGTCGTTCCATTACAGATTTGCCCATACGACAAACCTATTATTTTGGTGTAGAAGGAGAGCAGCCTGATGCCAAGGATAAAAAAAGCACTAAGGCTTTATTGATGGCTTCGTACAACGATATTTCCAATGTACCTTTTTGGAAAGGGTTGGAAAACGATGTGCCTTATACAGGCAACGATACCACCATAAAAGAAAAGATTGATCCAGCTCCTCCATCAGAATATGTAGCTACTAAAAGTATGGTAGAAGAAGCCCATAGGCAAGTAATGGAATTGCATAATTTGGAAAGAATGGATAAACCTTATTCTGCCATTTTCCATGATTGGAGTGGAGACCCTTATGGTGGTGGATGGCATGAATGGAAAGCAGGTTACCGTTACGATGAAATCATTAAGAAAATGATTAAGCCAGTAGATAGTGATGATGTGTTCATCATTGGTGAAGCCTACTCCAACAACCAAGGTTGGGTGGAAGGCTCATTTGAAACTGCAGCAGATATGATGGAACGTTATTTCAAACTTAAATTTTTACCATAACCATGTTAAACAACAAATTTGCTTCGCCAGCACCGTCGTTTTATACTGTGTCTGATTATATAGCAGACCGTTTATTGGAACTGAACATCAACCATATTTTTGATGTACCTGGTGACTTTGTTACCAACTTCATGAACGTTGTTGTTGCTAGGTTTCCCAATATCGAATTTATCACAACGCCTAACGAATTAATTGCAGGTTATTCTGCCGATGCCTACACCAGATTGAATGGTGCAGGTGCTGTAGCAGTTACTTATGGCGTGGGTGCTTTTAGTTTAATGAATGCTGTGGCTGGTGCTTATGTGGAGAGGAACCCATTGATTGTTTTGAATGGCTGTCCTTCCACCTCTGATAGGGTTTATGAAAACCAGAAAGGTGTTTTGATACACCACAGCACAGGAAACTTCACTGCTAATTTGGATGCCTACAAAAATGTTACAGTAGCAGCAGTATCCATTGGTGACCCAGGAAAAGCCCCTGAACTAATTGACCAAGCCATCCTCGCAGCTTTCAAATTCAGGAAGCCATGTTATATAGAAGTATGGAAAGATGTTTGGCAAATGCTCTGTGCCAAACCAACCTCAAAATTGAAATTAGAAACACCTACCAGCGACCCTGACACATTGAAAGCAGCCGTTGCTAACCTTACCCAAAAAATAAACAACGCCAAGAATCCTCTGTTCTGGGCTGGTATTGAATTGCAGCGTTATGGCTTGCAGGCAAGCTTTAAAAAGTTGCTGAGCAAAACAAATATTCCTTACATCACAACATTATTGGCCAAGTCTGTCATTGCAGAAAATAACGAATGGTTCAAAGGTGTTTATACTGGTGCAGCATGTGAACTGCCCATCAGGACAACAGTAAGTAAAAGTGATTTGATTATTGGTTTGGGAACCATTGTAACAGATGATTATTTGGGGCTGATTAATACCAAATATGCAGACATGGTGGTTGCTTATGATGGCAAGCTTCGTATAGGTTATGAAGAGTACAATAATGTGTATATACAGGATATTCTCAAGGCATTACTAGCCATGAAAACATTGAAGCAAAATGAAGCAGTTCCACTTCTTGCCAAGAAAGCTGCCACACCAAAAATACCCACAAAAGGAGCATTAACTTTCAACACTTTCTTTGATGTAGTAAAGCCATGGATAGATGATACCATGACCATCATCATTGATGAAAGTGATTCTATGTACGTTGCATCAGACATTGCCAGCAACCGTGCAGATGCATTTGTTTCAGAAGCTGCTTGGGGTTCTATTGGTTATGCTGCTGGTGCTGCGGCAGGTGTTGGTTTGGCCACCAAATACAGACCCGTTGTTTTTGCTGGCGATGGGGGCTTCCACATGATTGCACAAAGCTTGGAAACTCTGGTGCAGTATAATCCTGGCAGCATTGTGTTCCTGATGAACAATGCCATTTTTGGTATAGAACAAGCATTGATTAATTGGGAAGCATTTGACAATCCAAGTGAGTTTATGCCCTATAACTTGTTCCCTGTTTGGAACTATGCAGCATTGGCCAATACGTTTGGTGCAAAGCCCTATCAAGTTAGGAATCTTGAGGAGCTTATTGCCTTGCTTCCAGAATTGAAGAAAAACAAGAACGTGGTTTCTTTTATTGATGTAGTGATACCAACCACTGATTTGCCTCCACAAATAAAAAGATTGGCTACAGAGTAAATAGAAGCTTTTTCATACAGAGTTGCAATGTTGAAAAAATCAATTAAATCAAAGAGGCCCATCCGAAAATCAGTATAAATAGGAGAAACCTATAAACAATAAAGAAAATGAGCACAAATGCAAACTCAAGTTCCCTTGCTGGGGCTTATCTAGTAAATGGAACCGTAGGCAATGTGGGCATGCCAGGAGCACCCATCATGCACTTTTCTCTAGTAGTGGTTCCAGGGACCAATAGTGTTAATGGCACTGTAGAAATAACCCAAGCAACTGCACCACCATATAATCAAATTGTGGTTCACAATGTTAGTGGAGCCATCCATGCAATAGGCTTTGGAAGTGTAATACAAATAGTTGTTTTAAATGGACAGTCCACCCAATCAGTATCTACTCCAGCCTTTGCTACTTACTTGGCTCAGTTCTCGGCACACATGGCCATTGACAGTAACTGGAATGGTCAAGGTGGTTTCATTTATGGTACACAACGTGTAGAAAATGTTCCTGTTAAAAAGAGTTAGTTCGGGGGTTCTAACGTTTAAGGGGATCCATAAAATATGGATCCCTTTTTATAAATATTAAGCTACTACTTGATTTAAATTTTTTAAAATAATCGGATTCTTTATCATGTCAACCACAACCATTCGCATGAAGCAAAAAAAATTATTGCCACCTTTTATTGTCGTCCTTTTTGGGATGCTTGTTTCATTTATCCCTTACCATATACACAGCACTACTAACTACGCATATATTGCTGTACAAACAGATAGCAGTATCCGTGGGCTTAACTATACTGAATTTCTTGCATTAACACCACTGGATTCTTCGCAAGCAAAGTTCCAACCAAGCATGTGGACTTTGTGGCAAGCAGAGCATTGGAATTCATTAGAAAACCTCATCAGCAGCAGCAACCTTAACAGTGGCTATCCACCTGCTGCAGGTTTTGTAAGTGTAGATACACAAACATTGGCTATTGGTACTAGGCTGGATCGTTATGGAAGTTTATGGGGAAGGTTTGTAGCACCAGAAGATGCACCTTTTCCTGAAAGATCGTTGCCAGCAAGCAGCAAGAAAAGCATTTATTATCAGTTTGAAGTTACAAGGCCTATTCCTGCTGTGCTTGCAGGTAAAGCCATTCCGTGGTTTGGACAAGTGGGCATGGGAATGCAGTACATGTTCAGCAGTTCCATCAATACTTTAATTGACAGCCATTACTTAAAAATTACGAAAACAGTACCAGCCAAACCAACTGTAACTGCAATGCGTTCAGTAAAAAAATCAAAACTTAAAACTGCTACTCCTGAGAACGAAAAGTTTATCATCAATAGCAATGGAAAAAATATAGCGGTTACGCTGAATGATTTTGCAAGTCATCCACTACATACAGTGGAGGAAAAAATGACAGTCAGCACATTCAATACTTTACTGGCAAATGCTGGTTCTCAAAAAGCAGCAAGTACAGCCCAACATTACCTGAACAAAAAAGGGCAGCCAGTTTATTGTTTCCTTTACCGAGAACCAACAACCAAAAAATCATATTGGGTAGTTGTATCTTACAGTGAAATTTCAGCAGGCTATTTTAGTATTGGCTTTGAGGGGATGGTGGAGGATGGTAAATGATACTAAATCAATCAATTGTATCGTTTGCTTCTCTAATACTTATGGATCGTTTTTTTAGTTTACTTTTTCATAACACAGTAAACTTAACAAGACAAAAGCTATAATTTTAGTCTAAATTTTATCACGGTAGTTTAACCACATCATAATTTTTCATTCAGTCCATGCACCCACTCCCTTCCACAACAGAAACAGGCACAACAGGCATTTATCAACTCAAAAGGCTTTGGGCAAAAATATTATTCAACCAACAAGGTGAGCCATTTGAGCTTCCATTGGACAATGCCTTACTCGATTTATTGGGTTTGGGTTTGTTGCCCAGTTTCCGTTTTTTGCATGAAACCAAACCAAGCTTTGAAGCATTTGAAAACTGGGTAGCATCGCATCATGGAGGCAGCATTCCAAAAGAACTGGTGCAGCAATGTAATGCCATTTTTGTGCAAACTGTTCTTCCCAAAAATCATCAAGCAGAAAGTAGGGTAGAAGATACTTTAACCAAAGAAGACCTTGTGTTTTGGGAGGAAAATGGGTATGTAATCATCAGGAATGCCATCTCTCCAGCAGACTGTAAAGCAAGCCGTGATGCAATATGCAGCTTCTTGGAAGTGGATGAAAATGAACCCGCTACTTGGTACAAAAAAATGCAGTCGCTAGAAGGTATTATGGTAACTCTGTATCGTCATCCTGCATTGGATAAAAACAGGGCCTCACCAAAAATTCGAAAGGCTTTCGAACAACTATGGAAACGGAATGACCTTATTGTAACAACTGATAAAACAGGGTTCAATCCACCTGAAACTGATAGCTTCAAGTATAGAGGTGTTGGTCTCCATTGGGATGTTAGTTTGGCCACACCAATTCCTTTTGGCACACAGGGCATTTTGTACTTAACTGATACCAAGCCCAATCAAGGAGCATTGACCCTTGTGCCTAGATTTCAAAACAAAATAGAGCAATGGCTTGGCCATTTGCCTCAAAACATCAACCCAAGAGATGTTGATTTTAGCAAAGATGCCGTTCCCATTGCTGCTAATGCTGGCGACTTTATTATTTGGCATCATGCATTGCCACATAGCAGCAGCCCCAATAGAGCTGAACTTCCAAGAATAGTGCAGTACATGAACTGGTATGCTCCTACAAATGAAGTGCAGGAGAAATGGATTTGATTAATGAGATTTAGTAACAAGTTGGATGTTAGAATTTGTCCAAATTTTTGTTCGGGATGAAGCTTGTCTAAATTAGCACCGTATTCTGGAATTAATTTTCCAAAATCATTTAGATGTTATTCAGTTTTATTTCCTTTTAGCTTTTGGGCTAAAGCCAAAGTAGGAATGGTTTCATAGCTCCGACCTAAAGATTGGAGTTATGAAACCATTCTGTTATTCAGGAATTAAATAATTGTCTTCCTACTTCTGAACCTGTTCTTTGGATCTTTGCTATAAGTAAGCTTAATGTTTTTTAACGGTTCATAGCTATCCAAAAAATAATTTTTGGTAGGTATGCTACTGTCCTTGAAACTAATGAATGAGCCTTCCGTTTGTGGAAAGTAAGCTTCCCTGCATTGTTCAATCCAGTCAAGGGCCTCATTGGTGTATCGGTAAACATCATGTTCCTTTCCTTTTTCAATATCTTCTGGATTGGCATTCCACCAAACCTGATACTGTATAGTGTATGGCCTTTTCTTGTAAGGAAAGGCAGAACCCAATGGATGCTCTTCAGGTTTGTATTTCTTGTAATAATCACCCGTAATGGCTCCCAATGTTACATAGCAATGCACACCAGCTTCATCGCCTGCTGCATAAATTAAATTGGATTCCAAACTACGAATCAGGTTCTTTCTTCCTTCATCACCAAGCCCTTCTTCTTTTACCAATCTTGAACTTATTTTATGCGGTGCTGGGTCATCCAAATCTGGAGGAATGAATGTTAGGTTATCAAACCCTTTCAAATTCATCTTTCTACTGGCAGTAGAAATTCTGTCCCATGCCGAAAAGCCTATCAAATCGTTCTTGTCATCCTCTTCTGGAATATTAATGGTAGTTGGTCTAAGGTTCGCAAACCACACATCCATATCTTCCATCAAACTTTCTGTGGAGCCAGCATAGTAACCATAAAAAACACATTCGTGTATGGATGTTTCAACTGGTTCGTTACTACTTGGCTTAGCCATAATTTTTAAGTTGGTGCCAAGCAGGTTATAGTTCTGGTCGGGTGCTATAAGACCTTCCCAAAGTTCTAACACTTTAAGCCCTGGTGCATCTTCCCAAACTACATTGAACTTGATGGTATTGGGTGGCAATGGAAATGTTTTAATGACCAGTTCAGTAACAATGCCATAGCTCATTCCACCTCCTCCTCGCAATGCCCAAAGCAGTTGTTTGTCCTCGCCATCTTCAGTAAGGTACTTAATACTTCCATCGCCCAATACAATGGTTGCACCCACCAAATGTTCGCAGCACATGCCTTTTTGCCTGGTCCATGGTCCCCAGCCACCACCCATGGTAAATCCTGGAATGCCAACTGTGCCACAAGTGCCATGGGGAATGCCCACATTGTTCTTGTTAAGCACAGGAACAAGTTCGTTGAAGATAACGCCAGGCTGTATCCTTGCCACTTCTAACGTATGATCCACTTCCACGTTTTTCATTTTGGAAAGGTCAATTACAATAGTATCAGTTGCACAAGATTCGCCTTCATGGTCATGGCCACCAGAACGTACCCTAATATCATAATTCAATTTTTCAGCCAATAAAAGCACTTCACTTACCTGTTGTGCAGATTCGCAGAATACGATGGCTGCTGGCTTAAACTGGAATCTTCTGTTGAACACTTGTCTTTTAATATTGTACGCTTCTTGGTTGTCGCAGCAATCCATAAGTATTTCTGGAACATTACCTGTAAAAGCTTCATTCCATAATGAGGTGGTGAGTTTGCTCATAATTTTAGTTGATTGGTTTTTTAAGCTATGCTGTATGCATGATTTTCGGATGCAAGAAAAACTAAATAAATGATGGAATCAAGCGTAGAACCACTGAAATAATTGCGTAGTTTCCGTAAAATATTAATAGATTAAATAACTTTCCTTTGCCAAAGTTGAATAGGCTGTAATTGATTTTTTAATTATCCTTCCAATAAAAACTACCATGAACTTATCAAACATAAAATCCCCTGGCGTTTATATCAATGAGATAAACGGTTTTTCAAATAGTGTGGTGCCAGTGGCCACTGCTGTTCCTGCATTTATTGGTTATACACCACAGGCTGTGTATGAAGGCAAGTCTTATTTAAACATACCTGTAAGAGTAACTTCGTTTGCAGAATTTCAGGCTTTCTTTTGTTATCCAGATGCTGCACCACCAGCCAATGCCAGTAAGCAATACAGCCCACAGTATTATTTGGTTAAAGAAAATGTGCAACCTATAAAAGGTAATCATTTGTTGATAGATGGAAGCTATTATTCCATTGTTCCTGACCCCAATACCATTTACTATTTGTACAACAGCATTCAACTTTTTTATCAGAATGGTGGTGGTGATTGTTATATAGTTTCTGTGGGAACTTATGGAGCACCATCTCGAGTTCCAACAAACCCTGGTGACCAAATAGTTAATCCAAATGTTCATTTGAACGATTTGCTAAATGGGTTGTCTTTACTAAAAAACGAGCAGGAACCAACCATGTATATCTGCCCAGAAGCAACCTTACTTTCTATAGAAAATAATGCTATACTCATGCAGGCCATGTTATTACAGAGCAGTACCATGCAAACTGCCATCAGCATTTTTGATATTATTGGTGGTAGGAATCCTGACCCTGTACTTTATACAAACGATATCGCAACATTCAGGGAAAGCACAGGCATAAATGGATTGGATTTTGGCACTGCCTATTATCCATTTATTGGTACAACTATTATGCAGAGTGATAATATAGATTATACAAATTTGTTTGGTGGAGACGTAAGTCAGTTGTTATCCATTTTAAGCCCTGCTGATAATCCTGACTCAACGGTTGAAAGCATCATCCAAAATATACTTCACCCATCTGGCACACCACTAACCGTTACCCAAAATAACAATGCTCTATTAAATACCAGTATAACTTATAGCAGCATTGTAGAACATGTTTTGAGTGATGTAAACATTTTACCTGCTAGTGGTGGCATGGCTGGTGTTATCGCCAATACTGATAATACTGTTGGTGTATGGCAGGCTCCTGCCAATGTTTCAATTGTGGGTGTAGCATCCTTGCCAATGAGACTATCTGAAAGCCAACAGGGCAATTTGAATGTGGATGTAGTAAGTGGCAAATCCATCAATGCCATCAGGTTCTTCAATGGTTTGGGTATATTGGTTTGGGGTGCAAGAACGTTAGATGGCAACAGTATGGACTGGAAATATTTACCAGTTAGAAGAACCATGATTTTCTTGGAGCAAAGCTGCAAACTGGCAGCACAGGCCTATGTGTTTCAGCCAAATGATAAAAACACTTGGGAAGCAGTAAAAGCAATGATTGGTAGCTTTCTCACTACCATTTGGAAAGAAGGAGGGTTACAAGGTGCATGTGCATCTGATGCCTTCTCCGTTTCATGTGGTCTTGGAACAACTATGACAAGTGACGATATTCTAAATGGATTTATGAATGTAACAGTGAAAGTAGCTGTTGTACGTCCTGCAGAGTTTATTGTAATTACTTTTCAGCAGCAAATGCAGTCGTCATAGTTTGAGAATCAGTTACTCCCTAGTCCATTTTATGATGGTAGGGTAGGGCTGTATATTATTTTCGGTAGCTATTTTTTATTGGCACATAGCTCCACCCATTCAAGCATTGGTACACCAAAATATTCGCCTCTTGAAAAACCTTCTGTAATGTAGCCTGCATCGCCTTTGTAGCCATTTTAATCGAACACGATAATGGGGCTATGTCTATACAACTGGCTGCTGCATAGCTACATGCAATGAACATGATTTTTTCTGCTAGGGCATCGTTTAGGCTTCCATTCAATATGCCATTCATTTGCATTCTACAAGCAGGTGTTACCTCTGCTAAATGGCTAGCTTCATGTAATATTTTGCAAAGGTATTTGCGTCTTTTACCTTGCAGTTTTCATCAAACAAATGCTGCAATTTAACCTTGAGTTCATGGTATTTTTTTTCAAAGTTGACCACTTTCACACCAATGCTAAATCATTAATTGTTGTATCTGCATAATCTAATAGTATTGAACAGTGAGGGTATTATTGCCACCCTCATACTTTATTTCACTAAGTATATCATTTTCTATGGCCATTATTAGTTTCCATCTTTTAGTTAACAAGTACAGCCATCATGCGACAAGCCATTCACTAAAATAAAAATCGGATTAGATTTAGTGGTTGATAAAATTAAACAAGGAAACCATTCTTGTGGTAGGTTTTTTACTAGTTTTTTGGGTAAAAATTTATCCGTAAAAATACTCATTTTTTGCGTAGGGCTACGCATGCTTTTCTCAATGAATGGCTCTACTTTTAAGCTCACATAACAATAGATAAATAGGCCATTGATTTGGATGATATTGAGGAGTTGAGAGATTAAAGCAGTTGCCCCTTTGTCAATCCTAAACCCCAGTTGCCTTGCAAAGTTTAATAGGTGCAGCAACTAAAAGTATTTTTAGATGAACAATCTTCACATCGGTTTGCTACTGCCATCTTCAGGTGTATTGCCTATGAGCAAATACTTTGAAAAGGGTCTTAAAGAGGGCTTAGCAAATTACAACCCATCCAAATATTCAGTTGAAATAACGAAGGAGTTTATTGGTCAAGGCGGATTAAAGCAAACCGAAAACGCTATTGTAAAGCTTTGTAATTATGATGATGTTGATTTGGTAACGGGTATTATCTCTAATAAGTCAGCAGAGAATTTTTCGTCTAAGTTCATAGGCACAAAAAAATTGTTCCTCATAAATAATCTTGGCGAGAATATTCCAGATCTTAACGAGTTGAACCCCTTTGTTTTCACCAATTCCGTTGGACTTTGGCAACATGCTTGGTCAATGGGTTATTGGGGTGTAAAAACATTTGGCAAGAAAGGAATGTATATAAGTTCTATCTATGATGCTGGCTATAGTTTTTCACATATGTTTCATGATGGTATGATGGCAGCAGATGTAGAAAGTGTTTGGAGTTTTTCCGTTACACCCATGCCTATTGCTGGTCAATTATCTGATATCAGTGTTGTATTTCCCTTCATTGAAAAATATGAACCGGATTTTATTTTCGCAACTTTCTGTGGGGCAGAAACTACTTTATTTATTAATGAGTTCATTAACCGTGGCTTACACAAAAAAATCAAACTACTTGGCCTACCATTTTTATTAGAACCATTTCAGCCTCTGAAAGACGATATTACCATTTATACTTCCACAGCACCGCCCTTTTTACAGGCAAACAGCCTGTTTTATCAACTTGGCTGGCAAACTGCCGATTTTATACATGAAGCAAGCTTGGTAGGACTAAGTGGAGTACATGCCCATTTAAAGCAATTGGGTAAAGCAATTGAAGTGGGCGAAACAACTTTCCTTACGCAACATGAAAATGGCATCAACACCATCACGATTGTAAAAAATGAGATAGAAGCGATGTCGGAAAATATCAAAACAGAGAACCTGACCGAAGTAGAAACATTTCCTTTAAGCCAGTTGACACAATTTACTTTTGAAAACAAAATTGGTTGGAACAATCCTTATCTGTGTGTGTAATGAAAATATTATTGATATGCAGTTCTGATATAATGGCCATTCCAGCAGCCTTGAAATTGAAAGCTGCTGGTTTGCTGGCTGCTATTGCCATTCCTGCAAAACATAAGCAAAGATTATTACCCTCATTTATACAAGTAGGTTTTGAGAAAGAAGCCATTCACCTTGTTAACAAAGAAACATTAATAGATGAACTTACAGGGTTGTTGAAAAGCTATGAAGCAGACACTGTTATGGTTATCACTTTTCCATGGAAGCTGCCCCAAGCCATTCTGTCAATTCCTTTAAATGGATGCTTCAACTTTCATCCAGGTTTGCTTCCAAAATACAAAGGCGGCGATCCCATATTCTGGCAAATAAGGAATATGGAAAAAACCATAGGGCTAACATTACATGTAATGACACCTGAAATAGATGCTGGACCAATAGTATTGACGCAAGAACTAATGCTGATGCCTGGTGAAACCTATGGTATTCTTATTCAGCGAGTAGCATTACAGATAAGTGAAAATATTTTAAAAGCCACTGAATACATTCAAGAAGGAAATTTCAAAGCCCAAGATGTAGCTTTTGAAGCGATTTATGAAAAAAGACCAACAAAAGAACAATTGCAGATTGATTGGAATAAACAAACTGCTACCGAAATCGAGGCTTTGGTAAATGCATCCAATCCAAAATACAATGGAGCTTACACCGGTTTTAGGGGTATAGAAATGGCCATCTTGGAAGTGTCACCAGCAGACCTAAACAATGGGCCAAATGAAATACAGCCAGGAACAATTGTTTATGCTGATGTGCTGTATGGATTAGTTGTAGCCTGTAAGGATAATCAGTTTTTGAAAATAAACATTGTGTGCATGCAAGAAGGGTACCTAACTGGTAGCAAGCTATTTAGCATGGGCTTTCGAACAGGAGAAATATTTGGAAAATAACCATAAAATTTTTATTCATTTTTTAACCATTTAAATTGTAGAAACATGACAGAACCATTTATTGGCCAAATTCAGGCCTTCGGATTCAGCTTTGCCCCTCGTACCTGGGCACTTTGCCAAGGGCAGCTATTATCTATTGCACAAAACACAGCCTTATTTTCCTTGCTGGGCACTACTTATGGAGGAGACGGGCAAACCACTTTTGGCTTACCAGACCTAAGGGGAAGGGCTGCTATTGGACAAAACGTAGGAGCACCAGGGCCAGGCTTGCAGAACTATTCAATGGGCCAAAAAGCAGGTGTAGAAAACGTAACCCTTACAGTTGGCCAAATGCCTATTCACAACCACCCATTCATTCCTAGTGGTGGAGCTGGCGGTGCAGTAAAAGCATCTAGTGTTGCAGGTGCAGCATCGGCACCCTCAGCTACAAACCCTACATTGGGTGCAGCAACTGATGCAGATGGTGGTGGTGTTAACATTAACTTGTACAACAACGCTACTCCTGACATCACTCTGAATACTGGTGGTGGTTCAGGCGGCGGAGGAGGTACCGTGGGCAATAATGGGGGCAGCCAGCCATTGGGCATATTGAATCCTTATTTAACAATTAACTATTCCATTGCTCTTCAGGGTATCTTTCCTTCGAGGGATTAATAACACCAGGAACAGGCTAATTATGGGGGCTGAACTAAATTCCACAGCCTTCTTTCTTGTTTATGCTCTTTTGAGGTCCTATCAATATTTCATGAAAAATGCCTTAAAAGGGTAATTTATTTTAACCACTTAAACTTTAATTTATGTTAGAACCATTTATTGGGCAGATTTCTACCTTTGGATTCAGCTTTGCCCCACATGGCTGGATGTTATGCCAAGGGCAGCTATTATCTATTGCACAGAACACAGCCTTATTTGCCCTGCTGGGCACCACTTATGGAGGAAACGGACAAACCACTTTTGGCTTGCCAGACCTAAGGGGTAGGGCTGCTATTGGGCAGAATGTAGGAGCACAAGGACCAGGCTTGCAGAACTATCCAATTGGTCAAAAAGCTGGAGTAGAAAGCGTAACCCTTACCGTTGGTCAAATGCCTATTCACAACCATCCATTTATACCTAGTGGTAGTGGTGGTGCAGTGAAAGCGTCTAGTGCTGCTGGTGCAGCATCAGCCCCATCTGCTGCAAACCCTACTTTGGGTGCAGCCAGTGACGCTGGTGGTGGTGGTGTGAATATTAACCTGTACAATAACGCTGTACCAGATATCACACTAAATACTGGTGGCGGTTCAGGTGGTGGTGGAGGTACCGTGGGCAATAATGGGGCTAGCCAGCCATTGAACATACTGAATCCTTATTTAACGGTGAACTATTCTATTGCTCTTCAGGGTATCTTCCCTTCTAGAGATTAAATATATAAGTTGATTGTTAAAAAAAAGGCTGTCCCGAATGTTCGGGTCAGCCTCTTTTTTTAGAAGACTAGGCTTCCTTAGACTATTATTTATCAACTCCTTTAAAATAAATCATAATAATAAAGTCAAGTTTTGTAAGAGTTTTTACACACAAAGCGTGAAAAGAAGACTATTCGCCTCAATGATTCGGTTTATAACTTAGTCACTAGACAAGGGGAAGGGGATTATGTTAAATGAAAGAGGCTGCCTTTTTAAGACAGCCTCTTTTGCTTTTTTGTTCCAAGCTGCTGTTATAAACTAGCTGCTTGGTAGAACTTATTTTATTTAATATCTAGTTATCATGATTTTACTTAAATCAAGTTAAAGCATTTAATATTTTAAAATACTTAGTTTTCCTCCTGCTTTTACCGTTAGTGTTTGTACTGTATTTGCATTAACTACAGTAAATTTTAAAACCTGTCCAGCAGTTAGAACTCTTATTACATTGATATGTGCACGACCAGAATAAGTATCAAGATTACCAAGATTTGTATTACCAGTTACGGATGCCCACTCTGCAATTGTACCATTAATTAATAAACGCATTCCTGGTAAAGGAGCACCACCTGTAAAATAAGCTGTTGCTATAATTTGATAAGTTCCATCTGAAGGTACTGTATAAGAGTAATTAGTGGTATTGAAAGCAGTTCCAACATTAATTGAAGTTGTGTTAAATGCAATATCTGCAGTTCCACCACTTGCACCAATAGTACCAGAATCACTGCCTACGCTTGCAACCAATTGTACAGCTACACCACCTCCGCTGCCAGACGGTCCAGTTGCCCCAGTAGCTCCTGCTGCCCCAGTAGCTCCCGTAACTCCATTAGTACCGTTCGTTCCAGCAGCACCAGTTGCTCCTGTAGCTCCGTTGGTTCCGTTTGTACCAGCAGCACCAGTTGCTCCTGTTACACCTTGTAATCCAGTAGCCCCAGTTGCTCCTGTTACACCTTGTAATCCAGTAGCCCCAGTTGCTCCAGTCACACCTTGTATGCCTTGCAATCCAGTTGCACCTGTAGCTCCATTAGTACCGTTCGTTCCAGCAGCACCAGTTGCACCTGTTACCCCAGTTGCTCCATTAGCACCTGTTGCACCAGCAGCACCAGTTACACCCGTTGCACCAGTGGCACCAGTGGCTCCTGTAGCACCTGGTGCCCCACTGCCACTATATTGTGGAATATTTAAAATGCCACTACTGTATGTTGCGGCACCGCTTGTACCTGAAGTAGTTAAAGTAAAGTTAGGTCCAGTAGCACCAGTTGCACCAGTAGCACCTGTTGTTCCAGTTATACCTTGTAAACCTTGGGGTCCAGTTGCACCAGTAGCCCCAGTTACACCTTGTATGCCTTGCAATCCAGTAGCACCTGTAGCACCATTTGTTCCAGCAGCACCAGTAGCCCCAGTTACACCTTGTATACCTTGTATACCTTGTATACCTTGTACACCTTGTACACCAGTAGCTCCAGTTACACCTTGTATGCCTTGCAATCCAGTTGCACCTGTAGCACCATTTGTTCCGTTTATTCCAGCAGCACCAGTAGCTCCAGTTACACCTTGTATGCCTTGCAATCCAGTAGCTCCCGTTGCTCCAGTAGCACCTGTAGCTCCATTTGTTCCGTTAGTACCAGCAGCTCCAGTTACACCTTGTATGCCTTGTAATCCTGTAGCACCAGTAGCACCTGTAGCTCCTGTAGCTCCATTTGTTCCGTTAGTTCCAGCAGCACCAGTGGCTCCAGTTACACCTTGTATGCCTTGTAATCCTGTTGCACCAGTAGCACCTGTTGGGCCAGTAGCTCCAGTTGCACCTGCTGCTCCCGTTCCTGAAAACAATGCATATGGAACACTTAATAATTTAGATGCTCCCAGATCTATAAAACCACCACCAAGATTGACTTCTGTTTGCACATATTTCTGAGCAGGATTTGACCAATTGATGGCAGCAAAAGTGTTTATTGTTGGAGTTCCTGATCCAAAATCAATAGCAAAAAGACCATATTGATTGGTCGTTACATTTTGTGTTTCTTGGTATTCAATTGATCCTGTAGCAGAACCTGTTCTAATAGAAATCCTTACAGTTACACTGGTGTTTACCAGCAAGGCTCCATTAGAACCACGAGCTACAGCCTGATATTTAAAAGCCTTTGGCTGTGCTAACGCAGTAGTAGTTATAGCAAGGAATGCAACTACTAAAAGAAATAGAATTTTTTTCATGATTCTTTTATTATAATCTTAAAGTTTTACTAATTTAACTTGTCCTTTAAATCCAGAATTACTTGTTGCCCTCAGAAAATATGTCCCTGAAACCAAAAAGCCTAATTTCATATCTATATACAATAAATTATTATTACTAATTGTTACGCTTTGATTATACATTACCTGCCCCAACACATTCACAACGTCAATTGAATAAATGCCATCAGGCACATTGTTTAATGCTAATTTTATAGAACCATTTGTTGTTGGGTTGGGAAAAACGGTTAAAAATTTACTCCTATCTCTATCCAAAATTTCTTTTAATTCTATGTCAGGTTGTATAAAACCAACCGTTAAATAACGACTTGCTGGTGTATTTGCTAATAAATCTCCAAAGACTTCACCCAAGGTATAGGTTAATGTTATTTCAGGTTTAGTTATTGTTTCCCCAGATGAGCATACAACATCTCTGGCAATGGTTTGCGAATATGACTTTAAGTTAAGTATAGTAAGTAAAATGAGGGTGTGAAAAAACATTAAAAAAATTTTTCTCATATTTTGAGTTGTTATGTTGGTGTAGCTAAGATATTAAGATTAATTAGATTTCCAAATAAAATAATTGTTTAACTACTCATTAAAAAAAGTACCGAAATATCCAAACAGGCATTCTTAGATGATTTTATACGTTGTGAATTTCTATTACCAATAACTATAAAAGGAAACACAGAAATACAATTAATTAACAAAATAAATCAATAGTATGAAGTGTACGTTCACTATTATATAATTAGTACATAGATAAAACTTTATCACGGAAAATTGAAAAAAAAAGAAAAAGGTTATTAAAATTCAGTAATACCACGTAAAAGATTACGTAGTTCTACGTATAAAAGATATTCAAAAAAACCTTAAAAAAACTTTTTCACTAAAAAGACTGCAAAACATCAGCTAATTCAAAACTAGATCTTATCAATATTATTGATTTATTATCATTCATCAACTGCTAAACTAAATCTTTCAGCAAGCAAATCCTGTTGTTTTAATTAATAAAAATTAAAGCAATATGAATGTCAGAATTAGGGTAACTATGAATTAAATAAAAGCTATTGTAATTTTAAAAAAGCAGCTTAACGATTTTATTTAACATCAACAAGAGGCTTCGCAAATACATACTTTTTTAAGTATTTCTACGCAAAAAAATGCGTATGACCGCTATATGTAATACAATATATTTTTTTGAATATTGGATAGTCAAAAAACTGCAAGCAATATGCATGCAGCATTTCAACCCAATTAATATTATTTTCTAATTTAAAAGTGTAAACAATGGAAAACAAATTATCTGTATTTGGTATGGGAGCCAGGGTGCTTTCAACATCTGAAGCACAAAATGTTGAATTAGGCCCATTAGCTAAACTTCAAGGCACATGGAAGGGGCAACCTTTTGATGGATGGAATGTTATAGCCGTTCCTGGAGCTGTATCTGCTGGTGGATTTGTATTGGAAGTCATTCCATATGAAGAAACACTCACATTTACACCTGTTGTTGTAGCTGGCAACAGAGGACCTTTTGTAAATGGTGTGCAAGAAGAACAGCATCTTGTAGGCTTAATGTATGAACAAACAGTAACAAGTGTTTGTGATACTGAGCAGTGTATAAAAATGGGGTTTGGATCAGGTAATATTATTCATGCAGAAACTGGTATTTTTCTAAATGTTACTGATTTTAATTCAGGGTTTAATATTGCAAGATTATCTACAATACCTCATGGGAATTCGGTGTTAGCATTGGGCAATTCTGTAGAAGGTGCCCCTGCACATAACAATTTTATTGGACCATCACCTACTACACCAAGACCAGTACCTGGAGGACCTTCATTACCACTTGGATATGGAGAAGCCCAATACTTAATCAATAAGCAGTTTCCCAACTTTCCACAAACTGATCCAAACAGTTTTTTAACTGAAACCTTAGGGACTGAAAAAATTATTGATATGACCACCTTAATATTATCGACTAATAATAAAGATGGTGGCATTTTAAATATTCCATTTATTCAGCAAAATGTGAATGCTACGCAAATGGATTCAATTTTTTGGATAGAAACACTCGAAAATCCTGTAGCTGGAGAACCTGATATTTTACAATTGCAGTACACACAAACCATTAATCTTGTATTCCCTGCAACAGGAACTACACAACCTATTATTTGGCCGCATGTAACTATAAACACCATGAGAAAAGTAGATGCTTAATGCATTCTATTTCTAGAAGCTAAAGCAATAAAAGCAGAAACCTGAAACATTGGTTTCTGCTTTTTATAACATTTTTCAACAGATTTCCTAAACTCGTATTTTAAAATTATTAACCATGATTGCAGATGCACAAGTTTTTTTACAAATTTCATCTCATCTCACAGGTTTTAACGAAGTGGAACTTTTAGGTACGGGTATGCTCAATACCTATTTTCAAACTGTAGCAGAAAATAATAGCCCTTCAGATGTACAACTATTTCTTGAAGCCTCAACAACAATTATTGCAGAAGCAAAAGGGAATAACCAACAATTGAATAATGCAATTGCAAAAAGGTTAATACCCAGTTCTTGTTACAACAATCTTGCTCAAAATATTATTACGATGTGGTACACAGGTAATTGGAATAATAATGTTATCAGTCCTCAAGCATATGTGCAAGGATTAATTTGGGATGTTGCAGAAGCCCACCCACCTGGAGCAAAACAACCAGGCTATGGATCTTGGAGTATTCCACCATTAAACACGCCTACAAAATAATAAGACTATTTATGGAAAATAATAAATATGATGTTGTAATAGTTGGTTCAGGAATAGCAGGAGCAATAATGGCTAAAACGCTTACCAAAGCAGGTAAAAAAGTTTTATTACTCGAGGCAGGGTTAAAAGCTGGTATTGCTTTAGACAAAGAGGGTGCTTACCAAAATTATCAATATTATTTAAATACATTTTATAAAGCATCGGCCAAAGTACCTAATTCCCCTTATCCAAATTTGCCAGATGCACCATCTATAGATGTATTAGATATAGAAGCCATTACACCTACTAATTCACCATCTACAAAGGGTTATTTAGTTCAAAAAGGACCATTACCTTTTGGCTCTGATTGTTTCAGAGGTCCTGGTGGTACAACGCTCCATTGGCTAGGTTCTACACCAAGAATGTTGCCCAATGATTTTAGAATGAAAACATTATATGGCAGAGGTGTTGACTGGCCAATTTCGTATAATGATTTGAAGCCCTATTATGAAATGGCAGAAAATGAAATTGGTGTATCGGGTGATACTGCTGATTTAAAAGGGCCAGGGATGAATCCAGAAAAAGACTACGGAAAGGATTATGTATTTCCGATGGAAAAGATTCCACAAAGCTTTCTTGATAAGCAAATGATGAAGCATACGCAGAACCTTAAAGTTGAATTAAACAATAAGGAATACGTAATTACCTGTGTTAGTACTCCACAAGGACGTAACTCAATACCCAACTTAAAGTATGCTTTTGATTGTGTTGAATGGGATAGTGATAAACAAAAATTGAGGATTCGAAAAACAAATGCTGCATATCAGCCTGTTGGCTCTTTATGGGATCCAAATACTGGAGAAAGATGTGAGGGTAATGCAAGTTGTGTTCCAATTTGTCCGGTACAAGCAAAGTACAATGCATTAAAAACTTTAAAACAAGCTAAGCAAGAAAATTTAACTATCATCACTCAGGCTGTAGCTTCAAAAGTATTAATTGATCCGATCACTAAAAAAGTGTCGGGCATTGAATATAAAAAATATTTATATGGAAATGCAACGGTGTATGATACGCTAGAAGCTAAAGGAACTATTTATGTATTGGCTGCTAGTGGTATTGAAAATGCAAAACTATTGTTAGCATCCAATGCAGCAAACTCTAGTGATCAGGTGGGAAGAAATTTAATGGATCATTTGGTAATGCTTACATGGGGATTATTGCCTGAGAAAGGCTATCCATACAGAGGGCCAGGATCAACAACAAATGTTCCAACATTTAGAGATGGTGCTTTTAGAAAAGAGCATGCTGCCTGGATATCTCCAATTGATAATTGGGGATGGAGTTGGCCTGTATTTTCTCCAGGTTCTGATTTGGCTACTGCTCTATCAAATGGTTTATTTGGCAAAGCATTAAAGACTCATTTAAATGACATACTTACACGTCAATTACTTTTTCATTTTGAGTGTGAACAATTGCCTGAAGCAGAAAATAGGGTAACCATTGATCCTCAATATAAAGATGCAATAGGTAACTATCGCCCAGTGATACAATACAACGCTTCTGAGTATTTGCTCAAATCTTTTGAAGCTGCCAAAAAAGTTTCTGATCAAATTTTTGCAGCTAATAAAATTGAAGATTTCACCAACTACAGTGTATCAAACGATCCAGACTATGTTACCTACAATGGGAAAGGATATAATTTTTGGGGAGCAGGACATATTGTTGGAACGCATCGAATGGGCAAAACTGCAAAAGACTCAGTAGTTAATTCTAACCAGCAAACATGGGATCATGAAAACCTGTATTTAGTTGGTTGTGGAAACATGCCAACTCTAGGCACTTCAAATCCTACATTAACTATGACAGCACTTACACTAAAGGCAGCAGAAGCTATTCTTAAACACTTAGAAAATTAAATATATGCATTCACTTTTTCAGCCAAATAATCCCAAACGACAGAAGCTCATTTCGTCAAGCCCTAAAAACTTACTGCTTGCAAGAGGCAAGGGTGGGGGTATAAAAACCATAGAAAGTTTAAAGAAACATTTACAGGTTGCTATCGAATTAGAACATTCAACTATACCGCCTTATTTATGTGCCTTATATTCAATAAAAGAGGGTACAAATATTGAAGCATCCAAAATAATACGCAGCGTTGTTATAGAGGAAATGCTGCATATGGTTATGGCAGCTAACTTGCTGAATGCGATTGGAGGTAAGCCCTCCATTGATAGTAAAAAGTTTATTCCATCCTATCCAACTTATTTACCATTTAGTGACGAAAGCTTTAAGGTTTCTCTTGAAAAATTTTCAAAAGATTCTATTGAAATATTTTTAAAAATTGAGAAGCCTGCACCCAATTGTGCCCCACCAGAGGCAAATAAATATCATTCAATTGGTCAGTTTTATGCTGCAATTATGGATGGAATCGAAAGATTGAATGCTGCAACAAAAGGAGGCATTTTTATTGGTGATAAAGCAAAACAAATTACAGGCGAACATTATTATGGAAGTGGCGGCAAACTGGTTCCTGTTTATTCAATTGCCGATGCAAAATTGGCCATTGATGAAATTGTTGGGCAAGGAGAGGGGATAGATGGAACCATTGAAGACCCTGACCATGTTTTGTTTGGCGAAGAAATTGAATATGCTCACTACTTTAAGTACATGGAAATCTATTATGAGCGTATGTATCAAAAAAATGATTCACCTCAAAAACCTCCAACTGGAATACCAATGCCAGTTGATTGGAATCAGGTACACAACATGAAAAAGAATTCAAAAATGTCGGATTATGAAAAGGGTTCTGAAATCTGGCAAAAGAATTACGATTTCAATAAATTATACATGCAGTTGTTAACCAACATTCATTATGCATGCAACGGCCAACCTGAATTATTAATGAAAGGAGTTGCATTAATGTATGATTTAAAATACAAAGCCCTTGAGTTAATGAATATTCCAATTGGCAATGGAGAAACTGCAGGTCCAACATTTGAATATGTAAAATAAAATACTCAACTATTAATCAAACCAAAAACAACAACTAACATGAATCAAAACAAATTTGCTTATTTATCAATTGTAAGTATTGTAATACTATGCTTCAGTTGTAAAACAACAGAAAAGCAAGAACAGCAAGCAGGCACAGTTCCTTACACGATTCAATTACAGGAGTATGTAAACCCAAAATTGCCTGACTTACATTCTTATACACATGCAATTTATAATGATAAAATTGTAATGATTGGAGGCAGAACAAATGGGTTACATGGTGGGCAGTACAATTTTATTCAAACATTTTCTAATAAAAATATTTATGTAGTTGATACAAAAAAATGGAGTGATCCAACAGCATGGGATGTTTATAGCATTCCCGATACTAAATTGGTTGTTCCATCTGTTAATTTGGAACAATTTAGAGCCAACAATGCAGAGTTTTTTACACAAGACAGTGTATTATATGTTATTGGTGGAATGTTGAATGCGAATGTACCTACTGAACTAAAAGATTCACAAAATATTAAAGCTGGAGTAGGTTTAGTAGCTGGTGCTAAATCTAGCAACGGTGCTACGCCTACTGGTCCAAAAACACTTGCTTACATGACAGCAATTAACCTGCCTGGTTTAATTAATAAAGTTATGTACGATTCTGCTTTAGCAACAAATGCTATACGTCAGGTACACGACACAAGCTTAGCTGTTACAGGAGGGGAAGTTAGTGTAATGAATAATAAAGTTTATTTAGCTTTTGGATGGAATTTTTACTTTACAACGCCACCAACACCTCAAGACTTGTACACCCATCAAATCAGAAGTTTTACTTTTAACGATGATGGAAAAACATTTACAATAAGTGGAATTAATGTATGTAACAGTTGTACTGATAATTATGCAAGCAATGCCAATGATTCAGGCAATTTCAGAAGACGTGATGGAAGTATGAGTGCATTTATTGACCCTGCCAATGAAAGTCAATCACTGATGTATTATTCTGGTGTGTTTAAAAATGGGACAACTAATTTTGATTCACCAATTTGGATAGGCACTGATTCCGCTGCTGAACAAGATTTTGTAATGCGGTCAAACGTTTATACTTGTCAGGTAATTCCTGTTTTCAGTAAATCAAATAAAGTGTTTTATGCTTCTATGTTAGGTGGAATGAAGAATGCAAATTTTACAGGAGATACATCAAAATTACCTGTTCAATTAACTGATAAAAATGCACCATTAATACCAACTGATGGCAAAAATCCTTTTAGTCATATACCATTCTCAAACCAAATAACAACTGTTACGGTTAATGCACAACATCAATTTGCACAATATTTATTACCCGACTCTTTTCCTAAAACAATGGTGCCTTACACTTTGCCTTTTGTACCTGGAAATCCAGCTAAAAAAATTGCTCCTGTGCCAGCACAAACTTTACCAGCAGGTTCAGTAACTTTTAATGGAGCCGAATCGGAAATGCACTGGACGTTGAATACAAGCCTATATCCAAATGGAGTAATCGATTATGATGCTTTCATCAAAGCAAATCCATCTGGTGGTGCAGTTGGGTATTTACATGGTGGAATACAATCTGTTTTATTAAACGTTTTTGGAGCTAAAGCTCCACATTATTCTATAGCTAGTAATAGAATATTTGCAGTTAAAATTGTTCCAATAGCTCAGAAATAATTAACGATGGGGATTGTTCTTATTTCGAAAAAGGTTCTTCCAATTGGAAGAACCTTTTTTTAATATTTAATACAAAACAACAAATTGAAATGCATAAATATTATGTTTTTCATAAAGGAATAACTTTTTTATTTTAATGCATTTACTCTTTTTGATAATTTTTTGAAATCGATTTTCGACTCACCATCTGCACTATTGCCAACAACGCTAAAAGCTAAAAATTGAGGTGTGATTTTAGTAGAGTCATCATAAATGTGTGATTTAATTGTTGCTACAGCTTGTAAAGCATTTGCAATAGAAGAAGGTGATAAATCTGTTGTTACAGGTATTACTCCATTAATTTGTGAAGAGTTAATTCCATTAGCTCTTACTTCTAAGCTGCCTGTTATTTTATTTGCATTTGCTGCAACCCCTAGTCCAAATAAGTTGGCTAAATTAATGCCAGCCGATTTTGAATTAACCCTGGCCACCATTCTAACACTAATTCCTACCAATGCATAATAGTTTAGTTTATCAGCAGAATCAATTAAATGGATGGTTTGTGTTTGGGTATAATCATAAATTACAACATAGGAAGAGTTTTTTGCTGTTAAAGAATTACCTAATAAACTTAATGTCCCATTTGCATCAACCTGATAAAGTGTTACAGAAGAAACTAAGTTTGGGAAAGAAGATAGTATCGAATTGTCATGCTTTACATCTGTTACTTTCCGCTGTACAATAAAATTATTTGAATCAAGATAACTGATTAAACCTTGATAGTCTTGTGGTATAGCTAATGAAATAAAATTGGTAGATAGTAAATTTGAATTCGTTTGCCCGTTTATATTTATTGTTAATAATAACAAAATAGGAAATAGTATAGCTTTCATAGTTTTTATTTTTTATTCTCATTTGTTTTCAGTCCTGCATAAGTAGCTGCACTTACGCCTAGCAGTAATAATTTATTGGGATCTACAATAGGTAGAATTGTGTTGATACAAGTTGGATTTGTACAAGAGCATAAACCTTTTGCAACCATTACCAATAACCAAATGCCGATAATTAAGTTGAATAAAAATGCCTGTAACCGATGAATACTAATTCCATTTGCATCAGATAAAATATCGAGAAAAAAATTCTCCGATTCTGAGTTTTGAATTAATACAGCGTTTTCTGTACTTCGATCAGAAACATCTATAATACTTGCCACACCAGTCGTTCCAGATGAAATACCTAAAAGAATAATAAGGGAAGAATCTAGTATTGGCAAATTCCCTTTGGTTATAAAAATGGAAATAAATGAGGCGATAATTATTATTGTCCACCAACTCAGTTGCACTCTCGAATAGCTATAAGGTTTTTGTTTAGCAATGCTAACATCTCGTAAGAGATAATATTTTTTATCTAATAAAATGATTAGTAACAATAATAGTGCTACTGAAATCCATAAGATTAAAGAAGAATTTTGCATGATTATTTTTTTTATTTAAAAACAAAATATTCAATGTTTGTTTTAAATAAAATACCCATTCCATCAATTAAAAAAAAAACGTAGAACTACCTATTCCATTATGGTTTAATAAATAAATTTTGATAAAGTCTGGGCAAAAAAATGCGTAGAAATACGTATCACCGAAAAGAAAGTTTCTTCTATAAATCTGTAATTTTAAAAATGCCTGTTTTAATTGCATATACTGCTATGCCAGCAGTACCCTTAACACCCATTTTGCTCATAATTTTTCGTCTGTAGCCTTCAATTGTACGCCCACTTAAAAAAATTTCTTTGCTAATTTCAGTTGTTGATTTTTCCTGGCAGATTAATCTTATTAAGACCATTTCTTTTTCGGAAAATTGTAGTTGTGGTCTGTTTTTATAAGGGTTAAACCTGCTCTTAGAAATAAGGTTAATTAATTTTGCAGATGTTGTGCGGCAATAATAAGGTTGATTTTTAGAAACAGATTTTACAGCTTCTATTATTTCTTCCTTTTCTGCATTTTTAAGCAAGTAGCCTAAAGCTCCTGCTTCTAGCATTTCTACAATCATTGTTTCCTCATTAAACATGGATAATGCAATACAACATGCATTGGGCTTATGAGTAACTATTTCTTTCATTGCAGCAATTCCATCCATTTCAGGCATTACAATATCTGTAATAATAACATCGGGGCTCTCCTTAAAAACAACATCAAGTAATTGTTTACCATTTTTAGCCTCGCCAATTACTGAGAAACTTTTTTCTTTTTTTAAAACCATTTTCAAGCCATCACGATAAATTTCATGATCGTCGGCAATTACAATTTTAATCATATACTTACAATCTTAATTATTGGGAATTTCAATGGTATAAGTAGTTCCATTGCCTGTTGATGAATTGATATATATATTGCCATTGAGTACATCTACTCTGCTCATTATGTTTCTTAAACCTAAACCTCCACTTTTTAGCTGCACTTCCTGCATATTAAATCCTTTACCAAAATCCTTGATTTCAAGAATTAAATTTTGTTTTTCATTCTTTAGTTGTACAAACATTTTTTTAGTGTTTGCATGTTTTAAAGCATTGTTTATTACTTCCTGAATAATTCGATACAAGTGCGTTTCTTTATCCTTTTCCAATAATATTTCAACATTCAAAAAATCACTTTCAATTGAAATAGTGGTAGCTGTTATTATTGAATCTATGAAATCTTGTACAGCTTTTATTAATCCAGCTCTTACCAAAACAGTTGGGCGTAAGTCATTGGCTATTTCTCTTATTTTCGTAAGCATATCGTCAATATGATTCGCCGCAGTATTGATCATTACTTTGCTTTCGCTATCCTTTGCATCAATGGATTTTATTTGGAATTTAACTGTAGATAATACAGGTCCTAAACCATCGTGTAAATCGGCAGAAACTCTTTTTCTTTCATTTTCAAGTGTGGTAATCTCTGCAATTATTTTTTCTTTATGCAATCGAATATTCCGCTTCTGATGACGGATAAGCGTTATCAGAAAAAAGATGAGTATTACTGCCAGTATGCCTGCAATAATTAAAATGGCAGCGTAAACTTTTGTTTCTTCGGTATGCATGATACAGCGAATGCGTAAATTAAATTAGTAAATAAATTAACCGAGATTAGTATATTAAAAAGAGCATAATAAAAATTATTACTCATTCTTACATCTATCATATAAAATACTTCAAAAACCGATTTATACGTATAATAAATTACAAATGCTACACAAATTAAAAAACGTGCATTGAGTAATACATTGTTACGCTCTGTAACAAAAACAAAATTGATTTGCTCAATACTTAAAAAAACAATTGCCAATGAATAAGATACCCTGAATAAAGAATTCACTGTTGTTATTTGATGAAGTATGAAATTGTCTGTAACCCAAACAATTACAAATAGCAATCCTAAAAAAAATAATTTTTTAGTTTGCTTTTTATGGTTATGCCAAATTGAAAATTGTATCAAAAGAACAATGGATTCTATTAAAACATAGATGTTACCAATAAATAAGTTGTTTTTATAAGCATATATAAAATACCAACCAATAGCCTCACTCAATAACCCTATCCCTAGTAATACAATAAATGGCAGAAAAGTTTTTGATTCCCATTTTTTTAAAAAAATTATGATCAATAAAGGAATAATGATACTAAATGAGGATATTAGGTTGAATATAGGTTTTAACATCAAGCCTAAGGATTTAATGGGGATTCTGGTGGGCAATAATTTGGGCATCTTGACGCATCCTCCAAAATATCTCCATCTCCTTCAGCTACGCCTGCAGTAGAAGTAGTTGGTAAAATATCTTCACCTTTTTCATTTACGCCTACTAAAATAGCATGCACATTTAAATCTTCCGACATACCATAATAAATTCGAAAAGCAACACAGTTTGCTTGTTGTAGCAGTGCAACAATCGCCTCTTTATTAAAAGTTTCATTCAATGCCAAAATATCTTTCAACTGATATTCTTCTTTCAAAATTGCATTCCTGTTTTCTCTATAAAGAGTTGTCATTTCTACTGCTTTTTCTAAAGAAATTGAGTGAGATTCTTGTGTTGGAATTTGATAATTTAAGCTCATAGTTTTTTGTGGGGTTTTTAAATTAGAAAAACTAAAAATAGGCTATTTACTCCTAATACAATTGCGTTTAACTACGCAAAATATCCGTAAAAATACGTAATGAAAAGACGACGATGAATTAACTAACTTTCTGCAATATTACATGGTTCAACATCTGGTCTAGATTTCTTAGCAATCTTTTTGCATCATATACTGAGTAATCAACATCTACTTAAAAAAAATCATTACACAAATGATACTCAATAACTATTGGGTTTTACCACAAAGGCTCTAAGGCCACTAAGAAAGAAATGGTGTTTTCCCTTTGTGTACTTGTTGCCTTTGTAGTTTAAGGGTACTAATGAATTTATTACTTACTCACTGACGAAATTAAAAACCGTATCCAGTAAATATAGCAGTTTAATAAACATACGTAGAGCTACGCATAAACACTCCCAATAAACGCCTATTAACACCCATAAAAAAGCGTGGAGGTACGCTTGTTTTTTTAAAAGCCGTTTTTGAACCTTGACGCAACAAGCAAAACAACAACCGGGCAGCCGAAAACGGAATTGGAGAGTAGGCGGAAAAACAAATGAAATGAAAGAAATTTTATTCAAAGCTGATGGGGGCTTAATTAAATTTAAAATTGAGTATAAAGGTCCAATAGTAGCCGAATATACCTATCGCTTAAGAGAAGCAGGGTCTAATGCTGTGATTGTTGAAAAAACAGGTGATAATGATAATCCAGAAGATGATTTATACTATTTACCAACACCTGTTAGTGGAAATGATAATAGAAAAATTTCAATTGGTAGTGATTTTGCCTCTTTGGATGGAACCTCAAGTGATGTACAATGGCAAAGTATTGTTACAATTTATCAAGGGGCTTCTAAAATTGGTGAAGAGATTATAAAGGGAGAATATCCAACCGATGATGGTAGTTACATACTTATAAAACTTAAAAAAAGTTAATCGTGAGAGAAAAAATAATAAGCAGTATTGTCCTCTTATTACTAATAAGCAATATTGTATTTGCACAACCTGAGAAGGATTCTCTGTTTTATATTAATAAAGCAGATACTACTTATACTAAAATAAAAAGTACAAAGTTAAATTTTGCTATACCAGATGCTCCTGCCTTTAAAGCATTAGGGGCTGACCCAAGTGAAATCTTACGACCATCAGATGCAAAAGCCTTTGCCTTAATGATACCGAATTTTTTCACTGGAACAACTCTAACTATACCAACTGCATTTGCTGCAGAAATAAGCCCTGGTCTGCTAATCTCTAATTATACAATTAATGATTATTATAATAACAGGTTTTTAAGAGGTCTTATAAAAACTAGATTTTCTATTGGTACTTCACAAGATTCTAGTAGCAGAAAGCTTGCATTTGGAGTAAGAACAACTTTGTTTGAAGATAAAGATTTTAAAGCGGACAGAGTTTTTATTAATGATCATGTAAGAAACTTGTTCTTAAAGCCAATTAATAGGGCAGTTGAGGATTCGGTAAGAAAATTTGAAGACGCCAACCCTGGTGCTTTAGATGGTACTATTGATATGATTAGTAATAGGAAAGAAATCAAAAAAGCTGTTTTAGACAAAATGGGGCAACAGTATTCCAATCTTCCTAAAACAATAGATTGATTAAAAATTGTGTATCAAAAGAAGTACTGGAATTCTACAAAAATAGATTTTGCATACTCCTATGTAGGGCAGTCTCAAGATAGTTTATTGCAAAACTTAAGACCAGATAAACATATATTTTGGTTAGCTGGAGCAATTAGACCTGGGTGCGATTGGGCACAAATCTTATTTTCTATCAATACTAAGGTTTTCAAATTATCAGGTGTAGCAAAAAATGAATGGACTGTTAATAGCAGATTTTATATAGGTAAAAATAGCTTAAAAGCATTTGTAGAAAGCCAATACAATAAAAAAATTATAATTGATAATAAGATTCCAAGTTATGAAAAGTCACTATTCTTAAATCTTGGATTTGAGGCTTTGGTTTATGATGGCGTTTGGATTCATTTAGGTACAGGAGTACAAAATTATTTAGATAGCCGTAAGAAAAATGACTTATTAGGCAATCTAAATGTTTATTTCACACTACCTGAAAAGTTTAATTTTTTTTAGCTTATAAAACTAATATTTTATTATATATAACACCAAAACGTCCTATAACCCGACATAGTGGTCTAAACTATTTAATTTCCAAAACTTTTCTTTGCATGGCTATGTGCTGGTTTAGGAAAGATGCGATTAACCAAAAACACAATTCACCATCCTGCATATTTAGTTATTTAGAATACATTGAGAAAAAGAAAAATGGATAAAAAACATTTCCCAAAACAAACAACTCAAAAACAATTTCTTGCGTAAGCATTAATTAAAATATAAACTATACAACCATGAGCAATCAACATGCAATTACTTTAGGTCAAGTGCCAATGGGTACTATTGTACCATTTGTTTTAGATGCCAGCAATTTACCTGCTAACTGGCTTATGTGCAATGGAACTGCAATACCTACTCACTTCTCAGATTTAATTGCTGCTATTGGAGCAAACACGCCCAATTTATGTGGCAGAGCCTTAATAGGTACAGGACAACCCAGTAATCAAATGCAATCAGATGGCACAGTACCCAATTTTAATCTATCCAAAAATTGGTCAGTTGGTAATACAGGTGGTGAATATGTTCATCAATTAACGATTGATGAATTGGCCGCACACGATCATGAGTATATAGAAACTGGACTATGGGGTGGTGGTAATATTGCAAGTAATGGTAATGATAATATGGGGATGAATGCGACAACTTCAGCTACTTCTATAGTAGGAGATAATCTATCTCACAATAATATGCAGCCATATTATGCGGTTAACTATATCATTTTTGCTGGCAGTTAAGTAAAAAGAAACACACAAATACTAGTTATTCAAAAAAAAACACTGCTCATATGGCTTTACCTACGACCTTTTTTAGGTAGCATTTGCTACATGTTTTAAATATTCTTTTCCGCCATGTTTCGTATGCTCAAATTAAATAATTTTTTCTAAGGGGCATTATATAGAACAAATAAATGGGGTAGTTTGAACATTAAATTAAATAGTCTATATTAATTCTTAAAGGGAAAGAGTTATAGGTGAAAAATAAAAGGCAACCTATCAAAAGATTGCCTTTTATTTTTTTATGTGCCCACGAAAGGAATCGAACCTTCACACCCTTGCGAATGGCAGATTTTGAGTCTGCTGCGTCTACCAATTCCGCCACATGGGCTACAAACGGGTTGCAAATATAATGGCATCAGCCTAAACTGTCCAAAATTCTTGCAAGGTATTTTTTTCGATAATAATATTCTTTTACTTGCAACAACTCTTCTTGGGTAGTAACAGCTTCATTATAATGCTCCACAATTGCTTTAATAGGTTCATAAATGGTTGATTGAAAATTTGAAATTTCAGTTGTGAGGCTTGTGATTGCAATGGTGTCACCTTCCATTTTAGCTTCCATCAATTGCTCATTTAATTCCATTACTTCCATCAAAAAATCGGTTGAAAGCTGGTATTTTTCATCATCTTGCATTAAACCTTTTAATTGCAAAACATACTTGATGGTTTCCTCTTCTTTCGAAAAGGTTTTAAATGCTTTATTCACTAAAGCCGATTTTTCCAATACATCAGCTTGTTCTTCTTCACTTGATTGGCTAAAAAAATCAGGATGATATTTTCTGCTAAGTTCATAAAATTTTTGCTTCAGTTGTGTTGCATCAACTTTAAGTGTAACAGGTAAATTGTATAATTCGAAGTAGTTCATAATTTGTGGTTAACGAACAATGGTCAATGGACAATAGTTTATCGAAATTCAACATCCAGCATTAACATCCATCATCAATCCTTAACTTGCCACAAAATTACCTGAATGCTTGTTATAGGACTTATTAGAGAAGGAAAAATACCGGCTGATAAACGTGTGGCTTTAACGCCTGCACAATGCAAATGGATGAGGCAACATGTTGCCAATGTGAAAATTGTTGTACAAACTAGTGTAAACAGATGTTTTAAAGATGAAGAGTACATACACGCAGGAGTAGAAGTGGTAGAAGATATTCAAGCCTGTGATGTTTTAATGGGTATTAAAGAAGTGCCTGTAGAAACGCTAATTGCTAATAAAACTTACTTATTTTTTAGTCATACAAAGAAGCAACAACCCCACAATCAAAAATTATTACAAACCATACTCGATAAAAATATTACACTCATAGATTATGAGTGTCTAGAGCATGAAGATGGACAACGCATTATTGGTTTTGGTTTTTTTGCAGGTATAGTTGGTGCCCACAATGGTATTATGGCTTATGGTAATAGAACTGGTGCTTTTCAATTACCAAGGGTTTTTCAAAACAAAGATTATCGTTCATTGATACATCACTATTTTGGATTGAAACTACCGAATATTAAAATTGCTGTTACAGGTAGTGGACGTGTGGCTCATGGCATTCTCGAAATCATGAACCTAATGGGTATACATGAGGTAGAGCCAGACGAATATTTAGAAAGAAAATTTACCTATCCTGTTTATGTTCAATTGAAAGGAGCTGAATTATATACACATAAAGAAACCAAGACCTATAAACGAGCACATTTTCATGAAAATGCTGCTACATATCGAAGCCGTTTTTTACCTTATACGAGTTGTACGGATATTTTAATGAATGGAATTTATTGGGATGCTTCTATTCCAAGATTATTTGAATTGAATGATATTGATGATGGATTTAAAATTCAAACAATTGCCGATATTACAGACGATACAAATGGATCGGTGCCAATAAATTTAGGAGACCAAACGATTGAAAATCCTATTTATGGTGTTGATAGAAATACTTTACAAAAAACTGAACCATACCTTGCAAACTCAATAGATATAATGGCTGTGGGCAATTTGCCCAATGAATTACCAAGAGATGCAAGCAGTTATTTTGGAGAACAACTGATAAAATTTGTGTTAGATGATATTATAAAAGGTGGTAGTGAAACAATTCGTAAAGCTACTATAGTACAAGAAGGAAAGCTAACTAAGCATTTTGATTATTTGAAAGAATATGCTGGCGTTTAAGATAGCCTGTTGAAATATATTCTACTGCTCAAAGGCATGGGATTGAAGTGGAAATACTTTTGTGAGTTATAGTGAGCGAAGCCGAACTACGAACAAAAGATTGTAACGAAAAGCCCAGCACTAGTGCTGGGCTTTGTACTATTGTTGAATGCCCAAAAATTAAAAATAACTTAAATTTGTTTTTGGTGTAAGTGTTAACAAGGTTTCATACATTAATTGTATGGTTTGCTCAATATCTTTTTTATGCAACATTTCTACAGTGGTATGCATATAACGTAAAGGGATTGAAATTAAAACACTTGGGCAACCATCGTTTGCATAAGCAAAACTATCTGTATCAGTTCCTGTGCTACGGCTCACAGTACGCATTTGTAAAGGAATTTTTTTCTTCTCTGCAACATCTTCAACCAGCTTCAATAATTTGTTATGTACTGCTGGACCATAGGCTGGAGAAGGTCCTTTACCACAAGCCACATCACCTTCAATAATTTTGTTGATCATAGGGGTTTGTGTATCGTGTGTAACATCGGTAATAATTGCAATGTTTGGTTTAATTCTACGTGCAATCATCTCGGCACCACGTAAGCCAATTTCTTCTTGCACAGCATTCACCACATACAAACCAAATGGCAAAGTTTTTTTATTTTCTTTCAATAAACGAGCAACTTCGGCAATCATAAAACCGCCAATTCTATTATCCATTGCACGGCCAATATAATAGTCGTTGGCAAGCTCATCAAATCCATCTTGATAGGTAACAACACTGCCAACATGTATACCCAATTCTTCTACTTCTTTTTTACTTCTTGCACCACAATCCAAAAATAGGTTTTCTACTTTTGGTTGCTGTTCTTTATCTCCACCACCCAAACGTGTATGAATTGCGGGCCAACCAAATACGGCTTTTACCTGACCTTTCTTTCCATGAATAAATACACGCTGCGATGGTGCAATTTGATGATCGACACCTCCATTTCTTTTTAGATAAATTAAACCTTCGTTGTTAATATAGTTTACAAACCAACTAATTTCATCGGCATGTGCTTCAATCACAACTTTAAAAGGAGCATCGGGATTTATAACACCAACTGCAGTGCCATAAGGATCGTGAAATGTTTTATCTACATAAGGTTTAATGTATTCTAACCAAAGTTTTTGTCCACCACTTTCAAAACCAACAGGCGATGGGTTGTTGATATAGTTTTTTAAAAACTGAAACGATTGTTCGGTAATAACTGATTTTTCTTTTGTTTTGACTGTTTTTTTTGCTTTCGCCATAATTATTTTTTTATGAGTAACACAGCTGATATACCACATATAGCTTTTACAATCATTAGTCCATCAATTAAAAATAAATAATAAATAATAGACTTGTGCTTGCGTAAACTAAATGCAGCAATGAGCAACAATAAATAAGGAACTAAATTTAGAATAATTGCAGGTGTATTACTTGCAGGAATACTTGCATGAAATTTTAGAAAAGTGAAAATGCCAATGCAAACCAATGGAATGATTATAAATGAAATGGTTTTACTAATACCCAATTGTACAGCATAGGTTTTTAAGCCTTCCTGCTTATCAAATTCGTAATCTTTTAAATCGAACATAATGCATAAGGTAGAAACAAACATGAAGTTTTTTAGCCACAATAACCCTGATGGTAAAGCAAAGAAAGGAGCGTGGCTGCCAACTTGAATTTGGTAAAAAATAATTGGATAAACCGATACAATGCCACTCCATACAAAGCCAATGGCAAAAGGTTTTAACCAGCCAACTCTTCTTAATTTTTTAATTTCGGGAAATGGTAAAAGATTGAATGTATAAGTTAATGCAATGGCAGGGAAGATAAAAATTTGCCCAATCTTAATACCATTTAGTTGTGTAATAGAATTAAAATAACGGTTTGTAAAATAGGCTAAATCAATAAACAGAATGAGCAGTATAATGTTTTGTGTAATTTTTAAAATCGATTTGTTTTGCTGATACCAAATTACTCTTTCGTTTACTACATGATCTGGTGTTTCTTTGGTATACAAAAATGTGTAGTAGTAAGCTGTACCTAAAAAAATAAGTGTGTAAAAAGCAACTCCATTTAAAGCAAGCCCATGCTGAGCATTTGTTTCAATACACAATGCAACCGCACAAATTCCTACAAAAAAATTGCCGAAGAAAAAAGTGTCGGTTATTTTTTCCATGTACAAAGTCTTGTCTAATTTCTAATAATAACAATGGGTGAACTTACAACCGTGTCGCTCACATTTTTGGCTTTGTCTCTTAGAACAAATTTAAACAATAGGGTATCTGGTTCTTTAACTGGTGGCGTACCACTTGATGGTGGATTGGTTGCAGAGATTAAATGGTTTTGATAGGTAAGTGTCAAATTCAATTCTCCATTTACACTGTTATCAAATTCAGGTACACTAAATTTTAAAGAATCTCTGGTTGTGGCTGTGGTTCTTTTATTAATTCTTACTTTATAAATTACCAACGTATCTAAATCAGCTTCTTTATCGCCAAAAGTAAATTTCACCTCAGCGTTTCCGTTAATAGGGATTATTTCAGGATTAAAAGATTTAAGTGTTAATGAGGGCCTTGTATTCACACTATCTTTGTTGCAACTGTAAACAATCAATGTGCTAATTATGAGTATTGCTGATAAAGCTTTTTTCATACTATACGTGTTATGTTACAAATCTAATGGTTAATCGTTGAATTTTGGAGTGTATGCAAGCCGAAACTGTAGCTAAAATATTTAATATTAACAATGAACTTACATTTAATGTTCATTTGAATACCATTTTTCAATTTCAATTTGCCAATAACGCTGTTTATAGGCAATGGTGCAGTTTATTTGGTGTAAATAACAACCAATTACTTTCATTTGAAGATGTACCTTTTTTGCCTATTTCTTTTTTTAAAACACATTCAATTGTTAGCACAAATTTTACTGCTGAACGTGTTTTTGAAAGTAGTGGAACAACAGGCACTATTAACAGTAAACATTTTTTAAAAGATATTGCCTGTTATGAGCAAAGTTTTAATAAGTCGTTTAAATTGTTTTATGGGAACCCAGCCGATTTATGCATAATTGGTTTGTTGCCTTCTTATTTAGAGAGGAATAATTCGTCGTTGGTATTTATGGTGAATGAATTGATTGCACAGAGTAAACATTCGTTAAGTGGTTTTTATTTGAATGAATATGATAAGTTGTATAAAGTGTTGCAGCAGTTAGAAAGTGAAAAACAATCTACATTATTAATTGGTGTAACTTTTGGCTTACTAGATTTTATAGAAAAGTATAAGTTTCCATTACAGCATACAATTGTAATGGAAACTGGTGGTATGAAGGGGAGAAGAAGAGAAATGACAAGAGCAGAAGTACATGCCATTTTGCAGCATAGTTTTGAAGTCAAAAATATTCATAGTGAGTATGGGATGACGGAACTTTTATCTCAGGCTTATTCGAAAGGAAATGGAAGATTTGTTTGTCCGCCCTGGATGAAAGTTTTGGTAAGAGATGAAGATGACCCTTTGCAGGTTAGAACAAGTGGAAGAGGGGTTTTGAATATTATTGATCTTGCTAATATATACAGTTGCAGTTTTATAGCAACAGATGATATTGGAATTGTGTATGATGATGGAAGTTTTGAAGTACAAGGCAGAATAGACAATAGTGATATTCGTGGTTGTAGTTTATTAGCAGTTTAATTTTTTAATTTTTAAATACAAAAGCAACAAATGGCAACAACAAAAATTACTGTAAAGAGCAATGGATCATTAAAAGTAGAAGGCGATTTTGAAATTGTAGATGCAAATGGTAATGTGTATGGTTTAGAAGGAAGAGAAGTTATTGGTTTGTGCCGTTGTGGGCATTCTAAGAACATGCCTTTTTGTGATGGATCTCACAAAGATGGTTTTGTACACGAAGCTGTTGCCTTTAATTTACCGCCTAAGAAAACAGTTTAACTGTAAATTTTTAATGCAGCTCTAAAAGTATTGCAATGAGCTTCTGTTATGGTTCTTACATCTGGTGAATAGCCACCACCCATGGCAACTGTTACTGGAATCTTATGTTTATGTAAGGTTGTAAAAACAAATTCATCTCTTGTTTTACAACCTTGCATTGTTACTTTTAATTTACCAAATTTGTCGGTTTCTAAAATGTCGACTCCTGACAAGTAAAATGCAAAATCGGGTTGAGTTGTTTCAATTAAATGATTCAAATTTTGTTGCAGTAAATTCAAATAAGTTACATCATCGGTTCCATCTAATAACGGAATATCTAAATCGCTTTTTTCTTTATGAAAAGGGTAGTTGTGTGCCCCATGCATGGAGAAGGTGAAAACGTTTTTGTTATGTTCAAACAATTTGGCTGTACCATTTCCTTGATGCACGTCTAAATCAATAATCAAAATTTGCTTCGCCAGTTTTTGCTTCAATAAATAGTTGGCTGCAATTGCCATATCATTTAACATGCAAAAGCCTTCACCTCTATCTGCAAATGCATGATGTGTTCCACCTGCAATATTCATGGCTGCTCCATACTGTAAAGCAAAATGGCAGCAATCGATTGTGCCTTGTGTGATGATTAATTCTCTTTGTGTTAATTGTGTTGATTGAGGGAAACCAATTTTTCTTTGTTCCGATGCAGATAATGTTTGATTGATTAATTTATCCAAATATTCAGCATCGTGTGTTTGTAAAATAATATCTGTTGAACAAGTTTTTGGTACAAATAAATTTTCTTCTGTAATACTTCCTTCGTACAATAATTGTTCTGGAATTAATTCATATTTCAGCATAGGAAAACGATGTCCTTCAGGCAATGGATGAGCATAAATTTTATCGTAAGCGATTTTTAGCATGTCGAATTGCTGATTTGAGATTTTTGGTTTTAAATTATTATTGCGGAAATGAGTTATATTTTAATAATTGTTTCATCAACAATAGCAAACACTACATCTATTTTTTTCGTTTTCAAACTTGTCAATCCTGTGAATCTGCTGAATGCAGGGAGTATGGCTTGTTGTTCTCCAAAGTAGAAACAAGGGAAACGTAAACTTTGTTTGCTGATGCCTTTTATTTGAATGCCTGGATGAATATGACCAGAAAAAAAGTAAGCAGGATTTGGTAATTGAGGAATGTCGTTTAAGTCATGAACAAAACTGAATGGATGAATACTTAACATTTTATGAAGAATAATATTGGCAGCTTCATACCACTCATCTTTTAAAATATCGTGATTGCCTTTTATCAGGTGAAATTCTAGTGAAGGAAAATCGGTTCTCCACTTTAAAAATAAATCCATTTCTTTATTGGCATGGCTATGAAATAAATCGCCAACACTAATTATTTTTTTGGGCTGATAAAATGAAATTGCTTCCATCAAACGTTGCAAATCATCTTTAAAAATGGTTTGAGGAACAGCAATTCCATGTTTTCTAAAATGCCCGGTTTTACCAAAGTGTAAATCAGAAAGGATAATAGCTTTTTCTTCTTCCCAAAAAATATATCTATTGGGGTTCAACCACAAATGTTGCTCTAGTAAAGTATATAGCGTTGATTGCTGCATTGCAGCAAATATAGAGTTGAGTAGGTGATTTATTTTAAGACCTTCAATGTAAGTGAGTCTTTACTTAAAGCGGCCACGCTATCGCTTGCAATTTGGTCTCTTAAAGAAATTGCCCAAGCCGATATTTGTTTACGTTGTAAATCATTTAAATCAGCCGTTCTATTGTACCATTTATAAGCCTTTAAAGGCATTCTGTTTGTTTTCATTACATCATCAATTTCACTCAGTTTTCTTAAAGCTTTTTCTTTAGGCAGGTTTCCAAACTCCGAAAAATTAAGGTGTTGTTTGCCTTTGGTAACCTTGCTTTGCATGTACCAACCAATTGGTTGAACGTTAATAAACCATGGATAATCCGTATTGTTACTATGGCAATCGTAGCAAATTGTATTTAATAGTGTTTCTACACTATCAGGAATGTTATAATGATTGGCTAAATCAGATTTTAAGTTTTCTGAAGAAGTGTTTCTGTCGGGCTGAAACAGTTGCATTACTGCAAAAACTACCAATAGAAAGTAAAAAATTCTCTTTGCCATGTGTTAAATTTCGGGAAAAAGATGAATTAGCCAAAAATCATTTTTCTAACATGTTTTGCATACGCCTAATTCTGTCTTCTAATTTCTCAGATGAAAGGTTGTTTCTATTTAATCCATCTACAATAATTGGGAAGGAGAGTGGTGTTAATTGGGAAGGAAAAGTAAGTACAAGTTTACTGCTGTACATGCGTTCTAAGGCATCTCTTAAACGGGCTTCATCCATTTGTTGTTCTAGAACTTCGTTGTAAGCTTGTTTAAGTAAAAGATTGTTAGGGTCATATTCTTCAAAAACTTTAAACAATAAGGAAGCCGATGATTGTAAGTGCCTAGCTTTTTTATGCTCACCCGGCATTCCTTGAAAAATAAGTCCACCAATTACTGCAATATCCCTGAATTTACGTTTGGCCATTTCAGTACTATTCATACTTTTTTGAATATCAGCTAATAGATTTTCTGTAGTGAACAACTCTTTAGCTGTTGAATCGTCAACTGGAATGGGTTTGTCACTCAACAATTCAAAGCCATAATCATTCATAGCAATGGAAAAAGTAATTGGGGTTATTAAACTAATTCGATGAGCTACAATTGCACTCATGGCTTCATGCACTTGTCTGCCTTCGAAAGGGTAAATTAATAAATGAAACCCATCTTTACTTTCAATTTGTTCAATCAGCAATTCATCGGCTCTTGGAATATGAGACAATTGAGCTTGTAATTGAAACAACGGAATAAGTGCTGCAATTTCTAATTTGAAATTGGGAATTTGAAATTTATAATCTTGGTTAACGCTATCTGCTACTTCATTAAAAGTGGTTCTTAGTATTTTACCCAAATTGGCTGTTAAACTCATTCTTCCACCCATCCAACTGGGAACAATAGATTTTTTGGAACTTGATTTTCTTACCAAAACATCCATTTCTTTAATCATCACTAACTCAACATTTCTTCCAGCTAAAGTAAATACATCACCAGGTTCTAAACGGCTAATAAACCATTCTTCAATTATGCCAATATAACCACCACTCATAAATTTTACTTTCATCATTGCATCACTTACAATGGTGCCAATATGCATGCGATGACGCATAGCAATTCTTCTGTTTTGAATGGTATATGAACCATCAACTATTTCAACTTTTTTATAATCATCGTATTGCTGCAATGCTTTGCCACCAATGGTTATATGCTGCAATACTTCCAGCCATTCGTCTTTGGTGATTTCACTAAAGCAAAAGGTGGATTTGACTTGCTCAAAAGTTTCATTTGCTTTAAAACCATCTCCAACAGCCAGTGTACACAAGTATTGAATGAGCACATCAAAACACAATGCCAGTGGAGGTTTGCTTTCTGTTTCTTTTAATTCAAGAGCTTTGGTTAATGCTGCTGACTCGACCAATTCTAGTGAGTGTGTCGGAAGGAAATATATTTTACTAATTTCTCCCGGCTGATGCCCACTTCGACCAGCTCTTTGTAAAAAACGTGCAACGCCTTTTGGTGAGCCAACTTGTATTACTGTGTCTACAGGACGAAAGTCTACACCCAAATCTAAACTGGCTGTACACACTACTGCCTTTAACTTTTGGGTATGCAATGCATCTTCAACCCAAAGCCTTAATTCTTGTTCAATACTGCCATGATGCAATGCAATGGCACCAGCCAATTGTGGTGCAACATTTAGTATAGTTTGATACCATGTTTCACTCATGCCTCTTGTATTGATGAAGATGAGTGTTGTAGTACTTTGTTCAATAATTGGGATAATTCTTTCGGCCAGTTTAATACCTAAATGCCCAGCCCAAGGATATTTTTCTATTTCATCTGGAATGATTGGAATGACTTGTATTTGTTTATCTAACTCAGCTTTTACAATTACTGTTTGAGTTTGCTGTAAAGGAGCAAGTAATACTTCTTTGGCTTCTTCTAAATTGCCAATGGTAGCTGATATTCCCCAAATGGATAAATGATTATTTGAGATTTGAGATTGCTGATTGATTGCAATAATTCTGCTTAAAGCCAACTCTACCTGTACACCACGTTTGCTGCCTAATAGTTCGTGCCATTCATCTACAGCAATGGTTTGCACTGTTTCAAAAATTGTAGCATTATTTTTTTGAGCTAGAATTAATTGCAAACTTTCTGGTGTAATGATTAAAACTTCAGGTGTATTCCTTTTTTGTTTTTGACGATCTGCCGTTGATGTATCGCCATTTCTTATGGCAACTTTCCATGGCAGGTTTAAATCGGTAATTACTTCTTCCATTGCACGGCCAATATCTTTTGCCAATGCCCTCAATGGCGTAATCCACAACAATTGTAAACCATTGCTTTTTTGCTGCTGATAATTTTTTGGATGTTGATTGATAAACTGAATGATGCTTCCTAAAAAAACAGAAAATGTTTTACCACAGCCGGTAGGAGCATTCACCAATCCACTTGAGCCATTTACAATATGCTGCCAGGTTTGTTCCTGAAATTCAAATGGCTGATAGCCTTTTGAATGCAGCCATTGCTCAATGATTTTGTAACCTTGTGTTTGGTGAAGCATGAAATGATATTCTTGTAGTTCTTTGTGGTAAAAATACTAAACCACAAGGTTCACAAAGTAAGGATAACACAAGGCACACAATGAAATGAGTTACTTGTTGAGATCATTTTTTTAGCAACCTCCCAACTATGGCTTATAGAGTTACCTTTTTTTCTTTCTTGTGTTCGGTGTTCAAATTCTTTGATATCGGCTTTCTGTAAATTCAATTTCATCATCTTCTGTGTATTCATTTGCAACAGCCAACATCATTTTAAGCAACTTTTCGTCGCCTAGCTC
>CALRLF020000031.1:0-46081 GCA_943368475.1 Allobosea thiooxidans
ACCATTTATAGTTTTCCTACTTCCAGCATTGGTACATGCACAACCAGGTTTTACCGATGATGTAAGTGATGTACCAGTTGATGGTGGGTTATCTCTATTGGTAGCAGCTGGAGTAGGATATGGTGTAAAAAAAATGAGGAATAAAAAAAATAATAAAGCACAAAATTTTGAGTAAATACTGATTGTTAATTTATAAAATATAATATCATGAGAACAAATCTATTAATGTTATTCGTTGTTTTTAGTTTTTGTGCTAAATCACAAAATTTTGGAACGGGCAGTTTTGTTGTCTTTAGAACAGGCGATGGCTTAGTTCCTCTTGCAAATACTGGGAATAAAATATTTTTGGATGAATATTCTTCTACAGGGGTTTATGTACGTTCTATTGAAATGCCATCTACAAATACAGCACCTGCTAACAATGTAGTAATTAATGGCACAAACAATGTTGAGGGTAATATTACACGTTCTCCAAATGGTTTATATTTAGTTGTAGCAGGTTATAACCCTACAAGTATTCCCTATGCGTCTAGTATCTTAAGTGCTACATCAGCTGCTGTTCCTAGAGTTGTTGCATGGGTTACAAATAATAGCACAATTAATACATTGTCATTGAACGACTGGTGTTCTGGGAATGCACCACGTTCAGCAACTACCAACGATGCGACACAGTTTTGGTTGGGTGGTGGCACAGGTGGAGTTAATTACAGAGCTGTTAGTGGATCTGCAACTGTAAACCTTTATTCAACGATACCAAGTATCAGAAATGTATTGATTGCTGATGGCAATTTATATGCTTCATCTACAACATCTAATCCAAGATTAGGTCAAATTGGTACAGGTTTACCAACTACAACTGGACAAACTTTTACAGGATTAAATGGTTATCCTGCAAATACTACTGCTCCTAACCAATTTGTGTTTCTGGATTTGAATCCTTCAATTACTGGTGTTGATGTTTTATTTGTTGCAGAAGAAGGTGGTGGGATAAAAAAATATTCTTTTGATGGAACTACATGGACGTTGAATGGTTCAATAGGTATAGCCTCTGAAGTTTATAGAGGTGTTATTGCTTCTGCAAATGGCAGTACTGTAACTTTATTTGCAACAAAAAATGCTGGTAATGCCGCAGGTGGTGGAGGTGCTTTGGTTACTGTTACAGATAATTCAGGCTACAATGGAGCTCCGTCTACTACATTGCCAACTTTATTAGATACGCTTTTAAATACCAGCCAAAAAGCATTTAGAGGTATTGCATGGGCTCCAACAGCCTCACCACTTCCTGCAGAATTACAATCATTTAATGCAAGAGTTGAAAATGATTATTTAAAAATTTGGTGGACAACTTCAACAGAAGTAAATGTTAATAAATTTATTGTAGAAAAAAGTTTAAATGGAATTGAATTTTCAGCTATTAATTCTTTATCAGCAACTAATAAAACTCAAGGAGCTGCTTATACTTGCAATGATGAGAATGTAATTAGCAATGTAACTTATTATAGACTTAAAATAGTTGATAATGACGGAAGCTTTAAATACAGTAAAGTAATAAGAATTGTTACGAATGTTAAGGGTAGTAAAATGAAAGTTTTGTCAAATCCTGTTATAAATGGCAATTTAAATTTAATTCATACAAAAGCTTCTAATGCATCTACAATTAATATTTACAGTGCCGATAGTAAATTAATGAAATCTGTTAAAGTTGTGGCAGGCAATACACAAACAATCTTAGATGTTACAAGTTTAATTAGTGGTCATTATATTGTAGAAATGATGGATGTGACCAATGGCATTAATCAATCAACAAAATTCATTAAAAAATAAAATATTAAACAGTAAGAAGTAATGTTCCTTTTCAATAAAAATATATTATCATTCATATTTGCATCAATTTTTTTAGTAATAAGTTGTATTGATTTATTTGCTCAAAATGTGGGCATTGAAAAAAGAGTAAAAATTTTACTTGATCAAATGACAATCGAAGAAAAGGTAGGTCAATTAAACCAATACACTGGTAAAGCAGTTACAGGACCAGCAAGTAACCAAAAGACTAATTTGCAATCTGAAATAAAAAATGGTTGGGTTGGTTCTATGTTAAATGTAAAAGGCGTGAAGGAAACCAGAGAAGTGCAGGGATTGGCAATGCAAAGTAGATTAAAGATTCCATTACTTTTTGGATTAGATGTAATTCATGGATATGAAACAACTTTTCCAATTCCATTAGCAGAAGCAGCTTCCTGGGATTTAGATGCAATTAAACTATCTGCCCGAATTGCTGCAAAAGAAGCAGCAGCACAAGGCATTCATTGGACATTTGCTCCAATGGTTGATATTGCTCGTGATCCTCGATGGGGAAGAATTATGGAAGGTGCTGGTGAAGATCCATATTTAGGTAGCTTAATTGCTGCGGCAAGGGTCAAAGGATTTCAAGGAGAACAATTGGGTGGTACAGATGCTGTAATGGCTTGTGCAAAACACTTTGCAGCTTATGGAGCTGCTATTGCAGGGAGAGATTATAATGCAGTAGATATGAGTGAACAAGAATTGTGGCAAACCTATCTTCCTCCTTTTAAGGCAGCGGTAGACGCAGGTGCTGCTACATTTATGAACTCATTCAATACGTTAAATGGTATTCCAGCAACTGGCAACAATTATTTATTAAGAAATGTATTGAAAGGTAAATGGAATTATAAAGGTTTTGTAGTGAGTGATTGGAATTCGGTAGGTGAGATGCTTAATTGGGGTTATGCAAGTGATACAACTGATGCTGCTATAAAAGCTATAATTGCAGGATGTGATATGGATATGGAAGGAAGAGTGTATAGAAAAAAATTAGTTCAATTGATTAAGGAAAAAAAGATAGATGTTAAATTGATTGATGAAGCTGTAAGCAGAATTTTATATAAGAAATTTGAGTTAGGTTTATTCGACGACCCTTATCGTTTTTCAGATTCTGCAAGGGCTGTTAAAGTTTTTTCTGATGCAACAAATAAAATTGCTGCAAGGGAGGTTGCAAAAAAATCTATCGTTGTATTAAAAAATGAAAATTCAGTTTTGCCATTAGTTGCTAATGCTAAAACTATTGCCATTATTGGTCCAGCAGCAAAAGCTAAAAGAGATATGGCAGGTAGCTGGAATGTAAATACTGATTCAACCACAATGGTAAGTTTATATGAAGGTTTGGCTGCAAGGGTAAACAATAGTAAACTTTTATATGCTAAAGGGGGAACAGTTTTGGCAAGTAGTGAAGCCGAAATTAATGAGGCAGTTGAAACAGCAATGAAAGCTGATGTAGTTGTTTTAGCGGTTGGCGAAACCTATGATATGAGTGGCGAATCTAAATCAAGAGCAAATATTAATTTATCTGGAGATCAGGAAAAACTATTTACGGCTATTCAAAAAACTGGTAAACCAATTATTACAATTATAATGGCTGGTCGCCCTTTAATTTTTGAGAACATTGCCAATAATGCCAATGCTATTGTTTATACATGGTGGTTGGGTAGCGAAGCTGGTAATGCAATAGCAGATGTATTGTTTGGTAATTACAATCCTGCTGGTAAACTGCCAGTTACTTTTCCTGCTACTATGGGTCAAATTCCTATTTACTACAGTTCTTACAATACTGGTCGTCCTTATACTGCACCTAAAAATAAGTTGTATTTATCTGCTTATATCGATGCAGATAACACACCTCGTTATGCATTTGGTTATGGCTTAAGCTACACACAGTTTAAATATGATAACATAAAGATAAGTGCTAATAAAATGAAGCCTAGCGAAACAATAACAATGTCTTGTACAATAACCAATACTGGTAAAGTAGCTGGTGAAGAAGTTGTACAATTGTATATTAGAGATTTAGTAGCATCGGTGGTTCGTCCTCTAATAGAATTAAAAGGATTTGAGAAAATAATGTTACAACCTGGTGAAACAAAAACGGTGAGTTTTCAAATAACAAAAGAAATCTTATCTTTTTTTAATCAACAATTACAATGGGTAGCCGAGCCAGGTATTTTCAATGTAATGATTGGAGCTGCATCAAATGATATAAAGTTTCAAAATAGCATTGAATTGGTAAAATAGTTTTTATTAGGCAATCGTAGAGAACAACGGAGGGGTAATTTCGACTTACTCCTCCCTTTTATTTAAATTCGTGGTATAGTTTGCTGTGTTGATTTTCTTTCAATCAATTTTGAATTGATCACCGTTTTTTGAGGAATAAATTGCGGAGCTTTTTTTTCTATCAACTGAAAAAGTATCGAAGCTGCTTCCATGCCAATTTCAAAAGCAGGTTGTGTAATTGTAGTCATCGATGGATTTAGTAATCCAGCTGTTTTTAAATTGGAGAAGCAAATTACTTTTATGTCTTCTGGGATTCTTAGTCCTAATGACTCACAAATTTCATAGGTGCTAATGGCAGTGCTTTCAACACAAGCAAATATTCCGTCAGGTCTGTCTTTTCTAGTTAATAATTTACGTATTGAATTTATATTTTGTTCATCATTTCCCTCACAATGAACAATTAAGCTACTATCTTTTTCAACTTCGTTTTTTTCTAATGCTTCAAAATAGCCATTCATTCTTTTATGTGTAATCGAAAGATTTTGAGATATAGAAACGAAAGCAATTCTTCTACATCCATTAATTATTAAGTGTTCTGTAGCTTCATATCCACTTCCTTGATCATTGGTTATAACCTTTGGTGCTGATATGTGTTCTGCAATTCTATCAAAAAATACGAGTGGAATTTCTTTTTCTTTCAACTCAATAATATGATCAGTATTAGATGTGGTTGCTGAAAGTGATATCATAATTCCATCTACCCTTCCATTTTGTAATAGTTTGGTAATATCAACTTCTTTTTGTGTGTCTTCATGTGTAAGGTAAATTAATACATGGTAACCTTTTTCTTGGGCAATACTTTCAATACCATTGATCACGGGGCCAAAAAAATCATTCACCACTTCAGGAATCACTACTGCAATAGTTTTACTTTTTTGTTTTCTTAGACTACTTGCAAAAGGGTTAACCTGATAGTTCATTTCTTTGGCCTTAGCCAATACAGCTTGCTTAGTGGCTGCACTGATTTCATGACTATCACGTAATGCTTTTGATACAGCAGAAATAGATAAATTGAGTTCTTTAGCAAGTTGTTTTAAGTTCATTTTTTTTATTTAAAACTTTCAATATTTATCACTTACAAAGATCATGAGTTTTGTAGTACTGAGAGCAGCTACATTGACTATAACGTTGTAGCAAATAAAGATATCAAATAATAGCAAACCAAGTTTTTTGTTTTGCAAATTACATCCTCAAACGAAAATTTCATAATCACCAAAACAAGATTGCTATGCTTAAAATGAAAATCTTATTTTCTGTTGTATTATTTATGTGCTGCACAACTGTGTTTGCACAAAGTAAAACAATAACAGGAAAAATCTTCACAGTAGATAAAGTGCCACTATCGGGGGCTACTATTCAACTCAAAAATACAACAACAACTACCACAACCAATGAAACAGGTAGTTTTTCAATTACTGTTCCACCCAATACTGTTGGTCTAAGTTTGGTTATTTCTTATGTAGGGTTCAAAACGCAAGAAGTCAAAATAGGCAACTCATTAACTATGGATATAACCTTAGTAGCTGGCGATGGTAATAGCCTAGATGAGGTAGTAGTTATTGGTTATGGCACACAGAAAAAAAGTGATGTAATCAGTTCTGTAGCTTCTATAAAACCTGAAAAAGCAACACGTAATGCAACACTAGACGTTGGTGAAATGCTTCGTGGTAAAGCAGCAGGTGTAATGGTAACCACAAGCGATGCTGGTCCAGGTGGTTCATCTAATATTTTAATTAGAGGTAGAAGTTCAATATCAGGAGGTACAGGACCTATTGTAATAGCTGATGGTGTTAGAATTGGTTCTATTAATGATTTGAATCCCAACGATATTGAGTCTATTGAAGTTTTAAAAGATGCATCAGCACAAGCTATTTATGGTGCAAGAGCTTCCAATGGCGTAATTCTAATCACAACTAAAAGAGGTAAAGCTGGTAAGTTAACTGTTAATTATAATGGTTACTATGGTACGCAAACTGCAAAAAGAAATTTTGATGTGTATAGTGGTCAAGAATTTGCACAATTGAAAAGAGAGGCAGATAGAGCCGTGAACAATAATATTTTTAGAACCGATGCCCTTATTTTTAGTGCAGATGAATTGGCTGCAATAGCAGAAGGTAGATCAATTGATTGGTCTACACAGGTATTAAAACCAGCCAGTATTCAAAACCATGATTTAAGTTTTTCGGCAGGTAATCAAGATACCAAATTATATGCTGGTATCAATTATCAAAATATGACAGGTATTGTACCAACAACTAATATTTCAAAAGGAACATTAAGATTAAACTTAGACCAAAATTTAAAAAGCTGGTTAAAAGTTGGTGTCAATACCTCTTTCCAATCTTCAGTTTCAAGCGATCCTGGTGTATCGGGTATTGTTCGTCAAATTGTAACAGCTTCGCCTTTAGGGAATATTTATAATGCAGATGGTTCATACAATGTTCGTCCAGGCGGTAATCAAGAAAGTTTTAATCCATTATTAAACTTGCAGGAAACACAAAATAAAGTAACAAACAGAAACGATATTTTGAATATTTATTTTGATATCAGCCCAATCAAAAATTTTAATTATAGAATTAATGCAAGTCGTCGTTCATGGAATTACAAAGAGTTAAACTATAACACAAAACTCTCTGAAAGTGGTGTAGCCAATGGATTTGCGAATGGTAGTATCTACTTTCAAGAAAATGTAGAATGGCAAATTGAAAATATTATAACGTATAAAACTAAAATCAAAAATCATAATATCAACTACACTTTTGTAGGTAGTGCAACTGAACAGGATTATTACAATTTCCGCAATAGTGCTTCTAAAATATCCAATGATATTTTAGGTATTTACGGGTTAGAATCTGCATTAATCAATGTACCAACTATTGGTGGAAACAAACGTAGATTGGTTTCTGGGGTTGGTCGTGTTCAATACGATTATTTATCTAAGTATTATGTAACACTTAGTGCAAGAGCAGATGGTTCTTCGGTATTTGGTGCAGAAAATAAATGGGGCTATTTCCCTGCTGTTGCTATTGGTTGGAATATGTATAAAGAAAGCTTTTTCAGAGACATCAAACAATTGTCAAACCTTAAATTTAGAGCCAGCTATGGTAGCGTTGGTAACGAAGCAATTGGTCCTTACGGAAGTTTAAGTTTAGCAAATCAATCAGACTATTTGTTTGGTATTGACAGAGTTTCAGGTTATACTCCAGGAAGCTCTTTGTCTAATCCTAAATTAAAATGGGAAACTTCAACTACAATGAATTTAGCTTTAGACTTTGGCTTATTCAAAAATAGAATTTCTGGTACAATTGAATATTATAATAAAAGCACAACTGATTTGTTAGTTAACAGACAATTAAATGCATCAATTGGATATTCAACTCAACCTTATAATATTGGAGAAGTACAAAATAAAGGAATTGAAATCCAGCTAGATGCTATTGCAGTTGAAACAAAAGATTTAAAAGTGTCTTTAGGATTATTATTCTCTAAAAATACAAATACAATTAAAAGATTGTATGGTGATATGAATGGGGATGGAATAGAAGATGATGATGTTGCCAATAATTGGTTTATAGGACAACCTATAGAAATTTTCAGACAGCCTAAATTTATTGGTATTTGGCAAGGTACAGAAGTTTATCCAGGAGCCGCATTTAACAAAACAACCGGCAAGTGGGAAATCAATGGAGTTCAAGCACCTGTTGCTTTAGACAAAAATGGGTTACCTATTAAAGATCCTTTTACAGGATTAACGCCTCGTCCTGGTGCAGTTAAAATCGAAGATAAAAATGGCGATGGAAAAATTAATGCAGATGATAACTACATTACATCAAGATATCCTGATTGGATGGGTTCATTTAATATAAGTGTAGCTTATAAAGGAATTGATTTGTCAATGGATTTTTACACAGTTCAAGGTATTACTAGAAGTAATCAGTTTTTGTATGATTATACAGCAGGTGGAGATTTAAGAGGCAATAGAAATGGTATTAAAGTTGATTACTGGACTCCAGAAAATGCTTCTAACACTTATCCCCAACCTAATGCTGGCACATCGCCTCCAGGCATGACTAACCTAGGCTTACAGGATGCTTCTTATTGGAGATTACAGAATCTTACACTTGGTTATACTTTTCCTTCAAAAGTGTTATCTAAACTAAAGTTTAATACTTTACGTGTGTACGCAACTGCTCAAAATTTATTTACAGTTACTGATTACCAAGCCTACAGCCCTGAGCAAGATTTGTATGCTTACCCAATGACAAGAAATTTCACTTTTGGCTTAAAACTAGGCCTGTAACTAAACATCAATTTTAATTCTATTAATCAAACTACGAATGAAAAATAAATTTAAAACTTTACTAGGAGCAGTTCTTATATTACTGATTAGCTCCTCATGTAAAAAATGGCTTACCGAAGAAAATTTTACGCAGATAGGTTCAGATGTTATTTATAAAGATGAAGCTGGTTTAAATGTTGGTTTAGGTGCATTGTACAATTTACAACGTGCTTATGAAAGAGTAAGTGATGCCAATGGCTTAACACAAAATAATCTTTGGGTTTATTGTGCCGATGATTTGGGTTGCACAAGAACTTTTAATGATGCCCAAATTTATAAAGCCAATATGACGCCTATAAATTTTCCTAGAGGCAAGTGGAATTCAGGTTATCAATTAATCGATAGGGCCAGTGCTATTATTTCAGCAGCTCCAAATGTTAGTTTCTCTTCTATAGCTAATAAAAATAGAGTGATTGCAGAAGCTAAAGTAATAAGAGCCATGACGTACTTTAAACTTTGGCAATTGTATGACAATATCTTAATCGATACAGTTCCAACAAATGTAGACAATGCTTTCGATAAGGTTACTTATGCTCCAGCATCCAAAAATGATGTGCTTAATTTAATCAATTTCGATTTAGATTTTGCTATTGCAAATTTGTCTTACACAACTAAAGCTGGTCAAGTAAGTCAAGGTTTAGCTCGTCATTTAAGAGCTCAGGTTGCAGCATGGCAAAATGATTGGACAACTATGGCTGCACAATGCGATGCAATTATTAATACTGGTGGTTATACACTACAGGCTATCGATAAAGTTTTTGGTGCCGATGTAAATCATAAAGAAACCATTTATGCTTTTCAATACGATGAAATTACTGGCGGCAGTGATAACCTTGCAGGAGGTAGTCAACATATCATGTCTGCTGTGTTTACAGCAAGATACTATGAAATGCCTGGAGGTCACATGATAGAAGACAACAACTGGGGCGGTAACTCTTTTGCATGGACAACACCCAACTTTTATTTAAAAAGATTATTGGGTTGGAATGAGCCAACGGGTCTTTCTCCTGATAAAAGATTTACCAATTATTTTTATCCCGATACTGTAATTGGCAATAAAGTTGGTTCTGCTTATTATGGTTTAAAATTGCCAGCATCTGCTTATCCAGGAACTGATAAACATGGTAATTATAGACAATATCATTGGAGTATAAAAAAGTATCAAGATTTTTCTAAACCCGATGGAAGAGCTGGAAGCTTTAAAGATATTATTGTGTATCGTTTAGCTGAAACACTATTAATGGGTGCAGAAGCTCATTGGAGAATGACGAATAATCCAACAAATGCTACAGCACTAAATTATATCAATAGAGTTAGGGCAAGAGCTGGAATGCCAAACTTCACAACAATCGATCAACAAACTATTTTGGATGAAAATGCAAGAGAATTGGCTTTCGAAGGTGGTCGTTGGTTTTTGTTAAAGCGTATGGGTGTTTTAATGAGTCAGGTTAATTTGTACCACACTTTTGGTAGTGCAAAATCTAATGAAGCAGTATTTCCAATGCAAGCACACATGGTTCGTTGGCCAATACCTCAAGATCAAATTGATTTAATGGCTCCAGGTTTTCCTCAAAATACTGGTTACTAAACATATAATAGTAGGGTTAAATTTTTAACCCTACTATTCTTTTGTTAATCAGGTTTCTAATCGCTATTGGGCTTTTGTTGCGTCGCACACTTCAGCAGTAAGTATTTAATTAAGCTTTTATTATTTAATTCTTTTAGAAAAGGATAACTAGAAAATGACGCTAAGGATTCAGTTTATTATGAATAAAAAAGCAATCATATTTATTGCATACAGCATTACTTCATTAATAGTTTTAAACAACTGTTATTGTCAAATAAAAGTATTGCCTTATAAAAATAAAAATCTACCAATTGAACAGCGAATTGAAGACCTTTTGAAACGCATGACTTTAGAAGAAAAAATTCTTCAAACCAACCAATGGACCTATGGAAAGAATGCCAATGAAAACAATATTGAAGCCAGTAAAAAGGCTGTCCGTCCAGAAATTGGTTCGCTTATTTATCGTAGTGTAAATCCTGTTTATCGTAACGATATTATGCGTAAAGCAATGCAAGAGTCCCGTTTAGGTATTCCGATTTTAATGGGCTTCGATGTAATACATGGTTACAGAACAGTATACCCAATTCCTCTAGCACAAGCCTGTTCGTTTAATACCGATTTAGTAACTAAAGCATGTTCAGTTGCTGCCAAAGAATCAAAATTGTCGGGTGTTGATTGGACTTTCTCTCCAATGATTGATGTAGCCCGTGATGCACGTTGGGGAAGGGTTTCAGAATGTTATGGTGAAGATGTTTATACCAATAGTGTGTTCTCTGTAGCATCAGTAAAGGGTTATCAAGGAAATAGATTAAACGACTCATTTTCTATTGCTGCCTGCTTAAAACATTATATTGGTTATAGCCTTTCAGAAGGTGGAAGGGATTATCGTTATGCAGATGTATCTGCTCAAACCCTTTGGGAAACATTCATGCCACCTTATGAAGCTGGTGTTAAAGCTGGAGCTGCTACTTTAATGAGTGGCTTTAATGATATTAGTGGCATACCTGCATCAGCTAACCCTTACACTTTAACAGAGATACTCAAAAAACGCTGGAAGCATGATGGCTTTGTAGTTTCAGATTGGGGTTCTGTAGAAAACTTAATTCCACAAGGTTTTGCAAAAGATAAAAAAGATGCCACATTAAAATCATTTATGGCTGGTGTAGAAATGGATATGGTTGATAATGTGTATGTAGAGAATTTAGAGCAGTTGGTAAAAGAAAATAAAATACCAATCTCTAAATTGGATGAGGCTGTTAGAAGAATTCTACGCATCAAATTTCGTCTAGGATTATTCGATCACCCTTATGTACAAGAGCTTGCAGAAAAAGACCGTTACTATCAACCTGAAAGCATGATCACTGCTGCAAAGCTTGCTGAAGAATCGATGGTTTTATTAAAAAATAAACAACATACTTTACCACTTTCTAGAGACATAAAAAACATTGCTTTGATTGGTCCATTAGCAAAAAATAAAATTGATTTAATGGGCTCTTGGGAAGGTCAGGGCATTGCAGATGTAGTAGAAACGATTTACGAAGGATTTGAAAAAGAATATAAGAATAAAGCCAATATTCTCTACTCAAAAGGTTGTGATTTTGATGGCAACAACGAAACTCAATTTGAAGCTGCATTAACCATTGCCCAACAAGCAGATGTAGTGGTATTGTGTATGGGTGAAATGAAAAAATGGAGTGGCGAAAATGCTTCTCGTTCTACCATTGCATTGCCTACCATTCAAGAGCGATTAGTAAGTTTTTTAAAAAAATCAGGCAAACCAATCATCTTATTATTATCAAGTGGAAGACCTGTAGAGTTGGGTAAACTAGATACTTTATCAGATGCCATCTTAGAAATATGGCAACCTGGTATTGCTGGTGGAAGTGCTGTTGCAGGCTTGGTTTCGGGTCGTTTAAATCCTTCAGGAAAATTGGCCATTACTTTTCCATTAACCACAGGTCAAATCCCTACTTACTACAACATGCGTCAGTCTGCTCGTCCAAAATTGGGTGGCTATCAAGATATTTCAAGTGAACCAAAGTATTGGTTTGGTCATGGTTTAAGTTATACTAATTTTTCGTACAGTAATATCAAATTATCAAGTAGCAAAATCAAAAAGAATGAAAAGCTAATAGCTCAAATCGAAGTAACTAATACAGGTGAAATGGATGGTAAAGAAACAGTAATGTGGTTCATTTCAGACCCTGTTGCTTCTATTACAAGACCCATGAAAGAGTTGAAATTTTTTGAAAAAAAAATATTGAAAGTAGGAGAGACCATGACTTTCAAATTTGAGATTGATCCAATGAGGGATTTAAGTTTTCCAAATGCCGATGGAAAGCGTCTTTTAGAAGGCGGAGACTTTTATTTAATAGTCAATAACCAAAAAGTAAAGTTTGAATTAGCAGAATAAGAATAGTAATTTTTAAATTCAAAATCTATAGTCGAATGGAAATACAAAACACCATTAATAAATTATTCAGTTCAATCGAAAAATGGATACCTGTTTATATGAATGTTCCTGACGATAAAAATATATCTAATGGAAATGTTGCTGCATGTATTATTACAGAAGATGGAGCAGTACATGGTAAAATGTTCGGTAGTAATAATGCAAAGCTTAGACATTCATATAAAGTTGCATGGACAAAGGCAAGTCAAGTTTGGCTTACAGGTTTTAAAACGGGTGATTATGAGCGTATGATTTTTAATAAAGAATTAGAAGAGAATGGCAATGGTATTGAAGCTCCAGACTTGATTGGATGGCAAGGTGGACAACCATTGATAATGAAGAATGGAACCAGACTAGCCGTTGGATTTAGTGGCTTTAGAGGTGTAACTGATCTTGAAATAATGGTAAAAGCATTGGCTGAAGCTGAAGCTGTATAAATAATAAAGGATAACTTATGCAATATCTACCAAATAATAGCAGGTACGAAGCAATGGAATACAGACGCTGTGGAAATAGTGGCTTAATATTACCAGCCTTATCATTGGGGCTTTGGCACAACTTTGGCCACATTGATATATTAGAAAATGCACGTGCCATTTTACATATAGCTTTCGATAATGGGATTACCCACTTTGATTTAGCTAATAATTATGGTCCACCTGCTGGATCTGCAGAAGAAAATTTCGGAAAAATATTCAAAGATGATTTTCTTCCTTATCGTGATGAATTAATTATTTCAACCAAAGCTGGATGGGGCATGTGGCCTGGCCCTTATGGCGATTGGGGTTCTAAAAAATATTTAGTAGCAAGCATCGACCAAAGTTTAAAACGTATGGGGCTGGATTATGTTGATATTTTTTATCATCATCGTCCAGACCCCAATACGCCTTTGGAAGAAACCATGGGAGCATTGGATTTGATGGTTCGTCAAGGTAAAGCGTTGTATGTTGGCATATCCAGTTACCATCCAGTAGAAGCCTCTAAAGCAATTAAAATATTAAAGGAACTCGGAACACCTTGTTTAATTCATCAACCAAAATATTCCATGTTTGATAGATGGATAGAAGATGGATTATTGAATGTATTAGATGATAACGGTGTTGGTTGCATTGCTTTCTCTCCTTTAGCTCAAGGCTTATTAACTAATAAATATTTAAAAGGCATACCTCAAAATTCAAGAGCCGCAAGTCATCGTGGTAATGGTGCTATCGATGAAAACCAAGTTTCACAAGAAGTACTTCTAAAAGTGAATGCTTTAAATCAAATAGCATTTCAACGTAATCAAAACTTGGCTCAAATGGCATTGGCATGGATATTAAAAGACAAACGTATTAGCTCTGTTTTATTAGGTGTAAGTAAACCAGATCAGTTGATTGATTCAATTGCATGCTTGAAGAATTGCCATTTTTCCAATGAAGAACTAGATAGCATTAATCAAATTTTGAAATAACATTTTAGTATATCAGAACAAAACACAACTAAACGATTAAGTATGCTTCTAAAAACAATTAAAGTTGTAGCCTTTACATTATTAGGTACTCTTATTTTTTCAAATACTATAGCTCAAATACCCAATGCTAAAATTGGTTCTTTTGATCGCTTTGCTGACATTGGATTACCGTCATTTGCAGGATCTGCAAGTTATCATGAACCTACTCAAACCTATCGTCTTTCAGGTTCAGGTTCCAACATTTGGTTTGGTAGGGATAGCTTCTCTTTTTTGAGTAAAAGAATGAATGGCGATTTTATTTTACAAACGAAGGTTCGCTTTATTGGCGAAGGTCATGAGCCACATCGCAAGGCTGGATTGATGATTAGAAGCTCATCTGCTACTAATTCTCCTGTAGTAGTTTGTACTGTTCATGGCGATGGTTTAACAGCTTTTCAATATAGAACTGCTGCTGGTGCCAATATGAAAGAGATTAAGCTTACTATTAAAGCACCAGATGTATTGCAATTGGAAAAGAAAGGTAATACCTACACCATGTCTGTGGCACGTTTTGGCGAAGTATATCAGGTAGAGAAACTAGATAATATTGATTTGGGTACTGATTTAATTGCTGGCTTATATATCTGTGCACATACCAATAAGTTTTCAGAAGAAGCTGAGTTCAGCAATACCAGAGTGTATAATCCTGCTCCAGATACTTTAATCCAGTATAGAAATTATATTGGAAGTGCATTAGAAATTATGGATGTTGCTACAGGTCATCGTGAAGTGGTAGCTACAAATGCTGGCTCGTTTCAAGCTCCCAATTGGACACCTGATGGCAAAACCTTGATTTATAACGAAACAGGAAAACTCTACAATTTTGATATTCTTACCAGAACATCCACTGTTTTAAATACTGACTTTGCTGTTAAAAACAACAACGACCATGTGTTAACTTTTGATGGCAAGCAAATGGGCATCAGCCATCATAATCTTGACGCAAAAGGGCAATCAACTATATATACTTTACCTGTAACTGGTGGTGTGCCAAAAAAAATTACAAGTAAAACACCATCTTATTTACATGGCTGGTCTCCCGATAATCAGTATTTAATTTATACAGGTGAACGCAATGGTGAACCTGATATTTATAAAATTTCTAAGGATGGAGGAGAAGAAATACGCTTAACAAATGCTCCAGGATTAGATGATGGTTCAGAGTATTCACCAGATGGGAAGTACATTTATTTCAATTCTACTCGTACTGGTAAAATGCAAATTTGGCGAATGGATGCTGACGGTAAAAATCAAACCCAGCTTACTTTTGATGAGATGAACAATTGGTTTCCTCATGTATCGCCAGACAATAAAATGCTTGTTTTTATTTCTTTTCCTAAAGAAGTGCCTGCAGATAAACATCCATTTTATGAAAGAGTTTATATACGCTTAATGCCAATCAATGGTGGCGAACCTAAAGTGATTTCTTATTTATATGGTGGGCAAGGAACCATGAATGTGCCAAGCTGGTCACCAGATGGAAAAAAGATAGCTTTTGTTAGCAATGGTATTTTTTAATTGAACTAAAATAAAAATTCAAAGGATGAGAGTAATAAGAAACACATCATTATTGTTTGCTGTAATATTTTTATTAGGCAGCTTATTTACAACAGACCTAGCAGCACAAAAAAAGAAAAAATCAGCTCCAATTATTGCTGGATTAAATGCTTATTCATTTAGTGATCTAATGGTGGCAAAAGATGCTCGTGATAAACAGCAAGTTTATACCTTATTCAATTTGTTGGATTGGTGTGCTTCGCAACAAATAAAAGCACTGGATCCTACTGCCTATTTCTTCCCAACTTATCCTGAAGTGCCTAGTGACGAGTACTTGAAAAAAATTAAAGATAGAGCTGCCGAATTAGGTATTGTATTAACTGGTACTGGCATTAGAAATGATTTTGCTTCACCTGATCCCAAAGTTCGAAGAACAGGTATTGAATTAGCAAAAAAATGGATTGTGGCTGCTTCTAAAATGGGTACTCCTGTGGTTCGTTTATTTTCAGGTGAAATACCAAAAGGCTATGAAAATAAATGGAAAGAAGTAGCTGACACCATGATTTTTTGTTACAAGGAATGTGCAGCTTATGCTGAACAATATGGTATAAAGATTGGCATTCAAAATCATGGAGACATGTTGCAAACTGCTGAGCAGTGCATGTATGTATTGAATGGTGTAAATTCTAAATGGGCTGGATTGATTGTTGATATTGGCAATTTTAAAACGGAAGATCCTTATAAAGATATTGCTGCTGTTGTTCCTTATGCAGTGAATTGGCAATTAAAGGAAAGTGTTTTTGGAATTGGAAGTCCAATCCCTACAGATTATAAACGTTTGGTGCAGATTATTAAAGACGGTGGCTATAAAGGTTACTTGCCAATAGAAACATTATTGGTTCGTGGCAAGCCTTATGACCCGTTTGCAGAAGTTACCAAAATGATGGCTGAATTAAATGCTGCAATTAAAGAAGTGTATAAATAGGCCAATTGTTTTTTCAAAACGAAATGGATAGAATGATAAAAAATGCAATACTGTATTCTCTTTTTTGTTTACTAATTTCAAGTAATGCCTTTGCCCAAACTAAATGGGGCAAAGGTTTTGCCTTTAAACAAAACGAAAAATTAGGTCGTGGTGTAAACATCATTGGCTACGATCCTTTGTGGAAAGATTCTTCCAAAGCAAGGATGAAAGAGGAACATTTTAAATTGATAAAAAAAGCTGGTTTTAGCAATGTGCGTATTGTAATGGGGCCATTCAAATTTTCAATGAATGATTCAGCTTATACCATCAATCCTAAGTTTTATGAAACCCTTGATTGGGCTATAAAAATGGCTTTGAAATACAAATTAATGGCCATTGTAGATTTTCATGAACATGGTGCCATGCAAAAAAATCCATTGGGTACAAAACCAAAGTTGGTAGCCATGTGGAAACAGATTGCAGAACATTGTAAAGATTATCCTAAGCAAGTGGTGTTTGAAATAGCAAACGAACCCAACATGAAGCCAGAAATCTGGAACGATATTCATGCTGCTGCATATAAGGTAATTAGAGAATCAAATCCTGAAAGAACACTGTTGATTGGTACCATCAATGGTAATCAAATTAAGCATTTGCAAGATTTAAAGTTACCAGAAGAAGATAGAAATATCATTGTGGCCATTCACTATTACAGCCCTATTCAATTCACACATCAGGGTGCACCATGGTCGGTTAAAAACAAAGACTTAAGTGGCATAGAATGGAGTGAAGTGGATAGTGCTACACAGGCTGTACAAGCTGATTTCAAAATAGCACAGGATTGGTCAAAAAGATATAATCGACCGCTAACCTTGGGTGAATTTGGTGCCTATGAAAAGGCCGATATGGCTTCTCGTATTAAATGGACAAATTATGTAGCAAGACAAGCTGAAGCCAACAAATGGAGTTGGAGTTATTGGCAATTTGATTCTGATTTTATTCTGTATGATATGAGTAAACAGGCATGGGTTGATCCGATAAAAAATGCCTTAATTCCTGCAAAATAAAACTCTATAACTGATGACTTTTAATAAGTTGATATTTTCTTCAAGGCTTGCAGTTTGCTTTATTGCAGTGTTTTGTTTGCTTTTTGCTAATGCAGTATTTGCTCAAGTATCAATAAAAAAAATTGATAAGAGAGACAAGGCCGTTTTTAAACAAAATCAATTGTTGGCAAGGGGCATTAATGTACCCAGCTTACAAAAGATGGAAGACAAGCATTTTAAAGTAATTAAAGAAGCTGGTTTTAGTAATGTTCGCATTCCTATTGGGCCTTTTAAATACTTAAAAAGTGATACAGATTTTACTATTGATACAGCTTATTTGAACCTGCTGGACAGAATCGTTAAAATGGCATTGGATAATAAACTGATGGCCATTATTGATTTTCATCAGCACCATGAAATGGAAAAAAATCCAATGGGTAATAAGGCCAGATTTTTAGCAGTTTGGGAACAAGTGGCTAATCGTTATAAAAATTATCCTAAAGAAGTGCTATTTGAAATTTGTAACGAGCCAAATATGAAAGATAGTATTTGGAACATTTTGCATCAAGAAGCCTATGATGTTATTAGAAAATCAAACCCAAAAAGAACACTACTTATTGGTACTATTTACGGCAATCAAATTAAGTACCTCACTAATCTAAAACTACCAGAGGCTGACAGAAATATTATTGTAACCATTCACTATTACGAGCCTATTCAGTTTACGCATCAAGGAGCACCTTGGTCTGTTAAAAATAAAAACTTAAGTGGTATTGAATGGACTAATACAACTGAACAGGAACAAGCTGTACGAAAGGATTTTGACTTTGCAGTTGCATGGTCAGATTCTACCAAAAGACCATTGCATTTAGGCGAATTTGGTGTGTATGAAAAGACTGGTATGGAATCAAGAATTCGGTGGACAAATTACGTTGCTAGACAAGCAGAATTGAGAAATTGGAGCTGGAGTTATTGGGAATTTAATGCAGGCTTTGGTATTTATTATATGGATAAAAATGAGTGGAAACCAGGATTGTTGAATGCACTAATTCCTCAAAAAAATTAATGGCAAATACTGATAAAATATTTAAAGCAGGGATAATAGGTTCTGGCTTTGCAGCATCATTTCATTACGAAGCCTTAAAACGAGTGTACAGCACCAAAGTAGAAGTTGTGGGTGCATACTCTGGTAATTCAAGCAGGTTAAATGCTTTTACAAACCCAAAAAATATTGCGGCATTTGAAAGCCTTGAAGCATTGATAGATGAATGTGATATGTTACATGTTTGCACACCACCAGCAACCCATGAAAAACTGGTTATTGAAGTGCTTAAGAAAGGTAAACATGTTGTTGTTGAAAAACCTTTCACTGGTTATTTTGGTGATGGCTCTGTAACATTTAATGGCGATACATTTTCAAGAGAAGCAGGCCTTAAATCTGCTTTAGAAAGTATTCAGCGAATGTTAGCTGCCGAACAGGAAAGTGTAGGTGCCATCATGTATGCAGAGAACTGGATTTATGCACCTGCTATTCAAAAGGAGAAAGAAGTTATACAAAAAACTAAGGCTCAAATATTGTGGATTCAAGCACAGCAATCACATTCAGGCTCACATTCATTGGATTATGGTAAATGGCATTTATCAGGTGGTGGTTCTTTAATGGGTAAAGGCAGCCACCCTCTAGCAGCAGCTATTTATTTAAAACAAGTAGAAGGTATAGCTAAAAATGGAAAAGCCATTAGACCAAAATCTGTTTCTGCAAGAACACATGCTATTACTAGAATGCCAGGATTTATTAGCGAAGGACATTTAAGGGATTCTTACACTGATGTGGAAGATTATGCAAGCATTCATGTAGTGTTTGAAGATGGTACTATCGCAGATATTGTTGCCAGTGAATTATTACAAGGTGGTGTAAAAAACTACGTAGAAATACATGCCAATAACCATAGAACCATTTGCAATATTGCTTCTAACAATGCAATGCAAATTTTTAATCCTGTAGAAGAAAATCTAGCCGATGTATATATAGTCGAAAAAACAAGCACCAAACAAGGTTGGTCATTTATGTCGCCTGACGAAGCTTGGTTTAATGGCTATCAACACGAGATGAATGATTTCTACAGAACGCTTGCCTATGATGAACCTATAGAGAGTAATAGTCAAATAGCAGCAGATGTAATTGCAGTCATTTATACAGCTTATCTATCAGCAGAAAGGGATGGAATAGCCTGTGAAATAGTAAACCTTACATAAACCTAATTCAATAAAATATTTTAGAAACACCAGCACTTCATGGAGATAACAACGCATAAAACAAGTGTAAAAAAATACAGATGGATCATCCTGTCATTGGTGTTTTTTGCAACCACCATTAACTACCTAGATAGGCAAGTAATTAGTTTGTTGAAGGATGATTATTTAGAACCTTTATTTGGCTGGAATGAAACCGATTATGCCAATATTGTCATTGCCTTTCAGGTAACTTATGCATTGGGCATGATAGGTTCTGGTTTTATTATTGATAGAATTGGAACAAAGCTTGGTTATGCGTTATCCTTAACCATTTGGAGCATTGCTTCCATTGGTCATGCATTGGCTACATCAACTTTTGGGTTCACTATTGCAAGAGGTGTTTTAGGCTTCAGCGAAGCTGGAAATTTTCCTGCTGCTATTAAAACTGTTGCTGAGTGGTTTCCTAAAAAAGAACGTGCATTAGCTGCTGGTATATTTAATTCTGGTACCAATGTTGGGGCAATTTTAGCACCTTTAACTGTACCACTACTTGCTGCTGCCTTTGGCTGGCAATGGGCTTTTATTATTACAGGATTGATTGGTTTGGTTTGGCTACTTTTTTGGTGGTTATTTTATCAGCAACCCAACAAGCATAAAAAAGTTTCAGCCGAAGAATTGGCTTACATTCAAAGCGATGATGCAAGTGAAACTACAGCTTCTGAAAAAGTAAAATGGTTGTCTTTATTAGGTTACAGACAAACTTGGGCTTTTGCAATCTTAAAATTTTTTACTGATCCTATTTGGTGGTTCATCTTGTTTTGGCTGCCAACTTTTCTTAACAAACAATATGGTATGACCAAAATGGAATTGGCATTTCCAATTGCAGTGGTGTACACAATGGCCATGTTTGGAAGTATTGCTGGAGGTTGGTTATCTGGCTATTTTATTCAACGTGGCTGGCCTGTTTACAAAGCCCGCAGAACAGCCTTGTTCATATTTGCCATGTGTGCATTACCAATGCTTTCAGCACAATGGGTAGGCACTTTTAATTATTGGTATGCTGTTGCTATTATTGGTCTGGCAGCTTCTGCACATCAGGCTTGGTCGGCCAATATTTTTACTACTGTTTCCGATATGTTTCCTAAAAAAGCAGTGGCTTCTGTGGTAGGTATTGGTGGAATGATTGGTGCTGTTGGTGGTATTATCATAGCAAGAACAGCAGGCGTTTTATTGGATCATTACAAAGCATTGGGCGATATAAAAACAGGCTATTACATCATGTTTATCATTTGTGCTTTGGGTTATACCATAGCTTGGGCATTGTTCAGTTTGCTGGTACCAAAAATGCCAAAGGCTGAGCTGTAATTTATATGTAAAACAATCAATAAGTCATTGTAATTTCCAATTAAGAAATTAAATATGAAAAAGCTTACACCATTATTTATACTCATCATTTCAACTACTGTTGCTTTTGCACAAGTGAGTGATAAGATAATTAAGCCAATTCGCCCAGGTAATTCTGAATGGCCAAGGGCATGGGTAAGCTATAATAATTGGGAAGGAAAGAGTGCTCCTGACTCAATGGAGAAAGATTTTAAAGATCTTAAAGCACATAATGTTGGCCTTGTTTCTATGAATGCAAAAACGGTGGAAGAAGCCCGTATGAAGTTGGCACTTGCCAGAAAGCATGGCATGAAATTCCATATTCAGCTTAACAAAATGAATGAGCGAAAAGATGTGATGGAGCAAATGGGCATTACTCCTGTAGATGCATTAATGATAGGAGGTATATACAAAGGCAAAGCCATTGATCGTTTTCTTTTTGAGTTTACTGCCACCAAGCAATTTATAATAGTTGAGCCACCTGTTTATAATGCTCAATTTGCCTATCGTTCAAGAAAAGATACTTCCATTGCATACGAAAAAAGAGAACAAAGTGGTCATTATTTTCCTGATATCCCTGCACCTGTAAAAGCAGAAATTATAGTGCCTTTAAAGTTGTATGATGGTCAGCAACATCTTACAATTATACCTGCTACCGTTGAAGCAATAGATGGTAATATTAGCCTGGATGAAGAAAGTGTTACACCTGAAATGAAGCTGGTAAATGAAATTAAAAACCGCAAGCTGTATAAAATTTCTTTTGACCTGACTGGCTTAGATAAAGCCATCCTTAATAAAATTGGTGTTGCTGTTTATTGGCCTTATCATGGCTCAGATAAGTGGTATGTTTTTGGGCATGGCACTGTTAGTACAGCTGCACCATCTACACTTGAAGCTGCTAAAAAAGATGTTCAGCAACAGTTTAAAATTTGGGCTGATGCCAATGGAGGCACTTTCCCAACAGATGTAGTAATCGCATCGAGAATTGGTGATGAGCATTTTGGAATTACAAGTCATTTATACGAGCCGAACAAGACAGTTAATTTTCCTTTATGGGATTACAGTACACCTGCCATTAATGCGTTTACAAAAAATGCAGGCAATATAGAATATCCACGCACATGGGGCTATCCTGAAGTTTATGGTACCAATGCATTCGCTTGGTGGCAGTACACATTGCATCAAAACAGTGCAGGATTAATAAAAGCAACAGTTGAAGAAGCAGAAAAAATAGCACCCGGTATTTTACTTTTTAGAAACACAACCCGTGCAGGCATATTTTCTATAGCAAACGACCATGATGGCAGTGGACCAGAATTGCTTACACAGCAAATGAATACGGTTCACCTAGATCCTTATCCTGTTGGTGGTGCATGGTGGGGTGGCTCAGGTTACAGAGATGATATTTTAAGAGATATGCATTATTATGCAGGGTTGGCAAGGCGTTACAAACGCTTGTTAATTCCCTGGATGCAGGCACATATTTATGGTGGGCCAACAGGTCTTCAACATGTTACACCAGCACAAGTAAAGCGTATGGGTGATGAGCAATATTCCATGGGTGTGGATGCTGTAATGTGGTTAGGATATGGACCTTCACAAAATTCTACCTTCCCCAAAACAAGACCTGAAAGCTGGGAACAAGCAGGTAAATTTCATCAGCAATTAGTACAAAGCCCACCTAAAAAACCAACTGTTAAGTTAGCAGTATTAAGATCGTACAAAGCATGGTCGCTAACCAGTTACAACGATAGTAGCATCCTTAATCCGCAAGACTGGTTATTACAGCAGTGGTTAGAAGTATGGTCTGTTAAGAACAACCAACCTTACGATGTTTTTGAAATTGCCCCTTCGCTAACTATTGAACAACGCCAAAAAATTGAAGCAGAGCTGAAGAAATACCAATATGTAGTTACAACAGAACCTTGGAAAAACGCATGGCTTATTGGCGATAAAACAATAGGAACTAATGTTAAGCCAGGGGATGCAACCATATGGCAGGAAAAGTTTACCGAACAAATAAAAGCAAAAGGCTGGTTAAATAAAAACTAAACACTAACACAAATTATTGTATGCGTTTAAGAATACAAAACATCAAAAAATACATTTTGCTAAAAGCCATTCTTATCAATGTTGCTTTTATTACAAATGCACAACAAATTAGCCCACAATTGGTAGGCACTAATTTATGGTACACCAACCCATCTGACACTGTTTGGAAGCTCACAGAGAACTGTGGTGTTAGCGTGGTTAGAATTGGCGGGCATGCTTACGATAAAAAATTACCATCCAACGAAACATTGATAAGCTGGGTTAAGAAAATTCAATCCATAGGTGCTGAGCCAATCATGCAAGTATCGCAATATAAATCTGCAGAAGTAGCTGCTGAATTGGTGCGTTTTTTCAACATTGAAAAACATGAAGGCATTGCACCCATTAAATATTGGAATATTGGTAACGAGCCTTGGTTGCAAGCCAATAAACCAGACGCAAAAACCTTTGCTGCAGTAGTTGAACGTTATTTTAAGCCTATTGCTGCTGCAATGAAATTGGTTGATTCTACCATTAAAATTTATGGGCCAGATGAGTGTGATTATATGGATTATTACAACGACCTCTTTGGTGGCAAAAATGATATTACTGGTCAAATTCCTGGACATACTTATTACTACTGCGATGGTTTAGTGGCACACCGTTATCCTCAAGGTAATGGTGATCCTGCGGTTGAAGGTGCTAATGATATGTTGAAACGTATCATCAAATCCAAAGCAAAAGTGGATGCAGTAAATACTTTACACAATCGTACAGGCGAAAATGCTATGATTTGGGGTCTTGGTGAATACAACTCAAAAGGTGGTGCAGAAGTGCATACCTGGGGCAATGGACAAATGTTTGGGTCTGTGCTTGGTTATTCCATGCAATATGGTGCAAAATATGTAGCCAGTTGGAGCATGTTTGAACATGGTGGCGACCGCAAAGGCTCTGATTTTAGTTTTATTGATGGAAAACAAATGGCACCAAGGGCATCTTACTGGCATATGCAGTTTGTGGCTAAATATTTTATGGGTTTATTTCTGAAGGGAACCACCCAAGACACTGCTTTTCATGTATATGGAGCTATCGATGGTAAGCAAATTAGTGTAATGATTATGAACAGGGGTTTCGGCGAAGCCAAACCTTATACACTTTACCTAAAAGAAAGAAACGATACTATGCCAACGCTCAACATTTTTATTGATGCACAACAACGTGGCATTTATCAGGATGTAATTGCACCACGAACTACGCAAGTGCTCATTTTTAAGGGTAAATCTGTTACTAAAATTAATTACAGTAGCACTGATTTTGATAACCAATTGCCACCAGTTTATTCTCAGGCTTCCCAAAATTTTAAGTCAAAAAAATGAAACAACGATTAGCCATTTGTTTATCAATTTTCATTGCACTGCTAAATGTTAGCAGTGTTGTTGCACAATCTGTTGGTGCCAATAATCCCTTGGAAAAAAGACTCGATTCTCTACTTGCAATAATGACCATGCAGGAAAAAATTGAGCAGCTCTATTACCAAACAGATGGCAACAAACGTTTAGGCATTCCTCAGTTTACAGGTAGCGATGGCCCTCATGGTATTGGCAATAAAGCAAAAGGGTTTTCTTCCTTTCCTGTAACCATTGCAATGGCTGCAACATGGGATCCTATGTTGATTGCAAAAGTTGGCCGTGGTATTGCTTTAGAGCAAGCTGCAAGAGGCAGGGACAGGATTGCAGGCCCAACTTTAGATTTATTAATTGACCCAAGAATTGGCCGTGCTGCTGAAACTATTGGCGAAGACCCATTTTTAGGTGGCAGAATTTCTGCTGCTTTTATTGCTGGTCAAAACACCACTTCAGTTTTTGGAACAATTAAACATTATAACTTAAATACTTACGAAATAAATAGACGAACCAATAACTATTTAAGCGATGAAAGAAGTCTGGTAGAATTTTGGGGATACCACTGGAAAAGAGCCATTCAGCAAGGTGGTGCTATCTCTGTAATGTGTGCCTACAACTGGATCAATGGTGATAAATGTGCCGAAAATAAATACCTGATCAAAACATTGTTACGAGATCATTGGGGCTTTAATTATTATACCATGAGCGATTGGGGTGGCTTTAAAGAAACTGGCAAAGCACTTAATGCTGAACTTGATTTTTGCGAAGGTAACAACCTCTACATTAAAGAATTACCAAAAGGTGTTTTGGATGGAACATTTGATAGCAGCTTGATAAACCGTGCTGTAAAAAATGTGTTGCGAACAAAAATTGTTTCAGGTATGATGGATGGTGTACCTGTAATTCCAGCTTCAACTATTGATAGCAAACAACAAAGAGAACTTGTATATGAAAGTGGCCTGAAAGGTTTGGTATTGTTGAAGAATACCGAAAATATTTTACCTCTTAGTAAAGAGAAAATAAAGTCAGTTGCAATCATTGGTCCTAACGCTGCTGTATTGCCTTTAGATGGAAATAGTAGTTCAAAAGTGAGTCCTTCTTACCGCATTACTGTGGAAGATGGAATCAAGAAAATGATTGGTGCCGATAAAATAAACTATGCCAAAGGTTGCAACATCAACGACAAAGACCAATCGCAGTTTGCGGCTGCAATTGAAGCTGCAAAAAATGCTGAGTACGTAATTTTTGTTGGTGGCTTGGATAGTACGGTAGAAGGCGAGGGCTATTTTATAGATAAAGAAGCTGATGAAAAAGGTGGTGGTGCAGTTGCAAGACCAGATAGACCTTCGCAAACGGTTTTGCTTTCAGGTATGCAAAACGAATTGATTAACGCCATCGCAAAAGTGAACCCAAACATCGTGTTGGTGGTGATTTCTGGTGGTACTTGCAGCGTTACACCTGTTATTAAAAATGTAAAGGGTTTGCTCTATGCTTTTTATCCAGGGCAAGAAGGTGGACGTGCCATTGCAGATGTATTGTTTGGCAATTACAACCCTTCTGGTAAGCTACCTGCAACTATTCCAAAAGATGATAGCCAAATAATTCCAATCACACCAGATTTTAGAAATCTCGTTACAAAAGGCGTGGGTTACCGCTGGTTCGATGCTCAAAATTTAACACCAGAATTCGCCTTTGGCTCAGGTTTAAGTTACACCAGCTTCAGTTACTCAAATATCAAAGTCAACAAACCAAATGCAGCTATTGGTGAGTTGATAAAAGTATCCTTCGATTTAAAAAATACAGGCAGTAAAGCTGGGGAAGAAGTAGCCCAATTGTATTTATCTACAGGTAAAATTCTTCCCAATATTTTAATGCCTAAAAAGCAATTGCGTGGTTTTGAAAAAGTGATGTTGCAAGCTGGAGAAACCAAAACCATCACGTTTCAATTAACACCAGAAGAGTTGTATATTTTTAATGAGGTTACAAAATCATATCAAGTACCAGAAGGAAATTTTATAGTATATGTTGGGGGTGCTTCTGACAAGTTACCATTAAAAGCTGCATTCAATTTACTAAAAGCAAATCCTAAAGCCGATTTATCTGTAGCCAATATTCGTACTATGCCAGCTTTTCCAAAAGTTGGTGAGCCAGTTGTTTTTATGGCTTCTATCATTAACAATGGTACAGCTGCTATTAAAAAAGGTGATAGTTATAAAGTTCATTTTTATATAAATGGAAAAGAGGTAGCTACTACTAATACTACATCATCATCAATACCTGTTGGTGGTATGGAACTATCAGTAGCAAAGGGTTTTAATGGAAAAGAGTGGATGGCAACCAAAGGCAAATTCAACGTTAAAGCTACCATTGAAATTGCTGAAACAAAAGATCTAAACAAACAAAACAATACTTGTGAAGGGCAATTAATAGTGCCTAATGGAAAAGTAATTCCAATAGAATTTGTAAAAATGACCAATCAATAAATGTATAAAACAGTCATTATATTTTTCTTGTTCTACACTTCCAAAATCTTTGGGCAGGAAACCTATATCTATACTGTAAATGGAAAAACAAACACCGCTGATTTGGGTTTTTCTTTAACCCATGAACATATCATGTCAAATTTTGGTGCTGAACCAAGTTTGGTTAGTAGTTACGATACAGTCAAGTTATTTCAGCAAGTAATTCCATATTTAAGAAAGGTAAAGCTGCAAGGCGTTCATACCATTTTCGATTGCACTGCTGCTTATTTTGGAAGAAATGTACAATTGCTTAAAACCATTTCAGATTCAACAGGAATAAACATGGTAACCAACACTGGCTTCTATGGTGCAAGCAACGATAAGTACGTGCCTGAATTTGCAAAAGCAGCAACAGCAGAAACCATTGCAGCAGTTTGGATAGATGAATTTGAAAATGGCATTGATAAAACAACTATTAAACCAGGCTTTATAAAACTGGCTTTTGATAATGACCAACCTTCTCATATTGATTTGAAATTGTTTAAAGCTGGCTTGCTAACGCACAAAAAAACAGGCTTAACATTAGTAGTGCATACTGGTAATAATATAGAAGCTATCAGCGAAATGATGAAGCTTTTAATTGAGCAACATGTTCAACCAAGTGCAATGGTCTGGGCACATGCAAACAATGTTGAAAGCCTTGAAGTATTGATGAATAAAGCTGTAGAGGGCATTTGGATTTCGTTGGATGGTGTGAAAGAATCGAATATAAACGATTATTTAAAGAAGCTGCAATTCTTTAAATCCTACAATTTATTGAACAAAATATTGCTATCGCATGATGGCAATTCTTTTCCAAGAGGTGGGGTAATTAGGCAATACGATGCCATCGTTTCTTACCTGATTCCGGCATTAAAAACTAATGGATTTTCAGATGCTGATACTAATCAACTAATGGTTCAAAATCCTAAAAATGCATTTACCTTACAAATAAGAACAACAACGAAAAATTGAATTGATGCTTAGAGCCAAGAAACATATAATCACTTTTATTGCATTGCTAACGGTTTTGCAGTTGGCGTTATTTTCTGTGTTGGGATTCTCTCAAAACACAATACCAGCTTATAAAAGAAAGGAATTAACCATTGAGCAGCGTGTAAACGATTTGCTCAAAAGAATGACCCTCGAAGACAAGTGTCGCCAGTTAGATGTTTGGCATCCAAAAATGAATCTAAGCAAGCCTGATACATTGCAAAAAGCCATTGCTGATTTAGGTGATACCGTTAAAAATGGTGTTGGCTTTTTACAGTTCCAGGTTGAAATGCCAATGGAAGATTACGTTGGCAGGTTCAATGCCATTCAAAAATATTTTGTAGAAAAAACAAGGCTTGGTATTCCTGCCATTTCCAATGGCGAAGGTTGCCATGGCTTTGTAGGCAACGATACCAAATCAACTGTGTTTCCTGTATCGCCAGCATTGGGCAGCAGTTGGGATACAACCTTAATTGAAAACGTATTTGCTGCCGTGGCAAAAGAAATGCGTAGCTATGGTATTTCTCATGCTGCAACGCCAGTAATTGATTTATTGAGAGACCCAAGATTTGGTCGCTCTGAAGAGTTTTTAGGCGAAGATCCTTACCATGTTGCTATGATGGGTGTAGGTGCCATTTTTGGTTTGCAAGGCCGTTCTTCTTTTATTGATGGCAATCATCTAATTGCTTGTGCCAAGCACTTTTCAGGGCATGGCCAACCAGAAGGTGGTACCAATTTGGCACCAAGTAATTTATCAGAAAGGATACTTCGTGAAATACATTTTTACCCTTTTGAAATGGCCGTTAAAAAAGCAAATGTTCGTACTGTAATGGCTTCTTATAATGAGATTGATGGCATCCCAAACCATGCAAACAAATGGTTGTTAACAGATGTGCTGCGTGGTGAATGGAAATTTAATGGTTACGTAATTTCTGACTATGATGCAGTGAACAGAATGATAACCCGTCAGCATTCATCTTTAAATAAAGCAGAAGCCGCTAAAAGGTCTATTAAAGCAGGTATGGACTTTGAATGTCCAAGTAGTTGGAAAGATTATTGCTTTAGCTTTTTACCAGCATTGATAAAGTCTGGCGAAGTAAAGATGTCTGTGTTAGATTCAGCAGTAGCAAGGGTTTTACGCAATAAGTTTATCATGGGTTTGTTTGAACAACCTTATATAAACACGGTTAATGAAACAGAAAAATTATCCATTGAAAAAGCTCATCGTTTAGTGGCTTTGCAAGCTGCTGAAAAAGGAATGGTGTTGTTGAAAAATGATAACCAAACATTGCCTTTTAACGAAAGTACAATTAAACGTATTGCTGTAATTGGTCCTAATGCTAATGAGGTACATTATGGTAATTATTCAAATGATAAATCACCTGGTGTTAGCATTATTGAAGGCTTAACAAAGTACGGTAAAGGCAAGTTTGAAGTGTTGTACAGTGAAGGGTTTAAGATTTATGAAAACGATACAACTATTACTGCAGCTGATAAAACGGTAGACGCTGAAAACAAAAGGATCGCAGATGCAGTGGCTTTGGCAAAAACTTGTGATGCTGTTTTATTGGTAATGGGCGAAAATGAATTGACCTGCCGTGAAGAATGGAAAAACCATACAGGTGATCGTTTTGATTTGGATTTATTGAGCAGACAAAATGATGTGGCAAAAGCCATTTTTGAATTGAATAAACCAACTGCTGTTTTGTTAGTAAATGGTCGTCCATTATCAGTTAATTATTTGGCAGAAAAAGCACCAGCCATTATTGAAGGTTGGTATTTGGGGCAAGAACAAGGTAATGCAGTTGCCAATGTTTTATTTGGAAAAGTAAATCCTTCTGGTAAGTTGGCAGTAACTATTCCAAAACACGTTGGGCAGTTGCCTGCGTACTATAATCACAAACCTTATGTGCATGAAAGCCCCTACATTTCTGGTGAATATTCGCCTTTATACCCCTTTGGTTTTGGGTTAAGTTATACCACCTATAAGTACAGTAATCTTACCCTCAGTACAAAAAAAATCACAGCCAAACAAACTGTAAAAGTAACCATAGATGTAACCAATACAGGCAATGTTGATGGTGATGAAATTGTGCAACTCTATATCCGTGATATGGTAAGTGCAGTTACACGACCAGTGCAGGAGTTGAAAGATTTTGCTCGTATTCATTTGCAAAAAGGCGAAACAAAAACGGTTGCTTTTACCATCACGGCTGATAAACTTCAATACTATGGGTTAGATATGAAACGCCTTGTAGAACCTGGTGTATTTGAAATACAAGTAGGTAAAAGTTCAACTGATTATTTAGCAGAAAAATTTGAAGTAATTAAAAATTAGGAATATGAAGATTTTGAAAAAATACTTTTTTAAAATATCACTGTGTATTAATGCTGTATTGATTTTTAGCCTTTTTGTGCCAGAAAGATTAAATGCTCTAGTACAATCGAACGATACATTGAAAATTGGTATTGCTGTAACTACTAGGCATTTAATGGAATTGGTAAATCCTGTTTTTGCAAAAGCTAATCCTGCAATAAATACTACTTCTAAAATTGATGAAACTGGCAAAGTGGTTGATGCTGTAATTAGTGGTAAAGCATCTGTTGCAGTTACTACACGTAACCTCAAAGATTTTGAAATAAAAAAATCAGCAACTGTCATGGGTACGCCTATTGCTTTAGATGGCCTTGTAGTGGCTGTTGCTAAAATAATTACTATCAACAATTTAAGTTTTGAGCAAATTGCTGGCATTTATACTGGTAAGTATACCAACTGGAAAGAACTTGGTGGTAACGATATACCAATAGTTGTGATTGGCCGTATAAAAGCTTATGACCCAATACAGCTTTTTGCAGACTTTATGCAGTTAGATACCAAGCCATTGGATGGTGGTATTGTATACAGTGAAAAAGGAAAGAATAGTTGGAACAAAACAGTTGCTGCTTCACCAGCTACCGACGATGCAGCATTGGAATTGTTGTTAAAAATGCCTGGAGCGATCACCTATTTCCCCTTACAAATTTTCAACAATTACCATAAGAAAAATAAGACTATAAAAGCTCTAGATTTTAATGGAGTAAAAGCTACAACTGCAACTATTGCAAGTGGCGATTATTTTATTCACAGAAGATTAAATGTAATGACCAATGGCTCGCCAACAGGGGTCTCAAAAACTTTTGTCGATTTTATGTTGTCTAAAAAAGGGCAGCATTTAATTAAGCAAGCAGGGTTTTTATCAATAAAATAAATTCAATTAAAACAATTGATTTTTTAAGAAAATAACGACACATAGTTCCATGAAAATAAAAGCTTTTATAACATGTATTACCTGTATTGCAGCATTGCAATTGTATGCAAATCCAGTAGAAAGAATATTGGTGCAGGGTGGCAAATTATTGGTTAAAGGAACTGTTACCAATATCAAAAACTTTGAAATTTCTAAGTATGAGATTACCAATGAACGCTACGCAGCATTCTTAAATTCAAAGCAAGTAGGCAATGATGGGATGCTTAAAAAAGTGCTATTAATAAATGTTGTTTCAAAAGATTTGATGGTTGAATTTGTACAAAAAAAATGGAAAGCAAAGCAAGGTTTTGAAAACTATCCTATGGTGATGGTAAACTACCGTGGTGCTGTTGAATTTTGTAATTGGATGGGTGGTCGTTTACCCACTGAAATGGAATGGTTTTATGCAGCACAAGGTGGTACAAAAACAAAGCATTTCAAATTTGCAGGCAGCAATAATTTGGCAGAAGTTGGCTGGTTCAAAAATAACAGCAATCAACAAGCACATGCCATTGGACAAAAGAAACCAAACGAATTGGGCATCTACGATATGAGTGGCAATGCTTGGGAATGGTGTTTGAACGATACGTTGAAAAGTGATAAAGATTTTTGTGTACACATGGGTGGTAGTTGGTATGCAGGTGAGCAGCCTGCAACGCTTGCTGCACATTATGGCAATACACCAACACACTTTAGCAACAGTGTTGGTTTTAGAATTATTTTCCCAAATTATACGATTCTTGAAACCAATATTCATAAGTACAAAGGCAAGCCATGGAATAATGAGCCACAACAAATTCCTGGCAAATTACAATGTGAGTTATACGATTTAGGGGGTGAAGGCATTGCATACCATGATGATGATTCTGTAAACAATGGTAGTGGCATGCTAAACAAGGCAAATGGTACTTTTCTCAATGAATTCAGAATGAAAGAGGGCGTTGATATTTCTTACACAAAGGGTAAAGATATTGACATCAATCCTTACAATTTGGTAGAACCAAAGGTTGGTGAATTGTATGCAGGATGGATGAAGCCCGAAGAATGGATTAACTATACTGTTAATGTAAATGCAACTGGCAATTACACTATTGGCTTAATGTTTACCGCAAGTGGTGATGGCGAAATTGCTTTATTTATAGATGGCAAGCAACTAACGCAGCCCTTATTTATTCCTTCTGTAAGAAACGAAAATGAGACCATAGACTGGCGTAACTGGCACCACTGGAACCGCATTGATGAGCTTACTACTGTGGCTTTGAAAAAAGGCAAACATGTCATTACAATAAAGACCATCAGTAACGGAAATATGAACTATGATTACCTGGAATTTAAATTGAAAAATTAACAGCAATAATCTATAAAGAAAAATGAATAAGATGATGAAAATTAAAGCAAAAAAACTTCTTTCTATTGCACTCTGTCTTGGAATGCAGTTCAGCGTAATGGCTCAGTCTGAAGATGCAAAAATTGAAGCCCTGATTAAGAAGATGACCATTGAAGAAAAGGTAGGACAAATGACCAATATCACCATTGGCATGATATTGAAGGAAAAGGGAAATGAAATTGCTCTTGATACAGCCAAGCTTAGGAATGTAATGATTAAAAATAAAGTTGGCTCTTTTCAAAATGTAATTAGCCATGCTTATACGTTAGAACAGTGGCATAAAATGCTGAATGATATTCAGAAAGTAAATATGGATGAATCAAGGTTGAAAATTCCAATGTTGTATGCAATTGATGCAGTGCATGGTGCTGATTATACCATTGGTTCTACTTTGTTTCCACACAACCTTGGTTTGGCTGCCACAAGAAATCTTGACTTGGTTAAACTTGGTGCAGAAATTACTGCAAAAGAGGTAAGGGCTTCGGGAATACGGTATAATTTTTCACCAGTATTAGATGCAGGTAGGCAACCACTTTGGCCAAGACTTGCTGAAACATTTGGCGAAGATGCTTATTTGGTAACACAGATGGGCTTGAGTTCAATTAAAGGTTACGAAGGCAACAGCTTAAAAGACATTAATCATGTTGCTGCTTGCATGAAGCATTTTATTGGTTACTCTTTTCCTGCTTCTGGTAAAGACCGTTCATCAGCAATCATTCCTGAAATCATGTTGCGTGAATATTTCTTGCCATCATTTAAAGCCGCTATAGATGCAGGTACAAGAACGGTGATGATCAATTCTGCTGAAGTGAATGGCGAACCTGTTCATGCTAGCAAATACTTACTTACTACGCTTTTGCGTAAAGAGCTCGGTTTTAAAGGTGTCGTAATTTCTGATTGGGAAGATGTAAAGAAATTATTTGAAAGGCATAGAGTAGCACCAACTTACAAAGAAGCAGTGTACCAATCTGTAGAAGCTGGTATTGATTTATGTATTGTACCAATGGACTTAGATTTTAGCAAATACCTAATTGAATTGATAAAAGAAAAAAGAATTTCAATGGAACGTATCAATTCATCAGTAAGAAGGGTATTGAAATTGAAATTTGAAGTTGGTTTATTCAATCAACCTTTTGTAGAAGAAGAAGCTTCTAAAAACTTTGGCGTAGCTGCTTACAAGCAAGCTGCTTTAGATGCTGCAACAGAATCCATCACTTTGCTTAAAAATAAAGATGGCATTTTGCCTTTGGCAAAAGATAAAAAAATACTAATAACAGGGCCTGCTGCAAAATCATTAACCACTTTACATGGTGCATGGTCTTACTCTTGGCAAGGCACTAACACCAATTATTTTTCAAAGGATTTAAAAAATATTTATCAGGCTATTCAAATAAAAAATTCAAATGTTGTTTACCAACAGGCAACAGATTTTACAAGTAAAGATTTAGGTATTGATAAAGCAGTTGAAATGGCTAAAGATGCCGATTACATTGTTGTTTGCTTAGGTGAAGATGCTTACGCAGAAACACCAGGTAATATTGATAATTTGGATTTACCAATGATTCAACAACAATTAGTACAAGCATTGAGTAAAACTAACAAACCAATTATTGCTGTTTTTATACAAGGCAGACCAAGAGTAATTAGAGATATTGAGCCATTGTTAAGCGGTGTTATAATGGCTTACTGGCCAGGTTCTGAAGGAGGCAATGCCATTGCTGATGTACTGTTTGGTGATGCCAATCCTTCTGGCAAATTACCTATCACATATCCTAGATTTGCTAGCACTTTTGCTACCTACGATCACAAGTGGTTAGATGAAGTTTTTGAACAAGCAGAGCCACAGATTTTTTCTTATTCCTTTAACCCGCAGTACCAATTTGGTGAAGGATTAAGCTACACTACTTTTAGTAATTCTGCTATAAGTTTATCTTCTGATACATTAACCAATAATAAGCCTATCACAATCAAAGTAAAGGTTAGCAATACAGGTAAAATGGCTGGTAAAGAAACTATTGAAGTTTATAGCTCAGACTTAGTGGCTTCTGTAACACCTTCTGTAAAAAGATTAAGAAAATTTCAGAAAGTGTTCTTAAATCCTGGTGAAACCAAAGAGTTAATATTTACAATTACTGCTAAGGATTTAGCTTTCGTAGGGAAAGACTTGAAAATGGTTACAGAAAAAGGGGCGTTTGATATTTTGATTAGCAAAGAAAAGAAGCGATTTTTTTATAATAACTAAAGAGTTATAATGATGAAATGGATGTATAAATCAAGTGTTGGTCTGATGGTATGTTTGATGTTTTTATCATTCAGGGTTGCTATTGGTCAAACGAAAAGAACACTTCAAATATTCACAACTGCAGATAGTACTAATTTAAAATTATCAGCAAATGGTACTGCAATGTTTGAAGTAATGACACAACCTTTAGAAACGCAAACCTGCATTTTTATTGACCCGAATAAAACCTTTCAAACCTTTTTAGGTATTGGTGGTGCTTTAACGGATGCTTCTGCTGAAACCTTTGCAAAACTGCCAAAAGTAAAGCAAGATGAATTGATTCAAGCTTATTTCGATAAAGAAAAAGGTATAGGTTATAACCTTGCAAGAACCAATATTCACAGTTGCGATTTTAGTAGCGATATGTACACGTATGTTAAAGAAGAAGATACTTCGTTGGCTACATTTTCTGTTAATCACGATAAAGTATTTCGTATACCATTTATCAAACAAGCTATTGCAGCTACAGGTAGCAAACTTACTTTATTTGTAAGCCCATGGAGCCCGCCAGCTTTTATGAAATCCAATAATAACATGTTGCGTGGCGGTAGTTTAAAAAAGGAATTTTATCAATCTTGGGCAAACTATTTTGTAAAGTTTATAAAAGCTTATGAAGTTGAGGGCATACCAGTTTGGGGTACTACCATTCAAAACGAGCCCATGGCTAAACAACGTTGGGAGAGTTGCATTTTTACCGCAGATGAAGAAATAGACTTTCTTAAAAATTATCTTGGTCCTACTTTGAAAAAGGCAGGTCTTAGTCGTATAAAAATTATAGGATGGGATCATAACCGTGACCTGATATATCAACGAGGCAGTGCTTTATTAAACGATCCTGATGCAGCAAAATATTTATGGGGTATAGGCTATCACTGGTACGAAAACTGGAGTGGTGGGGCACCAACTTTCAACAATTTGAAATTATTAAAAGAAGCATTTCCAAATACCAATTTGTTGTTTACTGAAGGCTGCAAAGAGCATTTTGATTTAGCCAAAATTTACAATTGGCAATTGGGTGAAAAGTATGCCGATAATATGATTCAGGACTTTAATAATGGCACAGTAGGCTTTGCCGACTGGAACATTTTATTGGATGAAACTGGTGGGCCTAATCATGTTCAAAACTTTTCTTTTTCACCAATTCATGCCAATGTAAAAACAGGCGAATTAATGTACACCAACGCCTACTACTACATTGGCCATTTTTCAAAATTTATAAAGCCTGGTGCTAAAAGAATTGTAAGCAGTGCTAGTAGAAGTCAATTGCAAACAACAGCTTTTAAAAATCTTGATGGATCAATTGCTGTAATTGTAATGAATCAAACCAGTGTGAAATCTGATTATTATGTATGGATAAACGGCAAAGCTGCTAAGGTTACAGCATTACCACATTCAATTGCAACGTTGTTGTTGTAATACATAAATTATGTAGGATGATTTTTTGATTGCTAAAAATAAAATGATGAACAAAAAAACAATGTTAATGTGGGTTGCTTTATCCACCATTTCATTCACAGCATTTTCTCAAGCTAAATGGGAAACGCTTTTTAATGGTAAAGATTTTACTGGCTGGAAAAAAATAAATGGCACAGCAGAATATACCATAAAAGATGGTGTAATAACTGGTATGTCAAGGGCAAAAACACCCAATACATTTTTGGCTACAGAAAAAAATTATGGTGATTTTATCTTGGAATTAGATTATAAAGTTGATGATGGTTTAAATTCTGGTATACAGTTTAGAAGCCTTAGTAATGCTGCGTTTAAGAACGGTAGGGTACATGGTTATCAATACGAAATCGATCCATCGTCAAGAGGATGGAGCGGTGGTATTTATGATGAACAAAGACGTGGTTGGTTATACACAATGGAAAAAAATCCGGCTGCAAAAACTGCTTATAAAGAGAATGAATGGAATCATATTAGAGTAGAAGCTATTGGCAATACAGTTCGTACTTGGTTAAACGGAATTTCATGTTCTAGCATATTAGATGATATGCCACAAGCAGCATCAGGTTTTATTGCTTTACAAGTACATGAAATTTATAAAAATGATGATGAAGGCAAAACTGTTCAATGGAAAAATATAAAAATTATGACTACCAATTTAGAGAAAAATCGTAAGCCTTTTGATGCAAAAGTGATGCAAGTAAATTGTAACGATAACACCATTTCTCCTGCTGAAGCCAAACAAGGCTGGAAGCTTTTATGGGATGGTAAAACTACAGAAGGTTGGCGTGGGGCAAAGCTTACCAACTTTCCACAAAATGGTTGGAAAATTGATAGTGGCTTATTGAAAGTTGTAAATGCCAATGGTGCAGAATCGGCCAATGGTGGCGATATTGTTACCATTAAGAAGTATAAAAATTTTGAACTTACCGTTGATTTTAAAATTACAGATGGTGCTAATAGTGGTATCAAATATTTTGTTGACACAGACTTAAACCAAGGCGAAGGATCTTCTATTGGTTGTGAGTTTCAAATATTGGATGATAAACTACATCCTGATGCAAAACTTGGTGTTGCTGGAAATAGAACGCTGGGTTCATTATACGATTTAATTGCTGCACCTGCTGATAAGTTTTTTAGAAAATCAGATTTTAATACAGCTCGTATTGTTGTTAATGGCAACAAGGTTACACATTATTTAAACGACAAAATTACTGTTGAATATGAGCGTAATACCCAAATGTGGAGGGCGTTGGTAAATTATAGCAAGTATGCTAAGTATCCCAATTTTGGCAATCTTACCGAAGGCAATATTTTATTACAAGATCATGGTAATGAAGTGCTATTTAAGAACATAAAAATTAGAGAATTCTAATTTTAAAAATTCAACACATGAAACAAAAATTTTTCATCATCATTGTTTTAATGCAAATAGTTTTTTGCCAAATAGCAAATGCCCAAAAGCAGTTTAAAGCATTGTTGGTTACCACTACAAGAGGCTGGCACCATGAATCTGTGCATACAGGCGTTTTGGCTATTCAGCAGTTGGGTGTACAAAACAATTTTGATGTGGTGTTACTTGAAAATCCAGATGGCTTTACTGATAAATATTTAGAGCAATTCAAGGTCATTATCTTCTTAAATACAACAGGTGATATTTTAGATTCGGCACAGCAGAAAACAATGGAACGTTTTATTCAATCAGGTAAAGGGTTTGTGGGTATTCACAGTGCATCAGATACGGAATATGATTGGGATTGGTATACAAAACTCGTAGGCAGAATGTTCCATATTCATCCTGTTATTCAAACAGCAAAAGTGAATATTGTTGATGCCGCATTTCCTGGCTTACAAGGTTTTGCAGGCAATACTTTGTGGACAGATGAATGGTATGAATTTGATGCCGAAAAAATTACAGGCCTTAATTATATTCTTTCTGTAGACGAAACATCTTATAACCCAAAAGTAGAGTGGGCTCAAAAAAAATTGAAAGGTATAGGCATGGGAAAATTCCATCCCATTGCCTGGTACCATAATTACGATGGCGGTCGATCTTTTTATACAGCCTTAGGGCATTTGCCAGCAGTATATAGCAACACCATATTTCTTAATCATTTATATGCCGGTATTTTCTGGGCAGCAACAGGAAAAAAATAAGCCATTAACTAAAACGCAAATCATTTAAAACAAAAAGTATGAAAAAAGTTCACTTTCCATTTTTGAAAATTATTTCATTTGTAGCATTGTTTTCTTTTACAATGCTTTCATTTTCTTGCAAGAAAAAAACAACTACACCAACGCCAGTAGTTGTAACACCTCCACCAACTCCTTATGTAGTTCCTCCAATTAACACAAGTTCTACTACTGCTAAGGAAATTATTATCGATATGGGAGGAGGGTTTAATTTGGGGAATACATTTGAGAGTAACATTAATGCAACAACACCATCTGTTAACAAACAAATAATCGATTTGTATTATGAAGCAGGAATGCGTCATGTACGTATTCCTACAACATGGATGCAGGGCTTTACAAGTAATTTGGCCGATGCTAATGGTAATATAAATACAACACATCCAAGGCTTTTAGAATTAAAAGAAGTGGTTGATTACGCATTGGCTAAAAAAATGTACGTAGTCTTAAATACGCACCATGAACATTGGTTGAAGGATTACTACGATGGTAGTGCTGCATTTGACACAAAGTTTGCTAAGCTTTGGAATGGTATTGCTACTTTTTTTAAAGATTCACCAAAACAATTATTGTTTGATGTGTTGAATGAACCAGAAGGAACAATGGGTCAGTGGAGTGGTACTGGCTATCCTTTACCTACTAACGCTACAGCGATAGATTTAACCAGAAAAATTAATAAGGTTGCTTATGATGCAATACGTGCAACTGGTGGTAATAATACAACTCGAATAATTATGATTGAACCTAATGGACAAGGTAATCAGGGAATGATAGAAGAAGTTTATCCTACGAAAGCTAGCTTGCCAGGGGCTGGAACTGATGCTTATCTCGCTATTCAGGTTCATACTTATGACCCATGGACATTTTGTGGTCAAACTGGTACGAATGCTGCATGGCCAGGATCTGCCACTTTCGAAAATGCTATTAAGAAAGTAGGGTTACATTCCGTGTTAATTGATGTTCCTGTTAACTATGGTGAATTTGGTGTTGGCAGACAAACAAATGGTACAGAACGTAATACAGATTTGGTTCGTAGCTATTACAGAATTTTTAAAGTTACCTGTAAGACTGAAAAAATGTCTTTTACAGCATGGGATGATAGAGGTTGGTTTGGTTTGATTTATAGATCATCAGCAACAAGCCCTTATGGTTTCTCAAATAATATTGTACCAACTATGATGGCTCAATAAAGATTTCACATTCTAATACAATTCATCTTACTAAGCAAAAGCTGGTAAGATGAATTGTTATTATGAAGGCAGTTTATTTCAATTGAAAATTTAATCAATTTTATGCGATTTTTTGTACGATACATTTTGTTGTTAGCCATTGCATTTACTTGCACAAGTGAAGCGTTTAGCCAAAGGAAAATCATCTCTTTAAATGGTACTTGGGAAGTTGAGGAAACAGCAGATAAAGATGCTTTTCCTAAAATATTCAACCACACTGTTCCCGTTCCTTCTTTAATTGATATGGCTTTGCCGAAGTTTGATGTGGTTAAGAAAGGTGCTGATTCAGCTAGATATTTTTGGTACAGAAAAACCTTTACCATTAGCCAACCCATACCTCAAAATGTGTTGCTTCAAATAAAAAAAGCGGCTTACAGTAAGCAGTTATTTCTCAATGGAAAAGAGGTGTATATCCATCAAACAATTTTCAGTAGTTACGAAAGTAATATCCGTTCATTTTTAAAACCTGCAGGGCAGGAAAATGAATTGATTTTGCGTTTGGGAAGCTTTGATAATTTCCCAGATACAATGGTGAATGGCAATGATTTTGAAAAGATAAAATTCATCCCCGGCATTTTTGACGATGTCAATCTTATTCTATCCAATGGTGCTTATGTAGAGAATGTACAGATTGTTCCCAACATTAACCAACAAAAAATAAAAGTAGTTGCTGCCATAAATGCTTTTGGCAAAAAAGGAATTCAAAAAATTACCTACCAGGTAAAAGAAGCAGTAAGTAAGAGGTTGATTTTTCAAGGTGAAAAAAATATCAACTTGTCTGGAAGTATTGATACCGTTGTGTTTGAAGCTTCCATCAAGAATTGTAAACTTTGGAATCCTGAGCAACCCTTCCTGTATGAACTCACAACATCTACAGGTACTGATAATAACAATACCCGTTTTGGTATGCGTAGTTTTAGTTTTGATACTACTGCAAAAACAGCTTTATTAAACAATGAAACCTATTACTTGAGAGGAACGAATGTTCCAGTATATCGTTTCTTTGAAGATTCATTGAGAAACAATTTACCGTGGGATAAAAATTGGGTGCGTTTAATGTTTACAAGGTTTAAAGAAATGCATTGGAATATTGTTCGTTTTCACGTAGGCCCTGCACCAGATTTTTGGTACGATTTAGCCGATGAAATGGGCATGTTAATTCAGGATGAATATGCCATTTGGGGCGGTAAAGGTGGCATTAAAAAGAAAGTAACGGCAGGGCATATTGCCTTAGAATATACTGAGTGGATGAAGGAACGTTGGAACCACCCTTGCATTGTAATTTGGGATGGACAAAATGAAACTGTTGCCAAGCAAACTGCTATTGCCATTAATATGGTTCGTCATCTAGATTTGTCCAATCGCCCATGGGATAATGGTTATTCAGCACCAGCTTCATCAACTGATCCAATTGAAGCTCATCCTTACTTATTTTATCCTTATCATTTAAAAGATGCCAAAGAACCCGAAGAAGGTATTTGGAAAAAATTGATGGGCAAAAAAAGAATTCCATCCAACGACCCCAATGAGCAGGATCCAGCACCAGATGGTAAAAAATACAATAATCCCATTATCTTAAATGAATATGCTTGGCTTTGGGTAAATAGGGATGGTTCTTCAACAACATTATCAGACAATGTTTATAAGAACTTTTTTAAAGATGTTGTAACAAATGAGCAAAGAATAGAAAAGTGTTGCCGTTTAACAGCTGCTTTAACTGAGTATTGGCGAGCTTATAGAACTTCAGCAGCAGTCATGTATTTTGCTGGTTTATCTTATTCTCGTCCTACAGCACCAAGAGGCGAAACCAGTGATTTGCTGCAAAATGTAGAACAGTTTAAATATTGGCCAGCCTTTACCAAATATGTAAAAGCATCTTTTTCGCCAGTTGGTTTAATGGTAGATACTTGGGAAAAGTCGTACAGGCCAGATTCAATCATTAGTGTGCCTGTTTATTTAATTAACGATTTAAACAAAGCCTGGAAAGGTAGTATTACTGTAGAACTTACCGAATACAATAAAGTGATTACTACGCAAACAATATCGCACACAGTAGCAGCTTTTAAGGTAGATGTTGAGAATTTCAAAATCAATATTCCTGCTAAAGCTGGCAATTATACATTAACAGCAAGGATTGTGTACAATGGTGAAGTGGTAGAAAGTGAAAGGGATATTCCTGTAAAAAATTAAGAAGCCAATTTTAAAACAAGAACCAACTTTTTATTTCTTGCTTATGAAAAAAGTAATACGGTTTCAGCTTTCTGCAATGATGTTCCTTAATTTTTTTATTTGGGGAATATGGTTTGTTACGATGGGTACATACTTAACCATGGGCAATATTGCAGCCACTGGTGAACAAACTGGCCTGGCTTATGGAACTCAATGTTTGGGTGCAATTATTGCACCTTTTATTGTGGGCTTAATTGCTGACAGATATTTTGCTGCACAAAAAATTTTGGCTGCACTGCATATTGCTGGTGCCGTTTTAATGTATTACATTTCTACACAAAGCAACTTTGGTTCTTTCTATAGTTTGCTGCTTAGCTACATGATTATTTACATGCCCACTTTGGCATTGGTAAATTCCATTGCTTTAAATCAAATAAAAGATGCAGAAAAAGAGTTTGGTGATATAAGGGTTTGGGGTACCATTGGTTGGATAGTTGCTGGGTTAATTATTGGATGGCTATCACTTGAACCTGCCACTGAAATTGTAAAAGCAGGCACTCTTGACAATGCATCTTTTGCAGCAAAATCGGTATTAACTACTGCAGCTTCAAAATTGAATACTACTTTTTTAATTGCTGCAATTGCTTCGTTAGCATTGGGTATCTATGCTTTCTTTTTACCCAATACACCACCACTAAAAGCTGGCAAGAACGTGGGTTTTAGAGACATTGTTGGATTAGATGCATTAAGTATTTTGAAGGATAAAAACTACCTCTTGTTTTTTATTGCATCGGTTTTAATCTGCATTCCATTGGCATTTTATTATGGCAGTGCAAACCAATTTTTAAATGAGTTGGGCATGGATAAAGCTGCTGCTAAAATGACAATGGGACAAATGAGTGAAACGCTTTTCTTATTTCTAATGCCATTCTTTTTTAAACGTTTTGGTATTAAACAAATGCTGCTGATTGGAATGCTAGCATGGGTTGTACGCTATTTATTATTTGCCTATGGTAATGTTGATAACAACGTTTGGATGCTGTATATAGCAATTATTCTTCACGGTATTTGCTATGATTTTTTCTTCGTTACTGGACAAATTTATACTAATCAGAAAGCAGGAGAAGAAGTACGTTCTTCGGCACAAGGCTTAATTACTTTAGCTACATATGGTGTGGGCATGTATATTGGCTTTTGGTTTGCAGGAAGATTTACAGATGCTCATGCAATAAAAGATATTGCTGGCAAGGTCATCAATCATCAATGGCAAAATGTTTGGTTAATGCCAAGCTTGTTTGCTATAGGTGTGGCACTCTTATTTTTTGCTTTTTTTAAAAATGATAAAAAATCTGTTGCTTAAAAAGATAAACTATGAATAAACCTTTAAGGCTTGGTATGGTAGGTGGTGGGTTAGATGCCTTTATTGGTGGGGTTCATCGCACTGCAGCTCGTATGGATGGTGAGTATATTTTGGTGTGTGGGGTGTTTAGTAGTCAGTTTGAAAAAACTAAAGCCACCGCCTTGCAATTGGGCATTCCATTGAGCAGGGCATATGAAACTTGTGAAGAAATGTATGCCAAAGAAAAGCTGTTGCCTGAAGATGAACGTATGCAAGTAGTAAGCATTGTTACACCAAATCATCTTCATTTTTTACCTGCAAAATTGGCTCTTGAAAATGGGTATCATGTTGTGTTGGATAAACCAATGACTTTCAATTTGTCTGAAGCCATTGCATTGGAAAAAGTGATAGAAAATAGTAACCAATTGCTTTGCCTTACACATACTTATACTGGCTATCCAATGGTAAAGCAAGCCAAGGCAATGATTGCCAAGAATAACTTGGGTGCTATTCGTAAAGTATATGTTGAGTATCCACAAGGTTGGTTAAGTACAAATTTGGAATTCGAAAATCAAAAGCAGGCGAGCTGGCGAACAGACCCTATGAAAAGTGGTATTGCTGGTGCAATGGGTGATATTGGTACGCATGCTTTTAATTTAGCAGAGTACATAACTGGCTTACAGGTAAAAACATTAAATGCTCAAATAAATACTGTAGTTGCCAACAGAAAACTAGATGATGATGGTGCAGTTTTATTGACTTTTAACAATGGTGCTACTGGTACTTTAATGGCAACACAAGTAGCAGCAGGTGCTGAAAACAATATCAAGATTTGTGTGTTTGGTGAAAAGGGTGGTATTGAATGGCAGCAGGAAAATTGCAATTCACTTACTGTAAAATGGCTGAATAAACCAACGCAAATTTATAGGGCTGGCAATGATTATTTAGAACCCATTGCAAAGCATAATTGCAGAACACCTGCTGGTCATCCTGAAGGGTATTTGGAAGCTTTTGCCAACCTCTACAGAAATTTTGCATTGACCATAAAAGCAAAAGCCAAAGGGGAAAATCCTAAAGCAGAATACATAGATTATCCTGGTATTAAAGAAGGCGTAAGAGGAATGTTGTTTATTGAAAAAGTTATTGAAAGTGGGCAATCACAAAATAAATGGATTGAAATATGACAACGATTAAAGGACCTGGAATTTTTCTAGCACAATTCATGGGCGATAAAGCACCTTTTAATGACCTCGTTTCTATTTGCAAATGGGCCAAAGATTTGGGTTACATAGCTGTACAAATTCCTACTTGGGAAAGCCGTTTGATTGATTTGGAATTATGTGCAGAAAGTAAAACCTATGCAGATGAACTGAAAGGAAAAATCAATAGTTGCGGTTTGGAAATTTCTGAATTGTCAACGCACTTGCAAGGTCAACTGGTGGCAGTAAACCCAGCCTTTGATAGCATGTTTGATGGTTTTGCACCAGAAAGTGTAAGGGGCAATAATACAGCAAGAACTTCATGGGCCATTCAACAGTTAATGTATGGTGCTAAAGCATCTCAAAACTTAGGATTAACCGCTCATGCAACATTCAGTGGTTCTTTATTGTGGCACACATTTCATCCATGGCCACAACGCCCTGCTGGCTTGGTAGAAGAAGGTTTTACAGAGCTGGCAAAACGATGGTTGCCTATACTCAATTACTTTGATGAATGTGGTGTGGATGTGTGTTACGAAATACATCCTGGTGAGGATTTATTTGATGGCATTACTTATGAAATGTTTTTGGAAAAAGTTGGCAATCATGCAAGGGCATGTTTGCTGTTCGATCCATCACACTTTGTGTTACAGCAACTGAACTATTTACAGTACATCGATTTTTATCACGAAAGAATAAAAGCATTTCATGTAAAAGATGCTGAGTTTAATGCCACAGGTAAGCAAGGCACTTTTGGTGGTTATCAAAGTTGGGCTAATAGGGCAGGACGATACAGAAGTCCTGGTGATGGGCAGATTGATTTTAAAACCATCTTCAGCAAACTAGCTCAATACAATTATCCTGGTTGGGCTGTGATGGAATGGGAATGCTGCATTAAACATCCAGAGCAAGGTGCAAAAGAAGGTGCCCCATTTATTCAGCAACACATCATAACCGTTACTGACAAAGCGTTTGACGACTTTGCTTCATCAGGAATTGATGTAGAAAAGAACAAAATAATTTTAGGATTGAGCTAGTTAATTGAACAATAATTATTACAAAATGATTCACCTATAAATAACATTGTTATGCCAGTAACACGTCGAAATTTTATTACACAATCAGTTAAAGCTTCTGCAGCAGTTTATGCTACATCATTGGGTTTTAGTGCTAAAAGCTATGCCAATATTATTGGTGCTAATGATAGGGTTAGGGTAGGGGTAGTTGGCTTTTCAGACAGGTTCAAGCAAACTTTGCTTCCCTGTTTTTTAAACCATCAACAAGAACTCAATTTCGACATTGTTGCGGTAAGTGATATTTGGAAATTGCGTAGGGAAGAAGGACAAAATTATTTGAAAGAAAAGCTTGGGCATGATGTACAGGCTTGTGTAAATAATGATGAATTGTATCGCCTGAAAGATATAGATGCGGTGATTATAAGTACTGCCGATTTTCAACATGCGTTGCATACCATTGAAGCTGTAAAAGCTGGCAAAGATGTGTATATCGAAAAGCCTTTTGCC
>CALRLF020000032.1:0-44807 GCA_943368475.1 Allobosea thiooxidans
AAAAATTTATTAGCTTATTGTTTGTACTAGTTGTACTGGTATTACCAGCCATGGCCCAAGATGGTTTTGGCGAAACAGAAGGAGATGTACCTGTAGATGGTGGCTTATCTTTACTGGTTGCAGCTGGTGTTGGTTATGGGGCTAAGAAATTACGTGATAAAAGGGAAAAATAATTTCCTTTTGAAGTAAAATACTTATTTAAAACCGTTTAAAGAATAAAGCAGCTCAAACTTGGGCTGCTTTTTCTATTTTGTTATTTTCACTTTCTTAATTGTATATATGCAAATAAATAAACTCTGCTTTTGCTTACTTTTTTTTGTTGGTTCATTAGTACATGCACAAACAGTTCAAAGTCCTGAACAATTTTTAGGCTATAAAATTGGCACTAAATATACCCGACACCATAAAATTGTAGAATACTTTAAAGCAATCGCTGCTGCTAAAAGTGATATGGTTGTATTGGATAAATATGGAGAAACGAACGAAGGCAGAGAGCTGCTGTTAACTTATATATCAACCCCTGAAAATATACAAAAGCTAAATGCGATTCAGCAAAACAATCTCCGATTAGCTGGCTTATCAAAAGATAAAATGGCTGCAATTACAAACAATGCTCCAACAATAGTTTGGTTAAGTTATAATGTACATGGCAATGAGCCTAGCAGCAGTGAGGCAGCTATGCAAACCCTTTATGAGTTGGTAAACTCTGCAAATAGCAAAACAAAGGAATGGTTAAAAAATACTGTGGTAATTATTGATCCATGTTTAAATCCCGATGGAAGAGATCGTTATGTAAACTGGTACAATCAAGTAGTAGGAAAAGAACTAAATGCCGATGCTCAAAGTCGTGAACACAATGAACCTTGGCCAGGCGGAAGAAGTAACCATTACAATTTTGATTTAAATAGAGATTGGGCTTGGCAAACACAAGTTGAAACACAACAACGTATAAAAAAGTACAATCAATGGATGCCACAAATACACGTAGATTTTCATGAGCAAGGCATCAACGAGCCCTATTATTTTGCTCCTGCTGCCGAGCCTTTTCACGAAGTGATTACACCTTGGCAAAGAAGTTTTCAAACACAAATTGGTAGAAATCATGCTAAGTATTTTGATGCCAATGGTTGGTTATATTTCACCAAAGAAAGGTTCGATTTATTCTATCCATCTTATGGCGATACTTATCCAATTTATAATGGTTCTATTGGCATGACGTATGAACAAGGTGGGCACAGTCGTGGTGGATTAGGTGTGATAACAGATGATGGTGATACACTTACATTGGTAGATAGAGTGATGCATCATTTTACAACGGGTATTTCTACAATAGAAATTGCATCTAATAATGCCCAGCAACTCATTAACGAGTTCAAAAAATATTTTGAAGATGGCATCAATGCAAAAAATACTGACTACAAGACATATGTATTAAGTAGTAACGATATCAATAAATTAAATGCTGTAAAAACACTTTTAACCAATAATAAAATTGATTACACCAACATTGCACCAACTGCATTTAAAGCTTATAATTATCAAACAGAAAAAGAAGAAGATGTGAAAACTTCAGCTTATTCAATTACTGTTTCAGCTTATCAGCCCAAAAGTGCCTTGGTAAAAGTATTGTTAGAACCCAAGAGCAAATTGGTAGACAGTGCAACCTATGATATTACAGCCTGGAGTGTTCCATTTGCTTTTGGTGTAGATGGTTTTGCGATGAAGGAAAAGAAAAATTTTGACTTAGCTTCAGCTATTGAGCAACAACCTGATAAAACTACTGCCAATTACGGTTTTATTATTCCTTACACCTCTTTCAATAGTGCTAAATGCCTAGCTTTTTTATTGAAGCAAAATATTAAAGTTCGTTTCTCCGAAAAGCCATTTGAATACAAGAGTCAACAATACGATAGAGGTACGTTGGTGGTAATTAAAACAGGCAATAATTTGACCGAGTTAAACAATGCTGTAGCGAATGCAGTTGAGCAATTTAAAATAACTGCTATACAAGTAGAAACTGGTTTTATGGATAAAGGTGTAGATTTTGGAAGCCCTGATATTAAATTGATTCAAGCACCTAAAATTGTATTACTTACTGGTGATGGAGTTTCTAGCACAGCAGCAGGTGAAATTTGGAATTTGTTCGAACAACAGTTAAACTATCCAATAACCTTACTGAATGCAAATGATATTGGTAGAGTGAGCCTAAAAAATTATCAGGTAATTATTATGCCCGATGGATATTATAAATCACTCAACGATAAATCGATTAATGATAAGTTGAAAGAGTTTGTAAGAAATGGTGGAAAACTGGTTGCATTAGAAGATGCTGTGAGCCAATTAGCATCGGCCGATTGGGGCTTTAAGAAAAAAGAAGATTCCAGTGAGAAAAAAGACGAAAAGGAGTCTGCTTACAACAATGTAAAAAAATATGCCGATAGAGAAAGGGATTATTTACCCAACTACACACCAGGTTCTATTTATAAAGTGCAGCTAGATAACACCCATCCTTTGGCGTTTGGCTATACAGGAAATTATTATACATTAAAACAAAATACAGCCATTTATGAGTTTATGAAAGATGGCTGGAATGTAGGCATTGTAAAAAAAGACAATTATGTAACCGGTTTTTCTGGCTATAAAGTAAAAGAGAAATTAAAAGATGGAACCGTGATAGGTATAATGGAAATGGGCAATGGAGTGGTGACCATTTTTGCAGATGATCCCATATTTCGTTTGTTTTGGGAAAATGGTAAGTTGTTGTTTACCAATGCAATATTTATGGTAGGTAATCAATAAGATTGGGTATAAAATAAAAAAAGGGGCCCGGATAAAAATCCAGCCCCGTTTTTAAAATCCAATATCCTATGAAAAACCGAGGTAAAGATAATAGTTGTTTCCGATTAAACAATGCTCCAATCAGTCAAAATTTATTCACATTGTTGGTATAAATCGTATGCTACTTTTATCAAAATATCTTTTCATTATATAAAATTAATAATCACCTAAAGTTTCAGGTAACTGAGCTAGGGCTTTTGCCAATTGCTCGTCATTAGGTGCAATGCCATGCCATTCATGTCCACCTTCCATAAAATCTACACCTTTACCCATAGATGTTTTCATTAAAATGCAAATAGGTTTACCGTTTCCAGTTAAGCTTTTTGCTTTGTCTAAACCAGCAACAACATCATCCATATCGTTGCCATTCATTTCTAAAACCAACCAATTAAATGCTTCAAATTTGGCTTTCAAACTTTCAACGTTCATTACTTTATTGGTAGGTCCATCAATTTGTTGTCCATTATAATCTATTGTAGCAATTAAATTATCTACTTTATGGTGTGGTGCAAACATAGCAGCTTCCCAAATTTGGCCTTCTTGTAATTCTCCATCACCATGTAATGAAAAAACCAAGCCTTTGTCGTTGTTTAGTTTTTTGCTTAATGCAGCACCAATTGCTACACTTAAACCCTGACCTAAAGAACCACTTGCAATACGTACACCTGGTAATTCTTCATGTGTTGTAGGATGACCTTGTAAACGGGAATTTATTTTTCTAAAGCTTGCCAATTCTTTTACATCAAAATAACCTGCCCTGGCTAATACAGAATAGAAAAGTGGCGAAACATGCCCATTCGATAAGAAGAAAAGATCTTCACCAGTTCCATCCATTGTAAATGATGGATTGTGATTCATTGTATTAAAATACAATGCAGTTACAAAATCTGCACAGCCTAAAGAGCCACCTGGATGACCACTTTGTACAGCATGAACCATTCTTACAATATCTCTGCGTACCTGAGAAGCGGTTGCCTGTAAATTTGTTGACATAGTTATTTTATTATTAGGCAGCGAAGTTAACTTATACAAACTCTATAATAAAAGCATTTTTTTAACAGATTATTCCATATTCATTTAAGTTATCTTACTATGATTTTTTACCAAAATAGGTTAATTTGTTAAAAAGTGCTTAATTTGCCATTGTAGAAGCCCCCTATGAGTATTGATAAACTCAAAAGATTGACCCTAAAATAATCGAATGGAACAAATAATCATAGGCACAGTTGTATCCTTTTTAGTTTGCTTTTATGCTATACCTGTAATTATTACAGTAGCAAATAGAAAAAAGTTATACGATATACCCGATGAGAGAAAAATTCATACTTCACCCATTTCTTCATTGGGTGGCTTGGGTATTTTTATAGGTTTTATGATGGGTTTACTTTTAGCCATCAATAATGTTGCTTCAGTTGCCGGATTTCAATATTACATAGCATCTTTTATGGTTATCTTTTTCTTTGGAATAAAAGATGACATTCTAATTCTTTCTCCTCTAAAAAAAGTGATTGGCCAGGTGTTGGTAGCTGCTTTATTAATTTTTAAAGCTGGTATTGTTATTACCAGTATGCATGGCTTTTTGGGTGTGCATGCACTTAATTATACCATGGGTTGTTTTCTTACATTATTTACTGTTATTGTTGTAATGAACGCTTATAATTTAATTGACGGGGTAGATGGTTTGGCAGGAACAATAAGCGTAATTACTTGCACCATTTTTGGTTTTTTCTTTTATGTAAATGGAGATAGTTTTTTTAGTTTAATGGCTTTTACGTTTGCTGCAAGTGCAGTTGGTTTTTTAATCTACAACTATTCTCCAGCTAAAATTTTTATGGGAGATACAGGTGCCATGTTAAGTGGTGCTGTTAATGTAATATTGGTTATTCGATTTATTGAAACTGCCCCAAGCGGAAGCGTATTGCCAATTATTGCTTCCCCTGCAATGGGCTTTGGTATTTTACTAATGCCTCTATTAGATACATTAAGGGTTTTTTCAATTAGAATGATACACGGAAGGTCTCCTTTTTCGCCAGATAGAAATCACCTACACCACATGCTTTTAGACAGGGGATTTAACCATATTAAAGTTACACTCACTATTGCAGCTTGTGCTATTTTCTTTGTTGTATTAACTTATTTAACATTGCCAATTGGAACTACATGGGTTATACTTATGCAAATTGTACTTTTCTTTTCTGGTATCTATATTTTAAATGTTACTAAGCCAAACAAACGAGGAAAAATGAGGGTTATAAAAGGAGAATTTGGCGAAACCAGTTTTAGTAAACGAATGAAAAACTTTGTTTCCTTGCAAGATGTAGAAGCAAAAGTGGCCGACCAAGATTAAGTAAAATAATTGTTTAAAAGCCCTGTTACAAGGGCTTTTTTTATATCAGGCTTTTTTGTTTCTAATCATTTGTTAGATTTGCCCACCAAATTGAAAATTTATATGACAGAAGAAGTTGATTTAATAATTGAAGACACAGAAAGTTCCATGAAAAAAGCCATTCTTCATTTGGAGCAGGAGTTAACTAAAATAAGAGCTGGTAAAGCCAATCCAACCATGTTAGATGGAATTATGGTAGATTATTATGGAGCTCCAACACAAATTAGTCAGGTTGCTAACATTCAAGTATTAGATGCAAAAACAATTAGCATTCAACCTTGGGAAAAAAACATGCTTTCTCCTATCGAAAGATCTATTATGCAAGCTAATATTGGTATTACACCACAAAGCGATGGTAATCAAATTCGTTTGTTTTTACCTCCGTTAACTGAGGAGAGACGAAAAGAATTGTTCAAAAAAGCTAGTGGTGAAGGTGAACATTCAAAAGTGGCAATAAGAAACCTAAGAAGAGATGGAATTGAGCAAATAAAAAAGTTGCAAAAAGATGGTTTAAGTGAAGATGCTGCTAAAGATGCTGAAGCAGCAATTCAAGAATTAACTGATAAGCACATTGCATTGGTTGATAAACATTTAGTAACAAAAGAAAAAGAAATGATGAGTGTTTAATTACACGATGTATGGTATTATTAAAGCTCAAATCGACCAATTGATTTGAGCTTTTTTATGCCTTTTTTATTCTATTGGCAATATAAACACCTATTAAAATAATTATTAAAGCAACTAAGTGTACATATGTAATTTGTTCATTAAAATAAATGCCCCATGCAATTGCCACAAATGGAATTCCGTAAGTAACTAACGAAGCAAACAAACCTCCAGCACGTTTAACCAACATATAAAAAAGTACAGAAGCTAATGCGGTTCCTAAAACACCCAAAATACAACTAGACAATGTACTGATAACAAAAGCATCTTGCGAAAGTGGCAACTTAAAGTATCCTGTTATTAAAAGTACCAATAAAGATGGAGGAATTAATCCTGTAAACGCCATTGCAGCAATTGAAGTAGAACTAACACCACTCAATTTCTTTTGTACCATATTCACGTTAATACCATAAAATAAGGTTGCCAATATTACAAATCCACTATAAGCAATATATTCAAAAGGCTTGGTATAATTAGCGTATGTAAGTAAAATGCACCCTGTGAATCCTACCAAAATGCCAGTTATTTTTTGTTTACTGGTACGTACTTTAAAAAATAATAACCCTGTAATGGCTACAAACAAAGGGGTTAATGCATTTAAACAACCAGCCAATGCCCCATCAATTTTCGATTCTGCAATACAAAATAAAAAAGCAGCAAAAAAACTGCCTAACCAACCACTCAACAAAACATAAGGTATAGTTGCTTTAGGAATTTCTTTTAATGCTCTAGGTAAAAAAGGTAGCATTACAATTCCTGAAGATAGTATTCGCAAAGCAGCAACATCATAAGCAGATAGAGTAGATTGTTGCTCACTGTTAAACATACCCAGTTTCATTAACATAAAAGAGCTGCCCCATATTAAACAGAGTATCGTAAATAGCAACCAATTTATCAGTTTCTTATCCACTAAAAATTATTTATGGCAAAGGAAATGTTTTCGAACGTGATAAATGAATAATTTTAAAAAAAATAGTATGCCTAAAATTGATTTAGCTAAAATCAGTACCCGAGCACCAAAGGGATTTAATAAAGAAAAAACAAAAGCTTTAACACAAAAATTATTGGCCGAGTTAGACGAACTGCAAAACTTATTGTATGCCGAAGCAAAGCATAGTGTTTTAGTAGTAATTCAAGGTATGGATGGTAGTGGTAAAGATGGAGCAATAAGAAATGTGTTTGGTTCATTAAACCCTCAAGGAGTTATGGTACAATCCTTTAAAGCTCCAACAGCAGAAGAACTGTCGCATGATTTTTTATGGAGAGTTCATCAACATACACCAGCAAAAGGAGTCATTCAAATTTTTAATCGTTCTCATTACGAAGATATTTTAGTTACCCGTGTTCATAAATGGTGCAACGATGTATTGGCTAAAAAACGGATGAAAGCCATTAACGATTTTGAAACTTTGCTGCAAGAACATTGCAATACACATATACTAAAGTTTTACCTGCATATTTCTCCTGAAGAACAACAACTGCGTTTACAAGAAAGAATTAAAGACGAACGTAAGCAATGGAAATACAATGAAAAAGATTTCGAAGAAGCCAAACTTTGGGAAGAATATATGGCAGCTTACCAAGATTGCTTTACAAATTGTAATAAACCAGAGTGGACAATTACACCAGCCGATCAAAATTGGTATAAAGAATATATTATTGCTAAAGCACTGCATCAACTGCTTACATCTTTAAAAATGCAATATCCTGGACTTAAAAAATAAACAGATATTTTTTGAAATGTCGTTAAAAACCATACTTTTATCTTACCTAAACCAAAACTTAATTTTATGGGAATGCTTAAAGAATTTAAAGAATTTGCAATTAAAGGTAACTTAGTAGATACTGCAATTGCATTTGTAATGGGTGCTGCTTTCGGAAAAATTGTATCGGCTTTTGTAGACGGAATGGTAATGCCTCTAGTTGGAATGCTGACTGGTGGAGTTGATTTTTCTAAGTTAGAGTACACTCTAAAAGATAAAATTGATGCAGTTAAAGATGCTGCAGGAAAAGTAACAACTCCAGAAGTAGCTGCTGTTACTGTAAAATATGGTGCTTTTATTACTGTGGTAATAGATTTTACTATTGTAGCTTTTGTAATGTTCCTTGTTATTAAAGCCATTAATAAAATGAAAAAGAAAGAAGCAGAAGCACCAGCTGCACCCCCTGCTCCTAGTGCAACTGAAACTTTGTTGGCAGAAATACGTGATGCGTTGAAAAAATAAACATTTTAACATTATATTTGCCCATATCCCAAACAATTGGGTTGTTTTAACCATTAATAACTGATATGAGAAAGGTACTTCTAGCTGCTTTATTGTTGTCTTCTACCATTGGAGTAATGGCACAGGCTACAAAAAAAGTAGAACCTAAAAAAACTACAGCTACAACTTCTACAGCTACTAAAAAAACGGCTCTTAAAACACCTAAAAAAAGAGTAAAAGGTAGTTGGACCAAAGGTGGAATGATTAGCTTAACATTGTCTCAAGGTGGTTCAAGAAATTGGGCTCCGGGTGGTGAACGTTTTTCTTTAGCAAGCAATGGATTTTTAAACCTATATGCCAATCACACCAAAGGGAAATGGCAGTTTAATACATCTTTAGATGCCAACTACGGCTTAATGAACACAGAAAGCTGGGGTGGCGTTAAAAACGACGATAAGTTCGAAATTCTAAACAAATGGAGTCATCCAATTGCAAAACCAAGCAAAAAAGGAATTAACAGATACCGTTTAGGTTTAACTACCAATTTCCGTACACAATTTGCCGATGGATATGATTATGATGGAGAACAACGTAAACGCGTTTCCTCGTTTTTAGCTCCAGGTATTTTAGTACTTTCTCCAGGTGTTGATTATGTAGAAGTAAAAGGATTAAATGTTCATTTTTCTCCAGTAGCTGCACGTTGGATTTTAGTTCCTAATCGTCCTTATGAGTTAGGTCCTAATTATGGTGTAAAACCAAATCAAGAAGTAAAGAACGAATTTGGTTCTTACTTATCAATTGGATATACAGGCGAAATTGCTAAAAATGTAACTGTTAGAAGCCGTGTAGATGTGTATGCTAATTACGTAGATAAAAAGCCAGGCAATATGGATGTGTACTTTACCAACATGATTTATTTTAAAATCAATAAATGTTTAGGTGCTGTTTATAATTTCGATTTGCAGTACGATGATGATACTAAAATATTTGGCTACAATAAAAATGCAGCACGTACTCAAATGAAGTCTATTTTTGGAATGGGTCTATCTTATAAATTTTAATCTTTCAAACAATACTCAAAATCCTGTAAACGAAAGTTTACAGGATTTTTTTATTTTAGTGGATAACTAAAACCCTCGAAGTACTGCTTTTAGAGGCCTTTCAATTTTCTTTGTATTAAATATTGTAACAGCGTGAATACTACATCTTATCAAATAAAATTAGATCAGTTCGAAGGTCCATTCGACCTTTTATTATTTTTCATTGAACGAGATGAATTAGACATTTACAACATCCCCATCACCAAAATCATTAAAGACTTTTTAGATTTTATTCATGGAGACGAAAAGCTAAATATAGAATTGAGCAGTGAGTTCATACTTTTTGTTTCTACATTAATGCGTATTAAAGCAAAGCTGTTATTGCCTAGAAAAGAAATAGATGCTGAAGGAAATGAGATTGACCCAAGGCAGGAATTGGTAGATAAAATTTTGGAGTACAAACGCTTCAAAGAAGCATCGGCACAAATGGCTGAAATGGAAGCCGTTCGTATGCTCATGGTTAAACGTGGTAACCTTCAAAAAGAACTGAATGAAATTGGTGAAGAAGCAGGCGAAGGCACTGAAATTCAAACCATCACTATGTTTAAGCTAATGAAAGCTTTTGAAAAAGTGATGCAACGTGTACACGATAGGCAAAATAAACCAGTACACACTGTTGTGCGATACAATTACACAATGGAAGGAAGCAGAGAGTATATGTTGGGTTTTGTGAGCAGAGAAAAAACAGTATCGTTCGAAAAAGTATTTGAACAATGTCAAGATAAAATTCATGCAATCTTTCTTTTCTTATCCATGCTCGAATTATCTCAACAACGCTTCATGAAATTATTGGTTGGGGAAGGAAGAAATAATTTTATCATTGAATGGAATGATAAACGAGAAGAAGAGTTAATAGCCGAAGGTGTAAATATTAATGAAATCAAGGCTGTTACTGCATCTACTACAGATTCACACGAAGAAGATGCAGCTTTATTAAATTAATTATTGAATTTATTTTCCTTTATACAATTCGAATTACCCACTGTATCTAGCTTTATCTTTGTTAGATACTAACAATATGCCTGCTATGCAATTTGGAATGATAGGAAGTGGAAGCTGGAGTACAGCTTTGGCTAAAATTTTAACCGATAATGGCAATACCATTAACTGGTGGATTAGAAATACCGATACCATTAACTACATGCACAAACGCAAGCATAATCCTCATTATGTAAGTAGTGCTTATTTCAATATTGGCCAAACTATATTAAATAATAATATCACAGAAGTTGTTGAAAAAAGTGATGTATTGGTTATTGGTGTTCCATCGGCCTATGCCGAAGAAGTGCTGCAACAATTGCCTGCCAAGGCTTTCGAAGGCAAAAAAATTGTATCAGCCATTAAAGGAATTTTACCAACCGATAATGAATTGCTCAACGAATATTTATTGCAGCATTTTGGTGTTGCATTAGAAAATTATTTTACTGTTTTAGGTCCATGCCATGCAGAAGAAGTTGCAGCAGAAAAATTATCTTATTTAACTTTTACAGGTATCGATGAAACAGTCACACAAGCAATTGCACAACACTTTAACACTGATTATTTAAATACAAGAATTAACCATGATGTATTTGGTGTACAATATGCTGCCATCTTAAAAAACATTTATGCATTGGGTGCAGGTGTTGCTCATGGTTTAGAGTATGGTGATAATTTTCAGAGTGTATATATAGCCAATGCAGCTAACGAAATGGTTACTTTTTTACGCCAATTACTAGCCAATAATGATTGTGCAAAGCCTAAAGAAGATATCAACTATGCTGCATCAGTTTATTTAGGTGATTTGCTGGTAACTTGTTATTCATTATATAGTAGAAACAGAACTTTTGGAAATATGATTGGTAAGGGGTATAGTGTAAAATCGGCTCAATTAGAATTAAATATGGTTGCCGAAGGCTATAATGCTAGCAAGTGCATTCATAAATCTAACCAAAGTGTACAAGCAAATATTCCCATTGCTACTACTATTTATGAAATTTTGTGGGAACAATTGCCTGCAGCAGAAGGCTTTAAAAAAATAGAAACCTTATTGGTATAATTTTAGACCATTAGTTACGTATTATATTGAATAGTATGTATTATTTTTTTGCTTTTTACAAGTATTTTTCATACTTTACGATTCTAAATTAATAGCTATGAGGAAAATTTACTTTCTATTCTTTGTATTACTAGTTGCCCTAACATCAAAAGCTCAATTTCCTGCACCTTATTGTGCAGCAAGTTTTGGTAGCGGTGTAGAGCCAATTACTAAAGTTCAATTTGCAGGTATTAACAATGCTTCACCTGCAACTACAGGTACAACAGCTTTACAAGATTTTTTGTCTATATCTGCTTCTGTACAACAAACAGGCAGTTACACTATTACTGTTGAAGGCAATAGTGATGGACCTTACTCAAATTATTATCGAGTTTATTTTGATTGGAATCAAGACAATGACTTTGTAGATCCAGATGAAATGTACGAAATTGGTTCAATCACCAATTCCACAGGCTTAGATGGTCAAACCGCCTCTGCTTCTATATCAGTACCATTATCTGCATTGGTAGGCTCAACACGTATGAGGGTTATTAAAAAGTATGGCACTACTAACCCACTTACTTCACCCTGCAATACTGCTGGTTATGGTCAAGCTGAGGATTATACTGTAACTGTAACTGCAGGTGTTCCTTGTTCTGGTACACCTGCTGGTGGTACTACATCGGCAAGTGTTACCTATTTGTGTGCTGCTGGTACATCTGTATTATCTGTTTCTGGCTTTGGTGCAGGTACTGGTGTAAGCTTTCAATGGCAATCGAGCCCTGCAGGTGCAAATACTTTTACAGATGTTGTAGGAGGTACAGGTGCTACAACAGCATCTTACACTTCAGCAAGTTTATCAGCTAGCACCGATTTTAGATGTAAAGTCACTTGTGCTAATGGAGGAGCATTTTCTTATTCTACTACAACTACTGTTACATTTGGTGGAGTTCCCTCAAATGACTTGGTTTGTAACGCAACAGCATTGGTTTTAGATGCTGCTAGCAGCTGTGCTAACACTACTTGTGCTACTGCAACAGGAGACCCTACGTTTGCTAATAGTACTGCTAATAATACTATTTGGTATTCTTATACACCTACAGCAACTGGTGTTTATAATTTTGTAATGACAAGACCTGCTGGTCAAACATCGGGTTTCCTATATGGTTGGTTAGGTGTTTACACAGCAACAGGCACTTGCCCATCTTTAACACTAACTGAAACAACTTCTAATCTTGCATTTGATTTAACTACGCTTCCTAGTGTTACATTGGTTACACCAACACTTACTGCTGGTACTACTTATTATTTTATGATTGATGGTTTTAGTAGTGCATTTGGAGCATTCTGTATTCAGTTAGTTACTCCACCAGCACCTCCTGCAACTTGTGCTACGAATACTGCACCTGCAAACGCAGCAATTGATGTTGCTGCTCCAGTTGCAACTTTGGCGTGGTCAACTGTAGCCAATGCTACAGCTTATGATATTTATTTTGGAACAACAAATCCTCCTACAACTTTAGCTGGAACAATCACTGCTGCAACTACAAGTCCAATTTCAGGGCTTGCATTTGGTACAACTTATTATTGGTATGTTGTTCCAAAAAATAATGGAGGTTCTGCAACTGGTTGTACAAGTAATATTACATCATTTACAACTGTTGCACCACCACCACCACCAGCGAATGATGCCTGTGCTGCTGCAACTGCAGTAGGTATTTATCAGGGAACAATTAATGGAACAACTGTTAGTGCTACTGCGTCTACTGGAGTTCCAGGTTGTACACCTACCACTGGCGAAGAAGACGATGTTTGGTATAAGTTCACAGCTTCGCAAAATGGCTCTGCAACAATCGTTGTTACTGGAGGAACAGGATTTGATGCAGTTGTTGCTGCTTATTCTGGTACTTGTGGCTCACTAACTTTAATTGGTTCATGTTTGGATAATACAGGTAGTGCTGGAGTAGAAACATTATCACTTACTTCATTGGTTGCTGGACAAACTTATTATTTAAGAATTTACAGCTATAGCACTACAGCTACAGGAACATTTACAATGACTTTGGCTGGAGCTGCATTACCAGTTGCTATTGTGAACTTTAAGGGTGAAAAAATTGGAACTCAAAATGTATTAAGTTGGACAACAGCTTCTGAAGTTAACAATGCTGGTTTCGAAATTCAACGTAGTGCAGATGGAACAAACTTTAGCAAATTAGCTTTTATAGACACTAAAGCAAACAATGGTAATAGTAGTCAGGCTCTAACTTATAGCTATACAGATATTAAACCATTTACAAGTAATGGTTATTACAGGTTGAAACAATTGGATAAGGATGGTAAATTATCTTTAAGTGAGATTGTTTTAATTAAAGGTGTAAAACCAAGTAAACTAGAATTAGTAAGTGTGTATCCTAATCCTGCTATTAATACAATTAATATTGGGCTAGTTACTCCAAAAGCTGATAAAATTACATTTGTAATTAGCGATATCACAGGAAAAATAGTTATTTCAAAATCTGCGAATGTTATCTCTGGAGATAGTAATTTACAATTAGATATTACTGCACTAGCAAAAGGAACTTATACTGTTAAAGCAGTATGTGCTAATGGTTGCGAAACAGCAATTAGTAAGTTTGTAAAACAATAATACTTACAACAATTTTATATAAACTTAAAAAGCGTCTCAAGTAATTCTTGAGACGCTTTTTTTTGCTAACTATAAATCAAGTAAAAATACTTTTGAGCGTTTTATGTTTTTTGCTTCTTTGTGTAAAATTCTATATCAGGAAATTGCCATGAATTCTTGGAGGCGAAGATTTGTAAAGAGCTATTAGAAGCCTTTGTAAACTTTGTATTCTTAGTTTCTTTGTATGAGACCTTTTACTCTTCAATTCTTTCATCAACTGCATTGGCAAACATTCTTGCACTCATCTTTTTTAGTGGGTTCTGCCTTGCGTCAGCAAAGCCATTTCTTCTTCTAACAATATCAATAGCTTCGTAAATGGCAGCTAAAAAAGAAGCTTCATCGGCTTTGCCCTTTCCTGCAATATCAAATGCAGTTCCATGATCTGGGCTTGTACGAATTGCTGGTAAACCTGCTGTATAGTTTACGCCTTCACCAATAGCTAAAGATTTAAAAGGAATGAGCCCTTGGTCGTGGTACATAGCCAATACACCATCAAACTTCTCATGCTGTGCTCTTGCAAAAAAAGCATCGGCACTGTATGGACCAAAAACCATCATATTTTGCTTGGCGTCTTTAACAGCTGGCCTAATAATGGTTTCTTCTTCGTTGCCAATTAAGCCTTCGTCGCCAGCATGTGGATTTAATCCCAATACAGCTAAACGAGGCTTATCAATACCAAAATCTTCCTGTAAACAGCCATTCATAATTCTTAGTTTACCAATAATAGCTTCCTTAGTAATGTGTTTGGCAACATCGGCTATAGACACATGTTCAGTAACCAATCCAACTTTTATATTAGAGGCAACCATAAACATCAGCACATCATTTACACCAAAATAATCTTTGAAATAAGGTGTATGGCCACTGTATTTAAAATCTTCTCCATAAATATTTTTTTTATGAATGGGTGATGTAACCAATGCGTCAATATGCCCATCTTTTAAAGCAGTAGTTGCCTGTTTTAAAGAGAGCAAGGCATATTTACCACCAATTTCATTTAAAACACCTGGCGTAATGGCCACTTCTTCTTCCCAGCAATTAAAAACGTTTACCTGCTTGGGATTGAGGCGATTAAATTCTTTGCAAGAAGTGTAAACGAAATTAATATCCGGCAAACTTTTTCTATAAAAATTAACGCTTTTGTTACTTGCAAAAACTACGGGTGTACATATTTCTAAAATTCGACTATCGTGTAAAGATTTAATGATTAGCTCAATGCCAATACCATTTAAATCGCCACTGGTAAATCCAATAACTGGTTTTTGCAATTCGTTGCTCATACAAAGAAATTATGTTGGTGAAGATAAGCTTTTGTTGATGTTTTTTGTATTTGAAATACTAGCCTTTATTTGCCAACTGACCGCAAGCTGCATCAATATCTTTACCACGGCTTCTTCTTAATCTTGCATTTACTTTATGGCTTTCTAAATAGCTCATAAAGTTGTCGGTTGTTTCTTCATCGGGTTTAGTAAAACGAAATTCAGAAATAGGGTTGTACTCAATGATATTAATTAAATCGGCAGGTACCTGACGATAAATTTTTATTAAATCATCGGCATCTTTTTCACTGTCATTTAAGTTTTTAAATAAGATATACTCAAACGTAATTTCGTTACCTGTTTGCTTATAAAAATAATTCAATGCTTCAATTAAAACTTTAATATTGTTGGTTTCATTGATGGGCATAATTTCATTACGTTTTGCATCGGTGGGAGCATGTAAGCTTAATGCCAATTTAAAGCGTACTTTATCATCGCCCAACTGTTTAATTTGCTTGGCTACACCAGCTGTTGAAACAGTAATACGTGTAGGGCTCATAAATAATCCATCCTCTGCACTAATTCTCTCAATTGCTTTCAATACATTTTTATAATTGAGTAATGGTTCACCCATGCCCATAAAAACAATATTGGTTAATTTTTGATTGTAAGTAGCTTCACTTTGTTGGTTTAACAAAACTACTTCATCGTAAATTTCATCGTAAGAAAGATTACGTTTCCTTTCCATGTAGCCAGTAGCACAAAATTTGCAACTTAAGCTGCAACCAATTTGAGAAGATACACAAGCTGTTTTTCTTTTTTCAGTTGGTATTAAAACACCCTCTACCAAATGGTTGTCAAATGTTTTAAAACGACTTTTTAAAGTACCATCGTCACTATGTTGTGTTGCATCTATTCGTAATGCAGGTAAAGTAAATTCTTCTTGTAACTTATTTCTTAGGTCTTTGCTAAGATTGGTCATGTCTTCAAAGCTGCTGGCATGTTTTTGCCAAAGCCATTCCCAAACTTGTTTTGCACGAAATTTTTTTTCGCCTATTTTAAAAAAATGAGTTTCTACTTCACTATACGATAGTTGCCTAATATTTTGCATGTTGCAAAGATAACCATTGAATGCCTAATTGGCATTGGTTTGTATGCTTAAGTGTCCTTGTTTACAGCAATGCCTGTTTATTTTATAGTAAATGACTTTAAAATGTTCCTTTAATTAATTTCAGTGCTTCGGGATCATAATCTTTTAAAACAGTTTTTAAGCAGTTAAGTAAAGTAGGCAAAGTGCCATCGCATTGCCTGCGTAAAAGTGTACCCAAATCGTAGAAAGATACTTCATTGCTAAAATTGGGAAACTGTTTGGTACTGGCTTCTGTACTAAATAATTTTTTGAAGGAAGTTTCCATTTCTTCATAAGGATTAAAATCTTTACTAGTTTTTGCGTTTTTTAAATAGCGGTTTCCTGCTGCAATAAATGTAGGTTTTTGGCTCATGATGTACGCTAAAAATTTGGTAAAATCTCTCATGTAAGCTTTGGCAGTTAGATTATACATTTTTTGATAGGCAATTTCTTCGAACTTATTGGTTGGCTTAACATACAACTTATTAAATGCAGTTTGTAAGCCATCGGCAGAATAGAAGAAAAATTCTGGTCGCTCACCGTTGTCGTTTTTGGCCATTGGAACATGTTTTCCAAATAAAGATTTTCCAAATTTTTGAACGAATATTTTATCAAATTCTTTTTGATGGTAGTAATAATCGTAGGTAATTGCTGAAGCCATACCATAAGCCGATGGGAATCCACTTTGGTGAAGCGATCTTAGAGATAATTTATTATTGGGGTCTTTCTTACCATCATCTGGGTTGCTAAAAAGTACAGCTGTATCTGGATAAAAAATAGGGTCGTAAAAACTATTGTTATAATCACTAATCATATAAGAGTGAACTATTCTTTTTCTTGTGTCATCTACACCATTTAATGGTTTTATTAATGTAAATGCAGTTGCTGAAATAAAAATTAGAGAAATAATAGTCAATTTTTTTTTCATTTTGTATGCGTTAATTGATTGTTTGAAATTTAACACATAATACACACAATACTGTAGAAGTAAAATACCCACTAAGCGGTATTTATACTTTTTTGAAGAGTAGTTTATGTTGTTCAATTTCATTTCCTTTGCAGCCATTGATTATCTTAATTTAAGTGTATGAAAGCCTGTTATGTTATAGATGCAGTTAGAACACCTATTGGCCGTTATGGAGGGAAATTAAGTACCATTCGTCCTGACGATATGCTGGCACATGTGATTAAGGCATTGGTGCAACGCAATGCAAGTATCGATGTGAATATGATTGAAGATGTAATTGCTGGTGCAGCCAATCAGGCTGGAGAAGACAATAGAGATGTTGCACGTATGGCAGCTTTATTGGCTGGATTGCCTATAACTATTGGTGGTAATACAGTAAATCGTTTGTGTGCAAGTGGATTGCAGAGTATTATGGATGCAAGCCGTGCCATTATGTGTGGTGAAGGCATGTTGTATATTGCTGGTGGAGTTGAAAGTATGACAAGAGCTCCTTTTGTTACAGCAAAAAGTGATGGTGCATGGAGCCGAAAAACTGAAACACATGATACCACCATTGGCTGGCGTTTTACCAATAAAAAATTGGCCGAAATGTATCATCCATACAGTATGGGAGAAACGGCTGAGAACGTAGCTAAGCAATGGAATATTGGCAGAGAAGAGCAAGACTTATTTGCTTTTCAGTCACAGGAAAAATATGCCAATGCACTTGCGTCGGGTAAATGGAATGATGAAATTGTTGGTGTTGAAATCACAGAAAATAAAGAAGCTGTAGTGTTTAATGTAGATGAACATCCACGAATGACTTCTTTAGATAAACTGGCTGGCTTGAAACCAGCTTTTGCAAAAGATGGAACTGTAACTGCTGGTAATAGCAGTGGAATAAATGATGGTGCTGCAGCGGTTTTATTAGCAAGTGAAGAAGCTGTAAAATTATTCAATCTACAGCCATTGGCAAGGGTTGTAAGTATGGGAGTTGCAGGTGTTGACCCAAGTATTATGGGTATTGGTCCTGTGCCTGCCAGCAAAAAAGCATTACAGCGTGCAGATATTACTGCCAATGATTTAGACTTAATTGAATTGAATGAAGCATTCGCAGCACAATCCATTGCTTGTATAAAAGATTTGAATTTAGATACTATTAATATCAATGTAAATGGAGGTGCAATAGCATTGGGCCATCCTTTAGGTTGCAGTGGCTCTCGTATTACAGCAACCTTATTACATGAGTTGAAAAGAAGAAAGGGAAAGTATGGTTTAGCAACCATGTGTGTTGGTGTAGGGCAGGGAGCTGCGATAGTATATGAAGGATTGTAATAAAAACAAATGCCACACCTTTTAAAGTGTGGCATTTGTTTTTAATGAACTACATTTTTAAAATATTTGCACCAACAATTCTTCCTGTTTCAATGTTTTTTGTTCGCCGCTTCTTAAATCTTTTAAAGTGCAGGTTCCTTCTTCCATTTCTTTAGTGCCAATGATTACGGCATAAGCAATATTCTTTTTCTCGGCATATTTAAACTGCTTATCAAACTTGGTTTGCTCATGAAATATTTCGCAGCGAATACCACTGTTTCTCAATTGCTGCATTAAGTTAAAAGCAGTTTTACTTTCAGCATCACCTAAATTGAAGAATAAAACCTGTGTGCCTGTTTCTACATTTTCAGGAAATAGTTGTAGTTCTTCCATCACATCATAAATTCTGTCAACACCAAAACTAATGCCCACACCTGGAACATTGGGAACACCAAAAGTGCCTGTTAAATCATCATACCTCCCACCGCCACCAATGCTGCCCATTTGCACATTCTTGGCTTTGATTTCGAAGATGATGCCTGTATAGTAGTTGAGACCACGAGCAAGGGTGAAGTCAGTAAGGATTTTAGATTTGAGATTTGAAATTGCTGATTCGGTGTAGTTTAAAACATATTCTATTTCTTCGATTCCTTTGTCGCCTGTTTCATTATTGCCAACTAAGGTTTTCAGTTTAGCTATTTTTTCAACGTTGCTTCCTTCGATAGACAAATACGTTTCAATAGTAGCAATTTGAGTTACATTTAGTCCACGCTGACCCAACTCCTCTTTCACTTTTTCTAAGCCAATTTTATCCAGCTTATCAATGGCAATGGTAATGTCTACCATTTTATCTGCTCCTCCACATATTTCGGCTAATGCTGCTAATATTTTACGACTGTTGATTCTTATTTCAACTTCAATTCCCAACTTTTGAAAAACAGTTGCATAAATGTTTACTAGTTCAACTTCATTTAATAAAGATTTACTTCCAACAACATCGGCATCACATTGGTAAAATTCTCTGTAACGTCCACGTTGTGGTCTATCGGCTCTCCAAACTGGTTGAATTTGGTAACGTTTAAAGGGTAAAGTAAGCAAACCAATATTCATGGCTACATAACGTGCAAATGGAATGGTTAAATCATAACGTAAGGCACGTTCAGTAATTTCCTGATTGTTTTTTCCTGCCAAAACTTTTTCAAATTCTGTTCTTGCTTTTTCGTGTTTCTCAGGACGGTCTAAACCATTATTTAAAATCTTAAAAATTAGTTTATCTCCTTCATCACCATACTTGCCCATTAAGGTGTCTAAATTTTCCATTGCAGGCGTTTCCAATGGTTGAAATCCATACAATTCAAACACATTTCTAATAGTATTGAAAATGTAATTGCGTTTACGTACAACTGCTGCACTAAAATCTCTTGTTCCTTGTGGTAAACTCGGTTTTGCCATTATAGTTATGCTTTAATTCTTTTTAACTGAAAGTTGAGCTTTGAAAATTAGTTGTTCAAAACCCACCCAATCATCATTTATCTAAATATTTTGCTTTTATTGCCCCTCCAAGGAGGGGATGAATCATTTTAATTGAAAATTATTTATTCAAAATCTTAATCAATTCAATCATCCGCCAATCCGTAAATTCATCAATCCACCAATTCACCAATCGTATATTTCTCAATAATCTTATCGCAGGCTTTGTCAATCATATCAAAAACTTTGTGGTAGCCATCTTCTTCGCCATACCAAGGGTCGGGTACATTTTTATTTTCGTTGGGGTATAATTCGTTCAGTAATAAATCTGTTTTATCATCCTCCCAAAATGTGTTGCTTATTCTTCTAACATCATCGTAATTGGCATTATCCATTACATAAATCTTATTGTAACGAACCATGTCCTCCTTTACAAACTGTCTGCATTGCTGTTGGCTTATATCAATGCCATTTTGTTTAGCAACTTTTTGTGATAAACGATGAGGGGCTTCACCAACATGATAACCAGCTGTACCAGCACTATCAACTTTCCAGTTCAATCCCAACTTATCTGCTTTATGCTGCAAAATTCCTTCTGCCAATGGGCTTCTGCAAATATTTCCCAAACAAACCATTAAAATTTTCATCGGGGGCAAATATAGTTTTTGTTCATCGTTTGTCGGCTTATTGTCATTATTTAAACAAACCAATATTTTATTTATGGAATGTTTTTGGCTGCTGCATCTTAATGGCAAACCCGGCCGGTTTTTAACAAACTTTCATCACCACCAAAAACCACAATTATGAAACCGGAAAAAATTTTACAAAGCGATATGATTGATATCGTTTTTGAAAACAGAAACAAAGATTATGGAGCGTATGAGCTTCGTAAAAACTACAGCCGCAGAATTAATAAGGCTGTGGGTTTTACTGCCTCTTTAGTTATATTATTGGCATTAAGCCAAAGTTTTAAAGTGCCAGTAAAAAAAGGCTCTGTTGTTTTAGAAATTCCAGAAGCTGTAAAGCTCACACAAGTTGAGTTGCCAAAAGAAGCTGAAAAGCCTAAAGAAAACGAGCCTGCAAAAACGGTGCAGCAAAAAGATGCATCTACAGCTTCTTATGCAAAACCTGAAATTGTTAAAGATCATTTGGCCAATAACAATATGTCGGATATCAATAAAATCGATACCTCATTAATTGGTGGAGCCGAAAGAATTGGTAAAAGAATGGATACAGAAGTTGGTGTTTCAGTAGAGCCTCCAGAGGAAGGTAGTGGCAACAATACCCAACCTGTGGTTGAGGAAGAAGCTCCTGCAGGTCCAATGGTTTTTGCAGAAAACATGCCTGAATTTCCTGGTGGAAAAGATGCGTTGATTCGTTTCTTACAAAAAAACTTACAGCAGCCTAATGATTTTGAAGAAGGGCAAAAGGTAACTGTAATAGCTAGTTTTGTAGTAGATAAAGATGGTTCAATAACAGGAATCAACATTACGCAACATGGCAGAAACGATTTAGATAATGAAGTGGTAAGGGTAATTAAAAAAATGCCTCGTTGGAAGGCAGGTTCTCAAAACGGACGTTCAGTTGCAGTTTATTATAAAGTGCCCGTAACATTTGTGTCAACTGAATAAAATTATTACCTAAATTGCCCGTTTCAAGTTCAAATAATTGTTAAATGAGCTCAGATTTTAGAGATAGGCAGCAAAAAAGTTATATTTTGATGCGTATGATATACGACCTAACTATGGCCATCCTTTTATTGGGTATGGCCACGGTTATGTTATTTGGAGAAAAGCTTAAAATTGCAATGGTTACAGACATAGATTCGGCATTTAGATATATGTTTGGAGGAATTTGCTTATTGTATGGAGGGTTCAGGTTATACAGGGGAATTAAGAGAGATTATTAAATTGAAATCATGCAAAAGTTTTTGGTAATAGTGTTGATGGTATTGTGTGTTGCATCTTGTAATAATGCAGGCAATCAACCTGCATTGAATGATACACCTAAAAGTGGAACCATTTATATAAGTGTAGATGAAAGCTTTAAACCAGTAATCGATCAGCAAATTCAAGTATACCAATCTACTTTTCCTGATGCCCATATTGTTGCTTCTTACAAGCCAGAAGTAGAATGTTTTAAAGATTTGCAAAAAGATAGTACCAGGATGATTATTGTTGCTCGTGGACTTAAAAAAAATGAAGAAGATTATTATATTTCACAATTAACGTATAAACCAGAAGATGATGCTGTAGCATATGATGCAGTTGCTGTAATTGTGAATATTAATACAGTAGATAGCTTATTTACGATACAAAAGTTGAAAGATATTTTAACAGGAAAAATAAGTGTTCCAGCAATTATGGATGGCAATAATGCTACAAGTACAGTTCGTTTTTTACAAGATTCGGTACTTAGAGGCCAATCTTTTGGAAAAAATGTTGTTGCCTCAAACGGTAGTGAAGCTGTAATAGAAGCAGTAGCTAAAATGCCCAATGCCATTGGATTTGTAGGGTTAAGTTGGGTGGGCAACAATAATGAACCTAAACAACTGGAACAACTAAAAAAAATAAAGTTTGGCCTAGTAGAGTGTGTAAAATGCGATGAAAAAGGGATATTCGCCAAACCAAGTCAAAGTACGATTACGTATGCTCAATATCCTTTGGCACGACCCTTGTATTATATCCTTAAAGAAAATGCATTGGGTTTGGGTACTGGGTTTAAAAATTTTATGATGCTGGAACGTGGTCAACTCATTTTTAAAAGAGCTTTTTTAGCTCCAGCAAAAATGAACTTTAAAAAACGAAACAGTGTTTTAAAAGAAGCAAAATAATTTTTTAACTATTTAGGAATACTAACAAAAACACAACTAAATGAAGAAGACAGTTTTACTTGTTATTGGGGCGTTACTTTCTATTACTATGATTACTGCACAAGGCTTGAATGATGGTATTAAAATGATTAGTTACCAAAAAAGCAAAACCGCAGTTGATATTTTAGGAAAAGCATATAACTCAAATACTAAAGATGCACAAACTGCCTATTGGTATGGTCAGGCTTTATTGGCCAATGAAGATGTTGCAGCAGCCAAAGCTGTGTACCAAAAATCATTACAAGATGGCGTAATTGACCCTTGGATTTGGATTGGTATGGGTCATGTTGAATTATTAGAAGGTGGCGATTTAAACGCAGCCAAACAAAAATTTGAGCAGGCAATTACTGCTACTTTAGAAACCAAAGGTAAAAACAAAGGCAAAGCCAATGCTGCAATTTTAAACGCAATTGGTCGTGCAAACGCCGACGGTAGCAGCAAACAAGGCGATCCTAATTATGGTATCGATAAATTAAAACAAGCTGGAGAAATTGATAAAACCAGTGCCGATATTTTTGTAAATATGGGTATTTGTTATAGAAAATTGGGTGGAGAAATGGGGGGTGAAGCTGTAAAGTCTTTTAATGAAGCTACAGTTCGTGATCCTAAAAGTGCCAATGCATTTCATTATATCGGTCAAATTTATGCAAGCCAAAATAATAAAGATTTAATGGATGAATACTATGGTAAAGCATTAGCTGCTGATGCCAATTATCCTCCAGTGTATTTAGATTGGTTTAGATTTTACCAAAATAGAGATGTGAATGTTGCCAAAGAGTATATTGAAAAATATGTTTCTTTAGCTGATAAAGATTGTAAAACCGATTACTTCTATACTGATTATTTGTTTAGAGCTGGGAAATACCAAGAATCACTAGATAAAACCAAAGCTATGGATGCTGGCGATTGCAAAGCCTTTGTAATGTTACCAGTTTTATATGCTTATAATTATGATAGATTAGGTGATAGCTTACAGGCAAAATCTTATTTAGAAAAATTCTTTACCACAGCACCTGTAAATAAAATTGAGCCTAACCATTATGAGCTGGCAGTAAAAGTATTCAGTAAATTCCCAGGTAGTGAAATGGTAACTGCTGGCTATTTGCAAAAAGCAATTGATAATGATACAGCCAAAGCCAATAAGTTGAGTTACATGAAACAGGCTGCTGAAATGTTTGGTAAGGCAAAAATGTACAAAGAACAGGTACAATGGTTAAATAAGTACAATGATTTAAAAGGTAGCATGGGCGAATACGATTGTTATTTAATTACAAATGCAGCTTATTTAAGTAAAGATTATACATTAACAATGGGTTATGCCCAAAAATACATTACTACAGTGCCTGATAAACCACAAGGTTATGTGTTTAATGTAAGAGCTGCAAAAGCTTTAGATACAACATCTAATCCGGGAATTGCAGTAGACGCTTTGTTACAGTATAATACTTTCTTAGCGAAAGATTCTGTAAAAAACAAAACAACTATTGTAGGTAACTATTACTATATCATGATTTATTATGCCGATAAAGTAAAAGATTATGCCAAATCAATCGAGTATTGCGACAGAATATTAATGATTATTCCAGGTGATGCAGAAATGACTGCAATTAGAAAAACCTTGGAAGCTAGATTAAACAAATCTACTCAACCAGCGAAACCTGCAACAGGAGCAAAACCAGCAGCTCCTGCAACTAGCGGCAACCCCAAATAATCAAGCTGTTTAAAAATAAAAAGAAAAACTCTCCCTAATTCGGAGAGTTTTTCTTTTTTAAGTTTAGTACGCCTATTTTTGCCACTCATTCAGAAAAAAGCTATGCAATCGTTTACCTTTCTGTTAAATGCCTCAACCTCTGCTAATACAGCAGCAAATTATTTACCAATTGGTATACAACTAGTTTTTGCAGCAGGTTTTGTTGCAACTATGTTGTTGCTCTCTTCTTTTATTGGTCCAAAACGTAAAACAAAAGATAAACTGGAAACATTTACCAGTGGTATCGAAACCCATGGAGATGCAAGGCAACCAATGGCCATTAAGTATTTTTTGGTGGCTATTTTATTTGTATTATTTGATGTAGAAGTAATTTTCTTCTATCCTTATGCTGTAAATTTTAAAGCTTTGGGTTGGGATGGATTTTTGGCTGTGCTTATGTTTGTTGCCTTCTTTTTAATTGGGTTTACCTATATTATAAAGAAAGGAGCATTGACTTGGGAAGATTAAAATGTAGTAATTACTTGCGTTACAACCATTTTTAAGGTGAAGCGTTATTAATTGCAAGATTTCTATTATCAAATTTTCAAACTAAATATATGCGTCCGGTACGTTTTAATATTCATCCAAAAGAAGCAAACATTGCCAATAGTTTGCAGGTAGGCGAATTACCTGAAGGTCATAGTGGAGAAGGCTTTTTTGCAACCAAGTTGAGTGATGTTGTTGGGTTGGCAAGAAAGAACTCTATTTGGCCTTTGCCTTTTGCAACTAGCTGTTGTGGTATCGAATTTATGGCAACCATGGCTAGCCATTACGATTTAGCTCGTTTTGGTAGTGAAAGAGTTGGGTTTTCGCCAAGACAATGTGATTTATTAATGGTTATGGGAACTATTTCTAAAAAAATGGGACCAGTTTTGCGTCAGGTATATTTACAAATGGCCGAACCACGTTGGGTAATTGCTGTAGGTGCTTGTGCTAGTAGTGGTGGTATTTTCGATACGTACAGTGTATTACAAGGAATAGATCAGGTAATACCAGTAGATGTGTATGTGCCTGGTTGCCCTCCACGTCCTGAAGCAATTATAGATGGGGTAATGAGAATTCAAGACTTGGTGCAAAATGAAAGTGTGAGAAGAAGAAACTCGGATCATTACAAAGCATTATTGAACAGTTACGGAATAGAATAAAAGCTGTTAGCCGCAAGCGGTTAGCAGTTAGCATAAACCTGCCTTAGCTAAAAGCTAAAGGCTAAAAGCTAATAGCTACATGAGTTTAACCAACGAAATAGTACAACAAAAATTGACTGAAAAATTTGGTGAGCAATTAACCAATTGGGAAACGCCATTTGGTATGCTTACGTTTACAGCACCTAAGGAATTAAACTTAAAAGTGTTGCAGTTTTTGTACGATGATGAAACTTTAAAATTTCAATTTCTAACCGATTTATGTGCAGTACATTATCCTGAAAGAAAAGGCGAAGAAATCGCAATGGTTTACACTGTACATAGCTTAACCAATAATGTAAGGGTAAGATTCAAAGTATATACCGATGCAGAAAAAACTGAAGTATATACTGCATCTGCTTTATATGAAGCTGCGAATTGGATGGAAAGAGAAACCTATGATTTTTTTGGGGTAAATTTTGTTGGGCATCCAAACTTGAAGCGTATTATGAATGTAGATGAAATGGATTATTTTCCATTAAGAAAAGAGTTTCCATTAGAAGACCAAACAAGAACTGATAAAGACGACGAAATGTTTGGAAGAGGCGGCAGTATCGTTTAAAGACTGTTGAATAATGAACAAAACGTTGAAGAGGTTCTTCGTTAAAATCAGGATAAACTTGCAACGTAGGTTTAATTGAAATATAAAAGTTGGTAACATAATTATATACAATGTCAGACATTTTACATCACCATATCAATTTGCCTGAAGGCTCTATTGAAAAGGAAACAACCACCTTAAATTTAGGGCCAACGCATCCTGCAACGCATGGTGTGTTTCAAAATATTATTGAGCTTGACGGGGAGCGTATTGTAAGTGCTGAACAAACTGTAGGCTATATCCATCGTGCATTTGAGAAGTTGGCCGAACGTCGCCCACTTTATCAAATTACAACCATTACTGATCGTTTAAATTATTGTTCTTCTCCTATTAATAATATGGGTTGGCACATGACCTGTGAAAAATTGTTACAAGTAAAAACACCTAAACGTGTTGATTATTTACGTGTAATTATTATGGAGTTGGCCAGAATTACCGACCACTTAATTTGTAATTCTATTGTTGGTGTAGATAGTGGTGCTTATACAGGATTTTTATATGTAATGCAATACCGTGAATTGGCTTATGAAATTTACGAAGAAGTTTGTGGTAGCCGTTTAACTACTAATATGGGTAGAATTGGTGGTTTTGAAAGAAACTTTACCGATGCAGCCTTTCAAAAACTAGAGAAATTTTTACATGAATTTCCAAAAGTTTGGAAAGAATTCGAAAGCTTGTTCACCAGAAACAGAATATTTATGGATCGCTTAATTGGCACTGGTGCAATTAGTGCTGAAAGAGCCTTGAATTATGGGTTTACTGGTCCTAATTTAAGAGCAGCTGGTGTAGATTATGATGTTCGTGTACACAGTCCTTACAGCAGTTACGAAGATTTCGATTTTATTGTTCCTGTTGGAAGTACTGGCGATAATTATGACAGATTTTTGGTTCGTGGAGAAGAGGTTTGGCAAAGCTTAAGCATCATCGAACAAGCCTATAGAAAAGTACAGGAATTTAAAGGCACTGAAGCAGATGTTTACCATGCAGATGTTCCTGAATATTATTTGCCAGAAAAGAAAGATGTATACACCAAAATGGAAGCATTGATTTGGCATTTTAAAATTGTAATGGGCGAAACCGATATACCTAAAGGTGAAGTGTACCATAGTGTGGAAGGTGGAAATGGGGAGCTTGGTTTCTATTTAATCAGTGATGGTGGAAGAACACCTTATAGATTGCATTTTAGAAGACCAAGCTTTATTTATTATCAAGCGTATAGTGAGTTAACAAAAGGTGCTATGTTAAGTGATGCCATCATGACAATGAGTAGCTTAAATTTAATAGCAGGTGAATTGGACGGCTAATATTCGATTATTGAATTGATAAATTGTTGAATTGTATATGACGAAATTTAATGATACACAAATGCAGGAATTTAACAGGTTAGTAGCCCGTTATCCAAGCGATAAACAAAAGAGTGCGTTGCTGCCTGTATTACATTTGGCACAAGATAGTTTTGGTGGTTGGTTAAGTGCTGAAACAATGGATTATGTGGCTGAGCTATTGAATATAAAACCCATTGAGGTTTATGAAGTGGCTACGTTTTACAGCATGTACAATTTAAAACCTGTTGGCAAATATTTATTTGAAGTTTGCCATACTGGTCCTTGTATGATTAGTGGAAGTGATAATATTATAGACTATATCAAAAATAAATTAGGTATTGGTGTTGGTGAAACAACAGCCGATGGTTTATTTACTTTAAAAACAGTGGAGTGCTTGGGAGCTTGTGGTTATGCTCCAATGATGCAGTTGGGTAAAACCTATAGAGAACATTTAACCAAAGAAAGAGTAGATCAAATTGTAGAAGAATGCAGAAATAGTGCTGCTGTAAATAATTAAGTATGAAAAAATTAGTTCTATCTTTTAGTTTGATGTTAATGGTACTTGTATCATTTGCACAAACAGCAGCTGAAAAAGAAGTTTCAGATGTTGTACTAGCTGTACATAAAGCCATATTTGTAAATAAGGATAGTTTAGCTTTAGAAGCTGCCATTGCAACTGAATTATCGTATGGTCACTCTGGGGGTAAAGTAGAAGACAGAAAGGAAATGATTAGCAATGTGGCAAAAAGTAAATCGGTTTATACCAATCTTGACGCAAAGGTACTTTCGGTAAATGTACATGGTAAGACTGCTGTTAGCAGATATTTACTTACTGGAACTGAAACTAAAACTGATGGAAAATCTACCGAATTAAAGTTGAATATTTTGCAGGTTTGGGTTAAGGAAAAGAAGGCTTGGAAATTATTGGCAAGACAGGCAGTAAAAGTTAGTTAAGATGAAGTTGTTTGTTGTAACAATATCGTTATTAATAAGTTCTTCGGCCATTGGACAAGATACCATAGGGTTGAGAAAATCAACAACTATGCTGAATGAGGCCTTATTAAAAAAAGATGCTGTTGTACTAAATCGTTTGTTGGAAGATAAGTTGAGTTATGGTCATAGCAATGGTTGGATTCAAAGCAAAGAAGATGTGATGGCCGATTTTGTAAGTGGTAAAATTGAGTATAAAAAAATTGAAGTAGGGGAGGAAAGTTTGAATATAAACCCAAATGCAGTTACTGTAAGAAGTATAACTAAGGTAGAAGGAGTTGTAAATGGAACTGCATTTAGTATGAGTTTACAAGTATTACAGGTTTGGAAAAGAATAAAAAAACAGTGGGTATTAATAGCAAGGCAAAGTGTGAAGGTTGGTTGATGAATATAGAACAAATTGTTGAAGGGTGCCCTGCTGGTCAGCAGGATTAAAAACGACGCAACAACAGTTCAATTGAGATACAAAAGCTGGAAACATAAAATAAAAAAGCTAACAGCTAATGGCTTGTAGCTAAAAGCTAAATATACATGGGAGTAAAATTATTATTAGAAAAGGCTCACGTAGAAGGCATTCGTTATTACGATGTCTATCGCAGAGAAGGCGGCTACCGAAGTGTAGAAAAAGCTTTGAAAACAATGGATCCTGCATCGATTGTTGAAGAAGTGAAGAAGAGTGGTTTGCGTGGTCGTGGTGGTGCTGGTTTTCCTGCTGGTATGAAATGGAGTTTCATTGCTAAACCAGAGGGAGTGCCTCGTCATTTGGTATGTAATGCAGATGAAAGTGAACCAGGAACTTTTAAAGACAGGTATTTGATGGAGTTTTTGCCTCACTTATTAATTGAGGGATTGATTGTGTCATCTTTTGCATTGGGTAGTAATGACACTTATATTTATATACGTGGTGAGTACGCATGGGTTGTAGATATTTTAGAACATGCCATTAATGAAGCCAAAGCCAATGGTTGGTTGGGTAAAAATATTTTAGGTACAGGTTTCGATTGTGAAATTCATGTACAACGTGGTGCTGGTGCTTATATATGTGGTGAGGAAACTGCATTGATAGAAAGTTTAGAAGGCAAACGTGGTAATCCAAGAATTAAACCTCCGTTTCCTGCTGTACAAGGTTTGTGGATGCGACCAACTGTGGTAAACAATGTTGAAACATTGGCTGCAGTTGTTCCAATTATAAATATGGGTGGAGATGAGTATGCTAAAATTGGTGTAGGTCGTAGTACAGGTACAAAATTAATTTCCGCATGTGGCAATATCAACAAACCAGGTGTTTACGAAATTGATATGACGATTAGTGTAGAAGAATTTATTTACAGTGATGAATATTGTGGTGGTATTGCCAATGGAAAAAGGTTAAAAGCTTGTATTCCAGGTGGATCATCAGTACCTATTTTACCAGCCAATTTATTGTTGAAAACAGCTAAAGGTGAAACCCGTTACATGAACTATGAAAGTTTAAGTGATGGTGGTTTTGCAACAGGTAGTATGATGGGTAGTGGTGGTTTTATTGTGTTAGATGAAGATCAGTGTATTGTTAAGAATACATACACATTAGCAAGATTTTATCGTCATGAAAGTTGTGGACAATGTTCACCTTGCAGAGAAGGAACTGGTTGGATGGAAAAAATATTGTTGCGTTTAGAGAAGGGAGAAGGTAAAATGAGTGATATTGATTTATTGTGGGATATTCAACGCAAAATTGAAGGAAATACAATTTGTCCGTTAGGAGATGCAGCAGCATGGCCTGTTGCAGCAGCTATCAGACATTTTAGAGATGAGTTTGAGTGGCATGTAAACAATGCACAAGAAGCACAAACAAAAAATTATGGATTGGCACATTATGCAGATCCGATTCATGTTCCAGTAACAGCTTAAAATTATGAGTGAGCAACAATTGTTCAAAGTTACCATCGATAACATTACTATAGAAGTACCAGCGGGTACAACTATTTTAAATGCTGCACGTAAAATTGGTGGTGAAGTTGCACCCCCAGCCATGTGCTATTACAGCAAGCTGGAAGGCAGTGGTGGTAAGTGTCGTACTTGTTTGGTAGAAGTAAGTAAAGGCTCTGAAAAAGACCCTCGTCCTATGCCTAAACTAGTTGCCAGTTGCCGTACAACAGTAATGGATGGCATGGAAGTAAAAAATATTACTTCCCCCAAAGTAATAGATGCAAGAGCTGGTGTAGTTGAATTTTTGTTAATCAATCATCCGTTAGATTGCCCAGTTTGTGATCAAGCAGGTGAGTGTCATTTGCAAGATTTAAGCTATGAACATGGCAAAGAAGGTACACGTTATGAGTTTCAAAGAAGAACCTTTCATAAAGTAGATTTAGGCGATAAAATTCAATTACACATGACACGTTGTATTATGTGTTTTCGTTGTGTATTTACTGCCGATCAGTTAACTGAAACAAGAGAACATGGTATTTTAGATAGGGGAGATCATGCTCAAATTGCAACCTTTATTGAGAAGAATTTACAAAACGATTTTATAGGCAATGTAATTGACGTATGCCCAGTTGGTGCTTTAACAGATAAAACTTTCCGTTTTAAAAATCGTGTTTGGTTTACCAAGCCAGTAGATGCTCATAGAAATTGTAACAATCCAAAATGTTGTGGTGAAGTGCAATTGTGGATGAGAGGCGATGAAGTGTTTAGGGTAACTGCACGTAAAGATGAGTGGGGTGAAATTAAAGAAGCCAGCAATGGCAAAACTGGTTGGATTTGTAACGAGTGTAGATTCGATAAAAAGAATGTAAGTGATTGGATAATTGAAGGACCAACCAAAGTAAACAGGCATTCAGTTATTTCTCAAGGTCATTATGAAGGTGGTGTAAAACCACAAGAAACTTTACCAGAAGTTTTACATGGTCGTCAGCCAAAATTATTAATGGATATACATAGTGTGAGTGAAGTGAATAAACCAAAAATTGAATTGAGCAAATTAGATAGACCGGCTCATTCAACAGATTTTAAATAATTTAATTTTTGATAAATGAGTCTCTTATCATTGGATGTTTTTTTAATGCTCGAAAAGCTTGCTTTAATTGTAATTATTATTTTAGCTAGCTTGGGTATTGCATTGTACACCACGTTTGCTGAACGTAAAGTAGCTGCTATTTTGCAAGATCGTCCAGGTCCAAACAGGGCTGGTCCTTTTGGATTATTGCAGCCTTTGGCCGATGGTTTAAAGTTGTTTACCAAAGAAGAAATTATACCCACACATGCCAGCAAATGGTTATTCATTCTGGGGCCAGCTTTGGCAATGACTGCAGCATTAATGACTTGTGCTGTAATACCTTGGGGTGGCACCATTGATTTATTTGATAGAAAAATTGACTTACAAATTGCCGATGTAAACATTGGTATGTTGTACATTTTTGCTGTAGTAAGTATGGGTGTTTATGGCATTATGATTGGTGGATGGGCTAGTAACAATAAGTTTTCTTTAATTGCTGCATTACGTGCTGCTTCACAGGCTATCAGCTACGAATTGGCGATGGGCTTAAGCTTAATTGCATTGGTAATGGTTACTGAAACTTTACAATTAGGACAAATTGTAAAAGCACAGCAAGCTGGTTGGTGGAATATCGTTTATCAGCCATTGGGTTTTATCATCTTTTTTATTTGTGCATTGGCTGAGTGTAATAGAACTCCTTTCGATTTACCTGAAGCTGAAAATGAATTGAACTTTGGTTACCATCAGGAATATTCATCCATGAAAATGGGATTCTACTTATTCTCAGAATACATTAACATGATTATGAGCAGTGCTGTTATGGCCAGCTTATATTTTGGTGGTTATGATATTCCGTTTGTAGACGATGCAAAGCTCTATGCAAGTAGTATTGGTAACTGGACAGCCTTATTTCAGGTAGGAACATTGTTAATTAAAATAGTGATTTTCATTTTTGTGTTTATGTGGATTCGTTGGACGATACCAAGATTTCGTTACGACCAATTAATGAACTTGGGTTGGAAAAAAATGATTCCATTGGCATTATTAAACATGTTGCTAACGGGTGCATTGATTTTGTTGAAGATGAATGGTTGGAAGTTTTAAGTAATTGAATATGGCATTCAAGTCGATTTATAAAGATGAAGAAGCAAAAAAAGGGTGGAAGACTACTTTCGAAATTGTTTATTTTATCTGGTTATTGGTTTGGATTTTAAGAATGTTACTTGTTTTAAGAGATAGAGTAAATAGTAGCGTTAGTTTGAATCGAGAACTGTTCACGGAAATAGGATTTGTATTGTTACTTCTTTATTTGACATTATATATTGCCTACTGGATAAAACCTAGTTGGTTTAGGATCAGTAAAGAACAGAAAGTTGAAGGGTGCGACGCACCAGGTGTTGATTAAAGTTGTTTAGTTGGTTACAAAAAATATATTTGCAAAACTTAGTCGTAAACTTTTGTTGAAAGCTAAAAGCTTAAAATACTATGCAGGCATTAACAAATAGAGCAAAAGCAGTTGATAGAAGGCCCATGAGCTTCTTGGAAAGTATTTACTTGTGGAATATTTTGAAGGGCATGATTATTACGTTTAGTCATATGTTCAAAAAACAACCCACCATTCAATATCCAGAAGTAAAAAGACCTTTCAGTCCTGTTTTTAGAGGGTTACATGTTTTAAACAGAGATGAAGAAGGACGTGAAAATTGCACGGCTTGTGGTTTGTGTGCAGTTGCTTGCCCTGCAGAAGCAATTACCATGGAAGCTGCTGAACGTTTACCCGGTGAAGAGCATTTATACAAAGAAGAAAAGTATGCAGCCAAGTACGAAATAAATATGCTGCGTTGCATTTTTTGTGGTTTGTGTGAAGAGGCTTGCCCTAAAGATGCCATTTACTTAAGTGAAACATTTACGCCAGCAAATTTCGATAGAAAAAGTTTTATTTATGGAAAGGATAGTTTATTAATTCCTAACCCTAAAACACAACCAGAAGAATACGCAAAGGCAAAAGGGTTAAACTAAACAATGTGCTAATTAGCAAATTAATACAATGAACACAGTACAAATATTATTTTGGTTTTTAAGTGGCTTGGCAATATTGAGTGCACTAATGGTGGTGATTAGCAAAAACCCAGTACACAGTGTATTGTGGTTAATTGCTGTTTTCTTTTGTATATCTGGTCACTATGTTTTGTTGAATGCTCAGTTCTTAGCAATCGTTAATTTAATTGTGTATGCTGGTGCTATTATGGTGTTGTTCTTATTCGTAATTATGTTAATGAATTTGAATAAAGAAACAGAACCTCAAAAAAATATTTGGATGAAGTTGGCTGGTACCATTGCTGGAGGTTGTTTTTTAATAAGTACCTGCAATATTATATTCAATGCACAAATGGTTTCAAAAGAAATTGGTAATAAAACAGCTATGCTTACAACTGGTAATATTGGATTAATTGATAAATTGGGTAAAGCCTTATTTAGCGATTATGTGGTGCCTTTTGAAATAAGCAGTGTGTTGTTTTTAAGTGCAATGGTTGGTGCTGTGGTGATTGGTAAGAAAAATTAGAAAGTCCATAGTTCATGGTTGATAGACCATGGATTTTTGTTCATACAATAAAAAAAGTGACTGTGGTCTATTGACTATGGTCTGTCGACAAGAAAATGCCTATACAATATTATATTTATTTATCGCTGGCTTTGTTTAGCATTGGTATTATTGGTGTATTAACTAGACGTAATGCCATTATCGTGTTTATGTGTATTGAGCTAATGCTAAATGCTGTAAACTTATTGTTGGTGGCTTTTTCTAAAATGCATTACAATAGTGCTTATTTATTAGACAATACCACTTCTAAAGGAGTAGATGGGCAATTGTTTGTATTTTTTATTATGGTGGTAGCTGCAGCAGAAGTAAGTGTAGGCTTGGCAATTATTGTAATGATGTATAGAAATACACGTTCGGTAGATATCAACTTTTTAAACAGGTTAAAAAACTAGATCCATTAACTCCAAAAGGGGAAGAAGGTAAAAGTTTAATCTGCATTAACTAACAAATAAATGAAGTCCCGTTTGGGATTTAGGGTTTATGAGCAAATTGGTTTATTTAGTTCCATTGTTTCCCTTGATAGGATTTCTTATCAATGGATTGGGGCGTAAGTCTTTATCGAAAACATTGATTGGCATTATTGGCAGTGGTGCAATACTGGCTTCTTTTATAGTTAGTTTGGTATTGTTTTTTGATGTGAAAGCACATGGAGGTTTTACAGCTACTGCATTTAATTTTATTAATATAGAAAACTTCAATGGCTCTACACCATTAAGTATTGCATTTGCTTTTCAGGTAGATCAGTTGAGTGCTTTATTTCTTTTAATCATCACAGGCATTGGTTTCTTAATTCATTTGTATTCGAGTGCTTATATGCATGAAGAAGAACCACAACATTTTGGTCGCTACTTTGCTTATTTAAACCTGTTTGTGTTCTCTATGTTGTTGTTGGTGTTAGGAGCCAACTATGTAATTATGTTTATTGGTTGGGAAGGTGTGGGTTTATGTTCTTACTTATTAATTGGCTACTGGTTTAAAAACGATAATTACAATTATGCAGCTAAAAAAGCTTTTGTAATGAACCGTATTGGCGACCTTGGATTTCTATTAGCTGTATTTTGGATAATCGCAAAATTGGGAACAGTAAATTATGCCGATGTTTTTGCATTGGCAAAAAATCTAAGCAGCTTTGATGTTACAGTAATTACCATTTTATTGTTTGTAGGAGCAATGGGTAAAAGTGCTCAAATCCCTTTGTACACTTGGTTGCCCGATGCTATGGCTGGTCCAACGCCTGTAAGTGCGTTAATACATGCTGCAACCATGGTTACTGCTGGTATTTACATGATTGCACGTAGCAATGTGCTGTACAGCATGAGTCATGTTGCTATGAATTTAGTAGCCATCATTGGTTTAGTAACAGCTTTATTTGCAGCAACAATTGCTATTAAGCAAAATGATATTAAAAAAGTATTGGCTTACTCTACTGTAAGTCAGTTAGGTTATATGTTTTTAGGTTTGGGTGTTGGTGCTTACACAGGTGCAGTTTTTCATGTAATGACACATGCTTTCTTTAAAGCATTGTTGTTCTTAGGTGCAGGTTCTGTAATACATGCAATGCACCATGAACAAGACATTCGTAATATGGGTGGATTAAAAAAGAAATTACCTATTACCCATTTAACGTTCTTATTGGGTTGTATAGCCATCTCAGGAATCCCACCATTTAGTGGTTTCTTTTCTAAAGATGAAATATTGGCTGCTGCTTATGCCCACTCTCCAATTTATTGGGGCGTTGGTGCAGTAACTGCTGGATTAACTGCTTTTTACATGTTCCGTTTATATGCCACTACGTTTTTAGGAACTTTCAGAGGAACTCACGACCAAGAACATCATTTACATGAGTCGCCAAGTGCAATGACCATTCCTCTAATTGTATTGGCCACATTAAGTGTGTTTGGAGGTTTTGTTGGTGTACCTGAAATTTTAGGTGGACATCATGAATTGCATCATTTTCTTGCTCCTGTTTTGGTTACTGAACAAGCTCACACCATTGAACACAGCACTGAGTTTGCTTTAATGGCTGCATCTGTAATTATTGCTGCTTTAGCTATTGTTTTTGCTATTTTAAGATTTAGCAAAAAACCTGAATTAAAAGATGCAGAAGGGGTAAGTAAAGTGTTGGCTAATAAATGGTATATCGATGAGTTGTATGAAACAATTGTTGTAAAACCATTATTGGCAATTGCAGCGTTCTTAAAAAACATTGTAGAGAAAAAAATTATTGATGGTTCTGTAAACAATGTGGGCAAGTTGGTTAACTATTCAGCTCGTCAATTAAGATTGGTGCAAAGTGGACAGGTTGGCAATTATATTATGGTAATGATTTTATCTATCGTTGTATTCATATTACTTTGGTTTTATGATGCATCGATTTTAAAATTAGCAGGAAAATTATTTCATTAAGATTCATCCGAAAAAAATATTATGATCCCGGTACTTCTCATATTTATTCCTTTAATTGCTGGATTGCTTTCCTTTTTTATAAAGGGAGCTAATGGCAGTAAGCAGTTGGCATTAGCAGCATCTGTTGTAACAATGACAGTTATTTTATTGGCTGTTTTTAAAGTTGTACCTGCTAGCAGTTTTAGCCACGACGTAAGTTGGCTACCATCTTTAGGAAGCAGGTTTGCTGTTTCTTTAGATGGAATGAGCAAAATGCTTACCTTATTAACTGCCGTTTCTTTTCCCATCATATTTGCAGCAACCTATAACAACGAATATAAAAATGCCAATCAGTTTTATGCATTAATGCTGTTAACACAAGCTGGTTTAATGGGTGTTTTTGTGGCTGCCGATTGTTTGTTGTTTTATTTCTTTTGGGAGTTGGCTTTAATTCCTGTTTATTTCTTGTGCAGTATTTGGGGTGGCGAAAAAAGAATCGCCGTTACCTTCAAATTTTTCATTTACACTTTCGTAGGTTCTCTATTAATGCTGGTTGGTATTTTGTTTTTGTATTTCAAAACTCCTGAACACAGTTTTGCTATAAAAGATATTTATGCTTTACAACTTACAGCAAAAGAACAGGGATTAGCTTTCTGGTTATTTTTTATTGCATTTGCTATCAAAATGCCCATCTTCCCTTTTCACACTTGGCAGCCCGATGCGTATGAGCAATCACCAACTGCTGTAACCATGGTACTAAGTGGTATCATGGTTAAAATGGGAATTTTTGCAGTTATCCGCTGGTTAATTCCTGTATTTCCCGATGCTACGCATCAATATGGATTTTTGATTATTATTTTATCTGTTATAGGAATGATTTACGCTTCATTAATTGCCATTCAGCAAGACGATATGAAGCGTTTAATTGCGTATTCATCTATTGCACATATTGGATTAATGAGTGCAGCCATTTTTGCCATGAATACCATTGGTTTAAAAGGGGTAATGATTCAAATGTTTAGCCATGGCATTAATGTAATTGGCTTATGGATTGTTGCTGATGCCATTGAGCAAAAAACAGGTACTAGTAAGTTTAGTGAATTGGGTGGATTAGCACAAAAAGCACCAACATTGGCTATCTTATTTGTAGTAATGGCATTTGCAAATATTGCATTACCATTAACCAATGCTTTTGTAGGCGAATTTTTAATGTTCAATGGTTTGTTTCAATACAATGTATTTATAACTGCTATTGCAGGAATCAGCATTATTTTGGCTGCAGTTTATACTTTAAACATGGTGCAAAAACTGTTTTATGGAAATACTGTTGCTGTGACTGAACAAACTGGTGAAGTGAGTGGCAATATTCAATTGATGTTGATTGTATTGGTGGTAGTGATTTTGGTGTTTGGCGTATATCCACAACCAATGATTGAACTAACAAAAGATACTGTAACAGCAGTGTTTAGTAAATAATATTTTACCAAAAGTGGTGCAACTGCATCGCATAAATTTCCTTTAGAGGTATTAATCGTATGAATGCAATAATACTTTCGGCTTTACTGGGTGTTGTAATGATGTTTTCTGGCATTATTACTTCCAATAAAAGTGCTGTAAAAAATACAGCCATTGCTGCTTTAATTATTTTGTTACTGGGCAACTTTGCCGATGCTTATGGCTGGTATGCTGTTAAGGTAGACGTAAAGGATATGTTGGCATTTAGTAAGTTTGGTTTATTCTTCAATAGCTTGGCAATTGCAGGTACTTTAATTTATGTATTGCTAAGTGGTAGCGATATTGTAAAAACAGGAAGTTATGCTGCAGAATATTTTGCATTAATCTTCTTCGTTTTATGTGGGGTAAGTATATTAACTGCTTACAATAATTTGTTGATGATGTTTTTGGGAATAGAAATTCTATCTATTCCATTATACATATTAACTGGCTCGGCTAAGAAAAATTTAAAAAGCAATGAAGCTGCGTTAAAGTACTTTTTAATGGGGTCTTTTACCACAGGTTTAATGCTAATGGGTATTGCCTTAATTTATGGGGCAAGTGGTAATTTTGGCATAGCAGTTTTAGCCAAAGAACAAGTAGCAAATCCTTTACAACAAACACCAATATTAGAAGTATTTGGTTTGTTGTTTGTATTTGTTGCAATGTTATTTAAAGTATCGGCAGCACCCTTTCATTTTTGGACACCCGATGTGTACGATGGTGCCCCAAGTGTATTCACATCATTCATGGCAACCATTGTTAAGGCAGCTGGGTTCATTGCTATGATTACTTTGTTTTTTGCAAAAGCAGAGGAAATGGGTACTTTATGGAAAGTGGTGTTGGTGCTGGTAATTGTTTCAACTTTATTGGTAGGTAATATTACTGCAGTATTTCAGCAAAGTGTTAAGCGAATGCTAGCTTATTCAAGTATAGCACAAGCTGGCTTTATGCTATTTGCTTTATATGCTAAAAACGATTTAGCCAAAGAAGGCATTTTATTGTATTCTGTTGCTTATACATTGGCCACTGTAGGCATTTTTGCTGTTTTAATTAAAATCGATGATCACAGCTTTGATGGTTACAAAGGCTTAGGAAAATCGCATCCTTTATTGGCTTTTACAACTACAATTTTCTTACTTTCTCTTGCTGGTATTCCTTTAACAGCTGGATTTTTTGCAAAGTATTATATGCTGTTATCAGTAATGCAATCTGGAGGTTCTTTTGCCATTTGGTTGGTAATTATTGGTGTTTTATTTGCAGCAATAAGTGTGTACTATTATTTTAAAGTAATACAAGCCATGTACTTTAAAGAAGGAGAACCAGTTGTTGCAGAAATTTCCGGTGGTTTTAAGTTGGCTTTAGTGGCTGTTGCTGTACTAATAGTGTTGTTTGGTGTATTTCCCGACATATTGATTTCGGCTTTTTATATTTAATTTGTTGAAGTGTATGCATAAAAACTACATACAATCAATCAATCTCATTTATCTTTATTGATATTACTGAAGTAATATCTTTTACATGACCATTACAGATTCATTTCAACTGGCTTTTCGTACTGTACGAAGTAATAAATTACGTACTGGCATTACAGTTACCATTATTGCTTTTGGTATCATGGCATTGATTGGTATTATTACAGCCATAGAAGCTATGAATCAAAGCCTGAAAGAAAGTTTTTCGAGCATGGGGGCTAATGCTTTTAGTATTCGATACAAAGAATCAAATATTAAATTTGGTGGTGGTCCCAATCGTGGTTCAATGGAAAAAACACAAAGAGGCAAAGAAAAAAAATCGAACCTCGATAAAAATATCAGAAAAGAAGACGCTGAGTACTTCAAAAAAAATTACACATTTCCTTCGGTTGTAAGTATCTATAGAAGAGGTGGTGGTGGAATTGATTGCAGCTATGAAAATAAAAAAACAAACCCCATCACAACTATTTTTGGTGGAGATGAAAATTATCTTGCTGTAAATGGATACACTGTAGCCGAAGGCAGAAATCTAAACAATTTAGATGTTAGCAGTGGGCGTAATGTGTGTCTTATTGGAAGCAGTACTGCTAAAAAACTTTTTGGCGAAAATCCGGAAAAGTGCATTGACAAAATTATACGTGTTGCTGGTATGCCTTATAGGGTAATTGGCTTGCTAAAAGAGAAGGGTTCTAGCAGTTTTTTGCGTCAAGATGATATTGTAGTTACGTCTTACAACAATGCTTCTAGGTTACAAACAGCCTCACCAACATTCCTAATTGGAGTGATGGTAAACAATGTGCAAGAGTTAGATGTTGCTGCAAGTGAAGCTACGTCAGTATTTAGAGCTGTAAGAAAATTACAGCCAATTGATGCCGATAATTTTGCCATTGAAAAAAGCGATAAAGTAGCTGAACTATTTATAGGATTTTTAAGCAGCATTACTGGCAGTGCAGGAGCAATTGGAATGATTACTTTAATTGGTGCAGCAATAGGATTAATGAATATTATGCTGGTAGCTGTAAACGAACGTACCCGTGAAGTTGGCTTAATTAAAGCAATTGGTGGTAAAAGTAAATATGTTCGTCAGCAGTTTTTATTCGAGAGTATGATCATTAGTTTAATGGGTGCTGTTTGTGGAATTATCTTAGGAATATTAGTAGGCAATCTCTTTGCCTCATATTTAAATACAGGGTTTATTATTCCATGGAACTGGGTAATTGCAGGCATTGTAATTTGCTCAGCAGTAGGTTTATTGGCTGGTTTATATCCTGCAATAAAAGCTTCCAGATTAAATCCAATTGTCGCACTACGATACGAGTAAAAGATATTTCTGCCTTAAAATAATAACAACTCAATTTAATATAATAAAAATGAAAACTTTTCTTACTTTAGTTCTTGCTGCTATTATGTTTTCATGTAGTACACCCAAATCATATTTTACTACACCACTTAGAAAAAAGCTGGAGACTAACATTAATAAAATTCAGTTTTATAATGATATTGAAATTGTATTGGAGTATAAAACTTCAGTAAAAAACGAACAAATTAAAAGTGGTAAAGTAGAATTTAAAGAAGGATATTATTATTACTACATAACTATTCCTAAAGAAACATTTGCTGTTGCTAAATCACTTGATAAAGAAAGACTAATGGTTTATTTTGAAACTGGTAACGATCGATTTCTTGTATTTGGAGATAATGTAAAAGACAACGATGATTTTTATCAACTTTATGGCTCTACCACAGGTAATGCTTTTTATGTTGTTTTTGAAGGAAAGAATTTTAAAGTAATTAAAGGGGCAAATGCAAAATTACAAATAAAGAAAAATCTAAAAGTTAATGTAAATACCGACGAGAGAAAAGTAAAAGGAGTAAAAATTGGAAAGTAATTATAATATTTTTAAAATAAATTACTCCGCTTTCTTACCTCTCTTAAAATACAGTTTTAACTGCTCGTTGATATAATACTTTATGTCTTCTTCGGTAATATGATTGCGTAGCCATTTATACGATGGTCGGTGTTGCTGCATAAAATCAAATAAACTATCGTCACGTAAAGTGGTATAACGGCTTACCAACTGAATAGAAAAACGATAATTGATGTACTGTTCCTTTTCCATCGATTCAAATAAATCAAATGCCCTTCTTTTGTTCTTTTCACGTTTACTGAAACGATCTAAATTAATGCCAATTCCTGCACCACTATTGGCACTTGAAACAGTAGGGATTTTATTGCTGCCAACATCTTCTAAAAAACTTTTTCTGCGTTGTGCACTATCGTTTTGATAGCGGTTTAAAATGGCTGTAACAGTTACTTCTTTTAGATTTTGAGAAATGGCCTTTAAATAAACAATTAATGTATCGGCTGCTAAATTTTTTTTACTCAGAATTAAGGTATCGAAATAGTGATTGATAGATGCAACTGATAAAATATTTCCTTCAACTATATCAATACTAAACCTTCCTTTGGTATTGCTAATACTGGTTTTGTTGGTGCCAATATTGGTAATACTTGCATATTCTATGGGTTGTTTGGTTGCACTATCTAATACCAATCCCCAAATTTTTTTTTGTTGGCTAAAACCCGATGTTACAATTAGTAAGAATAATAATGAATATGCACATTTCATATCTTCAATTTTGGCTAAAATAGCAAAAAGGGTTGCAATGATTTTGTTATTTATTTTAGTAGTTAATACCAAACATTGCAAAACCTGCCCATTTGGATGGGTGATTGTATTTTGCTTTGGTTTCCAGAATTGCTTTTTGTAAAGCTCCCGATGGTAAGTAGGCTGTTTTTTGGTTTAAATATTTAATAAATGCATTCATTAAATATGCAGTTGCTTGGTCGTCTACATTCCATAAACTCATGATTACATGATTAGATCCTGCAATCAAAAATGCCCTTGCTAAGCCAACTGTACCTGCATGCATAAACTTTCCAAGTCCAGTTTGGCATGCAGATAAAACTACCATTTCTGGAAAACTAGTTTTCTTTAATCGAGTATTCATGATATCTTTTGCAGTTAAAAAGTTATTGGTATCACTCAATACCAAAAAGCTTTTATTCATGGGGTCTTCGTAGCTGGCAATACCATGTGTAGCAAAATATGCAACATCGGCAAAAGGAATGTATTTTAAAATGCTATCTTTTAGTGCATTTTTCCCATCAAACAGTTTGTATTTCGTTGCATATTTTACTGCATTTTCTACTTCTTTTTTTGCACCATCTAAGTTTGGAAACACATAATTATTGTTGGTAGGATAATTGGGATTGCTTACAAAAAGTGGGTTTTTAAGTAAATATGTGGTTGAGTCTAATGTATGCAAAACTTTATTCTTCTCTACCTCATTATAATTTCTTTCTGCAGTAGCCGAAAAAATATTTTTTATTACTCTAAACTTATTTTCAGGCAATTTCTTTCTCAACATTTTATACCTCAGTACTACTAAGTCTATAATACTTGGGGCAATGGAGTAGCTACAATGATCTATTAAATATTCATTGTTACTATAGGGTTTTAGCAAATGAAATGGAATGGCACTAATATTATATGCAGGTATTACTATTAAATGTTTATACTTTATAGTAAAGCTTTTAGGTAATAATATTTTTGTAGCTTCCTCAATATTTTGATCAAAACTTTTTTTGTTGTTGGAAGGATATTTCAAAGAAACACCTCTTTGCTGCGGAGATTTATTGACAGATGATTGATACAAGTTAAGTGATTGATTAATATTACTGCTTAATTCTAATAGCGTATTAGCTGCTATTGCAATTGTTTGTTGTGCAATTATTTTGCCTGGCTCAAAGAGTGTAGTTCTTAAGCTATCATTTTTAAAAAAATAAAAAATTACTGCTAAGTCTCTATCCGATGGATACAGTTTACCTATTACCGTTGCTAAATCCTTATCGGATTTTATATTGTTATTTTTATACTCAGCCAAAACCAATTCCACCTCTGTTCTTTCCATTCCTCTTGCTTCTAAAAGGCTGGTTACTTGTTCTAAGTATGCCCTATAAACTTCCTCCTCCTCTGTACTAATTTTTGTTTGTGCATGAACATTTTGAAATGAAAAAACAAAGAATATTATGTACGTATATTTCAATATTTTAAGCATTTTATGTGTTGTTTATTGATCAATAAAAAAGATCTCCTAAATTAAAAAAGTCTCAATGAAAATCATTGAGACTTTTTTAATTTAAATAGACAAATAAATTATTTAGGATCTAAAGCCTTTTTAATTCTTTCTACTACATCTTGTAAATGGTACTTTGTCATTTTATCAGTAGTAGCAGGTAAAGCAGCATTAATTTCTGCTTGTAAAGTTTTTAACTGACCACGACTATAAGAAGTAATATCTGTATTTTTTGTATCTGCACCTACTACAAATGTTTGGCCACCAATGTTTAAAGTTTGAGTAGAAGCACCAAGTAAACTAATCAGTTTTTCAACATGTGCTTTTTGTAAATTTCTTCTGTATACATCTACTGGTTTTTTAGCAGCCAATTCGCTCCAAACTGCTTTTTTTGCATCTTCCATTAATTCATCAAACTGATAAACATTAGCAGCACCAAAACGATTGGCAGAAGCAATCATTCTGTTTAAACGTGTTGCATCTAATAAAAAGTTTAAAGCACTTGTTTGAATGGTTTGTACTCTTTCGTTACTGATTGGATTATTGATTTTGTTTAAAATGTTTTTATCCAATAACCAAGTTGGCGTATTAAACAATTGATTGTTTAAGAAAGCAAATGCTTCTTTTTGTATAGTTTTTGGTGTAGCTTCAAAAACGTCTCCAGGTTGGCTATTGCTTTTGTAGGTTTCTTGAATACCACCAATATTTCTTAATACGTGTCCAATATATCTATTAAATTGACCAACTAGTTGACCATATACTTCACTTAGGTTCTCATAGTTTTCGCCTTCCTCTTTTGTCCATTCTGGTAAACCAACAAGAATACGTTTTAAGTTTTTAATACCATATTCACTTGCTTTCATGGCATTATCACTTAAATCTTCACTTTGAGTTCTTGGGTCTACGCTGTTACCCAGTTCATAAGTACCAAACCAACGACGTGGATTTTCGTTAATAGCTTTAATAATCATTTTGTCGCTATTAATTTTTTGTTCTTCTT